>JAFUYT010000001.1 GCA_017470425.1 Bacteroidaceae bacterium | reverse complement strand
GCGCAGAGCCTCAGTCTCCAAGCCTTGTCCGCGCAGCAGTTCGGCCAGTTCCGTGGCCCAGTGTACCATCTCCTCATAGTCATAGCGCCGCCGTGAGGCATTCAGCAGCAGTTCCAGCACGTCTTGCCGGAAATCGACGTTCTTGCTTGGGCAAGCGGCAAAAGCCGAGCGGCGCTGTGCCTCGTCGTGGCGCAGCAGGGCCTCGCAGATGATGATGGCCGAGTCCTGCTGCATCATGACGTAAGAACTGCTGAGCACTTTCGCACGAAAGAGTGCGGCGCGGTAGTCCGGCAAATTGCCCACTATCTCCGCCGAGTCGAGAATCTGCAATGCCCGCTCCGGCAGCGTGTCATAGATGGCCATCGCCCGCTCTTCGGTGTAAAGAGAGTCGCTTGCCTGCGGCACCCGCTTCTCGCTCGTGCCGCCGCCTGCGCAACCCACCAACATAATAGTGGAAATAACGAATAACAATATGACAAGGTCTAATGCCTGTTTCATCTTTTCGTGGAGGAATAATCTCTCGGACTTTGATATTGAGACTTTTCGATCCCCTTATGGTTATACAACTCTTGCAGTCTTTAATAGAATCGTATCATCGCAGACCTCCTCCGTTGTTTTGACACACCTGAGCCAGCACATCGACCGTATCGGGAAATGACCGGGTGTGCAGTACACCATAGTGATGCTGTAAGTGCTCCATCCCCTTGTATCGCTTCAAGTAGGCGTAAGCCTGTCGGGGGCGGACACCGAAACGGAGGGCGGACTCACTGACAAGTCCTACCGTATATCCTATTATATTTCTTTCTTCACGTGCCATGTTCTTGCTTTTAGAAATACTTTGCACCGCAAAGTTACGAAAAATCCTCACAATACCGTTCTTTAGCCAGGTTAAATAATGTGATGATGCCACATTTTCCTTCATTTTTGTATAAAATGCCACCTTCACCTTCCCATTTCCCTACCTTTTTCATCCACTTTACACCAATTGGACTGGCGTTACTAATGCCGCGCTTTGGGCCGCCAAAGGCGAGGATGGCAGCTATGCCGCAGATAAGACTTGGGAGCTGAAGTATCCCGGCCGTCTTGTCCATCGTGGCTGTGGATGCCTCAATAAGTCTTTCGTCCAGCCAACGGTATTCATATTCAATCCATACTATTTCCGTCGCAAAGGTATATATTTTCTTTGCGCAAGAAAACTTTTGCGGAAAACATTACGAACTTTGCGCAGCGGCAGATGCCGAGAGGACGTAGATGCGGTGGCTGCCGCGACCGGTGGCGGCGATGCCGGAGTGGGTGAGGGTGGAGGCCAGCTTCAGCTCGCGCTGGGCGGTGGTGTAGGAGAGGCCGGTGAAGTCCATGTAGTCGGTGATGCGCATGAAACGGTGCGTCCGCAGGTAGTCGCGGGCAGCGGCAAAGCGCTGTGTGCGCTTCTGGATGATGGGCTCGTAGAGGGGTACGTAGCCGAAGTAGCGGGACTGGCGGAAGCTGCCTTCGGGGTGGAGGCGGTGACTGACATCCTTCAGGAGCTCCTTGCTGCAGCGGAAGTTGATGCGCCCCACTTCGATGCTGCGGGCGTTGATCTGGTGCTCGTCGCCGGACGGCGAGCCTTCCCCTTCTGCTGTTCCGGCAGCGCCGCCGAGCGGCTGTCCCGTGGCGCTCATGGCGACCGTCCGGGATGACAGCCCCTTCTCCTTGCCCTTCTTGGCGCGGATGCCCACGGTGAAGGTGCCGATGCCGGGCAGGGTGACACTGCCGTTGCGCGCCAGCAGTTCTCCCAGGAACTCGGCGATGGTGATGCACGCCTGGTGTGTCTCGCCCTCCGTGAGCGAGGAGTGGGCAGCCATGTAATCCATGAATCGCTCGGCGGTCACGCTGCGGTTGAGCAGCACCTTATAAACTTCACGCATCCGTCCCGACTCGGGGTCGCGCAGGTCGCGCATTTCCTGTTTGTAGTATTCCAGCATAGGTAAACGTGTGATTGACGCTGCAAATATACGTCATCTTCGCGAACCATACAAATTAAGAACGTTAAGCATAGTTAAAGACGCGTTGTGACGTGACCGAATCGCATCGCGACGTGCAGAAAGCGCGTTGCGATGTGCAGAAAGCGCAATGCGCGGAAATGTAAGCATCGGGATGCTAACGCGTATAGATTGCGGTCCTGAAGCGTATGCAATGCAGGGATAACAGGTTTGCAGTATGGGGAGAAGGCGCTGGCGATGCATTGTGTAAGGCGTTGATACATGGAGCGTTGAAGAAAAAGAAAAACTTGACAAGCGCAAAAAATTTTTGTATCTTTGCAGCCGAATTGCAATTCACCGTGATCTATCATCTATTTATTAACCCTTTTTCTTCAAACCCTTATTTACACTATGGAAAATCTGAACAACAAAAACCTGCTCGGCATGAGCAACAGTGAACAACTTAACATGAACAACAGTGAACAACTTAGCATGAACAACAGTGAACAACTTAGCATGAACAACAGTGAACAACTTGACATGAGTGAAAGCGGACAGCTCCAAGCGAGCATCAACGAACCGGCCCACCAGGCGGGACAGGCCTCGCAGGAGGCGCTGCTGCCCATCGAGCTCTTCCTGGGCGAGCGCTATGAGTTCCGCCACAACGTGCTCTCGGATAAGACAGAGGTACGTATGCGCGGGGCACAGGCGGGCTGCCAGCAAAAGGGCTGCCAGCAGGCGGGCTGCCAGCAAGTTTGCCGGCCGCAGGCTGCGTCGGCGACGTGGCGCCATCTGGACAAGAAGGTGCTGAACGGCATTGCCGTGGAGGCGCGCAAGGCACTGCCCGACGAGGCGAACGTGAAGGGGCTGCTCGCCGACGTCATCTACAGCGACGCCACGCCCGAGTGGAACCCCATCGCGGAGTGGCTCGACGGCCTGCCCGCGTGGGACGGCAAGGACCGCGTCAGCTACCTCTTCGGGCTGATTCCCGGGCTGACGTCGGAACGGAAGTACTGGCTCACGGTGTGGCTGCGCTCGACGGTAGCCCACTGGCAGCAGCGGGACGCGCTGCACGGCAACGAGTGCGTGCCCACGCTCATCGGCGAGCAAGGCTGCGGCAAGAGCACCTTCTGCCAGCGCCTGCTGCCTGAGCACCTGCGCGAGTACTACCTCGACCACGTGAACCTGGGCAACAAGTTCGACAAGGAGATGGCGCTCACGAACAACCTCATCGTGAACCTCGACGAGCTGGATCAGATCCGACCCCGCCAGCAGGCGGAGCTGAAGCAGATGCTCTCGAAGGTGCGCGTGAACGGGCGCCCCATCTACGGCCGCGAGCAGAGCGACCGCCTGCGCTTCGCCTCCTTCGTGGCGACGACCAACAACCGTCACCCCCTGCGCGACCACACGGGTTCGCGCCGCTACCTCTGCATCGAGGTGCCACGCGGACAGCTCATCGACAACACCGCCGAGATCGACTACGAACAGCTCTACGCACAGGTGCTGGCAGAGCTGCAGCGCGGCGAGCGCTACTGGTTCACGGCCGAGGAGACGCAGGCCATCCAGCGCGCCAACGTGCGCTACCAGAACTCCCTCGACCTGGAGACGATGGTCGTCTCCTGCTTCCGCCTGCCTGAGGAGGGCGAGTTCGTGCGCCCGCTGACGACGTCCGAGATGCTCGCCATCATCGCTGCCGACTACCCCGCCATCGAGGACACGAAGAGCAACTCCATCCGCCTCGGCATCACGCTCCAGGCCCTCGGCTACCTCCGCCGCGAAGGCCACTCCAACCACTCCTACTACGCAGTCCCCCTCCGGGCTGCGTAGGCCCCGGTGGCTTTTCGCAATGTTCGTAATGTTTTCCGCAAAAGTTTTCTTGCTCCGACACTCTCGCGAGGCTCATTTTGGAGGCTGAAAGTGAAAAAATGTGCGACTTCTTTTGGTGAATAGCCAGAAGAAGTCGTATCTTTGCGGCATGATTTTATAATGGACTGTAAACGATTATGGGCGTAAGATTCGATAACGAGGAGCAGCGGTTTGTGTTCGACTTTGAACATGACGGCGCTGAGGACATCGTCAGCCTGACGGGCGATGGCTATCAGGTGGAAGCCTTCGGGAAATGCTTCTACTATGGTTATGAGTTCTCCGAACAGACGGAGGGCGCGGTGCGAACGGCCTTCATAAAGTACGTGAAGTTCAGCCCCTCGCTGCAGGATAAGCCCGACCTGACTCAGTTTATCCAGAAGGCTATCAACAACTTGAGCCATAAGATCAACCTTTATGACTATGACCTCGTGGTGATGCCTGAATCCACCAGCCGTGTCAATCAATACATGCTCCGCTACATCTACCGCTTCGCTCAGCCTACGCTTCGCAAGATGGAGCTCATCAAGCAGCTTCCTTCCCGGATCTCATTCGATATGGATGGCTTTCAGGAAGCTTACCTCGATGATGTCTTGGAGAACGGCCGACCGCGTTATACTGAGGCTCAGAAAGCAGAGGTGCGGCAGAGCATAGGGCAGATGCTGGAGTTGATCCATCAGAAGGATTACTTTACCATCGCGCGCGACGTGAAGAAGAGCCGTTTCCGTCCGTATATGCAGGAATTCCTGCGTTTTGCTACCCAGGCCGATGAGGAGCTTTGCCGCACCATTCGCCAGCAGAACGTATTGGTCATTGACGATGTGGCCACCAGCGGCTCTACGCTCAATGAGGTTCTGCGTACGCTGAGAATCCTGAACGATGATAATCAAATCACGATCTTCAGTCTCATTGGCCGTAAGGATCTGATGGCCGAGACGGCCTGACAGATGAGGTGAGCGCCCTTCGCAAAGTTCGTAATGTTTTCCGCAAAAGTTTTCTTGCTCCGATACTCTCGCGAGGCTCATTTTGGAGGCTGAAAGTGAAAAATGTGCGACTTCTTTTGGTGAATTGCCAGAAGAAGTCGTATCTTTGCGGCAAATACCAGACAATGAGGACTCAAAGATTATGGAAGATGGCGGGCATCGTGATGGGATTGGGCATCATGATGCTGGCGGGTTCGTGCACGGGAAAAGGCAAGGCGCATGGCGGCACGGAGGTGCTCATCGAGACATCGGAGGGCGACATCGTTGTGCGTCTCTACGATGACACACCCCTTCACCGCGACAACTTCGTCCGCAACGTAGAGGCTCATGCCTACGACAACCGGCCCTTCAATCGCATCGTGCCCGAAATGGTCATCCAAGCCGGAGCCGATGAGACGACGGCAGTGACGACAGAGTCGCTGCCGGCCGAGATCCACTATCCCCGCTATTTCCACCGTCAGGGTGTCCTCGCCGCAGCCCGCGAGCCCGACAGCATCAACCCCGACCGCCGCTCCAGTGCCCTGCAATGGTACATCGTGACGGGGAAGAAATACAGCTCTGCGGAACTCTCAGAGCTGCAAGCCCTCCTCTACGAAGGGAAGGTGGCAGCCCGCTTTGAGCAGTTGCAGCACGATCATGCCGCCGAACTGGCGGCCCTGAAAGCCACAGACCACGGCGCACATCAGGACCTGCTGAACCGTCTGCAGGTAGAAGCAGAGGAGGCGCTCGCACAGAACCCGCCGCGCCCCTTCAGCGATGTGCAACGTCAGACCTACGCGCGTCAGGGCGGCGCTCCCCATCTGGACGGTGATTACACTATCTTCGGCGAGGTCGTCGAGGGAATGCCTATTGCGCTGCGCATCGGCCGTACGCCAGTAGATGCCAAGGAACATCCCCGTCGCAACGTCTTCATCAAGCGTGTCACCCTCCGGCAATAACCGGATGGCTCGTAGGGTTGAACGCGAAAGTTGAGCGGGTAAGAATGTTGAGTATTTTAGGTTTTTCTCAACAGATGATGCTCTTAGAAGAGCGGTGCCTTCGTTGATGAGCTTATCCTTTGTTTTCCTGGGAATCGTGAAAAAGCTGTGATTTTTTCGTCCAAATAAAAAACAAGTTGTATTTTTGCACCGTCAAACCAGCAATATAGTAGCTTTCATGAAATATCCTATCGGCATACAGAACTTCGGCGAGGTGCGGCGCGACGGTTATGTCTATGTTGACAAGACGGCGCTGATGTGGAAAATGGTGGACGAGGGGAAATATTACTTTCTCTCCCGCCCAAGGCGCTTCGGCAAGTCGTTGCTGCTAAGCACGATGGAAGCCTTCTTCTCCGGTGAGAGGGAACTTTTCCGCGGACTCTATGTAGATGGTGTGGAGTGGGACTGGAAGACCTATCCCATCATGCACCTCGACTTGAACACCGAGAAATATGATACCCCGGAGGCTCTTCACAACATGCTTGAAGAATTCCTGTCAAGTCAGGAGGAGCGCTATGGCCGCAATGAGAATGAGCGGAGCTATGGACTTCGGTTCCAAGGCGTACTGCGTCGCGCCTTCGAGAAGACCGGGCTTCGCGTTGTCATTCTCGTGGATGAATACGACAAGCCCATGCTGCAAGCCATCGGAAACGAGGAACTCCAGGCGGAGTATCGTGGCACCTTGAAGGCTTTCTACGGAGCCCTGAAGTCCAGCGACCGCTATATCCGCTTCGCCTTCCTAACGGGCGTGACGAAGTTTGGGAAGGTAAGCGTGTTCAGCGACCTGAACAACCTGGAAGATATCTCTATGCTTCCACAATATAGCACCATCTGCGGCATTTCCGAAGATGAGCTACGTGTGACCTTCGATAAAGGCGTGGGTGAACTGGCTGAGACTAACGGCATGACCAAAGAGGAATGTTACGCCCGTCTAAGGCGAGAATTCGACGGTTACCATTTCAATATGGAGAGTCCAGGTATGTACAATCCGTTCAGCCTATTGAACACGCTAAAGAACAAACACTTCAATGACTACTGGTTCGAGACGGGCACGCCCTCTTTCCTCGTCTATCAGCTGAAGAAGACTGGGTATCCACTGGATGCCATGACCACCGAGGAGCTCTCGACAGACACGCTCAACAGCATCGACATCATGGATGAGAATCCGCTGCCGCTGCTCTACCAAAGTGGCTACCTGACGCTGAAGAGTTACGACAAGGAGTTTGACGCCTACACCCTTGGATTCCCCAACCGCGAAGTAGAACAGGGCTTCATCAAATATCTGTTGCCGTTCTATACGCCCAAGACAGATAGAAAGAGTACGTTTGCTGTTTCTCAGTTCGTAAAAGACGTTCGCAGTGGCGATGCAGAGGGCTTCATGCACCGTCTGCAGGACTTTTTTGCCGATGGCGACTACCAGGTTGTGGGCAACACGGAGAAGTATTTCCAGAACACGCTGTATGTGTTCTTCCGCCTCCTGGGCTTCTATGTCAATGTGGAGCGGCGCACCAGCAATGGCCGCATAGACGTACTGATACAGACGCCAGACTACATCTATATCCTTGAGCTCAAGATCAACCAGACAGCTGCTGCCGCCCTGCAGCAGATTGAAGACAAAGGCTATGCCCTGCCTTTCGCCTCCGACTCCCGCCAGCTGTTCAAGATCGGCATCAACTTCTCGACGGAGACGAAGCTGATTGATGACTGGAAGGTTGCGGAAGCATAAAAAAGTTATCTATTCTAATTTTTTACATAAACAGCATTATTTTTAAAGAATATGTTGTAACTTTGCCACCGTGTTTCTTAGAAACGCACATTTATTGTTTGCTCAATCGCTGCTCAAACTTCCACACCGACCCAGCCAAAGAGCATCCTGATCCATCATACGTTGGAGTTCACGCATCGCGTGGACTTCCGTATAGTATGATGGAGGCTGTGGAAGGCCTGAGCAGCGTATGACGGAAGTCTGCGCTTTTCTTTTTGAAAGGATGTAAGTCGCAGTTCTTTCCTTATGGTGTGAGGCAATATTGCACAACAATTAAATGATATTTACGACATGAAGACAAAGAATTTGTGGTACCTGCTGGCCTTCGTGGTGGCCGCAGTATTAAGTGTGAACTTCGTAGCTTGCAGCAAGGATGACGAAGAAGAAGGAAGCGGAAGTGTAGATACCACTCTCGTTGGCAAATGGTGTGGCGACTCTTCTGAAGACTATTTTGAAGAGTGGACATTCAAATCAGATGGCACCGGAGAAAGGCATACTGATGACCGCACAGTAGGAACTTATGACAAGTTCACCTATAGCATAGCAAGCAGTAACAGACAATCTGACAGCTATTACGGTTACACCATTTCAGGTAAGGTGGATGTCAAGTACACGAACAGCGGAAATCAGAAAACTTATAGTTTTTATAAAGAGGGCGATTCATGGCTCAAGATTGACGGTTATCAGCTGAAGAAAGAAAAATGAGCAAGGACATAGCATAAACATACGTTACAGGCTCGCCTGTAACATCTGAATAAAACAGGCCGCCAGGAGAATCTTGACGGCCTGTAATGTGTGAGGGGGATGGAGAACTCAGCTTTGAGGTTCTCCATGTCCTTCGGGCCGGAGAGGAATTCTTTGTTTTCCTGGGAATCGTGAAAAAGCTGTGATTTTTTCGTCCAAATAAAAAACAAGTTGTATTTTTGCACCGTCAAACCAGCAATATTGTAGCTTTCATGAAATATCCTATCGGCATACAGAACTTCGGCGAGGTGCGGCGCGACGGTTATGTCTATGTTGACAAGACGGCGCTGATGTGGAAAATGGTGGACGAGGGGAAATATTACTTTCTCTCCCGCCCAAGACGCTTCGGCAAGTCGTTGCTGCTAAGCACGATGGAAGCCTTCTTCTCCGGTGAGAGGGAGCTTTTCCGCGGACTCTATGTAGATGGTGTGGAGTGGGACTGGAAGGCCTACCCCATTATGCACCTCGACTTGAACACCGAGAAATATGACACCCCACAGGTCTTGTCGGACAGAATCGAACTGTTCTTGTCAACCAATGAGAAATTGTATGGTCATGAGTCATACGAGAAATCATTCGGAGCTCGTTTTGAAGGAGTCATCCGTCGCGCCTTCGAGAAGACTGGGCTTCGCGTTGTCATTCTCGTGGATGAATACGACAAGCCCATGCTGCAAGCCATCGGAAACGAAGAACTCCAGGCGGAGTATCGTGGCACCTTGAAGGCTTTCTACGGAGCCCTGAAGTCCAGCGACCGCTATATCCGCTTTGCCTTCCTGACGGGCGTGACGAAGTTTGGGAAGGTAAGCGTGTTCAGCGACCTGAACAACCTGAAGGACATCTCCATGCTGCCTCAGTACAGCACCATTTGCGGTATCACTGAACTGGAGCTGCATGCCAATTTCGACGACAGCGTCAAGGAGGTGGCGGCATTTAATGAAATGACACAAGAGGAGTGCTATGAGCGGCTACGCCGTGACTTCGACGGCTATCACTTCAGTAAGTACGCCAAGGAAGGAATGTACAATCCCTTCAGTGTGCTGAATACGCTGAGCAGCCAAGTGTTCAACGACTACTGGTTCGAGACGGGCACGCCCTCTTTCCTGGTCCATCAGCTGAAAAAGACATGTTACCCCTTGGAGAATATGACCACCGAGGAACTTTCCACAGACACGCTCAACAGCATCGACATCATGGATGAGAACCCGCTGCCGCTGCTCTACCAAAGCGGCTACCTGACGCTGAAGAGCTACGACGAGCGTTTTGACTCCTTCATTTTGGGCTTCCCAAACCGCGAAGTAGAACAGGGCTTCATCAAATATCTATTGCCGTTTTATACGCCCAAGACAGATAGAAAGAGTACGTTCTCCATCGCTCGTTTTGTCAAAGATGTGGAAATGGGCGATGCAGAGGGCTTCATGCACCGTCTGCAGGACTTCTTTGCCGATGGCGACTACCAGGTTGTGGGCAACACGGAGAAGTATTTCCAGAACACGCTCTATGTGTTCTTCCGCCTCCTGGGCTTCTATGTCAATGTGGAGCGGCGCACCAGCAATGGCCGCATAGACGTCCTGATACAGACGCCAGACTATATCTATATCCTCGAGCTCAAGATCAACCAGACCGCCGCTGCCGCCCTGCAGCAGATTGAAGACAAAGGCTATGCCCTGCCTTTCGCCTCCGACTCCCGCCAGCTGTTCAAGATCGGCATCAACTTCTCGACAGAGACGAAGCTGATTGATGACTGGAAGATAGCATAGGCATGGAAATCTGACACCATTCAATGATGTACGATCAGATTCGGGGAGATACCCTCTATATCATGCTTTACACAGTGGTGACAACGATGGCCATGATGGCCAGTTGCTACCTGCTGCTGCGTCGGGCCAACGCCATCGCCCCTGATGTCACATCGTCAGTCCGCCTGCGCCGCTGGACGGGAGTGTTCTTTGCTTCCATCGCATTGAATCATGTGTGGTATATGCCGATATTCTTCCTGTCCTCGAGCGAGGATATTATAGTGACAGACCTTATTGGCGGGTTGCTTGACTTCATGACGGTTTTTCCTTTGGCAATTATTGTATTGTTCGTCATGCTGCAAGACCGCAGACGCCCGCTGTGGCCTGTCGCCGTGATGATGGCTCCGCTTGTTGTAGGAGAGGTGTTCTGCCTCGCTCATCGCAGCTATGCCCCTCTGCCGTTAGTATATGTCTATTCCCTGTTGATATGCATTGGCTTAATCATTTATTTTGTACGTGCATTGAGGCAGTACGGTCGCTGGCTGCGCGACAACTATGCCGACCTGGAGCACAAGGAGGTGTGGCAGAGTTTCTTGGTGCTGGCCATCATGCTGCTGGTGTTCGGCATCTATGTGTTCATAAGCGAAGGCCCAGCCTACCAATACGCTATGCAGGTGATCTTCGTCGTACTTATCTGCTTCCTCCTGTGGCGGGTGGAAACGCTGAGCGAGCTTAGTATGCCCGGTCATGATGTGGAAGTAGAGGTGCAAGCCCTTCCACATGGTTCCTCATTAACCTTCCGCAACGACATCGGACCTTTATTAAAACAGCATTGCGAGGAGTCGCAGCTCTATTTGCAGCACGACCTCACCCTCCCTCAGCTTGCACAGGACATCGGCATGAACCGTGTCTATCTCAGCCAGTTCTTCTCCAGTCAGAACATGACCTACAATGCATACATCAACGGTCTGCGCATCCGGCACTTTATCAACCTCTACCATGAATCAGCCGAAACCCATCAACCTGTAACCGCCCAGCAACTGGCCTATCAGAGTGGGTTCCGCAGTTACAACACATTCAGTGTCGCCTTCAAAAAAGTGATGGGAATGACTGCGACAGAGTGGATGCGCAAGGTGGCGGAGCAGGGATGATCTGCTGCAATCAGGCTTACTGAATCGTTAAAATCGTTCCTGAATTATCAAAACCTGACCCTTCAGGCGCTCAGAGGTTCAGTTGTTTTAGGGGTATTGCTTACCTTTGCCGACAATTTCATTTATGTTTAACCCCAAAAACATTCTTAACATGAGACATCTGAGAAAATGGATGCTTGCCGCTATCCTGATTTACGGCACAACAACGGTACTCACTTCATGCAGCAGCAAAGACGACGCCCCTGCCCCAACTCCGACACTTCCCAAAAGCTACAACCTCATAGCAGATGAGTACAAGGAAGCCCTCCTTGACCCGGATTTAGAGTCAAAGTTTGCGAGCATCGTTCAGGACCAGGGCGAGAATTTCACCATCGATAGCCCCAAGTCAGGACAGAAACTTACAATCTATTTCTACCGTCCCGATGGCGTCGGCCAGGACGAGAAGACACCCGTCGTGTATTATTGTCATGGAGGCGGCTACGCTACAGGCAACGCTACGATGTATGGCAACGACTTCCGCGAGATGGCCAACAGGCTCAACGCCACGGTCTTCTCTCCAGAATACACGCTGACGACCGATCCGTCTTACACTTATCACATAGAGCTTGATGAGGCATACGCGGGTCTGCGCTATGTCCACGAGCATGGCGATGAACTGCATGTCGATGGCGACAATATCGTTATTATGGGCGAAAGCGCTGGCGGCGGACTGACCACCCGTATGGCACTGTGGAACAAGGACAAGGGCGATGTGCCTGTAAAGGGTGCGGTGCTCATTTATCCTATGCTCGACTATCGCACCGGCGGACCTGACGACCTCCACCCGGACGACATGACTGGCGAGTTCGTATGGCATAGAGACGAGAATGTCGCTGGCTGGGCCCTTTTGAAGCATGAACAGGAAATCCCTGCCGATGAATTTATTTATTACTCCCCGGCAGTAGCCACACCCGAGCAGCTCAAAGGCTTCCCCGCAACCTTCCTCATCGTCGGCACCCTCGACCTCTTCGTTCATGAGGACTTGGCTTTCGTGGAGCAACTGAAGCTGGCTGGCGTACAAGTAGAGTCGTTCGTGGAACCTGGCGTACCTCACTCCTATAATGTCATATTGAACGACAGCCCTCAGACCATCCGCTTCAAGAACCTGCGAGACGAAGCCGTTAAAAAGATGTTTAAGTCAGAAAACAGCAGTATGAGCGGCGCACCCGACTATTCCAAGAAGTCCTGTTGGTATCAGATTCCGGAAATCACCAAGGAGTTCGACACGTTCTAAAAGTTTCCATAATGAAGACTACACGTTTTACTACAGCAATATCAAGGATAACGTAGCCAAGCGTATCGCGGCTTATAGGGCGAACCAATAATAATTATAAGAAGAACCTGCACCGCCCGGCCTTGCCGCTTTGGGGATTCTTAATATAAAGACGCTGCTTTTTTCCTAAGAATGGTGAAAAAGCAGCGTTTTTCTCGTCCAAATAAAAAACAAGTTGTATTTTTGCCGCGTCTTAATAGAAATTTTGTTGCTTTCATGAAATATCCTATCGGCATACAGAACTTTGGCGAGATACGGCGCGACGGTTATGTCTATGTTGACAAGACGGCGCTGATGTGGAAAATGGTGGACGAGGGGAAATACTATTTTCTCTCCCGCCCAAGGCGTTTCGGCAAGTCGTTGCTGCTAAGCACGCTGGAGGCATTCTTCCAAGGGGAGCGGGAATTGTTTCGGGGGTTGGCCGTAGAGCGTTTGGAGACGGAATGGGTGAAGCACCCTATCCTGCACTTAGACCTGAACAGCCGCGAATATAAGGATGAAAGCTCGCTCGCTGCAGAGCTGAACCGTCATCTAGAAGGCTGGGAGAAGAAGTACGGCGACGAATTCAAGGACCGTGAGCTGGAGGAACGCTTCATCCACGTGATTGAAAAGGCCTACGAGCAGACCGGAAAGCGGGTGGTCATTCTGGTGGACGAGTATGACAAACCACTGCTGCAAGCTATTGGCAACGAGCCCTTGCAGACAGCCTATCGGAACAAGCTGAAAGCTTTCTATTCAGTCCTGAAGACCCTGGATGCCAAAATCCGCTTCGCATTCCTGACGGGCGTGACAAAGTTTGGAAAGGTGAGCGTGTTCAGCGACCTGAACAACCTCATAGATCTCTCGCTGGACCATCGCTATTCTGCTGTGTGTGGCATGACGGAGCAAGAACTGCACACCTACTTCGATGAGAGCATTGCGGCGTTGGCTGAAGCAAACAACATGACCAAAGAGGAGTGCTACGAGCGGCTGCGCCGTGACTTCGACGGCTACCACTTCAGTAAGTACGCCAAGGAAGGAATGTACAATCCGTTCAGTGTGCTGAATACGCTGAGCAGCCAAGTGTTCAATGACTACTGGTTTGAAACGGGCACCCCCTCTTTCCTGGTCCATCAGCTGAAGAAGACGTGCTACCCTCTGGAGAATATGACCACCGAGGAGCTTTCGACCGATACGCTCAACAGCATCGACATCATGGATGAGAATCCGCTGCCGCTGCTCTACCAAAGTGGCTACCTGACGCTGAAGAGCTACGACGAGCGTTTTGATGCCTACACTCTGGGCTTCCCCAACCGCGAAGTAGAACAGGGTTTCATCAAATATCTGTTGCCGTTCTATACGCCCAAGACAGATAGAAAAAGTACGTTCTCCATCGCTCGTTTTGTCAAAGATGTGGAAATGGGCGACGCAGAGGGCTTCATGCACCGTCTGCAGGACTTCTTTGCCGATGGCGACTACCAGGTTGTGGGCAACACGGAGAAGTATTTCCAGAACACGCTCTATGTATTCTTCCGCCTCCTGGGCTTCTATGTCAATGTGGAGCGGTGCACCAGCAATGGCCGCATAGACGTACTGATACAGACGCCAGACTACATCTATATCCTTGAGCTCAAGATCAACCAGACCGCCGCGGCCGCCCTGCAGCAGATAGAAGACAAGGGCTATGCCCTGCCTTTCGCCTCCGACCCACGCCAGCTGTTCAAGATCGGCATCAACTTCTCGACGGAGACGAAGCTGATTGACGACTGGAGGATAGCATAGGCATGGTAATCTGACACCATTCAATTATGTACGACCAGATTCGGGAAGATACCCTCTATATCATTCTTTACGCGATGGTGACGGCTATCGCCATGATGGCCAGTTGCTATCTGCTGTTGCGCCGCGCCAACGGCATTGCGCCCGACGTTACGCCGCCGGTGCGTCTGCGCCGCTGGACAGCGGCGTTTTTCGCAGCCATAGCCTTGAGTCACCTCTGGTATATGCCGATGCTGTTCCGTAGCACTACCGAGGCGATGATGCGGGACTTTCGTGTAGGGGCATTGCTCGACTGCATGATTCTCTTGCCGCTGGCCGCCGTCGTACCAATGGCCATGCTGCAAGACCGTCGTCGCCCGCTGTGGCCGGTGGCGGTGGTGTCAGCGCCGCTCGTTGCGGGCATGGCGTGGGTCGCCGCAAGCCATGACGATGCCCTCATGCCGAAGCTGCGTGTCTATATCCTGCTGCTGGGCATTGGCCTGTTCGTCTATATGGTACGTGCTTTAAGACAATATGGCCGCTGGCTGCGCGACAACTATGCCGACCTGGAGCACAAGGAGGTATGGCAGAGTTTTGCTGTGCTGGCCGTCATGCTGCTGGTGATGGGTATCTACTCTTTTGCCATCAACAGCATGACCTCGCAGTATGTACTGCAGGTAAACGAGGTGATACTCGTCGGCTATCTGCTGTGGAGGGTGGAGACGCTGAGCGACCTGGGCACCCAGCAGGTGGAGACGCTGACGGCTGCCGAGGACGACTCGTTCGCCATCGAGACAGACGGCACCGAGGCAATAGAGCCGGACAACACGGAGGGTGAGGCGGGCGCCCTACCGCCTCCCATTCGCGACCGTTCGGCTCTGCCGCTTAGCTTGTCCAAGATCATCGAAGCCAAGCTGAAGCAGCACTGCGAGGACGGGCAGCTCTATCTGCAACACGACATTACCGCCACGCAGCTGGCCGCCGAGATCGGCATCAACCGCTCCTACCTCAGCCAGTATTTCTCTACTCAGGGCACGACATACAACGCCTACATCAACGACCTTCGCATCCAGCACTTCGTCCGCCTCTATCATGAGGCCGCCACCGTCAGCCAGCCCACATCGGTCAAGCAGCTGGCCCTCGAGAGCGGCTTCCGCAGTTACAGCACGTTCAATGCTGCGTTCAAGCAAAGCATGGGAACGACCGCGACGGAGTGGATGCGAACTTCAGAATTGTAAAAAACTGCTTCAGAATTCTCAAAACTTGCGGGGCAAGGCCGTTTGGACAGCGTGATACCAAGGGAATATGACTACCTTTGCACGCTAAAGCATCCCAACTTGTGAAACCCTAAAAAGTTTTGAAATGAAGAAAATCATGCAATGGGTGATGGCCGCCACCCTCGTCTGCGGCCAGAGTGCGTTCACGGCATGTTCGTCGAGCGACGACAGCAACCCGACCCCGGCAGAGCCCGAGAAGAGCGATGCAATTGACTATTCCCAGAAATCCAATTGGTATCAGATTCCGGAAATCACCAAGGAGTTCGATACGTTCTACATTCCCGCTACGGAGTATGTCGCCTCAAGCTTTGAGGAAGGCGCTTCCGACTACGCGGAGATCGGCAACGCTGATGTGATGGCTGGCGCGCCCGTCGAATACGAGGCTCATGCGAGCGTGTTTGCGGAAAGCACCAACGTGTTCATGCCCTATTACCGTCAGGCAGGATTTCGGCTTGAGGCGGAGACCTTTAAGAAATTAGGGAACTTCGAACCAGCCATTACTGGTATGCCCTACGATGATATCACTGCCGCTCTCGACTACTACTTCAAGAACTACAACCAGGGACGTCCGTTCATCATTGCGGGTCACAGTCAGGGGTCTGCCATGACTAAACTCGTGCTGAAGAAATACTTCAAGGAACATTCCGACTACTACAAGCGCATGGTCGCTGCCTACGTCATTGGCTATTCCGTTACGAGGGACGACCTCAAGGACTACCCGCACCTGAAGTTTGCAACTGGAGAGGCCGACGCGGGTGTCATCATCAGTTGGAACACCGAGGGCATCAGGAACGTGGAGGAAAACATAGCGACCGCCGTGGTGCTGCCGAATGCGATCAGCATCAACCCGATAAACTGGAAACTCGATGACACCTATGCACCTGCAAGCGAGAATCTGGGTTCGTACATGCCGAACGCGGAAACCGGCAAGTACGAGATCACCGATGTAGGCGCGGACGCACAGGTGGTGCCCAGTCGCGGCGTGATCCTGACGCATGCTGCCGCCGAACCCATGTCTGGGGAGCTCGCCGAGAAAGTCATGGAAGTCCTTGGGCCGGATGGCCGCCACGCCAGCGACTATTCGTATTATTATTTGAACATCAAGGACAACGTGGCCAAGCGCATTGCGACTTATAAGGCGAACCAATAATAATTATGAGGCGAACCAGTGCGAGCAACGCCATCGCCTCCTTTGGTTCGCTTTTCGTAAGGTTCGCAATGTTTTCCGCAAAAGTTTTTCTACAAAGCAGGCCGCCAGAGGGAACTCGGCGGCCTGCGGTGATGATGTAGGGGGATGCTCTTAGAAGAGAGGTGACGGATAGACGCCTTCATCGACGAGCTGCTTGATGCGCTCGACGGTGCCGGGGCGGTCTGCAGCGTAGGTGACGCCGAACCACTTGGAGGTGGTGTCGAGGACCTTCACGGTAGCGGTGCCTTCGTTGATGAGCTTATCGACCATGAGGGGGATGAAGAACTCAGCCTTGAGGTTCTCCATGTTCTTCGGGTCGGAGAGGAACTCCTTGAAGTACTCCTCGCTGTACTGGAAGTAGTCGGGAGTGAAGCCCCACATGTTCATGCTCACGGGCACGTTCTCGCCGCCCACGGGCACCCACTTGTCGCCGTCCTTGTAGCAGATCTCGCCATCGACGCGCTCGATCTCGGTGCGCTCCACGACGTCGGTGAGGTTGCCTTCAGCGTCCTTGCCGCAGACACCGCGAGCCACGCTGCCGTTCTCGCTGAGGGTGTTGCCCACGCGGAAGCCTACCATGGCATACTTGCCCTTCGAGCCTTCGGGGAGGTCGGCGAGGAACTTGCCGATGGTCATGAAGGCGTCGCGGTTGTAGAAGTCGTCGCAGTTGATGACGCAGAACGGCTCCTTGATGACGTCCTTACCCATCAGCACGGCGTGGTTGGTGCCCCAGGGCTTCACGCGGCCTTCGGGAACCTTGAAGCCTTCGGGCAGGTCGTCGAGTGCCTGGAAGCAGAGCTCGCAGGGCACCTGGCCTTCGTACTTCTTCAGGATCTGGTTGCGGAACTGGTCTTCGAAGTCGCGGCGGATGACCCAGACGATCTTGCCGAAGCCAGCCTGAATGGCATCGTAGATGGAGTAGTCCATGATGGTTTCACCGTTGGGACCCAGCGCGTCGAGCTGCTTGAGACCACCGTAGCGGCTGCCCATACCGGCAGCGAGGAGGAATAGAGTTGGTTTCATTGTACTTATAGAAAAATTAGTGTGAATGGTTAGTTTCGACCGCAAAAATACAAAGAATCTTTTATATCCCATCACTTTTTCTTAATTTTTTTGCATAAAACGATTCCTACAGGTAAGTTTTTTTGTACCTTTGCAGCCAAATATACGCCTAACGGCCTGTTTATACACGTTCATTAACAAAAATACATAGCCTCATGCGCACAGCCAACGAAATCCGCGAGAGCTTCAAGCAGTTCTTCGCACAGAAAGGGCACACCATCGTACCCTCAGCCCCCATGGTCGTCAAGGACGACCCCACGCTCATGTTCACCAATGCCGGCATGAACCAGTGGAAGGACATCATCCTCGGCACCAAAGACCCCGAACCTCGCCGCCGCGCCGACTCGCAGAAGTGTCTGCGCGTCAGCGGCAAGCACAACGACCTCGAGGAGGTCGGTCACGACACCTACCACCACACGATGTTCGAGATGCTCGGCAACTGGTCGTTCGGCGACTACTTCAAAGAGGGCGCCATCGACATGGCATGGGAGTACCTCGTTGACGTCATCGGCCTCGACCCCAAGGACCTCTATGTCACCGTGTTCGAAGGGTCGTCCGAGGAGAATATCCCCCGCGACGACGAGGCCGCCGGCTTCTGGGCCAAGCACGTGCCCGCCGACCACATCATCAACGGCAACAAGCACGATAACTTCTGGGAGATGGGCGACACGGGGCCCTGCGGTCCCTGCTCCGAGATCCATCTGGACAGCCGCACACCCGAGGAGAAAGCCAAGGTGCCCGGCCGCGAGCTCGTCAACAAGGACGACCCGCAGGTCATCGAGATTTGGAACATCGTCTTCATGCAGTTTGAGCGCAAGGCCGACGGCTCGCTCGTGCCCCTGGGGATGAACGTCATCGACACCGGCATGGGCTTCGAGCGCCTCGTGCGCGCCCTGCAAGGCAAACACTCCAACTACGACACTGACGTCTTCCAGCCCGTCATCAAGGCCATCGAACAGCTGTCGGGCAAGAAGTACGGCGAGACGGAACAGGTGGATGTCGCCATGCGCGTCATCGCCGACCACATCCGCGCCGTGGCCTTCTCCATTGCCGACGGTCAGCTGCCCTCCAATGCCAAGGCCGGTTACGTCATCCGCCGCATCCTGCGCCGCGCCGTGCGCTACGCCTATACGTTCCTCGGACAGAAGCGCGCCTTCATGCACCTGCTGCTGCCCACGCTCGTCCAGGAGATGGGCCAGGCCTACCCCGAACTCGTGGCTCAGCAGGAGCTAATCACCAAGGTGATGAAGGAAGAGGAAGAGAGCTTCCTCCGCACCCTCGAGACCGGCATCAAGCTCCTCGACCGCGTCATGGCCGAGGCGAAGAAGGCCCCCTATAATCCCCCGGTGGGGGATGACAAAGAGGATGGCCAAACGCCCCCCGCCGGGGGGGCACGGGGGGCTATCAGTGGCGTGCAGGCCTTCACCCTCTTCGACACCTACGGCTTCCCCCTCGACCTCACCGAGCTCATCTGCCGCGAGAACGGTCTCACCGTTGATGAGGCCGGCTTCAACGCTGAGATGCAGAAGCAGAAGGAACGGGCACGTAATGCCGCAGCCGTGGAGACGGATGACTGGCAGACCCCCCCCGTCCCCCCGGTGGGGGGAGACAAAGGCGGCAGCGTATTGCCCCCCGCCGGGGGGTCACAGGGGGCCGAGTCTGAGTTTGTCGGCTGGGACTTCACCGAATACACCTGCCACATCCTGCGCTACCGAAAAGTCACGCAGAAGAAGCAGACCTACTACCAGCTCGTCCTCGACCGCACACCCTTCTACGCCGAGATGGGCGGACAGGTGGGCGACCAGGGCGTGCTCGTCAGTGAGTTCGAGACCATCGACATCATCGACACGAAGAGCGAGAACGGCCTGACCGTGCACATCGCCAAGAAGCTGCCCGAACATCCCGAGGCTGAGTTCATGGCCTGCGTAGATACCGACCGCCGCCGCGCCAGCGAGGCTAACCACAGCGCCACCCACCTCCTCGACCAAGCCCTGCGCGAGGTGCTCGGCAGCCACGTCGAGCAGAAAGGCTCGCTCGTCACGCCCGAAGGCCTGCGTTTCGACTTCAGCCACTTCCAGAAGGTGACCGCCGAGGAGCTGCGCCAGGTCGAGCGCATCGTGAACCAGCGCATCCGCGAGAACATCCCCCTGCAGGACCACCGCAACGTGCCCATCGAGCAGGCCAAGGAACTGGGCGCCATCGCCCTCTTCGGCGAGAAGTACGGCGACCACGTCCGCGTTGTCCAGTTCGGCCAGAGCGTCGAGTTCTGCGGCGGCTGCCACGTCAAGGCCACCGGCCAGATCGGCATGTTCAAGATCATCTCCGAGAGCAGCGTCGCTGCCGGCATCCGCCGCATCGAGGCCGTCACAGGCGCCAAGGTCGAGGAAGCCCTCTACCAGCTGCAGGACACCTTCGATGCGATGCGCAGCCTCTTCAACGGCGCCCCCGACCTCTACGGCGCCATCGAGCGCCTCATCACCGAGAACGCCGGCATGAAGAAGCAGGCCGAGGAGTTCATCCACGAGAAGGCACAGGTCTGGAAGCAGGAGCTCCTGCGCACAGCCACCGAGCGCGACGGCATCTGCATCCTCCGCGGCAAGACCATCCTGCCGCCCGACGCCGTGAAGGACATCGCCTTCCAGCTGCGCGCCGAGGTGGAGAACGCCCTCGTCTGCATCGGCTCGCTCCACGAAGGCAAGCCCATGCTCACCTGCGCCGCCTCCGATGCCCTCGTGAAAGAGCAAGGCGTCAATGTCGGCAAGGTTATCCGCGAAGCTGCCAAGCTCATGCAGGGCGGTGGCGGCGGACAGCCCCACTTCGCTACGGCCGGCGGCAAGAACCCCGACGGCCTCAGCGCCGCCATCGACCAGTTCATCGAGCTGGCGATGGGAAATTGAAAGATTGAAGAATTGAAAGATTGTAACGTAAACACGCTATGGCTCTGAACTTGAATAAGGACTTAAAGCAGTACTACTCCATCGCCGAGGTGAGCGAGATGTTCAATCTGCCGGCATCGCTGCTGCGCTACTGGGAGAAGGAGTTCCCCACGATCCGCCCCAAGAAAAGCGGTAACAATGTCCGTATGTACACGAAGGACGACATCGAGGAGATCCGCCTGGTGAACGACCTCGTGAAAGTGCGCAACATGAAGCTGGCGGCTGCCCGCGAGCTGATTCAGCGCAACCGGCAGGGAGCCAAGAACAGCAGCGACCTGATGGCCCGGCTGACGAATGTCCGTGAGCAGCTGGTGGCCATCAAGAAGGAGCTGGATTCGATCGTATAGCGCGTAAGAAAGAAGGCGAACCGACGGCGGTTCGCCTGTGAACAGACGGGCTGGCAGAGGCTACGAGATGCGTGTGACCTCTTCCAGCCCGTCGATGCTTTTCAGATTCTTGATGATGGTTTCCACGTCCTCGGTGTCGTGGACGCTGAGCTCGATGTCGCCCTGGAACAGGCCGTCGCGCGTGTCGATGGTCAGGCGGTGCACGTTGACATTAAACTGCTGGGTGATGACATCGGTGAGGCTGCGCAGGATGCCGACGCGGTCGATGCCCTCGATGTGGATGGTGGCGGCAAAGTGTAGCAGGCGGTGGGTGTCCCACTCGGCTGCGAGGATGTGGTTGCCGTCGCTGGTCTTGAGCTGATCGGCAATGGGGCACTTGCGCTTGTGGATGATGACGCGGTTCTGGTCGTCGAGATATCCGAGCACCTGGTCGCCGGGGATGGGGTGGCACTGGGGACAGATGGTGAAGCGCGAGAGGTTCTCCTCGTTGAGCACGATAGGTTTCTTGCGGTCGATCTTCATCGGCTCGTCGTTGGCGGTGGGTGCGGCGGTGCTGCCGTCGGTCGCCTCCTTCGGTTTCCAGAACGGAATCAGGCGCTTCCATCCCTTCCCCTTCTTCTGCCTCTCTCCCTTCGCCACCTTCTGGATGTTCTCCACGTCGTCGTCGGTCAGCACGATGGTGCCTGCGCCGAGTTGCTGGAAGAGGCTGTCGCGGCTGTTGCGGTCATAGACCTTGCAGAGGCAGTCGATGAGCTGGCTCGTCATCTCCAGCTCGTGCTGCTCGCACCACGTCTCCACCAGTTCCTCGCCGCGCTTCTGCTGCTCGCGGTTCATGCGGCGCAGGTAGGCTTCCACCTTGTTGCGGGCCTTGGCGGTGGTGGTGTAGTCGAGCCACGAGGGTTCCACGCGCGCTGTGGCGCCCGTGAGGATCTCCACCTGGTCGCCGCTCTTCAGGCGGTAGTTGATGGGCTCCAGCTGGTGGTTCACCTTGGCACCCATGCAGTGTGTGCCCAGGAAGGTGTGGATGGAGAAGGCGAAGTCCAGCACCGTGCAGTCCGCCGGCATCGTCTTGAACTCGCCCTTGGGCGTGATGACCAGGATCTCGGAGGCGTAGAGGTTCAGCTTGATGGTCGAGAGGAAGTCCATCGCCGAGGGCTGTGGGTCGTCGAGGAGCTCCTTGATGGTGCCCACCCACTTCTCCAGCTCGCTCTCCTTGGTGGTGATGCTGTCGTCGAGTTCCTCGTCGCCGTCGGCTTCCTTCTCCTTGTATTTCCAGTGAGCTGCGAAGCCGTGCTCGGCCATGTCATCCATGCGTCGCGAGCGGATCTGCACCTCCACCCATCGTCCCTGCTCGCTCATCAGCGTCGTGTGGAGCGCCTGGTAGCCGTTGGACTTCGGGTTGGAAATCCAGTCGCGGAAGCGGTCGGGGTGCGCCTTGTAGGTCTTGGTGCAGATGCGGTAGATGCGGAAGCAGTCGTCCTGCTCCTTCTCCTCGTTGTCCGGCACCAGCGGATCGAAGATGATGCGCACGGCCAGCAGGTCGTAGATCTCGTTGAAGGCCACGTGCTTGTGCTGCATCTTCGACCACACGCTGTAGGGCCGCTTGATGCGCGCCTTGATCTCGTAGTGGTAGCCCTGTGCGTCGAGCTTCTCGCGGATGGGGATGATGAACTTCTCGTAGGCGTTCTCCAGAGCCGGACGGATGGCGTCGATCTGCTGGCAGATCTGGTCGTGCACCTCAGGCTGTTCGTACTGGAAGCTCAGGTCCTCCAGCTCCTCCTTGATGCGGTTCAGACCGAGCCGGTAGGCCAGCGGCGCGTAGATGTAGAGCGTCTCGCCCGCGATCTTATATTGTTTGTGCTTCGGCTGCGAGCCGAGGGTGCGCATGTTGTGGAGGCGGTCACTGATCTTGATGAGGATGACGCGGATGTCATCGCTCATCGTCAGAAGGAGCTTGCGGAACGACTCTGCCTGCGCCGAAGCTTTGTCGCCGAAGATGCCTCCGGAGATCTTTGTGAGGCCATCCACGATCTGTGCAATCTTGGGGCCGAAGATGTTCTCCAGGTCGGCCACCGTGAACTCGGTGTCCTCGACGACGTCGTGCAGCAGTGCCGCGCAGATGCTCGTGCTCCCCAGGCCGATCTCGCCGCAGGCGATCTGCGCCACGGCGAGCGGGTGCATGATATAGGGCTCGCCGGAGAGGCGGCGCACACCCTCGTGCGCCTTGCGTGCGAAGTTAAAGGCCTTGTTGATGAGTTCCACTTTCTTGCGGTGGGGTGAGGCCAGGTAGGTGTCTATCAGGTGCTGATAGGCGGTCTGCACCATCGCGTCGTCCTTGCGTGCTTGATCCTTCTCTGTTTCCATAGTTGCTCCTTCTTGTTGTTATCTGACTCTGATTCTCTGTCCCTTCCGGATG
This sequence comes from Bacteroidaceae bacterium, assembly GCA_017470425.1. GTDB lineage: Bacteria > Bacteroidota > Bacteroidia > Bacteroidales > Bacteroidaceae > Physcousia. Next base: position 92,400 of record JAFUYT010000001.1, on the reverse strand, counting down.
ACCGTCCCGCGGATGCCGTTGAGCTGACGGAGGCGTGCTACGCTGGTGCCGTTGCGGCGTGCGATGGCGCCGAGCGTGTCGCCGGCGCGCACGGTGACGGTGCGCCCTCTCTGCCCTCCGCGGCCACGGCGGTAGCGCGTCGTGCTCTCATCGACCTCCACCTCGCGGCGGCTGTTGAGCAGCTCGTCGGCGCGGTAGGCATAGACGCTGTCGCCCAGCTCCGCGAAGCGCGTGATGGCGGTCGTCGGCAGGCGCAGGGTGCAGGCGTGGCTGTCGCCCGGGATCAGCGCCGTGCGGTACTGCGGGTTCAGCGCGTGCAGGTCGTCGGCGGAGACACCGCAGAGCTCCATGAGCTGCTCGAAGTGCAGGTTGCGCCGCACGATGACGGTGTCCGTTGCGGCCGGCAGCGTCGTGCCTGCGGGGCAGATGCCGTGATCGCTATAGTAGTTCATGATGTAGTTGGCGGCGATGAAGGCGGGGACGTAGCCGCGCGTCTCTGCCGGCAGGTAGGGGTAGATCTTCCAGTAGTCCATCACGCCGCCGGCGCGGCTGATGGCTTTCCGCACGTTGTTCGGGCCGCAGTTGTAGGAGGCGATGACGAGCGTCCAGTTGCCGAAGATGTTGTAGAGGTCCTTCAGGTAGTGGGCAGCGGCGTAGCTCGCCTTGACGGGGTCGCGGCGCTCGTCGATGAGGCTGGTGACCTCCAGGCCGTAGAGCTTGCCCGTCGTGATGATGAACTGCCAGAGGCCCACGGCGCCTGCGCGGCTCGTGGCCGTGGGGTTCAGTGCCGACTCGATGACGGGCAGGTACTTCAGCTCCAGCGGCAGCTGGAAGGCCTCGAGCGCCTCCTCGAAGATGGGCATGTAGAAGTTGCCCGCGCCCAGGAAGATGCTCACCGAGCGGCGCAGACGGCCCGCATACTGGTCGATGAACTTGCGCACGACGGCGTTGTACGGCATCTCGATGACGTTCGGCAGCGCCGCCAGCCGCTGGATGTAGTCCTCCTTGCTGTACTCCACAGGTTCGCTCACCGGCTCGCAGTCGCCCGGCAGCGTGAGATAGTGCAGGCGGTTCCACGCCGTCAGCAGGCTGTCCGCCTCGGCGTTCATGCCCTCGGGGAGCATGATGTCCTCGCTCTGCTCCAGCTCCTCGTCGAAGACGTCGAGCTCCTCGTCGGCCTCTTCCTCCTCGATGACTTGCGCCGGGAGGGGTAGGGTAGTGAGCATCATCAGGCAGGTGACGAGCCATGTGCGGGAGAAGGAGAGAGTGCGTAGCATAGGCAAAATCCGTTTAGAATGTCAGCCGCAGCGCCAGACCGCCAGCCAGCTCACCAGGCATGGCGGCCGGGCGCTGTCGCAGACCGTCGGTGGTCGGCGTGATGAGGGTCGGGACGATGCGCATGGACAGATCCTCGCTGATGTCGAAGGTCGAGAGCTCCGCATCCACGTAGGCATCGATGGCCGCGATGGCATAGACGGCCACGAAGGCCAGGATGCTCATGTCGCGGTACTTGCGGTAGTAGTTCTTCTTGTTCTTGAAGATGGTCTTGAACTGTTCCTCGCGCCCCGTGATGTCGTAGCCGATGGGCAGCATCTTCTCGTAGCTCTTCGAGGCGGGGTCGTTGTCCATGATGTCCAGGTACGCCTGGGAGTAGTCGCCGAGCATCTGGTTGTTCCATGTGAGGGCGTAGGCGCAGCCCAGAAAGCCGCCGTAGATGATGGGGAGCTTCCAGTACTTGTGGTTGTAGATCTGCCCCGCGCCGGGGAAGATGAGGGAGAGCCACAGCGCGCGAATCGGGTCGGGCGTGAACTGGGGGCGCAGCGCCTCGGTGACCTTCGTGAGCAGGCTGTCGGAGAGCTGTGCCAGAGCGGCTGAATCCACGCGCAGCGTGTCCGCCTCCATCAGCAGTCGCCCGCCGCCGAGCAGCGCCGTGTCCGGTCGCAGGAGGACGCTGTCGGGGGTGATGGGGAAGTCCGGGTCCTCCTTCACCTCCTGCGCCGAGAGCCTCACTGATGCGGTCAGCACCAGTAGCAGTGCCAACGTCCATCGTCTATATGTGATTCCTCGGGGCAAGGGGGGGTATAGCTTAAAGTTGAAAGATTAAAGATGAAAGTTCAGAGGTGGGTCAACCCTTCAACCTGTCCAGGAGGCTGATGATGCGCTCCAGGTCCTCCTCGTTGGAGAAGGGGATAGTGATCTTGCCCTTCCCGCGGTCGGAGCAGGTGAACTGCACGCGCGTCTGGAAGCACGCTGAGAGGCTCTCGCGCAGCTGGCTGTACTCGCGGCTCAGCTGGGCCTTGCGCGGGCGCAGCTTCTGCCCGCCCACGTTGACCGTCTCGCCCTCCGTCAGGCGCTTCACCAGCTCCTCCACCTTGCGCACGCTCAGGTGCTCGCTCTGGATCTGGTTGAAGACCTTCAGCTGCAGGGCGGGGTTGTCCAGTGACAGCAGGGCGCGGGCGTGGCCCATGTCGAGCTCCTTGTTCTGCAGCGCCATCTGGATGGTTGCCGGCAGCTTCAGCAGCCGCAGGTAGTTCGTCACCGTGGCGCGCTTCTTGCCCACGCGCTCCGACAGGCGGTCCTGCGTCAGCCCGTACTGCTCCAGCAGGTGCTGGTAGGCCAGCGCGATCTCCACGGCGTTCAGGTCCTGGCGCTGGATGTTCTCGATGAGCGCCATCTCCATGACGTTCTCGTCGTCGGCCGTGCGGATGTAGGCCGGGATGGTCGTGAGGCCCGCCTTCTGCGAGGCGCGCCAGCGGCGTTCACCGGCGATGATCTCGTAGGTGCCGTCCTCCATCTTGCGCAGCGTGATGGGCTGGATGATGCCGATCTCGCGGATGCTATCGGCGAGCTCCGTGAGTGCATCCTCGTCGAACTCGTGGCGCGGCTGGTTGGGGTTGGGGTGGATCAGGTCGAGCGCAATCTCATTGATGCTCGAGGAGCCTTCCGTCTGCACCTCCTCCGTCTGGATGAGGGCGTCGAGGCCTCGGCCTAAGGCCGGGAATTTCTTATGTGGTGCCACTATGTAGTTTAAAGTTTAAAGATTAAAAGTTTAATGTGGATCGTTCAACCCTCATCTCTCCCTCCCTTCTCCCCTCCTATGGGGAGGGGCCGGGGGTGGGCCTCTTCACTTCTCATTCTTCTCAATAATCTCCTGCGCCAGCGCCAGGTGGTTGCGGGCTCCCGCGCTGTCCGCATCGTAGAGGATGGCGGGGATGCCGTGGCTCGGAGCCTCCGACAGCTTCACGTTGCGGTTGATGACCGTCTTGAAGACCAGCTCGTGGAAGTGGCGCTGCACCTCGTCCTTGATCTGGTTGGCCAGGCGCAGGCGCGAGTCGTACATCGTCAGTAGGAAGCCCTCGATGGCCAGCTTCGGGTTCAGCTTCGTCTTGATGATCTTGATCGTGTTGAGCAGCTTGGAGATGCCCTCCAGCGCGAAGTACTCACACTGCACGGGGATGATGACCGAGTCGGCAGCCGTCAGCGCGTTCACCGTGATGAGGCCCAGCGACGGCGAGCAGTCGATCAGGATGAAGTCGTAGTCCTCCTTCAGCGGCTGCAGCATCCGCGAGAGCACGCGCTCCCGCTGCGGCAGGTTCAGCATCTCGATCTCGGCGCCCACCAGGTCGATGTGGCTCGGCAGCACGTCCAGCCCCGCCACGTCCGTCTCGAAGAGCGCCTCCCGCGCGTCGGCACCGTTGACCAGACACTCGTAGATGCTCGTCTCCACCGCCTGCACGTCGATGCCCAGACCGCTCGAGGCGTTCGCCTGGGGATCCGCGTCGATGAGCAGCACCCGCTTCTCCAGCGTTGCCAGCGATGCCGCAAGGTTCATGGACGTCGTCGTCTTACCGACGCCGCCTTTCTGGTTGGCTAAAGCAATGATTTTACCCATATCTTTGATTCCTTATTTACAATAACTTACTTTCAGTCCTGTGGACAATGAGCTGCAAAGGTACACATTTCTACCCGTTTGAGCGCGATATTTAAGCCTTTTTATGGATTCTTCCGCCATTTTCTTGCTTTTTATCGTCAGTTGCCCTACCTTTGCACGCAAATAACAACTCCCAATAAGCGCCCGGCGATTCCTTCGCCTGGCATCCCCTCAGAACCGGATATGCCCCAGCTCTCCCCATCCCAGCAAGCCGACCTCGACCGGCAGTACATGCGCCTCGCCCTCGCTGAGGCACAGCGCGCCGCCGACGAGGACGAGATACCCATCGGCGCCGTCGTCGTAGCCGCAGGACGCGTCATAGCAAAGGCACACAACCTCACCGAGCGCCTCACCGACGTCACCGCCCACGCCGAGATGCAAGCCATCACCGCTGCCGCGGCCGCCCTCGGCGGCAAGTATCTCACCGACTGCACACTCTACGTCACCGTCGAGCCCTGCGTGATGTGCGCCGGAGCCATCGCCTGGGCACAGCTCGCCCGCCTCGTCTATGGTGCCCCCGACGAGAAACGGGGCTTCCACCGCTTCGCGCCCCAAGCCCTGCACCCCAGGACACAGGTCACCGCCCACGTCCTCGCCGACGACTGTGCTGCAATCATGCAGACCTTCTTCAAACAGAAACGATAACCCACTATGGAATATATGTCACAGGAAGGCTACGACAAGCTCGTAGCAGAACTCCGCCAACTCGAACGCGAGGAGCTGCCCCGCGTGAAGGAAGCCATCGCCGAGGCCCGCGACAAGGGCGACCTCAGCGAGAATTTCGAGTACCACGCCGCCAAGCGTGAGCAGGGCCGCCTCCTCGGCCGCATCCGTTTCAAGCAGCGCGTGCTGGAGCACGCCCGCGTCATCGACATGTCCCGTCTGGCCAGCGACGCCGTGGGGCTCCTCAGCCGCGTAGAGATGACCAACCTCACCACGGGTGCCCACATGACCTACATCATCGCCAGCCCCCACGAAGCCAACCTCCGCGAGGGCAAGATCTCCATCAAGTCACCTATCGGCCAGGCCCTCCTGAATCGCCACGAAGGCGACACCGTCGAGGTTCGCGTCCCCGCCGGCCTCCAGAAAATCCGCATCGACCACATCGCCCTCGCCGAATAACCACGTCGTCCGTGGCATAGATTTCTTTCACGCGCGCATGTTAATGTCAGACGGTCTGTCTGTCTTTTCTCTTTATTTCTTTTGTTTCTTTTCTTTTTTCTCTTTAAAAGCCCTTATGTTTGTGCACGTTTTTCTTGCCCATGCGAAGCTAAAGGAACATAATTATCCGATTTGGATAATCTTTTTTGGATAATTGTTTGGGGCTATGAGCTGAAATATGTATCTTTGCCCGCATAAAAGATGCTTATTATGATAGAGAATCCTTTCATTACTTATGGTTACGAGTCGGCGGCATATTTTTGCGACCGTAAAGCGGAGACTCATGAACTAGTCACTATGCTGACCAATGGCAATCATGTGGCTCTGATTTCTCCTCGTCGCATGGGCAAGACGGGGTTGATACGTCATTGCTTTGCACAAAAGGAGCTTCAAGACCGTTATTACACTTTCCTGATAGACATCTATGCCACAAAAAACCTACAGGATATGGTCTATCGAATGGGCCAGGGCATTGTGAACCGTTTGAAGCCGCGTGGACAAGCGGCCATCGACGGCTTCCTGCGTTTTGTGACTTCGCTGCGCACAGGTATCGCTTTCGACGGACAGGGCAATGCCAGTTGGAATGTGGGGGTTGGGGACATCAAATCGCCCAGTTTTACTTTAGAGGAGATTTTCAATTACCTGAAGGCTGCAGACAGAAGATGTATTGTTGCCATAGATGAGTTCCAGGCTATTGCTGACTATCCTGAACAGAATGTTGAGGAGCTGATGCGAACCTACGTACAGGACTGCCGCAATGCTGTCTTCGTCTTCTCGGGGTCACAGAAGAGCATGATGAGCGAGATGTTCTCATCGCCAGCGCGTCCCTTCTATCAAAGTGTGTCGATGATGTTTCTGAAGCCGGTGGCACTGCCGGAGTACGAGGCCTTTGCCAAACGACATTTCGAAAAAGCTGGGAAGCAGGTTGCCGATGATGTGGTGAGGGCTATCTATGAAAGGTTCGATGGCACGACATGGTATCTTCAGAAAGTTCTTAATCAGCTCTTTGCAACAAAGGATTATATCGTTGCGGATGATGTTGACAGCGCTGTAGAACAAATTATTAACCAAAACGAAGAAGCCTATAAAGATGTGCTCTATCAGCTGACGACCCGTCAGCGCGACTTACTCGTTGCGATTAGTCACGAAGACAAAGCCAAGCAGATAACGGGGATGGCTTTTGTCAAGCGCTACCATCTTTCTTCTGCCAGCAGCGTACAAAAGTCAGCTCAGGCACTGATGGAAAAACAGCTCTTGACTCATCAGCAGGGAATCTACGAGGTTTATGACAAGTTCATGTCTGAATGGTTACGGAACTCATGAGATAGGTGGTATCCAATTATATTTATTGATACTTTCAATGCAGAGAATCTCCGCGCCTTTGTGTCTTTGCGTTGAGGAAACGGTAGATAGCGGAGATGAACGATAACCGTGCACCAGCACATGGTGCCTATCGTTTTTCAATGCGAAGCATGCTGGCGCGGGGGTTCGCCCCCTTTCCCATGCGCCAGCGAGAGATTTTTGGGGTGCACCACATATTTTAGCCCAAAAGATTTGGGCGGTAACAGATTTGTTATTTTGGTTGAAATTTCCCTCACTCCCTCACACGGATTGATTAACAGCGGATTATGGTGAAGGAACGCGTGAGGGCGTGAGAGAAATGGGGTATAAGACGAGAGGTGAGCGGCAAGGTGATGACTGACGAGAGGAGTATGGCAGCGTGCAGTGATGATGAAACACGCTTGCTGCATGAATGTTCCACGCATGGAACTACCTCGAAGCTCACGAGGTAAAGGGTGGAAGCTCGCGAGGTGTGAGGCATAAGCTCGCGAGGTGAGGGGTGGAAGCTCGCGAGGTGAAGGGCATAAGCTCGATAGGTTCCCTCACCATTCAGCCCTTTCCCTCACCTTTCCCTCACCAGATTCCATTGATAATCAAGTCGTGTGAGGGAATGAGAGAAAAAGACAGGGAAAAATAACATAGAAGGAATCGTTGAAGGGCTCTTTCCAGTATATAGGGTGAAAAGTGAAACGCACAAGTCAATTATTTCTTGTTTTACTTGCTGAAACCAATTGTTTTTTGTTATCTTTCCTCTAAAGAAAACTTAAATTCTTTATCGGACTGGCTTATATTTCGCTACATTTATCTATATTTCCTCTAAAGAAAACTTAAATTCTTTATCGGACTGGCTTATATTTCGCTACATTTATCTATATTTGCAGCAGAAAACAGTCCTAAAGACCTCTCTCTCCAGGCCTTTGGACGTGAGTTGCAGACCGCGTAACATAAGCCAGCATATGTTTTCATGGGTGGCGAGTGACTGAGGCGTTTATCCGGCAGAGCGATATTCCAGGGGTGTCTGGCCTGTCAGTCGGCGGAAGTACTTGCTGAAGAAGGAGGGGTTGGGGAAGTTCATTTCCTCGGAGAGCTGGGCGGCGGACTTGTCGGTGTGGCGCAGCTCGATCTTGGCGCGCGCGATGATGGCGCGGTCGATCCAGCTCTTGGCCGTGGTGCCGCTGACCTGCCGGACGACGGTGCCCAGATAGCGCTCGGTGAGGCACATACGCTGGGCGTAGTAGCTGAGCTGGTGGTGCTCGGTGGCGCTCTGGTTGACGAGGTAGATGAAGCGGTCGAAGAGGGTCTGCTCGTGCGAGAGGGTGGACTGCAGGCGGGAGGTGTGCTGGAGGTAGAGGCCGTTGTAGTGGTGCATCTGTGCGGCGACCAGGGCGCTGAGGGTCTGGCGGTTGTAGTCGGGTTGGTGGACGATGTGCCAGATGGTGTCGATGATGCTCAGGGCGGTGGTGATGTCTGCCTCGCTGGCGGGCAGTTGGAAGTCGCGTACCTGGCCGTTGAAGGCTGTCGGCAGCTGATCAGCGGCGAAGGGCATGGGGAAGTTCGCGGAGAGGCCGATGCCGTGGATCTCCAGGTCGGGCGAGAAGCTGATGGGGCTGATGATAGATCCGGGGCCTATGAAGATGAGGCTGCCGGCGCTGAGGTGTTTCTCGACGAGGTTGATGCTGCCGCGGATCTCGCCACGGGTGATGATGCCCAGGCGGTGGTCGTCGATGCTGAAGGGGGGCTTCTGCTGGAGGATGACGCGGAAGATGAACGGGTCGCCGTGCAGGACGGCCAGCTCACTGTTGAAGAAGATGTGCTCGCGGAGCTGCCGGATATGGTGCTCCAGGAGGGAGCGGATCCTGGAGAAGGTCATCAGCTTAGGGGCTTGCTTCGGCTGGCGTTGCTGAGGGACGGATGGGGTGTTCATGCGTGGTGTATGCTGCGGTTTGCGATGCAAAGATAATGATATTTCGTGAAAGTGCGGTGCTTTTACCCACAAATCTTACAAAAAGGACATAATATCATATCAAGAGATAACGCGGGGGATGGCGGGGTGTCGTACCTTTGCAGGCGGAAATGAGCCCCTTCCCGACCTCCCCGGTGCTTTCTTGAAAAGTAAAGCTTATGTCTATGAAGCAAATTCTTATGTTATTCCTGTTTTTGCCTGCGGCGGTGACGGCGCAGACGCTGGAGGAATGTCAGGCGGCAGCGGAGAAGAACTATCCGCTCATCCGCCAGTATGACCTCATCACGAAGACGACCGCGCTGACGGTGGCCAACATCCAGAAGGGGTGGCTGCCGCAGATCGGGGCGTCGGCACAGGCGACGTACCAGAGCGACGTGACGGCGTGGCCGGACGAGATGCAGGGACTGATGCAGCAGATGGGCATCGACATCGCTGGACTGCGCCGCGACCAGTACCGCGTGGCCATCGACATCAACCAGACCCTCTACGATGGCGGTACAATCAGCCGGCAGAAGGAGGTGGCCCGCCGACAGAGCGAGGTGCAGCTGGCGCAGACGGAAGTGGATATATATAATGTACGCAGGCGCGTGAATGAGATGTACTTCGGTCTCCTGCTGCTCGACGAGCAACTGCGGCTGAGCAAGGACCTGCAGGCAACGCTGCGCACCAACGAGGAGACCTTGCACTCGATGCAGGTGCACGGCACGGCCGCCGAGAGCGACTATAATGCTGTCAAGGCGGAGCGCCTGAACGCGGCGCAGCAGATGACGTCGCTCGAGGCGCAGCGCAGCACGCTGGCGCGGCTGCTGAGCGTGTTCTGTGGGATCGAGGTCACGGCCCCCTCCAAGCCTTCCCGAGGGGAGGCTTCTGGCGCAGCAACTCTCCCCCTCGGGGAAGATGGAGTGGGAGGCCGCCCCGAGCTTCGCGCTATCGACGCCCAGCTGCGGCTGGCCGATGCGCAGGAGCGGGCGCTCGATGCGGCGCTGATGCCGAAGTTAGGGGTGTTCGCACAGGGCTTCTACGGCTACCCCGGCTACAACCTGTTCGAGGATATGATGAACCACAAATGGTCACTCAATGGGATGGTCGGCGCACGCCTTTCCTGGAACATCGGCGCGCTCTACACCCGCAAGAATGACAAGGCGAAGATCCAGCTGCAGCGTGCAGCGGCCGAGAACCGTCGCGATGTGTTCCTCTTCAATAACCATCTGGAACAGGTCCAGCAGAATGAGGACATCGTCCGCTATCGTCGCCTGATGGCCGACGACGAGGAAATCATCCGTCTCCGCAGCAGCATCCGTCAGGCAGCAGAGTCGAAACTGCGACACGGCATCATCAACGCGGGTGACCTCGTCCGCGAGATCCACGCCGAGAACAGCGCCCGCGTGCAGCAGTCGGTGCACGAGATAGAGATGCTGAAGGAAATGTACGAGTTGAGATATACGTTGAATAACTGAAAAAGATAAATATAGGTAATATGAAGTACAAGACACTCATGCTCGCTGGCCTCGTGCTGATGCTCGCTGCCTGCGGAAAAACAGAGAAGGAGTACGACGCTACGGGTACGTTTGAGGCCACGGAGGTCACCGTCTCGGCAGAGCAGAGCGGCACGCTCCTGACATTCGACGTCCATGAGGGCGATGAGATGGCACTCGGACAGGAGATCGGACTGATTGACACGACACAGCTGTGGCTGAAGATCCAGCAGGCGGAGGCCACGAAGGAAGTCTATCGGAGCCAGCGCCCCGACCGTGAGAAGCAGATTGCTGCCACGCGCCAGCAGCTGGCCAAGGCACGCCAGGAGCAGCAGCGCTACAAGGAGCTCGTGGCCGACGGCGCTGCACCCAGCAAGATGCTGGACGATGCCACGAGCCAGGTGGAGGTGCTGCAGCGGCAGCTCGACGCGCAGGTGTCGGCGCTGGGCACCCAACTTTCAACTCTCAACTCTCAACTCTCAACTGTCGAAGTGCAGGTGAGCCAGCTGCGCGACCAGTTGCGCAAGTGCCACATCACGGCTCCCCTCCTGGGCGTCGTGCTGGAGAAGTATGCCGAGCGGGGCGAATTCGTAGCCCCCGGCAAGCCGCTGCTGAAGATGGCCGATACGCAGAAGATGTACATCCGTGCCTACGTCACTACGGCGCAGCTGCAGCAGATCAAGCTCGGGCAGAAGACCACCGTCTTCGCCGACTACGGTGCCGGCCAGAAGAAGACGTACGAGGGCACGGTGTCCTGGATCAGCAGCCGTTCGGAGTTTACGCCCAAGTCCATCCTGACGGACGACGAACGTGCCGACCTCGTCTATGCCGTCAAGGTGGCTGTCGAGAACGATGGCTACATCAAGATAGGGATGTATGGAGAGGTCAAGTTCTGTCATTGAGGTAAGCCACATCAGCAAGAGCTACGCTCGTGTGCAGGCGTTGCGGGATGTCTCGCTCACGGTCGGGAAGGGTGAGTTGTTCGGTCTCATCGGTCCCGACGGTGCCGGTAAGACATCGCTCTTCCGCATCCTCTGCACCCTGTTGCTGCCCGACGAAGGTACTGCAGCGGTTGATGGCTACGATGTGGTGCGGCAGATGAAAGAGATCCGTCGGCGCGTGGGCTATATGCCTGGCCGCTTCTCATTGTACCAGGACTTGACAGTAGAGGAGAACCTGCAGTTCTTCGCCACCCTCTTCGGCACGACCGTCGATGAAGGTTACGACAGCATCCGCGCCATCTACTCGCAGATAGAACGCTTCAAGGACCGCAAGGCGGGAGCGCTCTCGGGCGGCATGAAGCAGAAGCTGGCGCTGTCCTGCGCACTCGTGCACAGCCCCAGCATGCTGCTGCTCGACGAGCCCACGACAGGCGTCGATCCCGTCTCCCGTAAGGAGTTCTGGGAGATGCTCGCCATGCTGAAGGAGCGTGACATCACCATCATGGCCTCCACGCCCTATCTCGATGAGGTGCGGCGCTGTGAGCGCGTGGCCTTCCTGAGCGAAGGACAGGTGATGGGCATTGACACGCCGGAGGTGGTGCTGGAGCGGTTCAAGGAGGTGTTTAATCCGCCGCCGATAGTTAATGCTGTTGCGACTCAGTCGCAACAGGCGGAACAAGACGACGGAGGCAATGCCATTGAGGTCTCTCATCTGGTGAAGGCGTTCGGCTCGTTCCGCGCGGTGGATGACATCAGCTTCAGCGTCCGCCGGGGAGAGATCTTCGGCTTCCTGGGGGCCAACGGCGCCGGCAAGACGACGGCGATGCACATGCTCACGGGACTGAACCAGCCCACAGGCGGCACGGGCACCGTGGCCGGCTACGACATCCGCACGGAGCACGAGCAGATCAAGCGCCACATCGGCTATATGTCCCAGAAGTTCTCGCTCTACGAGGATCTCACCGTCCGCGAGAACATTCGCCTCTTCGCGGGCATCTACGGGATGAACGACAAAGCAATCAAGGAGAAAACGGAAGAATTGCTGCGCCAGCTGAAGTTCGAGGCCCACGCCGACGACCTCGTGCGCAGCCTGCCCCTCGGCTGGAAACAGAAGCTCGCCTTCTCCGTGGCCATCTTCCACAATCCAGACATCGTGTTCCTCGACGAGCCTACGGGCGGCGTGGATCCCGCCACGCGCCGCCAGTTCTGGGAACTCATCTACGAAGCTGCCGGGCGCGGCATCACCGTCTTCGTGACGACGCACTACATGGACGAGGCGGAGTACTGCGACCGCATCTCTATCATGGTAGATGGCAAGATCAGCGCCATCGGTACGCCCGACGAGCTGAAGCAACGGTTCCAACAGCCCGATATGGATCATGTGTTCACGTATCTGGCCCGACAGGCGAAACGTTCGTCGGACTAGGACGGGCATTAAAAATATCAACGTTATACCGTTATTCCGAAATATCGTTATACCGCAAGAATGAAACCATTTATATCCTTTGTCCTCAAGGAAGCGAAGCACATCCTGCGCGACCGCCGCACGATGCTGATACTTTTTGGGATGCCGGTCGTGCTGATGCTCCTCTTCGGCTTTGCCATCACCAACGACGTCAAGAATGTCCGCACGGTGGTGGTCACCTCACAGGTGGATACTCAGACGCAGCAGGCAGTGGAGCGGCTGGCGGCCTCGGAGTACTTCACCATCATTGCCACCGTAGGCACGCCCGCCCAGGCCGAGCAGCTCATCCGGCGGCAGCAGGCAGACATGGCCATCGTGTTCGGCAAGGATTTTGCAGCCAAGCACAGCGGCGTGCAGATCCTGGTCGATGGCGCAGACCCCAACATGGCACAGCAGTGGACAACCTATACCACTGCCATACTTCATCAACCCGTGGGAGGAAATAGCTACATCCCCCCTTCGTCCCTTGGAGGGGAACCCGGGGTGAAGCTCCTCTACAACCCCCAGATGCGCTCCGCCTACAACTTTGTGCCCGCCATCATGGGTATGCTACTGATGCTCATCTGTGCCATGATGACCTCCATCTCCATCGTCCGTGAGAAGGAGCGTGGCACGATGGAGGTGCTGCTCGTCTCCCCCGTGCGGCCGCTGATGATCATCATCGCCAAGGTCATTCCCTATCTGGTGCTGGCCTTCGCCATCCTGACCACCATCCTGCTGATGGGGCGCTACGTGCTCGACGTGCCGCTGGCGGGCAGCATCATCTGGATCTACCTCGTCAGCACCATCTATATCCTGCTGGCGCTCTCATTGGGGTTACTCATCTCCAATATCGCCGACAGCCAGCTCATGGCGCTGCTGCTCTCTGCGATGGTACTGCTGATGCCCATCGTGATGCTCTCGGGGATGCTCTTTCCCGTGGAGTCGATGCCTGTGGTGCTGCAGTGGGTCTCGGCGATCATCCCGCCCCGTTACTACATCGAGGCGATGCGCAAGCTGATGATCATGGGCGTGGGCATCGGCGATGTCGCCCGTGAACTCGCCATCCTCACCGCCATGACCCTCGCCCTGCTCGCCATCTCGCTGAAGACGTTCAAGGTGCGGCTGTCCTGACCTCGGAAGATCGAAATATCGTCAAATCATAATATCGGAATCACGAAATGCTCAAATATCTCCTCCAGAAAGAATTCTTACAGATCCGGCGCAACTCATTCCTGCCCCGCCTCATCATCGCCTTCCCCATCGTGATGATGTGCGTCATGCCGTGGGTGATGAACCAGGAGGTGAAGAACATCCGCGTCGCCTGCGTGGATAACGACCGTTCCACGATCTCCCAGCAGCTTGTCCACCGCATTGAAGCCAGCAACTACTTCCTTTCGGGCGGTCAGAAGCCGTCCTACCAAGCCGCCCTCAAGGAAATTGAATCCTCGCGTGCCGACATCATCCTGGTCATCCCGCAGCACTACAGCCGCGACCTCACGCAAGGGCACCACCCGCGGCTCCTCATCGCCGCCAATGCCGTCAACGGCACCAAGGGCGCTATGGGCTCCGCGTATCTGAGGCAGATCGTGGCTCCCTCGGGGGCCGTAGAGGGAACCTCCACCCTCACCCTCTACAATCCCCACCAGAACTACAAGGTCTTCATGATTCCTGCCCTCTTCGCCATCCTGATGATGCTGATGACCGGTTTCCTGCCAGCGCTGAACATCGTGGGCGAGAAGGAGGCCGGCACCATTGAGCAGATAAACGTCACGCCCGTTTCCAAGTGGTCGTTCATCCTGGCCAAGCTCATTCCCTACTGGCTCATCGCCCTTTTCCTGATCACGGTGTGCCTGTTGCTCTCGTGGCTCGTCTATGGCATCACCTGTCAGGGTCCGCTCCTGCTCGTCTATCTGCTGGCGATGCTGTTGGCGCTGTTCTTCAGTAGCTTAGGTCTCATCATCAGTAACTATTCCGACACGATGCAGCAGGCGATCTTCGTCATGTGGTTCTTCGTGGTCTGTATGCTCCTGCTCAGCGGCCTCTTCACCCCCACGCGTTCCATGCCCTCGTGGGCTTACGCCACCACCTACGTCAACCCGATGCATTATTTCATCGATGCCATCCGCACCGTCTTTGTCCGTGGCGGCAGCTTCCACAGCATCGCCCATCAGCTACTCGCCCTCGCCCTCATCTCTTCCCTGATGGCAGTCTGGGCGGCGGGAAGCTACAAGAAAAACGGGTAAGCCATTTTTGAGGAGGAACGTTCTGCACTCCCGCGAAAGAGGGTAGGGCATCTACTATGAAGAGGGTAATTTGCTACCCCGAACAGCATTATACCCCCGAAAAGCTTGGTGAATTGTCCGTTTTGCGCTACCTTTGCCGCCGAAACGAACAGACAAACACAAGGCTAACATGCTGAGATTCCATATAAATCAATGTGTCGCCTGGGCGGTCGCGTTGCACGTGGCAGTCGTTCCGCTGGCCGCTCAGGTGACGACAGAAGGCGAGCGTCCCTCGTCGGTTCCCATGACGGGCGTGACGCCACAGCGTCCGGCGACCATTGCTGCCGACCAGCTTCTGCTGACGGGTGTCGTCAAGGACACACAGGGCGAGACGCTGCCGGGTGCCAACATTCGCGTACGTGAGACGAAGGCCGGCGCCGTGGCTGATGCCGACGGTAAGTTCACAATGGCCGTGCCCAAGGGGCTGGCAATCACTGTCGATTTCTCCTACGTGGGGATGAAGACGCAGACGAAGCGCTACGACGGCAAGCGGAACTACACGAATCAGGTCATCGTGCTCTCGGAGAGCGGCGAAATGGAAGAGGTGGTTGTGACGGGACTGTTCGATTACAAGTCCTCGACGTTCACCGGCTCCGCCGTCTCCTACTCGCAGGAAGACCTGAAGATGGTGGGCAACAGCAACGTCCTGAAGATCGTACAGTCGCTGGACCCCTCGTTCGTGGTGGATATGAACAGCGTGATGGGTTCCAACCCAAACTATATGGCCGACATCACCATCCGCGGCAACGCGTCGTTCGCGGGTCTGCAGGGTGAGTACAGCGGCAACCCGAACGCCCCGCTGTTCATCCTGGACGGCTTCGAGGCCACTCAGCAGCAGATCTTTGATCTGGACATCAACCGCATCAAGAGCGTGACCATTCTGAAGGACGGCGCGGCCAAGGCCATCTATGGCTCCAAGGCCAGTAACGGTGTCATCGTCGTGGAGACCATCCTGCCGGAGGCGGGACGGCTGCGCATCACTTACACGGGCGATGTGAACGTGGAGGTGCCCGACCTGACGAGCTACGATCTCTGCAACGCCGAGGAGAAACTCCAGGTGGAGAAGAATGCTGGGCGCTACACGGCGACGGCACCCTACTACCAGGCATTGCTCGACGAGCAGTACAACCGCACGGCGACGGACATCGCCCGCGGCGTAGATACCTACTGGCTCTCGCAGCCTCTGCGCTCGGGCGTGGGGCACAAGCATACCGCCTACATCGAGGGCGGCACCGAGGAGATGCGCTACGCGGCGAACCTGATGTACAACAACGTGGGCGGCGTGATGAAGAAATCGGACCGTACGACCATTCAGGGCAATGTCAACCTCAGCTACCGCTACAAGCAATGGATGTTCCGCAACTCGCTCAGCGTCACAGGTAACCGTGCCGATGACAGTCCCTATGGCACGTTCTCAGACTATGTGGGCGTGAATCCCTATTTCTCCTCGACCGACGAGAACGGTAACGTGCAGAAAGTGCTGGGAACATTCTCCTCGCCGGGCGCCAATGGCAGCACCCTGACCTACTACAATCCCCTCTACAACGCCTCCATCGGCACGAAGAACTTCTCGAAATACACCGAGGTGGTGGAGAATTTCTACCTCGAATACCGACCGATGGAGGACCTGCGCTTCACGGCGCGACTGGGCTACATCCATCAGAACGACAAGCGCGAGGACTTCTATCCCGGTGATCACACGCGCTTCAACGAATGGACGGGCGACCGCTACTTCCAGCGTGGCAGCTACTACATCAGCAATGGCGAGACGAACTCGCTCAACATCGACGTCACGGGTAACTACTCACATACCTGGAACAAGCATCTGCTGCTGGCCAATGCTGCCTACTCGCTACAATCCACGAGCGGTTCGTCGGAGGGCATGACAGCCTGGGGCTTCCTCAACAATCACGTCGATTACATCACCTTTGCCAAGCAGTATGCCGAGGGCGGCACGCCGAGCGGCTCCGAGACGACGACACGTTCGCTGGGTTTCACGGGCGCAGCCAACTACAGCTACGACGAGCGCTATCTCTTCGACGCCAGCCTGCGCTTCAATGGCTCTTCGGTGTTCGGGAGCGACAACCGCTGGGGTACGTTCTGGAGCGCCGGTATCGGCTGGAATCTCCACAAGGAACATTTCATGGAGACGGCCACGTGGCTGACGCTGTGCAAGATCCGCGTCACCTACGGCCTCACGGGCAACCAGAACTTCTCGCCCTATCAGGCCAAGGCCACTTATAAGTTCTACGACAGCGTCATCTACGATAACATCTCGGGATCCTATCTGATGGGGATGCCCAACCCGAACCTGAAATGGCAGCAGACGGGCGACTTCACGGTCGGTCTGGATCTGGGGCTATGGAAACGCCTGAACCTGCGCTTCGATTACTACAACAGCCGGACGCGCGATGCCCTCATTGCCATGACGATCCCCACCTCGACGGGCTTCACCTCCTACATGGAGAACCTGGGCAACGTGGAGAACCGGGGTGTCGAGGCCACTGCCAACTGGCGCTTCTTCCAGAAGGGACAGTCCTACATGAGTCTCACCGGCAGCATCGCCCATAATGTGAACAAGGTTACGAAGATCAGCGATGCGCTGAGCAGCTTCAACCGCGACCAGGACGCATCGAACACCACCTCGCCCATCATCCGCTACGAGGAAGGTCAGTCCATGAGCGCCATCTGGGCGGTGCAGTCGCTTGGCATCGATCCAGCCACGGGGCGCGAGCTGTTCCGCAAGAAAAACGGCACGACGACCTACACCTATACCACCGATGACTACATCATCGCGGGTGATGCCACGCCGAAGGTGCACGGCACACTCGGTCTCAACGGTGAGGTGAAGGGCATCGGTCTGAGCCTGCTGTTCAGTTATCAGATGGGTGGTGACTACTACAACCAGACACTGGTCGATCGCGTGGAGAACGTGAACATCGCGAACAACGTCGATCGGCGTGTCTTCAGCGACACTTGGAACGCCGCCGGCGACATTGCCCTTTACAAGCACATCTCCTCGAACCCCACGACGACCTACGCCTCGACGCGTTTCGTGCAGCGCAACAACATGCTTGATCTCACGAGCCTCTCGCTCTACTACGACTTCAAGTATTGTGCCTGGCTGCGCCGCGCGGGTCTGGAGCGCCTGCGCGTGACGGCTTACATGAACGACGTCTTCCATCTGGCTACCATCAAGGCGGAGCGCGGTCTGAGCTACCCCTATGCCCGCACCTTCTCGCTGTCGGTGACGGCGACATTATAGCAGACCCACCCCCGCCCCCTCCCATTAGGGAGGGGAGTGGGGGCAAAAGACAACATAATAATCACTGCGAAGAAAGTATGAAAAGAATATATAGGAAACTATTAACAATAGTAACTTTCCTCCCCGTCCTGACGGGAGGGGTTGGGGGTGGGTCTTTACTCCTAAGCGCCTGCAACTCCTGGCTTGACGTACAGCCCCGTTCGCAGGTCGAGGACACGGAGCTGTTCGAGACGGAGAACGGTTTCAAGGAGGCGCTCGCCGGTGTCTATTCCTCGATGGTCAACACACAGACCTACGCCAAGGAGCTCACCTATGGCTTCATCGGAGTGCTGGGTCGCGAATGGGACTACTACAGTGCCGGGCAGTATGGCGAGAGCGATGTCGCCACCTATGACTACGACGGTACCATCGCCACCAACCACATCCGCGGAATCTGGAACCAGAACTACAGCGGTATTGCCAATGTGAACAATCTGCTGGCACACATCGATGAGAACCCGTCGCTCTTTTCGCGTGACAACTATGCGGTCATCAAGGGTGAGGCGCTGGCGCTACGTGCCTTCCTGCACTTCGACCTCCTGCGCTGCTTCGGTGTGAGCTATGCCGTGAACCCCGACCAGCCCGCCATCCCGTACTCTACCGCTCTCAGCTACCGCGTGTTCCCGCAGCTGACGGTGCGGCAGGTGCTGGAATCTGTGAAGGAGGATCTGCGGCAGGCGGAGGCGCTGTTGAAAGAGGCAGACCCCATCGTGACGGGGCGCGAGATCACAGAGACCACCGACAATGGCTATCTGCTCAACCGGCAGCTCCACCTCAACTACTACGCTGTCCGAGGCTTGCAGGCACGCGTGCTGATGTGGGCGTGCGAGTATGACCTGGCGCTTGCCGCGGCCGACGAGGTCATCAAGTCGGAGCTCTTCCCGTGGGCTGTAAACACACAGTTGCAGACGGGTGCCGACCGCAGTCTGGCTACCGAACATCTGTTCGCCCTTAACAACCTGACGCTTCAGGCGGACATCGCCGACATCTACTTCAGCGAGGGCACCACGAACAGCTTTGCTGTGACGCGTGACCGCCTGCTCGAGTATTTCGACCGCGCTACGCGCGACTACCGCTACACGTTCCTCTTCAAGAACGGCACTGGCAGCAACGCCGCCAACCGTTATCTGCGCAAATATGACGAGGCCACAGGCGGCGTGTTCTACAACAATAAGATGCCGCTCATCCGTGTGCCGGAGATGTATCTCATCCGCAGTGAGGTGCTCTACCGCAACGGCGAAGCCGAAGAGGCACTGAGTGCGCTGAACGACTTGCGCGTGGCGCGCAACCTGACCCGTCTGACGCGCCAGCCCGATGACTTCCTGCTGGAACTCATCCGCGAGTACCGCCGTGAGTACCTCGGCGAAGGTCAGCTGTTCTTCCTCTTCAAACGCCTCAACCGTCCCACCATCCTCCTCTTCCCCGAGGCCGATGCAGTGGAAGAGAAACTTTATACCTTCCCGCTGCCCATCACTGAGACGGAGGCCGCCGAGAGGGAGGCGAATAAGTGAGAAAGACCCACCTCCGACCCCTCCTGTTAGGGATGCGAGTGGGGAAAGAGATACCATCAAAGAAACTGCTAAGAAAAGAAAATATGAAAAGAATATTATACAGAAGACAGTTAGCAATAGTAACTTTCCTCTTCTCCCTGACGGGAGGGGGCGGGGGTGGGGCTTTAATATTAACCAGCTGCTCCCAGAAAGAGGTGCCGACCTACGACCCTGCGGAGACGCAGCTGAATATATGGGTAGGCACGGCAGCGGGCGTGGTCTATGAATCGGCGACCTACAACTACTCCTACGCCTACGAGGAAGGTAGCGTGCCGTTTTATGCGCAGATCACCGGGATGCCCGTGGATTATGACCGCAGCTTCCGCCTTGAGGTCACGGGCGACGATGCTGACGCTGTGGCGCCCACCCTGCGCACAGAGGACTATGTCATCCCCGCCGGCGCCATCGGCGGCACATACGCCCTGCATCTGGGTACGCAGCAGCTGACCGACGCCTCCTTGTTCACCGACCGCGATGGCACGGTGCAGCTGCGCGTGGTGCCCTCGGAGACGTTCAGCATCGGCACCGAGGGCTATCAGTTTTTCACGCTTATCGTGAAGAACTACCTGGCGAAGCCCGATAACTGGGATGCCGTGCCCACGCGCAACGATATGCTCATCTTCTATCCCATTGCCCGCTATTTCGGGAGCTATAGCCGTGTGAAGTACCAGTTCATGATAGAGCATCTCGGGCTCGTCGATTTCCAGATTCAGGCCTCGATGGGCTCCCTCCCTAACTACGTCGAGGAGACCAACACCATCTCCGCCTCCTACGCCGTGCAACTGCAGCAGCAGATGCAACAGGCTCTCAGCGAATACAATGCCACCCACGACACGCCGCTCACGGATGAGTACGGGTATGAGGTCACATTTTAGAGGCACCGCCCTTCACCCGTGAGGGAGTGGTTACAGAACAAGAATCCTATCAGATATAATCATGAGCGCGATAAAGAACTATTTACAAAGGTGTCTGCTCCCCTCCATGACAGGATGGGGAAGGGGAGTGGGTCTGCTGTTCTGCCTTTTGCTTTGCGCCTGCTACGACGACAAGGGCAACTACGACTACCACGACATTACGCCCGTCAGCATCGACACGACAGGCACGGGCATCCTGCCGGAGTACGCCATTACTCGCTTCGATGTCATCGACCTGGAACCCAATGTCTATTACAACGGGCAGCTCGTAACAGACGAGAGCGCAGTGCCCCTGACCTATCAGTGGACCCTCTTCAGCTCTGTGACGGGTGCGGGCACCAGCACGTCCATCGACACGCTGGGATATGAGCGGCACCTCGTGGCACCTGTCAACCGCACGGGTGGCAACTACTTCGTGCAGCTTGTTGTGACGAACACCGAGGACGGCCTGCGCGAGTTCTTCCGCACGCGCGTGGCCGTCAGCGAGGCCTTCGACGGCGGATGGATGCTGCTCTACGAGCGCGCCGACCGACCGGGCTACAGCGACCTGGCTCTCATCCTCAACTCATGGACCAAGAACAACCTCACCACCGACCGTGCTTACACGAACCTCTATGAGCTCACCAACGGCGCTCCCCTGCAGGGCAAACCCATCCGATGCCTTGACATAGCGATGTCGCTCAGCGGGCACAACTATGTGGGGCTCTGCACGGACTACACCCTCGTGGGCGTCACCGACACGGGTATTGAGCAGGTGATGGCCTTCAACAACTTCTTCAACAACGCCCCCGCCCGCATGGCACCTTCGTGGTACAGCCACCACGGCAACGGCGGTATCTCTGGTCAGTGTTCCGAGGTGCTCATCAACGACAATAAGGTCTATACCAACACCTATTTCAACAGCACCACTGGCGAGCGCGAGAGCCGCTTCGGCGTGGCGAAGTTCGATGAGGGCGTGGGGCAGCTGGCAGCCTGGAACGCCGAGATACCCAATCAGCTGAACTACGGCGTCGTGGTCTATGACCAGACGCACCAGTGCTTCCGCTATACGGCCTTCGAGAGCGCCCGGTTCGAGACGTTTGTCGAGCAGGATATGGAGATTGCAGCCTTCGACGTCAACCACACGGGCATGACGCTCCTCATGGGTGACTGGGGCGTGGGTGAGCAACGCCTACAGCCCTATGAATACCTATTGATGACCGACGGCACCGCCTACCGCCTCGCCGTGGCCAACTTCTCGACATCGACGCCCGATGACGAGAGCATCGGCATCGGACTCTATGACATGACTACCCTCTGTCCGCAGGTGGCTGCCGCCACCACGATGGCCGCCAGCAACATCGGCAGCTATATCTACTATGGTGCTGGACGCACGCTCTACAACTTTTCCTACGACAGCGGTCTGCCAGCCGAGGCCGTGTGGACGGCGCCCTCCGCGGGCGAGGTCGTCACCTGCGTGCGCCTGCAGAAGTACTACAACAGCATCTACAGCGCAAGCATGATGCCGAGCTGTGACGAACTCCTGCACATCGCCACCTGGAACGAGCAGACCCGTCAGGGACATCTCTACCAGTACCGTATCAACACGGCCAGTGGCGACATCGACATGAGCGTCTGCCGCGACTACGTCATCCCCGGCCGCGTGAAGGATATGGGCTGGAAGTTCTCAATGCAGTAAAGACGCGCGCCTCAGCGTGTAGTTGAAAGTTTAATGTAAACACCGATAAAATGAAGAGATTTTTTACATTTATGATGTGCGCGATGACCTCGGCGGTCATCATGGCACAGGGTGTCGTCTTCGAGCCTGAAGGAACGACGCTGGAACAGGCTTCTGCCAAGGCGAAGGCAGAGAACAAGATGATCTTCCTCGACTGCTTCACGCAGTGGTGTGGTCCCTGCAAGAAGATGTCGCGCGAGGTGTTCCCTCAGGAGAAGGTGGGCGCCGCGATGAACCCGAAGTTCGTCAGCATCAAGATAGACATGGAGAGCGAATACGGCGCTCCGCTGGCCAAGAAACTGCAGATCACGGCTTATCCCACTTTCGTCATCTTCACGGCAGATGCCGAGGAGATCAGTCGTTTCCTGGGCTATCATGAGGCCGACGACTTCATCAGCGTCCTTGAGGAGAAGAGCAAGGACAACACGTCTGCTCCCCTGCGTGCACGCTGGCAGGCCGGCGACCGCGACCCTCAGTTCCTCCAGGAGTACCTGCAGACGCTCACCGCTTCCTACAAGGCAGGTGAAGCCAACGACGTGGCCGAAGCCATCCTCGAAGGCAAGGAGGAGACGTTTGCAGCTGACAGCACGCTCCGCATGATCTTCTTCCGCAACATCACCAACCCCTTCGCCAAGAGCTTCATCTACACTGCCAAGCATCCCGAGGGCTTGCAGGCTGTCACAGGCGAGATGCCCGTGCGGATGAAGATCCAAAGCGTCCTCGGCGGCTTCCAGCGTCAGCTCATCAACGAGGCCGACGGCACTGCCACCCTCGATCAGGAAAGCTACGACCGCTTCAGCCAGCTGCTCGACGAGCTGGGCATCCAGAACGCCGATCACTACCGTCTGCAGACGCTCATCACGCTCTCCGAGAAACAGAAGGACTACGCTTCCTATCTCAACTACATCCGTCAGTATCTGGCCAATCCCAACCTCGATGCCGACGACATGACGCTGGCACGCTGGACGAAACCGTTCACGCCACAGACGGAACTGCTGTACAGACAACAGATGAAAGCCATCCTGCAGCGTCGCCTCAATGAAATCAGCGAGGGCAAGCGTCAGCCGCAGACGATGGTGGGCAATATGAAGCTGTCCCGTCCCACAAACGAACTGCTGGAGATGATCATCAAGGCTCTGGACGGTCAGATGCCGAACCAGTAATATTATTATACTATCAACCACAAAACAAAAAACACATGAAAAAGATTGTACTCACTTTGGCTGCGGCCTTTGCGCTGACTGCCGTGCAGGCTCAGGACAAACCCATCACCGAGACGACAGTTGCCTTATTCGAAGGCACCACTACCGTCACCCACAACCTCTACAACGTGCAGGGCTATCTCCTCTACTCCCTAACGGAAGGCGTGGAGGAGCATATCTATACGCTCAACGACCTCGGACAGGCTGTGCAGGAGGAATATAACAACTTCGCCAATCCCAACAGCAGCCGCACCTATCTCTACACCTATAATGCGCTCGGACAGCGCGTGAGCGTGGAGGAGTTAGCTGGTGAACGTTCCCTTGGCACCACCACTTACACCTACGACGATCATGGCAATGTGGCCACGCAGACGCCCTCGGCGCTCCCCGTGCCCATCACATACCTCAACACCTATGACTCCGACGGGAACCTTACCAGCGTCAGCCTCAACTTTATGGGGCGTGACATGGGCACCACGCTCTACACCTATGCCAACGGCGTGCTCATCAAGAGCGAGAGCAGCGCAGGCATCTTCATCTACACCTACGACGCCGACGGTCGTCTGGCCACGCGCTCGCTCGTAGATGAAGTGGAGACCGAGCTGGAGGTGACCACCTACGCCTATCCCGCCCTTACGGCCTATGCGCCCTACAACCTCGTCGCTGTGGCTAATCCGGGCAACACCGTCACGTTGACATGGGAGGGGGAAGCCAATAGCGTCATTGTCGATGGCCAATATGTAAAGGTCACGGGCAATAGCTACACGACCCCCGTGCTGCTCGACGGCATCTACACCATCTATGTGGCCAATGACGGTTATGCCGTAGTCTCTGAGCCTGTGGAAGTCCTCGACGACACCAAGGTGGGTGTGAGCAATGTGAAGCTCAACGGTGAAATCACCTATACGCGCGAATATACTGTCAATGCCGATGACGAGCCTGTCGTCGATGTCACCTATAACATTCCCGTCTCCTGGGAACTGCCTGCCGGTGCACAGCCTCAGAGCTATATCATCTACTACAATCAGATGTACTCTGTAACTGTCGAGGACGGCAGCCTCCGCGAGTATGTCATCCCCGCAACGAGCGTGACTGCCTGGAGCATGGCTGCAGGCGAATATACACTGCCCTTCGAGATCCGCATCATCGCCGTCTATGCTACGGGACAGGTGGAACCCGCCAACGTCATCACCTTCACGCAGGAAGAGTCGGACAGGATTATTGCTGACAACGTGAAGGACATCCGGTCCCAGAGCGCTGCCGCCACCGAGGTCTATACGCTTGACGGCCTGCGCCTGAACGCCGTTCCCCGCAAGGGCACTTACCTCCTGCGACAGGGCAACAGCGTCCGCAAGATACAAGTGAAGTAACGGAACCTCACAGGCAACCCGCATGAGATTTCTGAACAAACACGTACGTAGCAGCCTTGCTCTGACGGCAGGGCTGCTCGTATGTGCCTTCACCGCGCAGGCGCAGCACACCATCTACGGTATCCGGATGAACGACGGTTTCCTGCAGTACAAGACACCCTACACGCTCAACGACCACGACTCCATCCGCTTCGAGGAACTGTGCTTTTATATCCTGCGTGCCGACGGCACACAAGAACAAAGTAACTATGCCCGTGCCGACGAGTTCTATTTCCGGGATCCAGGCATCTACCTCTATCGTCCCAACTACCTGCGCAACAACGACTTCTCCAACGAGGAGAGCAACTACTGCTTCGCGCGCTCGCAGCAGTCGGAGCACTTCGTGGTTTTCTGGGAACGAGGTTTCGGCAGTGATCCCACGCAGGCTCCCAGTCCCTACACCTTCGACCCTGCCGACCTGCTTGCCCGTGCCGAGCGCGTTTATGACGTCTATACAGGGCAGTTGGGGTTCGGGAATCCCGAGACCTCCACGACACTCTCCACCTATAAGATCATCCTGCTCGTGCACTACCAGACGGAGTGGCGTGCTACGGGTTCTGGGGTCGATAACAAGGCAGGAACGCTCGACGTGAATCCCGACGCCGCAAACTCCATCATTACTACTGCTCACGAGATCGGGCATACCTTCCAGTACATCGTCAGCTGCGACCTCGGCACCGACCACGGTTGGCGCTACGGCTTCGGCCCGAACGCCTCGGGTGGCTGTGCATGGTGGGAGAGCTGTGCGCAGTGGCAGGCCTTCAAGGTCTATCCCAGCCGTCAGTTCACTGACAGCTGGGCCAGCTTTATCTATCGCTATTCCCACCTCAATCTGTTGCATGAGGAGATGCGCTACTACAACTTCTATGTGCAGGACTACTGGTGTCAGCTTCACGGAGAGGACTTCATCGGTCGCCTTTGGCGTGAGAGCGTGAAACCAGAGGACCCTGTGGAGACCTATCAGCGCATCACCGGAACCTCGCAGGAGGACTTCTGCCGTGATATGTACGACTACGCCTGCCGCGCCATCACCTGGGACATCGATGCGCTGCGGGAGGCAGGTCGGCAACGTACTAACCAGTTTACCACCTCCCTGCACAGCGGCGGTGGCGGCTTCTGGGAAGTAGATTCTGCCAACTGCCCTCAGAACTACGGTTTCAATGTTATCCGCCTGCGCGTGCCGGTGGCGGGAACCACCGTGCAGGCACAGTTCCAGGGCGAAGCGGGCGCCGATGGCTTCCGCGCCATCAACATCGGCAAGGCAGGCTGGCGCTATGGCTTTGTGGCGCTGCTCTCTGACGGCACTCGCATCTATGATGAGATGCACGCCGAGGTCGAGGGCACTGCCACCTTCACCATTCCCGAGAACACCTCAAACCTTTGGTTTGTCATCCTCGGCGCACCCACGGAGCACTGGCGGCATCCTTGGGATATGGGCATCGATGCCAGTGGTGCAGACCAGCACACTGCAGCCAGCCTGGCCAACGATGAACAATGGCCCTACCGCGTGAAGTTCACGGGTACGGCCGTCCTCAAATAAAGATCAAGATACGATGATTCGCGCCCGGGGGCGAGGGGGAGCACGTCAAGGCTCCGTCTCGCCCTCGATGTAGTTCTCCATCCAGAGCTGCTCGCCATCGAAGACGGCGTAGGTGAAATGCGAGATCCAGTCGCCAAGGATGAGGACGCGGGCCGTGCGGGAGAGCATCAGGTCGAGCTCGATGTGGCGGTGCCCGAACAGGAAGTAGTTCACGTTGGCGTGCGTGCGCAGGTAGTCCTTGGCGAAGAGCACCAGATGTTCCTTGTCCTCGCCCATGTAGCGTGGCTCTTCAGCTTCGTGTTTCAGGCGGCTGTGCTTGGCCCACGAGAGTCCAAGCTCCATGCCCCAGCGCGGGTGCAGGGCGGCCATTAGGCGCTGGCACAGGCGGTTGTGGAAGAGGAAGCGCAGGAACTTGAACCGCGGGTCGGGGTCGCCGAGACCGTCGCCGTGCGCCAGAAAGAACACCTTGTCACCCATCTCCACCGTCAGCGGCTCGCGGTGCATGATGACGCCGCATTCCTGCTCCAGATAGCCGTAGGACCAGATATCGTGGTTACCCGTGAAGAAGTGAACCTCCACGCCCATGTCCGTGAGCTCGCTCAGCTTGCCCAGGAAACGTGTGTAGCCCTTCGGCACGACCAGCTTGTACTCGTGCCAGAAATCAAACATATCGCCCAGCAGATAGACCGCTCCGGCCTTTTCCTTGATGCTGTCAAGGAAACGGACCAGACGGCGCTCCTGGGTGCGCCCGTGTGGGATGGCGCGGCTGCCCAGATGGGCATCGGAGAGGAAGTAAATCGGTTTCATAGTAGTCCTAATTCGAGCTTAGCCTCCTCGGTCATCATGTCCTGTGACCATTCGGGTTCGAATACGAGGTTCACGTTGACGGTGCTGAGGCCCTCGATGCTCTCCAGCTTTTGCCGCACGTCCTCCACGATGAAGTCGGCCATGGGGCACGAGGGCGCCGTCATGGTCATATCGACGTCGAGTTGCTGGAGGTCGTCGCTGAGTTCGATGCGGTAGATGAGTCCGAGGTCATACACATTCACCGGAATCTCCGGGTCATAGACGGTCTTGAGGAGTTCCACGACTCTTTCTTCTATCTCAATCTTCTCCATATTATATAGTATTAATTCTTCATTCTTCATTCATCACTTCAAACCTTCCCCTCTTCCCGGTAGCTGAAATAGTCGCCATCGGTGATGATGACGTGATCCTGCAGGCGGAATCCCATGGTGCGGCAAGCACTGGCGAGGCGCTCGGTGAGGTTGTCGTCGTCGCGGCTGGGACGTTTGTTGCCGGAGGGATGGTTGTGGCAGAGAACTAGGGTGGGCGTCTGGCGGATGAGCGCTTCGCGCAGCACGAGGCGGAGATCCACGGCGGTGGCGGTGAGACCTCCCTTGCTGACGAGGAATGGCTGCCCCTCGAGGCTGCCGTCGGCGCGGAGGTAGAGGGCATAGCTCTCTTCGTGGGAGAGGTCGCGCATACGCGGGTACATGATTTGATAGACGTCCAGGGAACTCTGGACGTAGCGCTTCTCGGCTGCGACCTCCATCGAGCGCCGTCGCCCCAGCTCGCAGGCTGCGAGGATGGTGACAGCCTTGGCGGGTCCCAGCCCCTTGTAGCGACGGGTGAGGTCGTTGAGCGAGAGGCGGCTGAGCGTCTTCAGGCTCCCGTCGCAGTCAGCCAGCAGGCGCTGGCACAGCTGCACGGCCGTCTCCTCGGTGTTGCCCGACCCGATGAGAATGGCCAACAGCTCTGCGGGCGAGAGCGCTGCAGCGCCCTGCTCCATCAACCGTTCGCGGGGACGCTCGTCGGAGGGGAGGGACTTGATGTTCATTTGTATAGTTTTTGGTTATCGTCGAATCCTTCGCCTTGCTCCCGCAGGATGAGGCGGTGCCAGACGGCGCTGAGGAAGCCGCTGCCGTAGCTCAGGAGCTGGATGAAGGAGGCGGGCACGGAGAGCAGACCCACCCAGAGGCTGCGGTTGCGGACGGAGGAATCTACGAAGATGAGGAGGGCATAGAGCAACGGAAACAGGACGGTGAGCTCGCAGAGTGCGAAACCGAAGGCCTGGCTCATGTGGTCGGTGGCGAAGAGGAACAGGACGAGCCCGAAGCAGAAGAGGATGGTCAGCGCCAGACAACCTACGGTGAAGAGGGCGGGCAGCAGGTGCACCAGCTTCATCGTGCCGGGGTGCAGCAGATGCAGGTTGATGCGGGCTGTTCCCGAGTTCTTTACCTGACGGAAGAACTTGCCGAAGTCCGTGCGGCGCTTGTGCCACACCCACGCCTCCGGGAACAGGCGGCAACTGGCGCCCGCCTCGCAGATGCGGTAGCTGAAGTCGATGTCCTCGCCGAAGCGCATCTGGCGGAAACCGCCCAGACGCTGCCACAGCGCGCGGCTTACACCCATGTTGAACGAGCGTGGATAGAACCTGTCCAAGGCTCCTCGTTTTCCCCTACGGGCGGAAGAACCGCCGCGGATACCGCCGGTGGTAAAGAACGAGGTCATGGCGTAGCTGATAGCCTTTTGAATGGGCGAGAAATCCGGGTGAGCGCGGTCGGGGCCGCCGAAGGCATCGCAGGGCGTCTCCTCCAGCTCCCGCTCGATGGCGGCAAGATAGCCGGGCGGCAGCACCACGTCGGAGTCCAGTACGATGAGATAGTCGCCTGTGGCACGCTCGGCGCCATAGTTGCGGGCAGCGCCCGGTCCGCCGTTCTCTTTTACATAATAATGCAGGTCCACGCGATTGGCAAAGTGGTCGCATACCTCGCGGCAGGCGACGTCGGAGCCATCTTCCACGATGTGCACGTCGAAGTCCCTGAAGGTCTGCTTCGTCAGGCTCTGTAGCAACTCCGCCACTTCCTGCGGACGGTTATAGACGGGAACAATGATGCTATATCTCATCTTGGTGTTCGTTTTACGGGGGCAAAGGTAAGGAAAAGTTGAGAGTTGAGAGTTGAAAGTAGGGAGTTTTTGACTGCTCAGAGGATGATTTTGAACAATTTTTAGATTCTTGCGACTTTTTTGTTTGAATCATGTGTTGAATGATTTGTCGCAGGAGCAGGCTCTTATCGCCGTAAGACCTTGCTCTTCGGCCGTTAAGAGCAAGGTCTTCAGAACTCCTCCCCTCGGGAAGGCTGGGCGGGGCTCAATTGTTGCTTGACGGCGTCACACCGTCACGGCGTGAGTACTTCCCCTGGGAAAAGTTGGTTTCGTCGTAAAAGGCTGGCGGGCAATGTATAGGATGAGGGGGGCACTGAGGAGACCTGCGATGGCGTCGATGAAGTAGTGGGCCTGGATATAGACGGTTGCGCAGCAGAGCAGCGCCCAGAACGGGAGGAGGTACTTCGTGAGGGCGGGGACGTGGCGGCGCGAGAGCAGCAACAGGATGGTGGAGATACCGATATGGCTGCTCGGGAAGGCGGCGGTGGGGCGCTCGCCGGTGGCTTGGGCACCGCTGACGAGGTGGTAGAAGAGGCCGTCGCTGTAGCCAGGGGCGGGCAGCATCTCGGTGTGGCTGCTGAAGTAGGTGCCCAGTGCGGGGAAGTGCCCTTGCAGGATTTCATCGATGCCCACGGCCTGGAAGTAGAACTGGGGACCGGCCACGGGCAGGAAGATGTAGATGGCGTAGTAGAGGAAGAAGGCGGTGAGGAGCGTGGCGGAGACGGCCTTGAACGCCCGATACCCCGTCTCCCCGCGCCATTCCTTGATGAGGATGGCGATGATGAGAACGCCCATCATCGGGAAATAGCTCCAGTAGCCCAGGTTGAAGGCTTCGCTCCACACGGCACCAGGCAACGCCTGGCTGAACTCAAGTGCCGGCTGGCAGCCGAACAGCGTCTGCTCGGTGGCGGCAAAGAGGTGGTCCTGATTGTTGAACGTGCGGTTGAACTCGTAGGTGTCGGGGTACCATATCGCCAGCCATGCCATCTGCCCGAGCACGCGCAGGAAGAGGGTGAGACGGGGCACGCGGTTCAGGTAATGGGAGATGCCGATGAGGGCAATCGTCATCGCCAGCCACTCCACGCGCATCAGCAGCATCCCGGCGGGATCTACCAGTCGCGGCATCATGATGAGCATCAGCAGACAGGTCAGCGCGCAGTACGCCGCCGCCACCTTCTCAATAGGCAACAATCGTAAGTTCTTCAATTTTGTAATTTTATAATCTTATAATTTCCTAATCTTTCACAGCCACCCGGCCTTTTTATACCATCTCACCGTCTCGCGAACGCCTTCCTCGAGGTTCCATTTTGGCTGGTAGCCGAGCTCGCGGCGGGCGGGTTCGATGTCGCAGTTCCAGTTGCGCTGTGCCAGGATGTGGTACTTGTCCATGTTCAGCGTCGTGAGCTTGCCCATCCAGCGGCAGACGGTGCCGTTGACGGCGCAGATGAGCCACAGGAACCAGAGCGGCGCCTTGATGTGGAGCACCAGTCGCGTGCCGATCTCGCGCTGCAGCAGATCGCTGAAGCGGCGGCTGTCGTAGGTGTGGCCGTCGGAGAGGAAGTAGGCGTGGTGCAGGACTTGCTCGGCGGGGCGCTCACAGGCGAGGAAGGCTGCCTGCACGACATCCCTCATATAGACGAACGTGATCTCCTGCGACTCGTAGCCCACGGCGAAGTCCACATGCTGCTGGATGCTCTGCGCCATCAGGAAGTAGTCGCGCTCGCGAGGGCCATAGACCCCCGTGGGGCGCAGAATGACCCAGGGCACGTCTGCCTGCGTGCGCAGGAAGTTCTCGGCGGCCAGCTTGCTCTCGCCATAGGCGGTGTTGGGGCGTGGCGTGTCCGATGCGGTGATGTCGGCGTAGCGCCGGGCGGAGCCGTCGGTGCCGATCTTCTCCTCCCGGATGGCGCCGAAGATGCTCAGAGAGCTGACGAAGACGAAGCGCTGCGGCATCATCTCCGCCGCGCGAAGCGCGTTCACCAGGTTGCGGGTGCCGTCGGTATTGGTGCGGAAGAAGCCCTCGCGCTTCAGCGACTTCGTGGCGCCGGCGGCGTGGATGACATAGTCCCATCCCTGGCCACCCATCTGTGCGCGGTAGTCCTTGAGCTGTCCGCAGAGGCGCTCAGGGTTGCCCAGGTCGAGCTCCGCGAAGCGTGTGCGCGGGTCGGTGAGGTACTGTTTGCTGCTGGAGCGGCGCATCCCAGCCCACATCTCGTGGCCTTGCCGCAGTCCCTCCTCGATGATGAAGCTGCCGATGAAGCCCGAGGCTCCCGTAACGAGTATTTTCATGTCGAAAGTTTTCTGATTCGGGCGCAAAGGTACTGCTTTTTGTGGGATTTGACATATTTTATCAGTATTTTGTGCGTTTCTATGTCTGAAAAACACTATCTTTGCCACAAACTATTCTACCTACTGCCATGTCAAAGAGCAAAAACAAACAGGGCGGACACCGCCTGAACAAGTCACAGCTGACGGAGCTGGTCATGAATCTCTTCCAGACGCACGCCGGCGAGGTGGTCGATATCAAGACCATCTTCCGCGAGCTACACCTCAACACGCACCCCGGCAAGCTGCTGTGTATGGATGTGCTGGATGACCTGCTGATGGACGACTATATCATCGAACGTGCGCAGATGCGCTACGAGCTGGCATCGAAGAGCTCCGTCATGGAGGGCCTCTTCCAGCGCAAGCACAACGGCAAGAACACCTTCCTGCCCGACGACGGCGGCGAACCCATTCTGGTGGCGGAGCGCAATTCGCTCCACGCGATGGACGGCGACCGCGTGCGCATCCAGATGATGGCACGGCGCCGCGGCCATGTGCGCGAGGCGCAGGTGACCGCCATCCTGCAGCGTGCCGACAAGCAGTTCGTGGGCAAGCTTAGCGTCAGCCGCGACTTCGCCTTTGTGCTCACCGAGGACCGCACGCTCTCCAACGACATCTTCATCCCCAAGGGACAGCTCAAGGGCGCCAAGGCGGGTGACAAGGTCATCGTGAAGATCGTCGAGTGGCCTGAAGGCTCCAAGAATCCCATCGGAAAGATCGTGGAGGTGCTCGGCAAGTCCGGCGAGAACGAGACCGAGATGCACGCCATCCTGGCGGAGTTCGGGCTGCCCTACACCTACCCAAAGGCGGTCGAGGAAGCGGCCAACCATATTGACGCCACCATCACGCCGCAGGACTATGCCGAGCGCGAGGACTTCCGCGACCGCGTCACCTTCACCATCGACCCGCGTGATGCCAAGGACTTCGACGATGCCCTCTCCTTCAGGGCTCTCACCTCGGGAGCGGGGAAGGGGACCCTGTATGAAATAGGTGTACACATCGCCGATGTATCACACTACGTGACCGAGGGCTCCCTCATCGACAAGGAGGCCATCAAGCGCGCCACCTCCGTCTATCTGGTCGATCGCACCATCCCGATGCTGCCCGAACGCCTTTGCAACTTCATCTGTTCCCTGCGCCCCGACGAGGAGAAGCTCTGCTACAGCGTCATCTTCGAGATGAACGAGAAGGCGGAGGTCAAGCGATGGCACCTCGCCCACACCGTCATCAAGAGCGACCGCCGCTTCACCTACAAAGAGGTGCAGGCGCTCTTAGAGGCACGCCACGAGGCAAGCCCCGAGGACTACCATGCGCCCGGTGACCACGTCCCGCAAGTGGAGGCCTCCTCTCAGGGAGGATGCGAGGGGACTCCCTTCGCCGAAGAGCTCATCACCCTCAACCGCCTCGCCAAGCTCCTCCGCCAGAAGCGCTTCGCGGCTGGAGCCGTCGATTTCGAACGGCCCGAGGTGCGCTTCGACATCGACGAGAAGGGGCACCCCATCGGCACCTACTACAAGGTCGCCAAGGATGCCAACAAGCTCATTGAGGAGTTCATGCTGCTGGCCAACCGCACGGTGGCCGAGAGCGTAGGACGCGTGCCCAAGGGCAAGAAAGCCAAGGTGCTGCCTTACCGTATCCACGAACAGCCCGATCCTGACAAACTGATGAACCTCTCGCAGTTCGTCACCAAGTTCGGCCGCAAGCTCAAGACCACCGGTTCCAAGCAGGAGATCAGCAAGAACCTCAACCGGCTCCTGCACGAGGTGCACGGACAGAAGGAAGAGAACCTCGTGGAGATGGTGGCCCTACGCGCCATGATGAAGGCGAAGTACTCCACCGTCAACATAGGGCACTATGGCCTCGCCTTCGACTACTACACGCATTTCACATCGCCCATCCGCCGCTACCCCGACCTGATGGTGCACC
This sequence comes from Bacteroidaceae bacterium, assembly GCA_017470425.1. Lineage (GTDB taxonomy): Bacteria > Bacteroidota > Bacteroidia > Bacteroidales > Bacteroidaceae > Physcousia. The sequence continues at coordinate 59,023 of JAFUYT010000001.1, read as the reverse complement.
GCCTCCTCACGCGCTATGCCGAAGGCGGGCGCTCCGCCAACCAGGAGAAGTACGAGGCGCTGTGCGAGCAGAGCAGTGACATGGAGCAGACGGCAGCACTCGCCGAGCGTGCCAGCATCAAGTACAAGCAGGTGGAGTTCATGGCCGACAAACTCGGACAGGAGTTCGATGGCATCATCTCCGGCATCACCGAGTTCGGCCTCTATGTGGAGCTCACTGACTCGAAATGTGAAGGCATGGTGCCGCTGCGCGACCTCGATGATGACTACTACGACTTCGACGAGCGCAACTACCGCCTCGTCGGCCGGCGCCACCACCATCGCTACACCCTCGGAGACCCCATCCGCATCCGCGTAGCACGGGCCAATCTCGACAAGAAACAACTCGACTTCGCGCTCGCAGAAGACTAACATCCACTTTTTTCAACCGAGAATAGAGGGAATATCAGAATAAATCCCTACCTTTGCGCCGCTTTTTCGGGATTGACTGGATAAATACTAAGATACAATGGCAAAGAATTTCAAGAGAACAACCGTCACGTCTGCCCTGCCATACGCCAACGGCGGCGTGCATATCGGCCACCTCGCGGGTGTGTATGTGCCTGCGGACATTTATGTAAGGTACCTGCGCTTGAAGGGCGAGGAGGTGATGTTCATCGGCGGCTCTGACGAGCACGGCGTCCCCGTCACCCAGCGCGCCCGTAAGGAGGGCATCACTCCGCAGCAGGTGGTGGACCGCTACCACAAGATGATCAAGGACTCCTTCGAGGAGTTCGGCATCTCATTCGACGTCTATTCCCGTACCACGAGTGCGACGCACCACCAGTTCGCCGCTGACTTCTTCCGCAAGCTCTACGACGATGGTAAGCTCATTGAGAAGACCACGAAACAGTTCTACGACGAGACAACAGGCACCTTCAAGAGCGACCGCGACATCGTGGGCGAATGTCCCCACTGCCACAACGAAGCCAACGGCGACCAGTGTGAGAAATGCGGCCGCGACCTCGACCCCACCGAGCTCATCAACCCGCGCTCCAAGGAGAGCGGCGCACAGCTCGTGCTGAAGGACACCACCAACTGGTTCCTGCCCCTGAACGACTACGAGGGCTGGCTGAAGGAGTGGATTCTGGAAGGACACAAGGAGTGGCGCTCGAATGTCTACGGGCAGTGCAAGAGCTGGCTCGACATGGAGCTGCAGCCCCGTGCCATGACGCGCGACCTCGACTGGGGCATACCCGTCCCCGTTGAAGGTGCCGACGGCAAGGTGCTCTACGTCTGGTTTGACGCCCCCATCGGCTACATCTCCAACACCAAGGAGCTCTGCGAGAGCAACCCCGAACGCTGGGGCACGTGGCAACGCTGGTGGCAGGACGAGGACACGCGCCTCGTACACTTCATCGGAAAGGACAACATCGTCTTCCACTGCATCATCTTCCCCGTGATGATGAAGGCGCACGGCGGCTACATCATGCCCGACAACGTGCCCGCCAACGAGTTCCTGAACCTTGAGGGCGACAAGATCTCCACCTCCCGCAACTGGGCCGTGTGGCTCCATGAGTACCTCGTCGATTTCCCCGGCAAGCAGGATGTCCTGCGCTATGCCCTCACCGCTTCGGCTCCCGAGACCAAGGACAACGACTTCACCTGGGCGGAGTTCCAGGCGCGCAACAACAACGAACTCGTGGCCATCTACGGCAACTTCGTAAACCGCGCCCTGCAGCTGACGCAGAAGTACTACGAGGGCGTCGTGCCCGCCTGCGGCGAGCTGACCGACTACGACCGACAAACCCTCAGCGAGTTTGCGGATGTAAAATGCAAAATGGAGAGCCTGCTCGACAACTTCCGCTTCCGCGACGCACAGAAGGAGGCCATGAATCTTGCCCGCATCGGCAACAAATACCTCGCCGACAGCGAGCCGTGGAAGGTCATCAAGACCGACCCCGAGCGCGTAAAGACCATCATCAACATCTCGCTCCAGCTGACCGCCAACCTCGCCATCGCCTTCGAGCCTTTCCTGCCGTTCAGCAGCAAGAAGCTTAGGGAGATGCTTAGAGTCGGGCCCCTCTCTAACTCCCCCCGTGGGGGGGAGGACTCCTTATCCTCTGAGGAAAAGAAAGACACGGCAGTGCGGCTCTCCCCCCCACGGGGGGAGCGGGGAGAGGGGCTTTTGTGGTCCCGCCTCGGCAGCACCGACCTCCTGCCCGCCGGCCATCAGCTGGCCAAGCCCGAACTGCTCTTCGAGAAGATCGAGGACGAGGCCATTCAGAAGCAGATGGACCGCCTCGCACGCATCAAGAAGGAAAATGCAAAGGCGCAGGCCCCCTGTAATCCCCCGGCGGGGGATAATAAGGCAGGCAGCCAGCAAACGCCCCCCGCTGGGGGGCCACGGGGGGCCAAGCCCAACGTCAGCTTTGAGGCTTTCGAAAAACTCGACATCCGCGTGGGTCTCATCAAGGACTGCCAGAAGGTGAAGAAGAGCAAGAAGCTGTTGCAGTTTACTATCGACGATGGCACCGGCAAGGACCGCACTATTCTCTCGGGCATTGCCGCCTTCTACGAGGACCCGTCGGCGCTCATCGGCAAGCGCATCCTTTTCGTGGCCAACTTCGAGCCGCGCCAGATGATGGGTCTCGAGAGCCAGGGCATGATCCTCTCAGCCGTGGATTTCGACGAGAGTCTGAGCGTGGTGACAACGACCAAAGACGTGAAGCCCGGCTCGCAGGTCGGGTAATACCCCATTAGACCTACACTCCTATACCTTTTTTTACTGCAAGCTCTTGTGGAAAAAGAGCTTGCAGTAAAATTTTTATATTATGCAGGCGGCATGTCTGAGGACTTAAGCTGAAAGCGGGCATGTGTCACTTTGTGGAGCACAAGGATGGCGACGGCCTCTATGGCGTAGGCGATGAGGTAGCTGTACCAGAGGTAGTCGGGGGCTGTAAGGGAGATGACCCACAGGACGGGAATGACGGTCAGCGAGAGAGCCAGGGAAATGAAGAGGGCGATGGTGTGATAGCCGTAGAGCTTATAGACGACCATGGCGGTATAGATATAGCAGAAGGGGATGAAGCTGAGGGCGAAGATGCGCAAGGCGCGGACTCCTTCGGCTATCATATCCCCTTCGTCAGCGCCGAAGAAGCGGGTGACGGCTTCGGGTGCTATCCAGATGAAGGCACATGTCGTCAGCATGGCGACGGTGATGAAACGGAATGACTTGCTGATGACGAGGCGGAACTTCTCATTGTCCCCCCCTCCCACCTGTATGGAGCCCAGCGACTGAACGGTACGGCAGGTGCCTGAGAGGAAGAGATTGTAGATATACAGGATGTTCATGCAGACGGAGAATGCGAAGATGCCCGTCCGCCCCATGGTAGAGAGCACGATGCTGTTGGCACAGAAGAGGAGTGCTGTGAGGCTGATGGAGGCCAGTGCCAAGGGCGCACCCTGAGAGACCATCGCCCTGAAGGTTGCCCCTGCCTTCCCGCCCGCAAAGGCCATTTGCAGGTGATGATCGGGATAGCGGAAGTGCCAGCACATGAAGGCGATGCCTACGATGTGGCCGATGACGGTGGCTGTCGATGAGCCCTCGATGCCCCACCCGAACCACTGGATGAAAATGATGTCGCAACAGAGGTTGACGGCATTGTCGATGAGGATGGCCGCGGAGACGAGGCGCGGGCTGCCATCGACACCCACCATCGTGGCCAGTGCCCACGACATCATATAGGCAGGCGCACCCATCATCAGCGGAAAGAGGTAGTCGCGCGTGGCGGCGAGGAGCTGTTCGTGGGTACAAAACCATCGGGTGATGTCGTCGGTGAAGAACAGGCCTGCCACCGTCTGCAACATACCGAAAGCCAGACAGCCGATGGTGGAAAGGGTGAAGATGTAGGAGGCTCGCCGGTAGTCCTTCCTGCCCAGTTCCATACCCACGAGCATACCTGCTCCCGTAGAGAGCAGCATGCTGATGGTGAACATGAACTGTGTGACGGGCTTTGAGAGGTTGATGGCACTGACGCCGTCCTCGCCAATCAGGTTTCCGACGATGACAGAGTCCACGACATTGCCGAGACATGCCGATAGGGCAATCAGGATGGAGGACCAGAGGAAGCGCCAGTACTCGGTATTGAATGAGATGTCCTTACTCATCGTTTAATACATTGACCATTGAGCGTTGACCATTCATCTAATATTCGAAGAATCCGAAGCCGCCGATGGCAGTGAGCATACGTTCAATATAGTCCCATGAAGTGGGACTCCAACTGAAGCCGAGGCGATAGAGCACCTGCGTGGTGTAGTCGTTGTCACGCTGCACGTCGGTCGTCTTCTTCCCGTGGGCCATGTCCTTGTAGGCCAACAAAGCAGCCATCTGCTTGGCTTTCTGTGGGTCTTTCCCGGCCTCATCCATCGCCTGCTGGAACTCTTCCTGCTCGACGAAGCGGATGCCTCCCGTGACGACTGTCAAGGCAGAGAGCACATCGCCGAGGAACTGGCCGTGTATGTTATACGGATGGAACACGGTGCACTCCTCAGGCGTAGCGCTCAGCAGCACAATGGCGCGAGCCACCTCGTTGATAGGCGAGAACTCCACACGCTTGTTGCGCATACCATACGGGCAACAGCCCAGCATGTTATACACGCGGATACGTCCCATGAACGAGTTGGTGCTGAAGTTCGCCTGGAACTCGCCGTCGGTGGAGCGGGCAGCGAGATTACCCACTCGCATGATCTTTGCGGACAGGCCGTGGAGGGCAACGGCGTCAAGGATCAGCCGTTCGGCCATGAACTTAGAATAGATATACTGATTGCCCAGATACTGCCCCATATAGAGGCGCTGCTCGGAGAAGATTTCATTCTTGATCTCGCCAGCCCACAGGCCGCGTGTGCTGGCGGTGGAGATGTGGATGAGTCTGGCACCTGTCTTGATACAGAACTCTACACATCGCTGCGCACCCCCGATGTTGACGTCTTCAATCTCCGTGCCTTCAGAGAAGTGCTTGACGACGGCGGCGCAGTTGAAGACAGTGTCAATGGCATAACCGTTGAGCACACCACAAAGGTCGTTGGTGACATCGCCGAGGACAACATGCAGCCGCTTTCCGAACAGCTCCTCATAAGGGCTGTCGAAATAGTAGAAGAGCATGGTGCGGAGACGGCTCTCTGCGGCTGCCAGGGTCTTGCCACGTACCATGCAATAGATGTTTCCTGCATCTGAGTCAATCAACTCGCGCAGGATGTGAATACCCAGATAGCCCGTGGTTCCGGTAATCAGCACGTTGCCTAACTGCTGACGCTCGCCTGCACGGAAGAAGCCCAGCGTGTTGCGCTGCAAGAGGTTGTTGATGGCGGTGTAGTCGAAGTCGGCTACGGGGTCGGGAGTGGCTGACGGGGTCCCGTCGGATGAACCGGCGGGAGCTGCGCCGCCAGTCGTCAGCAGAGCCAGCTTGCGTGGTGTGGGGTTGGCGAATACCTCGCCATAGGACACGTGCAGTCCTGCCTTGTCAGCCTCGATGATGACGCGGGTGACGACGAGCGACGTTCCGCCAAGGTCGAAGAAGTTGTCGGTGGCTCCCACCTTGTCCATCTGCAGGATATCGGCAAAGATGTCGCAGAAGGTGCGTTCGGCATCGTTCTGGGGTGCTTCGTATTCGCTGCTGACCGCCAGCTCGGGGTCGGGCAGAGCCTTGATGTCTGTCTTGCCATTAGGGGTCATCGGCATTTTGTCGAGTTGCAGGTAGGCGGTAGGCACCATATACTGCGTGAGGCTTTTGCTGATCTCAGCCTTCATCTCGGCAATGTCGATAGGATGGTCGGCGGTGAAGTAGGCACAGAGATGCTCCTTGCCTGATATTTTACGGATCATGATGACGACATTCTTCACACCTTCTACACGGGCAATGACGTTCTCCACCTCACCCAGCTCGATGCGCAGGCCGCGTAACTTGATCTGGTGGTCTGTACGTCCGAGGATGGCCACGTCGCCGTCGGGGAGCCACCTGGCATAGTCGCCCGACTTGTAGATGCGTGTGCCGTGATAGTCGATGAAACGCTCGCGCGTCATCTCGTCGAGGTTGTTGTAGCCACGAGCCACGCCACGGCCTCCGATATACAGCTCGCCAACGACACCTACCGGCAGCTCGTTGCCGTCGCTGTCAACCACAAACTCCTTGACATTCAGCTGCGGACGACCCACCGTGACGCGCTCTGCATGGGTGAGCTCCTGGATGTTCGAGGAGACGGTCGTCTCGGTAGGCCCGTAGGTGTTCAGTATGCGCGACGGTGTCAGCTGCTGCATCTGGTGGAGCAGACTCTCGGGCAGCTTCTCGCCGCCGAAGCGGATGATGGGAACGGTGCGGATCGCCTCTACGAAGTCATCGCTGTAGATCCATGTCTGCCACTGCGAAGGCGTAGCCGACACATAGCCAATGTGGTGCTCGCGGATGAGGGCGGCCATATCGAGCGGGTTCTTCGTCTGATTCTCGTTGGCCACCACCAGTGTGAGGCCGTTGAAGAGCGAGATGGCGATCTCGTGGAGCGAGGCATCAAAGGAGATGGTGGTGACTGCCAGTATGCTGTCTGCTGCATTTGCCACAGCGTAGGCCTCGACATTGGCGGGCAGCGGGGTAGCGTAGTTGCACATGCCTTCGTGACGCAGCATCACTCCCTTCGGTCGGCCTGTAGAGCCGCTGGTGTAGATGAGATACGCAAGGTCGTCGGGAGTGATATCGACAGGCGTCAGTGCAGCATCCGACGAGACGAGGGTCTCCACGTCGATACCCTTGCCGGCCGGCACGCTGTCGAGACGGTCGGCGGTAGTGATGATGAAGCGGGCCTCGCTGTCCTCCAGGATGAGCTTGATGCGGTCGGCAGGATATTCGGGATCGCAGGGTATGTAGGCAGCTCCGGCCTTCTGCACGCCGAACATCGAGAGGATGAGCCGGCTGGTACGCGGCAGCAGCAGGGCCACGCGGTCACGCGGCTGTACGCCCAGCGTCTGCAGTGCTCCTGCGATACGTGAGGTCATCTCGTCGAACTCGCGATAGGTGAACCGGGCGTCGCAGCCGATGAGTGCCATGCGGTCGGGCTGTGTCTGGGCATAGTGGGCAAAACAGTCGCAGAACACCTTGAACGGAGCATCGCCCGTGGCCGTCTGGCGGATGTGGTTCAGGTGTTCCTCCTGTGCCGCGCTGACGATGGACAGCTTGCGCACCTTGCCCTCGGGATGAGCGATGATGTGTTCTACGGTGGCGGCAATGCTGTCGGCCAGGCCCTGTGCCAGCTCCGCTGTGTAAGCAGCATCGTCATATTGCACCCTGATGCCGTCAGTCAGGATCTTGACACTGATCTTGAACTTCGGTACGTTCAGCTCCAGGACCTCGTGGCCGACGGGTTTGCCTCCGACGGTGTATTCCGACACCACCCCCACCTGATATTCGTAGCAGATGGCGGGGCGGAAGCCATAGTCGCCGGCAATGCGGGCAAAGGGATAGTCCTCGTGGCGCAGCGTCTCGTCGAAGGTCTCGCTGACCTCGTGCAAGTAGTCGGCCACCGTCACATCGTCGATCTTCATGGCTAAGGCCAGGGTGTTGACAAACATACCCACCGTGTCGGCAATCCTCAGGTTGGAGCGTCCGCTGCTGATCGTGCTCAGATACACTTCGCGGTTGTTGGTGTAGCGCGAGACGACGTAGCTCGTTGCAGCCAGATACAGATGGGCCGGCGTGATATTCTGCTGACGGCAGAAAGCGGTGGCCTTGTCGAGGTCGGTGGGGCAGACGGCCTCAGCGATGAACCCCTGCTGGTCTGTCTGGGGCATGTCGGCAGGAATCTCGCTGGCACCCTCGCAGGTCTGCAGCTTCTCGGCGAAGAAGTGCTGTGCAGACTTGAACGTGTCGCTTTCTTCAGCCTTCTGCTGGTCGGCTACGAAATCAAAGTAGGTGTAGGTCTCTTTCTCGACGGGGGCGCCGTCGAGCACACTGGCAATCTGACGGATGAACAAGTCGGTGGAGCCACCGTCGAACACTAAGTGGTGGACATCCGTCAATAGATGCGTCCCGCTTTCGGTCTTCACCACCTCGAAGCGGTAGAGCGGCGGCTTCTGCAAGTTGAACGGACGGACGAAGGCGGTCTTATAGTCTGCCAATGCCTCGTCTGTCATCTCTGTGACGGGCACCTCCACCGGTACACTGCCGGCCAGGGTCTGGACGATGCGGTCTCCCTCTGTGGCGAAGTGAACACTCAGTTCCGGGTGAGCCTCCGCAACCGTCCTTACCGCATCGGCCAGTCTGCCGGCTTCTATGCCTGCGGGATAGCTGAGCAGACAGGGGATGTTATAAATGGTCGAAGTGGGATTCTTCAGACACTCGAAATAGACACCCGTCTGGGCGTAGGAGAGCGGGACGCTCTCTAATTGACAGCTATTGGTGTCACCCTCCTTTGGCGCAGCCGTTTGTCCATTGAGCATCTCGCAGATGATCTCATTCTCGATGCTCTGCAGCGTACCCGTCTTCACCAACGACTTTGAGTCGAGGGTTACGCCGAAGCGCTTATTCACCTGCACGGCCAGCTTGATGGCAGAGATAGAGGTGAGTCCGGCATAGCCCAAGACGGTAGTGATGCCGAAATCGGTGTTACCGACGATGGCGGCAATCATCTCGTGCAACTCCTGTTCCAGCACGTTCATCGGCACATCCGACTCCTCTACAGCAGCGGCCTTCTTCTCCGGCTTCGGCAGTGCGCGCTTGTTCACCTTCTGGTTCTGGTTCAGCGGGATGGCGTCAATCTGCATCGTCACGGCCGGCACCATGTAAGGCGGCTTCTGGTCGAGGATGAAGCTGTTCAGCGCCTCGATGTCTATCGGCTCGTCGCTGACGACGTAGGCCGCAATGAACTTACCGCCGCCCTGCTCGTCGAAAGCCTGCACGGTAGCGTCCTTGATGCCGGGGAACTCACGGACGACGGCCTCCACTTCCTTCAGTTCGACGCGGAAGCCGCGAATCTTCACCTGTCCGTCCCGGCGGCCTACAAACGAGATGTTGCCGTCTGGCAGGTAGCGCACGATGTCGCCCGTGCGATAGACGCGGGCATATTTCTCTTCTGTCGCGAACGGATTCGGTATATATACCTCTGCCGTCTTCTCCGGGCGGTTCAGATAGCCACGGCTGACCTGCGGCCCTGCCACCCATAGCTCACCGGCAGCACCCACGGGCAGGCGATGCCCTTGCGGGTCAACGATGTACAGCCGGCAGTTCTGCATGGCAGGACCGATAGGAATATTCTTCATCCGCTCCGTCACCTTGTAGGCGGTGACATAGCAGATCGTCTCAGATGGGCCATAGCCATTCGTCAGGCTGTAGGTCTTGGGCGGCGTCAGCGTTGACAGCTTCTCGCCGCCTGTCATGAGCGCCTGCAGCGAGTGGTTCTCGATACTGGTGGCAAACTGATAGGCTACCTGCGTAGTCATAAAGCCGTGGGTGATTGCGTTCTGCTCGAAATAGTCGTTTAGGGCGATGAGGTCAAGACGCAATTCCTCGGGGACGATATGCAGCTCGGCACCAATGGTGAGGGCCGAGAAGATTTCCATCGGCGAGGCATCGAAACCATAGCTGGCGTAGGCTGCCACCTTGCTCGCAGCCGTGATGTTATTGAACTGCTGGTGCATGTGGCAGAACGCCACCCAGTTCCGGTGTTCCGACATACCGCCCTTCGGCACACCCGTGGAGCCCGAGGTGTAGATGAGCGTGAAGAGGCTCTCGGGTTTCGGCTCTGCCGGCAGCGAATCAGTAGCAGCACACTGCAGCAGGTCCTTGGTCAACAAGACCTCGCCATCGTATTCATCAACGATCGGACGCAGTTCCTCGTCGGCTATCAGCAGCCGGGTGCCGGTATCCTGCATCATGAAGTTCAGACGCTCCTTCGGGTATGTCGGATCCAATGGCTGGAACGCGCAGCCAGCCTTGATGACGCCCAGCGAGGCGATGGCCATCCACTCCGAGCGGGGAATCAGGACGGCTACAATATCTTCCAAGCCCAAGCCCCTGCCGGCGATGTATCCTGCGATGCGGTCGCTGATATCGTCCAGTTCGGCATACGTAAACCGTTTGTCCTTAAAGACGACGGCCGTCTTGTCGGGCGTAGCCTTTGCCTGACGGCGGAACAGGGAGACGATGGTCTGCGAGCGGTCGTAATCGACGTCGTTCTGATTGAACGAGTCGAGCAGGTTCATCTGCGAGGGCGTGGCGATGGCAATATCCGCCAGCCTCTCCTTGGCGAGGAATCCCTCCACGACCGCCTCGTAGCTCTCCAGAAACTGACTGATCAGTGCTTCGCTATACACGCCGCCGTCGTACTCTGCCTCTGCACAGTAGTGGCCGTCGCGGACGTATGCCTTCACATAGAGCGGCACCTCGATGGTGTTGTTGTTCAGGCGCTGTGCCGTCATCGCCTTACCGTCAAACCGGAGGCTGTCAAAGAGCGGTCCGTGCCATGCAAACGTGGTGGCAGGCCGCAGACCTAAGTCGTTCACCACATCGCTGTAGGCGTAGGCCTCATGTTGCCGGCATCCAGTCATCTGATCCTGTCCGGCACGTAGGAAATCAAGTACCGTCGTGTCGTCTGCAAATTTGGCATATACGGGCAGTGTCTTCACGAGCATCGCGACGGCATGTGCCAGACGCTTGTCGGCGCGGCCGTTGTGGATGGTGCTGAACAGCACTTCCTGCTCATTGTTGTACTTGGCCAGGAGGACACTATAGGCGGCCGTGAAGAAAGTGCTCTTGAAGATGCCATTGTCCTTACAGAAGGCATCGACAGCATCGGTGCCCACACTCATCGTGCGGGTCAGCAGTCCCTCCTTAGGTCCATCTTCCTCCAGGTCTCCTAACAGCGGTGAGTCGGTGTCTCCGCAGTCAAAGTTCTCGCCATACCATTTCTTGGCCTCCTCGAACTGCGGGGTCTCGCGCACTGCTGCCTCAGCCTTGGCAACTTCGGCCAGCGGCAGTGCCTCAGCCTCTAACTGTTCGCCGTGATAGGCTTTCTCGATATCCGTAAGGAGCACCTTGCGCGATGTGCCGTCGCTGATGATATGGTGGATGTCCTGTAGCAGGTAGTAGTGTGAAGCATCTTTCAACAGACGGATGCGGAACAAACGGTCGCCCACGATGCTGAACGGCTGAACGAATCGTGCCTTCTCAGCCTCGATGTCACTCACGCTCTCCACGGTCAGCGAGAACCTCTCCGCATCGTCGATCGTCTGCACAGGGTCGCCCTGCTCGTCCACCTCGATGCGGGTGAACAGCGTCGGATGGGCAGCCACGACGGTCTCGATGGCTTTGCATAGCCGCTCTCCATCCAGACTGCCGTCCAGAGTATATAAATAAGGTATATTATAGCAGACCTCTCCCTGGTGATTGACACATTCCACATAGAGGCCGTACTGCGTTTTGGTTAAAGGTGCGTAGGTTTTCATGTCGATTTAGAATTTTGCGGTAAATAGAGTTGGGGAGACAACCAGCGAGAACCATCCCCAGAGGGCGCGGCCCGTGGAGCTGCCTTGCTTCAGACGGTTCATCGTCTCGGTGCCGTGCATCTGTGTGTAACCGGCCACGAGAAGGATATCCTTGGTAAACTGATAGCTGGCCTGCAGCTCGACGCTGTGTCCGAGTGTGCGGCCGAGGTCCGGGAGCGCTGCGGCAGTGGCCAGATAGTGGTAGGTGGCGCTGCACATGAACTTGCCCTTATGATAGAACTGGCCTCCTGCGAAGAGATTCTGCAGTCCGGGCGTGAAGCCGTTGATGTAGGCGCTCTCGTAGAAGTAGTCCAGGAGGCCGTAGAACTTGGTGCGTGAGCCGTACAGAGGGGTGAAGCCCTTCACGGTCTCGTGGCGAGCCAGGCCCAGCGTACCGCCGTGGATGACAGGCACATAGTCATCACCACTCAGGTAGTCGTAGCCCAGCAGGAAGCCGAACTTGTCGAAAGGTCTGACGCTGGCTCTCACGCTGGCCATCCAAGCCTTGATGGAGCCGGTCTGCTGAAACTCGTTGACCACCTTGCCCGACTGACGGTAATACGATGCCTCGAGGGTCAGGTATCTGGGATGGTATTTGACGTAGGCGCCATACATCTGCTGATATTGTGTGGAGGGCGGGTTGTACGCGTCGCCCTGGACGCCTGCCTGCTGCCCGATGTTCATGAAGAGCAGCGAGGCACCCAGGGGAACCTTCGGCACATCGTAGTGGTACCACAGCGTCTGCATGGACTTGTACAGCTGCGACCCGTCTTCATAATAAGTGCCGTTGTAGGGCCCGTTCTGGTTGAAGGCCAGCAGCGCATGGACCTGATGTCCGTGACCCTCGTAGCCCACACGTACCAGATCGTGGGACTTGCTTGCCGTGGCAAAATCGTTGGGGCCGATGATACGCTCGTCGTCGTAGGCCAGGGCGATACGGCCCACCTGCGCGAAGAGGCCGAATTTGGCCGTTATCTTCGCCCACCCCTCATACAGCGTCAGGCTATTGCTGCTTTTGCTGCCCCATATCGCAGAGTTTTGGACTATGGCGTGGGCCTGCAGGCCGGAGCGCTGGTAGTCCACGTTCAGACGCAAGCGCCCGGAGAGGAAACGGGAGTGGTCCTCTCCAGGGCTGGCATTGGCGTTCCGGGGCAGCCCGCCGCTACAGATCTCGCCGTGCGTCAGCAGATTCATGCTGAAGCCGAGCTGGTTCTTCTTGACAGGTTGCAGCGCCACGCGCTGGTCACTGGCCAGAGAATCGTTCTGTCCCCAAATGCTGCCAGACACCATCAAGAATGACGCCGCGGCAAAGAGTCTTATCACGTAGTGACAACTATCCTCCAGCAATGCTGCTGCGATGATAGCGGTCAGACTGGTGTCCCTGTTCATGAAGTTTCTTTTATGCTTCATCCTACTGTTCTCTTGTTTGACATTCCATAACGCGGCCACAAATATATATAAATATAGTGAAATATAAGCCATTCCGATAAAGAATTTAAGTTTTCTTTAGAGGAAATGCTTACCTTTTGCAGCCCTAAACAGCGATTCGTATCATGTCACACACCTAAACCTTCTGCCCAACCCATATAGGAGCCTTGATTATTCCATCATCATGGAACAATCATTCCATCATGACGGAACAATCATTCCATCATGAAGGAATAATCAATCAACTTAAGAGAGTTGGAGCACTCTTCCTGCTGATCGCAGCCACGACACTATACGTTCGGGCTGCCCGCCACACCCTTGCCGCCACCCTTCTCCAGAGCCGTGCCACCCTCCTTCAAAGCCGCCTGATGGTGGGCGTGAAAGCCCTGCTGGTGCGCTATTACGAGGGCGAAAGCATCGTACCGACAAACGATTAGCTTACAGCTTGTAATCTACCTTGATGACCGGCACACGCAGGCGCTGGCTCTCGGCGTGGAGGTGTGATAGTTAAGGCAGGCCAGCAGCTATAGTGCTGCCAGGCCTGCCTTAAAATGATAGCGGATGTGTCGCTTGCCCGCTTACAGGTTCGTCGGGGGAAAACTGTTGCCTACAGGATCTGGTGGTAGAGATCTATGATGTCCTGCTTCGTCACGGGACGGGGATTGCCTGGCGTGCAGACATCGTTGATAGCTTGCTCGGCCAAGGCTTCGATGTCCTTCTCCTCAATGCCAAGATCGGTGAGACGCTTGTTGGTGCCCACGAGGGCGCTCAGGCTCTCAATGGCCTTGCAGGCTGCCTCGGCAGCCTCATCGGTGGTCATGCCTGCCTCATAGACGCCGCAGGCCTTGGCAATCTCTACGTACTTCTCTTTTGCGGCAGGCATATTGAAGCGCATCACCGTGGGCAGTAGCATGGCGCAAGCCACGCCGTGGGGAACGTCGAAGAGGGCTGACAGCGGGTGAGCCATGCCATGATCTACGCCTAAGCCTACGTTCGAGAAGGCCATGCCGGCGACATACTGAGCCACGGCCATGCCATCGCGCCCGACAGGGTTCGTAGGCTCGCTGACGGCCAGAGGCAGGTACTTGTAGATCATCTCAATAGCCTTCACCTCGAACATATCAGAGAGCTCCCATGCAGCCTTCGTGATGAGGCCTTCGATGGCGTGCGTCATGGCATCCATACCCGTAGCTGCGGTGAGGCTCTTAGGCAGAGAGTACATCAGCTCGGCATCGATGATGGCGACACAAGGAATGTCGTTGGGATCCACGCATACCATCTTAGCCTGCCGCGTCTCGTCGATGATGACGTAGTTGATGGTCGTCTCGGCTGCTGTGCCGGCCGTCGTGGGCAGCGCAATGATGGGCAGTGCCTTCTTTTTCGTGTTGGCGACGCCCTCGAGCGAGACGATGTCGGCAAACTCGGGGTTGTTCACCACGATGCCGATGCCCTTGGCCGTGTCCATCGACGAGCCGCCGCCAATGGCTACGATGAAATCTGCCTGAGCACGTTGGCAGGCCTCGATGCCGTTTTTCACATTCGTCACGGTGGGGTTGGGCTTCACGTCGTCGAAGATGTCGTAGGCGATGCCAGCCTCGTCCATCACGTCGAGCACCATCTTTGCCACGCCAAACTGCATCAGCCCTTTGTCTGTAACGACGAGAGCCTTCTTGAAACCGAGTCGGTTCACCACGCCGGGCAGCTCCTTGCGAGCTCCGGGTCCGAAGTAAGATACTTCGTTAAGGATAAATCTGTTAACCATAGATTTGCTTTAAATGAGGTTAGTTAGTAAGAGTCCTTAGCTTGCTAATTCTTAATATGATAGTGCAAAGTTACGAAGAATCAGTGGAAGCCAACGCATAAATGCAGACAAAAGTATTGAAACGGGTGCAAAAAGAGGTTCTTTGACTGGAGGAGTGTCTAATTAAAATACATTCTTTACTTCACGACGACCTTTCGTCCGTCCATGACATACAGGCCGCGCTGCTGAGGCTTCGCCACACGACGTCCGGCGAGGTCGAAACATTCGTCACCTGTCATTCCGTCATTCGTTCTTCCTTCTATGCCCGTTGCTACGTCATCGATGTTGAAGACCATCACCACTTTGGAATGAGCCTCCTCCACGGCGGTCAGCACGTGGTAGAAGTCGAAGTAGCCGCGGAAGGCTTGCATCTTGGTCTGTCCAGTTGAGTAGTAGAACGTGTTGTCATCGAGGAAGAGCTTCATAGCGGCGAGCTCTGTCTGGGCGACGTAGGTGCCGATGAAGCTGTTGTAGAGGTAGGGGTCTTTCATCGTTCCCTGCCCGATGCGGTCGCAGTTCACAGCAGCCTCGTCGGGTTCAACGACGACATCCTCCACGGTAAACTCCGCTACAGGTTCCGACACCTTCAAGATATAAGGATGGTTCGCCTCGATGGAGGTGGCATCCCGGAATTTCAATGTCAGGGCGATGATGTTCTCCCCGGCATCATCGTAGGTTGCCTCTACGCCCGTGAAGTCCTCCAGCTCGACATCCTCGCCGAAGGCTGCTGTCATCTGTGACGTCGTCATGGCGAAGGGCAGGCAGATGGTGCTCCACTCCCCGGCCTTGATGGTTCGCTTCATCCGCACATTCACTGCGCCGTCGCTGGCCTCGGGTGGCACGGTGGAGTTCTCGTCGAGAACAATGGTGAGCCTATCTACGACCTGAAATGTCACCTCGTCGGTCATGTCGCCAGCGTATTTGTTGGCCATCGCGGGTGTGCCAAGGATGATGTTCTTCACTTGGAGGGCATATTCACCTTCCGGGGCATTGCCTTTGGCGTGGAGCGTGAAGGTGAGGATCTGGCCGTCGCCCGCTGCTATGGCGGCATCGCTGAGGGAGTAGAAGAAATAGCGGACGGTGTTCGTCGCGATGCTGTGCTCGGTCACCGTAAGTCCTGCGGCCCGTGCCGTCGTCGTCAGCTCAGAGGTGGGCTCGTAGTAGTCCGACGGATATTCCACGTCGAACTGCAAGCCGTTGACGGCATCGTAGTTGCTCATCGACACATCCACGCTCACATCCTGTCCCGCGAGGACATCCTTCGCGGCGAACGACAGATAGTTCGGCGCGAAGCGGTTACCGGTCACGCTGACATCCAGCAGGCGCTGCTCCGGGTCGTTGCTGTAGATGTGCATCGTCGTGGAGTAGTCGCCCTCGGTTTTGCTCGGATAGACCACGGTCAGCTCCTTCGAGCCCCATGCCTCGATTGTCACGGGCAGGTCCTCGCTGATGGCGAAGCCTTCATCGGCAAACACCACGCGGCTGAGGATCAGCGGTGCATTGCCGTAGTTGCGCACCGTGAGAGCGGACATCGCATCCTCTGTGACGGGCGTTGCTCCCATCTCCAGCTTGTTGTTGGCATTGATTCGTGGGCTTCGGATGGTGACGGTGGCGCCGTAGTCGGCAGAACACACATCGGTCACCACGTTGTCGATGGTGGCTGTGAGCAGGCACTTCGATGCCTTCAGCGTTGCACTGTTGCGCCCCGTGAGCCGCAGTTGCATCGTGGCCAGCGTGCCGTCCTCGCCCGTGAAGGCGGTGTCGTCGGGGGAATAGCAGAGGATGCGCAGGGTGCCGTTCGATAGCGACTCCACCACGCTGTGGTTCTGCTTGCGGCCGGAGAGTGCGAAGCTGCCCGTCACGTAGGTCAGCGCCTCCGGCAGCGTGAACTCCAGCTGGAAGCCGCTGATGGCGTCCATGTTGTTCATTGTCATCGCAACTGTAACCGTCTCGTCGGAGAGGCCCTCGGCGGGCTGTATGTGCAGCTCGTTCACGGCAAAGGGCTGCGCCGCCAGCGTGATGCTGTTCAGCTTCGAGATGCTGTTGCACACCACCTTTACCGTCTCCTTCACCGTACCCCTTGCATCGGGCTCATAGCGGATGTCGATGCTGGTGCTGCTGCCCGCCTCTACGGTCAGCGGGAATGAGGTGTCGGAGGAGAAGCGGGTGGGATAGCTGCTGAACTGAAGGCCGGAGATCGTCAGCGGTTCGTTGCCCGTATTGGTCACCTGCACCGACCGGTGGTACGTGCTGCGTATGGGCACGCTGCCGAAATCCACTTTCGTCGTGCTGTACTGCGCCCGTGCACAGCGTATGCTCACGCTGCCGCCGGTAGCCGTGGCGTCGGCGATGCTGTTGCCGTCGGTGTCGGTCAGCAGTACTTTCGATGCGGCCAGCACAATGTCGGATGGCTGGTTGCCCAGCTTCAGCCGGAAGGAAGCCACCTCACCTTCGCCCGCGCTGAAGGCCGTCATGTTCAGGGAGTAAATCATCAGGCTGAGTGCTCCGTCCTTCACACCCGCTGTCACGCTATGGCTGCTGCAACGACTGCCGAGCGCGACCGAGCCTTCCACGTAGCTCAGCTGTTCGCCCAGTGGCAGCAGCACCTGCAGGGCGGCAACGGCATCCGTGTTTGTGAGGCCGATGCTGACCGTCACCTCGTCGCCCGGCACACCGCTGACCGTGCCTATCGTGACCACATTGCCAGCCCTGGCTCCTATGCCGAAGCACAGGAACACGCTGGCCAATACAAACATTATCTTATTCATATACAGAGTCTTTTTTTTGTTCTTATCACAACGAATTACACCAATTATACGAATGATTCCCAAGTCATGCCGAAATTCGTCTAATTCGTCTAATTCGTTGTCTGTTAAAATCAGCGCACGACTTTGTGCCCGTTAATGATATAGACACCCTTTGGCAGACAGCTTTGCTCAGCGCTGTTGCCAGTGATCTTGCGGCCTTGCAGGTCGTAGATGCCCGGCACGGTCATCACGTCGCTGGCCATGCGGTTCACGCGAGTAGCCTCGTCGCCCATAGCCTCCACGTTGTGGCCTGCGCTGTCGCTGAAGTGTATGTCGGCAATCTTGGCCGTGCCGATGTGCAGCAGGGCGTGCTTGCCGGCGTCGAGAGTCTTGCCGTTCA
Organism: Bacteroidaceae bacterium; assembly: GCA_017470425.1. GTDB lineage: Bacteria > Bacteroidota > Bacteroidia > Bacteroidales > Bacteroidaceae > Physcousia. The sequence continues at coordinate 41,142 of JAFUYT010000001.1, read as the reverse complement.
TGTTGTAGGCGAGGAATAGATAGTCGTTGTCGCTCAGCCAAGCCGATGTATGCTCAAAGCCATTCAGGTCGTCAGCCACTCTGAATTGTGAATTATGCATTGTGCATTGTGAATTACTCAGTTGCACCTGCACGCCCGCCAGTGCCACAGGACTCTCCACATACAGCGTGCCGTCCTTGATGGTGTAGGTGGCCACAGCCTCTACCGCAGCCTTCACCTCGGCATCGGGGTTCAGTATCTTTTTGATGATGCCGATCACGTCGAGGATGTCAATGCTAAGGTCTGTGTTCATGTCGGCCGCCTCGAAGATGAAGGGCTTGGGCTCCATGCCGGCAGCGTAGTTCACGGTGGTGATGACGTCGGCCACATCCACATCGCCACTTCCGTTGGCATCACCCAGCGTTGATGTGAGCGGTGTCGCTGCCACCACGTTGGACACGTCATACTCCGTCAAACCCGTTGACAGTACCTTATAATAATAGTAGTAGGTTGTTCCAGGTGTCACTTCATAGTCGGTGAACTCTGTCGTCTCGATATCTACGATTTCACGATTCAGACGCAGCGTGTCGGCCACCATAATGGTATCAGGATTACTATAATATTTTCCATCGTCGCGCCATCCTGCTGGCAGAATCTTCTGATAAGACTCGCCATAGCGGTAGATATTGAAGCCCATAGCATCGTCGAAGTCGTTGTTTTCATTATTCCACGTCAAGTCAACGCGGCCCATTTTTGCCTCGGCAGCAAAACCAGTGGCCATTGAGCCTGCAGCCTGAATATTGATATTGAAGCGTGTCTTCTCGTAGGGAATCTCGAAATACTCATTGTCCTCTGCACCCCATACATAAATGCGGTTCACACCGTCGCTCTTCGTCTTGCCGTCAATGGTCTTGTAGGCCGTATAGACGAGGCTGTCGGCACTCCAACTGCCATCCTCTGCAACCGTGTTCTGTGTCCAAGGGTCACGGACGCCAAACGAAATCTGCGGTGCCACGGCCACATTCATCGGGCGATTGAAATAAACCTCGAACTTATGCCTGCCCACACCGAGAGGTGGCAGGTCCTCGAACTCGTCCTGCGCATCTTTGCCGTTGACGCAGACTTTCCACACGATGCCGTGGGCCTCGGCGAAAGGCTGTGCGGGCATGTTGCTCAGGTCAATCCTACCATAGCCATCACCACCGTTACCCATTTCGCAGATGTGAGGACGTACCAAATCTTCCCGAGACGTTCCCAAGTAAGAGGGATATTCAGCCTTGTCGACCGCGGGGCTGCCTGGATTAAAATCCAACATATAGTCAGTCGTACGACCACGTGAGTCACGCACGTTGTTATTGAAATAATTACAGCTGTGCAGATTACTATAAGCGTATCCTCCTACACACAGATTGACAAGATTGCTATGAGTTAGTTCTTCATTTATCGCTCCCATTATATATCCGTTTACAATGTTGTTTCTTACGCCCACCAGAGAAGGCATTGGAAGTAGCCCCCAATTAGGGTCATTATTACAGGTGACGACACAGTCTTTTAAGTAGGGCAGATACGTCGCTGTGTTTGGTAGATGGTCCAGCCTGCAGTATGAAATGGTATCGCGCGGGTTGTCGTAGATGTACCATTGATTGTTATAGATTTGGACATAAGCGTCGTTCGGATACTCCTCCGACCACTCCGTAGCATAGCTATTGCAATAGTCCTCTATGTCTTGCTTCATCTGTTGTAAGGCGGGAGTGATGAAATCGGGGTCGGTCAGCAGGTCTTGCCTTGCAGTCATGTCTCTTGAAGCCATTTCATGATTCCATCCATTCACATAGTCAAGGAAAGAAAACCCTTTTCCTGTGTAGTTTTCGCCGTCTTTATAATAAATATGTTTGGTGAAAATAGATACATCCAGCTTATTAGGAGTAGCTTCCGAAGGTAACAGCGTGAAGAGTGTCTGCTCGTCGTTGGTAAACACTGTGTTTGTCCAGTATGAATGTTGCCCTTTTGACTCGTGTGTCTTCACGCCACCCCAGTAAGCGCTGTGGTAGCCCGTGAAGACGATTGGCTTCTCGGGGGTTCCGTTGGCTTTGAGCTTGCCAAACGATGAGAGCATCTTGCCCGAAGCAAACTCCAGTCGAGTCCCCGGCTCAATGGTCAGTGTGGCACCCTCCGTAATGGCCAAATTGTCATTTACGTAATAGACATGGTCGGCGGTCAGCGTTCGGTCTTCACTGATAAGGCCGCTTATCTTTACCATATTAACTACAACTACTGTAAACGGCCATTCGATTGTATCTTCTGACTCATCGCAAACAGCCACCACCTTCAGTTTAATATGCCGGTTATCGGCAATGTTATCAGCGATTTTCACTTGCAATGGATTCAGAGAAACGCCCTTGCCATAGGCATCAAGGTGCAGACCAAAATCCACTTCATTCGTCAAGAACTCCACCGTGTTAGGGTCTTCGAACTCATCGCCCATCTCCAAATGCATCTTGATGTTGCTTGCTTCGCCAAAGGTGGTGCGGATGACAGGATAAATGGAGACCGTCTCGCCTGCATCTATCTCGTGGTCGCCGCTATAGTCTTCCTCGGTCTCATCGGACAATTCCTTGCGATTGCGCATTTGTATATTCAGCATATCCAGTTCTGCCGGACGTTCGGTAACGGCGTATGCCTCCGCTATATTATGGGTATGCAAAAGGTCTCCCCAGAGGATTTCCTGCGTGTCATATTCCTTTACCATTTTTAATGCAGAGACAGCGCCAGCCACCAGGGGGGATGCCATTGATGTGCCATTAAGTTCCCTGTATTTTCCTCCAGGAATAGTGCTTAATATATTGACACCGGGAGCAAACAGTTCGTAGTTGAAGCCTTCGGGGTCATATTTTGAAGAAACTGCAGAATAATTTGGGCCATCACAATCGAAATTACTAAAACGGGCACGGCTACCATATTGATTTGTCGCCTGAACACCAAGGACAAAAGGATATGCAGCAGGAAACATAGGTTTATATTTCGAGGAACCACATTCAGGATAGATACCTAATTCATCATTACCTGCGGCAGCCACAATCACCGCAGTCTGGTAGGCACGCTCCAGCGACTGGCGCATGGCGAGGCTGTTGGCATAGGTGCCCAAGGAGAAGTTTAGCACGTCGGCACCATTCTGTACGGCATAGTCAATACCCTTGATGATGGTGGCTACGTCGCCCGTTCCGTCGCTCTGCATCACCGAAATGGGCATGATGAGGGCCTGCGGGTTGGCACCGACAATGCCGATGCCGTTGTTGGAGGCGGCAGCAATGCCTGCCACGTGGGTGCCGTGCATGTTGAAGTCGCGCACGTTGGGGGTGTTGTTGATGAAGTCCCAACCATGAACGTCACCTGCAAAGCCGTTGCCATCGTTATCGTAACCCTCTTCGCCATTGGCCTCGGCAGTGTTTATCCACAGATTATCCACGAGGTCGGGGTGCGTCATATCGACACCCGTGTCGAGTATGGCAATGACAGGGCGCTTCGGGTTGATGATGGGCTTTGTCCAAAGTTCCTTCACACCATAGTTGTCAAGATACCATTGCTGCGAAGCCATCGGATTGTCGCTATAACTCTCGGCAATCATGGCATCCGTGATGTATAGTTTGTAGTTAGGCTCGGCAAACTCCACCTCGCCAAGTCCCTTCAGTCTCTCCACCATCTGCAAGGTTTGCCCGGCCTTCTCCTCTGGAAGTACAACTTTGTAGAGTTGTGTCAGGTCGCGTTCTTCAACGATGTCACCGCTGTATGCCTTGGCTCGACGAGGATTCCTGGAAGTATTGGCATGAGGCAGCAGCTGCTCCATTTTTTCGACGCCAAACTCTTGTAGCACCTTGTCGAGATTGCCAACACCAGCGCTCAGGAACTTGCCCTTGGCATTTCGTCGCACCTGTGCGGGTGCGCTGTCTTTTAATTTCACCAGCACCTGTCCCGGCACGAAGTCGGTGGCAGAAGTGCGGTCAATCTTGTACACTCCGTCCTCATTGTCGTTTGAGACTTGCGAGAACGCGGGCATCGTTGCCGCTGCCCAGAGCAGCGTCAGAGCGGTAAGAGATAAGTGTTTCATAGATGTTATTGTTATGGTTAGTTGTCTTGCGGGTGCAAAGGTAACCATAACGAGGACAAATGAACCAGTCCAAACAAAATCTTATGACTGGTCCATTTGGTCCATTTGCGCTTTCCCCCGATGAAATGGGCTAATTCCGCAACTGCTCGAGGTAGGCCAGCTGGCTCAGATCGCACTCCTTGGCCACACGCTCCCACACGATATGCGTGGTGTCGGAGTGCTCGAGTGAGAACCTATAGACACCGAGGAAGACGTATGAACTGTCGATGAGGTCGCGCATGAAGGTGATGCGAACTTCGTTGAGGCGCCGGCTCATGTAGTAGCCCTCGCGGTTCATCTTATCGAGCACGGTGCGTACAGCCAGTGTGTCCTCTATCTCCGTCGGCTCCCAGTACTCGGTGATGGTGGGCATCAGACTGTCGGGGTTGCCGTCGTTGTGCCAGTTGGGGTTGTGGTACTGCGGTCCCCACACGGCGATGCTGGGGTGGTGGGGGAGTGGCTCATGCCAGGGCGTATCGGAGGAGCGTATGCCGAAAAGCGATAAGTACTCTCCGCAGGACGGGAATTTCTGCCCTTGCTTGAGCACGTATCTGTTGTTCGTGCTATTCGCATTGGTGTCTGCGCCTGATGAGAGATAGATGCCGGTGGCGATTGCGATCAGCACGAGAGCGAAGGCGGCTGCCACATACCATGCCGTCCAGCGGCGGGCGGCGTGGGTGGTGGGGGACCCGGCGACAAAATCGCCGGGCGCACTCGGGGTGGAGGGCGAGGCGGCTGAGGCGGCGGTGGCGGTGGCTGAGGCAGAGGCGGCGGTGGCGGTGGCTGAGGCAGAGGCGGCGGTGGCGGTGGCGGCGGATGCTGGGATCTCCTGCGGGGCGGGCTGGGGTGAATGTTGCAGACAGTAGTCCTCCCATCCGGCATAGTCAATGAACTGTGCCAGGAAATCAAGTGTGGAATGTCGCGGTGTGACATTCTCCTTGAAGTAGCCCCACAGGCGTTTGAGCGTGGTGGCGCTGATGTTCTCGTGGAGCTTGTCGAACACAGCTTTCGAGAGGAAGTCGAAGTCCTTGGGAGTGCGCATCTTGCGCCCCACGGCAGCCTCGATCTCTCGACGCAGCGATACGATGAACTCTGTTGTATCCTCCATGATGCGGTTTCATTTATCGTCACAAAGATACAGCATCTGGCCGAATTGCCATCACCGATGTCCCTTAATTTATGTTAATCGGATATAAAGGCGACTGCCCGGAATCAAATGGTTTACGCCGCTATTGATGGATGTAGAGGATTGTGTAACGGGTTAGTATTCTATCAGGTCGAGGCCTTAGCTACGATAGAATGGAAACTTCTGGTCGCTGGAGAGTTCGTGAGGTGCTCGGTGATGGCATGTGCTATAATGACGCAGGTGTCAAGCAGCAGTTGCATCTTCTTGTTGAATTGCTTGTCAAAAACCAGAATGCGCCATGTGACAGGGAGAAGAAATGAATGATGCGAGTACGCAGGGCCACCTCAATATCCTGAATGGCGGTGAAAATAATGGAACGCAGTTCACGGTCGAATGTGTATAGTGAAATGATATCTTCGATACGAGTGCCGCTGGCAAACTGGTGTGTAGCCTCGTCAGTCTCGAAAATCCTCCAGTAACTTGCCAGGCGGAAGTAGCTGATGGAGGCCAGTTGTTTTAGAGCCGTGTCCTCATCACTGACGATGAGACCGCGTTGCTTCAGCATGGTAAGCTGGGTGGTGATGTCTGTTGGCTGCTTGTTATATCTCATACCTTTATAAATGACGAAGTCCCGCCGTGGTACGCATTGTTAGGAGGCGTGGCGGGAACTATTGATACAAAGGTACTGCTTTTCTCTGAGATGAGCAAACAATTTGAAGGAAAATACTCATCAGAAGTGTTTTTTTATGTTCTTTTTGCAGTTTCTTACAAAAAAAGGCGTAAGAGACAACTCAGTTCTTTAAGTCTATCATAACGTTAGGAGCGTTTTGGCTTAATAAAGAAAATGTGTACATGTGAACCATGCCCCCTTTTGAGAGGGCTATTATATAATTAAGGTGTAGGACGTGTGCTGAAGGGGTCAAATGTGGAACGCCGAATGTTTCAGCATACAATTTATGATTGTGCCTTGTTAACCAGTTGAAAGAGCTTTTGTAAATGTATATTTAATTAAATGGCCATTTTTACCTACATATCTACACCTTTCTTGGCAAGGTGTTGATATACAATGCCGTGTAGGGTGTAGATTGGTGTGTAGAATATGGTGTAGGAGTGTAGGATAAGGGATAAATTCGGGCTTTTATACAGAATTGATTAGGCGGTTGTCACCCGTGTGTGGTTGGCGCGTTAGCTGGTGCGACTCATAATGGTGTAGTGATGGAAGACACAGCGGCACTCCAGATGATGTTACGCACAAGGGTTCAAGGGGCCAAGGGTTTAAGGTTTCAAGGTTTCAAGAGTTCAAACATTTAAAGGAATCGGTTTTTCTCACGCATGATAAATATCTTTATCATCGGTGATAAAATATTTTATCACGCGTGAGAAAATATTGCACGTTCTTTTGTGATTCTTCTTTTGTGATTCTTCTTTTCTCTGAAAGAAGCCAGTCTTTTTCCGTGTGTTTGGCCGTATTATGGCAATATTCTACACCCTTTTTGTCTTCCTACACCCGATCCTACACCACTATAACTATTTGCTTTTGAATAATATGTGCCACGAAAGTGTAGAAGTGTAGGTAAAAATTCCAATTTACTCTCTCGCGCGCGTGATAGCAACTCACATCAGTGCCTTTTGGGCATCCTTCACGAACTCTTTATATCTAAAGACAGAGTAAGGCTTCACTTCCACACGAGGTGCAGTATGCCCGTTTCGGTCTTGCCCTCATGAATGGATTCTATCGTTTCAGAGATAAGGAGCCCATCTTGGTGTTGATAGCTGAAGAGGGTGCGTATGCCTTCTTCTTCCTGGCTCTCTTGTAAGTAGAGAGGCCGCTTGCCAAACCACTGAAGAAGAGGAATCCAATCATCATAGATGAGATTGTTGCGGGCATCCAAATAGAATGTGTTTGGTATTTCCGTGTAGGAGTAATGCTTCGTTGAGCGTCTGTCGGGTTGCACGAAGCGGGTGATGCCGCCATCCTGCCATTCGAGTGTACCTTGCGATTGCCACTTCTGTGTACTTGGTCCATGCCATCCGCCCGTGGGGATGGCTTTGAGACTCAGGGCGGTCAGCTGGTTCCCTTCGTCGTATTGATACCATAGAGAGAAGCTCTGCTGAGTGTTCCCTTCAATCGTCAGGTGACGGTGGATGCTATCTACCCTTTGTCGTGAGCTCAGAAACAGGGTGTCGAGGTACAGCAACTCCGTAGGCTCATGTCCCCATTCACCTTCGCGGTGATAAATGCTGCGACAGAAGATGAGGCCCTGCAGCAGCGCGTAGTCGTAATCTCGTGAAACGGAATAATATGTGCTCCCGAATAGTGTGTCGGCTTCTTCACTGTGAACGACTTGACCTTGACGGTTATAGCTAAAGCGAAGGCTCTGCCTGTCGGCCAGAAGTGCTTCCAACAAGTAGGTGTGTTCGCTCGCCGGAGATTCTTCCGTTTCGCAGCAAGAACAGGTTAAGGTCAAAACGAGAAGAAGGGAAAGAACTCGTGACAGTTTCATACAGTTAATGGATGGATTGGTTCCTGTCAAAGAAACGTATGAATATCACGTATTATTGTGCTCAATTGTGCCAGGCCTGACAAAATTCTACTCTCTAAGCCCTCTCTTAACCGTTTTATGGGGTCGGAGCTAATGAGCTGAGGAACTGGCGGAGCAGGTAGGTGGCATTCTGGTTGCGTGCTACGCCGGGGGTGATGCGGTAAGAATAGGTGATGTCGTCGGCCAGCTGAATCTCGAAGCAGTGGTTGTGGAAGCGGTCGGGGTGCTCGTCGGCCATGCGGGAGAGCTCGAGGTCGTGGGTGGCGATGATGCCGGTGACGGGCAGCGCCGAGACGGCTTCGAGGAAGAGGCGGGAGCCATTGAGCTTGTCCAGGGAATTGGTGCCCTTCAGGATCTCGTCGAGGATGATGAGGGTGTGGGAAGAGGGGGGAGGGGGTGTCGCGATGGAATCGCGACGTAAGGAACGGTCCGGCTGACTGGGGGTGACGGCTTCCAGGAGCTGGCGCAGACGCAGCAGCTCGGCGTTGAAGTAGGAGATGCCGTGCTGGAGGTCGTCGGTGGTGCGCATGGAGGTGAACAGAGCGAAGGGCGAGAGCCGGAGGCGTCGGGCAAAGACGGGCAGGCCGCAGCGCGCCAGCAGGACGTTGATGCCCACCGTGCGCAGGAAGGTGCTCTTGCCCGCCATGTTGGCCCCCGTGATGATGTAGTAGTGTCCGTCGTCGAGGCGGAAGTCGTTGCGCACGGCTTCGGCGCCGAGGAAGGGGTGCCACAGCTCTTCTGCTTCGAAGACGATGGCAGGCGAGGCGACGACCTCGGCATCGGTGGCTTCGGGATGGTTGTAGCGGAAGGTGGCCATCGAGACGAGGGCGTCGAAGCAGCTCACCTCATCTATCCATTCGGGCAGCCTCGTCAGATAGCTCCGGCGCCACCGCAGGAAGCGGTGCACGATGAACAGGTCGGCCAGGAAAAGTGCGTTGGAGATGAAGATCCAGAACTCGTTGCGGCGGTCGATGCTGGCCACGATGCGCTCGAGGATGCAGAAGGCCTTCTCCCCTGCCGGTGCAGCAAGGATAATCAGGCGTCTGTAGCTCCTGAGGGATTTCAGGATTCCGTTCGTGGCGCGGCTCGTCAGCCGCAATGGGCGGGCGAAGAGGAGGCTGGCAACGAGGACTTCGAGCACAGCCCATGCCATCACGGCGCCAGCGCCGATGAAGCCGAGAATAGCAGCCGCCAGCAGCGCATAGAATCCTCCAAGCAGCAGCACGGCCAGTAGCAGGGCTGCGGGCGTGGCGGCAAAGGAGGAGATGGAGATGTCCTGCACGGCAGCTATCGCACGCAGCACGGCGGCGGTATCAACCTTGCCCGCGGGTGCGGGGCCTCGGCTTCCTGCCGACGCATCCCTGCCCTGCGCCATGAAAGCCGTTCGCAGGGACTCGTCGGCAGCCAGGGCATTGATGGCTTCTCGCCGTTGCCGGATCTCCTCCGGCGACGGCACGCTCGTCTCTGCAAGCCTTGCCGCCAGGAAGTCCGCACCGCCTGTGGTGGCTGTGCGGTCGATGCGCTGGTAGAGGGACTCGCGCCCGAAGACATCCAGATTCATCGTGAACTCATGATGCTGGTCGGCATACCGGCTCCCGTCGTCGAAGCGCGAAAAGTCGCCGTCAAGCGCGGCCAGTTCGCCTTCATAAACACTGAGCAGCCCCTCGCACGTCTCCAGGCGGTCGCTGCTCCGCATGTCGCGGCTGCGAATCCAGAGATAGATGCCGCCTGCCACGCCTGCCGCCAACAACACCGGCCAGCTGGCCTCTGTCGCTATCCACGTGACAGCCAGCGCTACGGCTGCGCCAAAGGCAGCCAGCTCTCCCACCACGAAGCTGCGCGACCGCTGCCGCAGCACCGCCACTTCACGGCGTAGCGCTGCTGCCTTCTCGTCATAGAATGCCCTGAGATTGGTCATCAAGTGGCAAAGTTTCTTTATTTGTCAGTCATTCCATGTCTGGCCGATATCCCAATGTGACGCTTTTTGAACAATGGTCTTATCGCGAGGCAAATCAAACTCTTCGAGCACGAGGTCAATGGCCTCAGGGTGCTGGTCAATCCACGAGCCCACAGCTATGATATACTGGTCTTCTGCAGGAGAATAGAACACACGGCCACGAGGGCGGAACTGGTATTCTCCTTTGAAGGGGCCAACGCCATTCTTATGGAACTTCTGCTTATAGAACTCCTTCTTCCACACATCTTCATGCATCTCACTGCAAGTGATTAACCCACCACCTGCATTTGGCTTTAGGTAATCTGTTCTCTTGTGAGTAACTACGCCAAAAAGTTGCTTTTCCGAGATACTATACCAGAAGAGTCCTACTTTGGGCTCATTGCCTGCACCTCGATTGGCGGCCATTGTTGCCATCGCTTCGCGGTATTGCTCTTCAGAGAATTCCCCTACGCGAACGTTGTTAGAATCCTCTGTCTGATTGTCAGAGGATTCAATGATTTGTACATTGTCCAGCCGTTTAATAGCATGTTCTACGGCCTCGCTCACGAGGTCGCTTAATTGTTGGGTGGTCAGTTGAATGATTTTGTCTGCCATGATACATTCTTGTTTTTCTGGCCGCAAAGTTACGCCTTTTCCAGCATAGCGAGTTCATAATTGCTAAGAATTCTTCGAAGCGTGTCTAATTTTTAGACGTTTTTTAGTTCGGGGAGGCAGAAAGTGGGGTGAAGTGCTTGGTGGGAATGGGGGGAGAAATCTATCCTATGAAAGGGGCGGGTGATTGATAAATGTCAAGGAAAACGGGGTTTCTTATGCTTTATAGCATGAATTTGACGTAAAGATCGGGTAAATTGCCGTACCTTTGCAGCGCAAAAAGGAGAAAGCCTTTTGCGTAAAGATTTAGTTAGTTAGTTTATAAGGTAAATGATTTTGCAAAACGATTGTCCGTGAGGATGGTCGTTTTTTTGTATTTTTTCGGGAAATCATTTGGTGTGTAAGCTTAAAAGCTGTATCTTTGTCGTGGAAATCTTAGATGAATATGCTTACTTCTATTTCTAACTGGTTCAGCTCGCTGGATTCCACGATGCAGGTCTTCTGGGCTTGCGCCATTGCTGCGAGCGTAGTGTTTGTCATTCAGAACGCGCTGATGCTGCTCGGCATCGGCGACATGGACTCTGATGTCGATGCCGATGTCAGCACCGATTTCGACGTCCACACGGATGTCGATGTGGATGCGGGCGGCGACACGGACATCTCCGTGGGGCACACGGGTCACGAGGGCACGCTGGGTTCTGCCGGCATCTTCTCGCTGTTCTCGCTGCGCAACTTCATCAATTTCTTCCTGGGCTTCGGCTGGGGCGGCATCAGTCTGGCACCGGTCGTGAAGAGCCAGACGCTGCTGATTCTGTTGAGCTTCCTGATCGGCTTGCTCTTCGTGGCGGTCTTCGTGTTGCTGTTCAGTGCCATCATGAGTCTGGAGCGCAACGGCAGCTTCCGCATCCAGGACTGCGTGGGGCAGACGGCCAGCGTCTATCTCCGCATCCCCGGCAGTCACACTGCAGCAGGCAAGATTCAAATCAGCATCAACGGCTCTGTCCACGAACTGAATGCCTTTACCGACGGTGAAGGTATCCCTACGGGCGCACGCGTGCGCGTTACCTCTATAATAGACGGTGGTAGCCTGTTAGTGGAAAAACTTTAAGCTCTCAACTCTCAACTTTTAACTCTCAACTTTCAGCTAAAAACATGGATCTCTACATCGTAGTTGTGGCCGTTGTCGTGGCCTTCTTTCTGGTGGTTGCCTTGTTCAACCGCTACCGTCGTTGTCCCTCGGACAAGATTTTGGTGATTTACGGAACCAGCGCCGCCAAGGGCTCTGCCAAGTGCGTGCACGGCGGTGGTGCCTTCGTGTGGCCGATCATTCAGGACTATGCCTATATGTCGCTGACGCCTCTGAGCATCGATGCCAACCTGACGAATGCCCTGTCGCGCCAGAACATCCGCGTGGATGTGCCCTGCCGCTTCACCGTGGGTATCTCTACGGAACCGGAGTACATGAGTGCTGCCGCAGAGCGCCTGCTCGGTCAGACGCCGCAGCAGATTCAGGAGCTCGCCCGCGATATCCTCTTCGGTCAGCTGCGTCTGGTCATTGCCACGATGTCCATCGAGGAGCTGAACTCCGATCGCGATAAGTTCCTTGAGGCCATCTCCACGAACGTCGAGGTGGAGCTGAAGAAGATTGGTCTCAGGCTGATCAACGTGAACGTGACGGATATCAAGGACGAGAGCGGTTACATCGAGGCGCTGGGTCGCGAGGCTGCCGCCAAGGCCATCAATGAGGCGAAGGTGCGCGTGGCTGAGCAGGACAAGATCGGTGAGATTGGTAAGGCGGAGGCTGTCCGTGAGACGCGTGTGCGTACCGCTGAGGCCAACGCACAGGCCGTGAAGGGCGAGAACGAGGCGAAAGTCGAAATCGCCAACTCCGAGGCATACCGCCGCGAGAAGGAAGCCGAGGCTGCCCGCAAGGCCAATGCCGCCGAGAAGGTGCAGCAGGCAAAGGCGCTCGAAGAGGCTTACGCTGCCGAGCAGATCGCTGAGACGGCGCGTGCGGAGCGTGAACGTGCGACGGAGACGGCCAACGTCATCGTGCAGCAGGAAATCGAGAAGCAGCGACTGATCATTGCCGCCGAGGCGGAGGCAGAGCAGAAGCGTGCCATCGCACGTGGTGAGGCCGACGCCGTCTTCGCGAAGATGGAAGCCGAGGCAAAGGGTCTCTACGAGATCCTGACCCGTCAGGCACAGGGTTACGACAAAATGGTGCAGGCGGCCGGCGGCGATGCCACCTCCGCGTACTCCCTCCTCCTCTTAGAGAAGCTGCCGGAACTCGTCAAGACGCAGGTCGAGGCCATCAAGGGCATCAATATCGACAAGGTGACTGTCTGGGACAGCGGCCAGGGCGGTGCCGACGGCAAGAGCTCTACCGCAGGCTTCGTCAGTGGTCTCATGAAGTCCATCCCTCCCCTCAACGACCTCTTCGACCAGGCAGGCCTGAGCCTCCCCGAATATCTGGCGAAGAAGAAGGCGGAGCGCGCTGCCGACGAGGCAGCTGAAAGCTGATCACAGGTTGTTATGCGCAAACGTAAAGCACAACGCACGAACCAGGCAATCATGCGCGGCGTGATCGCGATGGCGCTGATTGTACTGCTGGTATGCTATATGTTCCTGACGATGGTGTCGTGCTCCGACGGCGGACCGCGTGTGGCCGTCGAGGGCGCCATCACGGGCGCCGAGGACTCCACGCTCGTGCTGGAGGCGGTGACGCTGGACGGCGTGCAGCCTTTGGACTCCGCACGCTTGAAAGCTGACGGTGTCTTCGCGTTCACGGTGCCTGCTGACAGCACTGCCATCCCGGAGTTCTATCGTCTGCGTATCGGCAGCCAGATCATCAACTTCGCGGTCGATACGCTCGCCGACATCACCGTGGAAGCGCCTTTTGCGCGTATGTCCATCGACTACGACATCGAAGGCAACGCCGCCTCGCGCACGATGAAAACGATATCGCTCATGAACATCCAGCTGCAGCGACAGCTTCAGGCACTCGGCGCCGAGGCATCCCTCTCAGCGATGGAGAAGCAGGAGCGCGCGCAGCATCTGGTGAGCCTCTACAAGCAGACGTTGAAGGCGGACTATATCCTGAAGGCCCCGGGCTCGGCAGCGGCTTACTTCGCGCTCTTCCAGACCATCGGCTCGCAGATGCTCTTCAACCCCGAGAGTGACCGGGGCGATGTGCAGTACTTCGCCGCAGTGGCGACGCAGTGGGAACAACTCTACCCGCATCACCGCCGCACAGAGAATCTCCGGAATATCGCGCTGCGAGGGTTGCGCAACACGCGACCGCCGCGCACAATAGAGCTGCAGGTAGATGGCGACAAGGTGCGCGAGTCGGGCATCATTGACTTCGGCTTCGACGACATCCACGGCGTGGAGCGTCGCCTCTCCGACCTCCACGACAACGTGGTGCTCCTGGACTTCACCGCCTACAGCCTCCCGCAGAGCCAGCAGCGCATCATCGAGATGCGTGAGCTCTATGCCGCCTATCATGCACGCGGCTTGGAGATCTATCAGGTGTCGCTGGATGCCGACGAGCACTACTGGAAGACGATGTGCGAGCAGCTCCCGTGGGTGTGCGTCTATTGCCCTGAGGGCGTGGCCAATGACATGGTGCTCCTCTATGGCGTGCAGTCGCTGCCCACCTACTTCCTGATTGGCCGCGGCTCTGAGTTGCAGGCACGCGGTGATCAGATTCCCGATCTCCGCAAGGCCATTGAGGCCGCATTGTAGCACATATTTCTCTGATAAAGAGCCGTAGAACAAAGGAAAAGCCCTCGCGAGAGGGCTTTTCCTGCATTTTTCTGCCAAAAGATTTGGAGCGAATCACTTTTAAACCTATCTTTGCACCGCAAAAGTCAATGAAGGGTTCCGTACAGCAACGGAGCTCTTTTCCTTTTGTCTGCATAAGTTGTAAATCGTAAAATTATAAATATAAATGGCTTACATGACTCAAAAAGGCTACGATAAGCTCGTGGCCGAGCTCCATCAGCTCGAAGCAGTGGAGCGTCCCAAGGCATCCGCTGCCATCGCGGAGGCGCGCGACAAGGGCGACCTCAGCGAGAACTCAGAGTATGACGCCGCCAAGGAAGCTCAGGGCTTGCTCGAAATGAAAATCACGCAGCTCAAGGCGACCATCGCCGACGCCAAAATCATCGACACGACCAAGCTGAATGCTGACACGGTGCAGATTCTCACACGCGTCGAATTGAAGAATGTGAAGAACAATGCCAAGATGGCCTACACCATTGTCAGCGAGACGGAGGCCAACCTTCGCGAGGGCAAGATCAGCGTGAAGACACCCATCGCTCAGGGACTGCTCGGCAAGAAGGTCGGCGAGGTCGTCGATATCCGTGTGCCGCAGGGCATGATTCAACTGGAAATCCTTAGTATCAGCTACGAGGAATAACTATGGCATCCATATTCAGTAAAATCGCTGCTGGTGAGATTCCCAGCTACAAGTGTGCCGAGTCGAAGGACTTCTACGCCTTTCTCGACATCAACCCGCTGGTGAAGGGTCACACGCTCGTGATCCCGCGCCGCGAGGTTGACTACATTTTTGACCTGACCGACGAGGAGCTGGCAGGGCTGCATGTCTTTGCTGCCCGCGTGGCACGTGCCATCAAGCGGGTCATCCCCTGCGTGAAGGTCGGTGAGGCGGTGCTGGGGCTGGAAGTGCCGCACGCCCACATCCACCTCATCCCGATGCAGAGCGAGCGCGATATGCTCTTCTCCAACCCGAAGCTCCAGCTTCCGGCAGAGGAGATGCAGGCCGTCGCCGATGCCATCCGTCGGGATTTTGAGCTATCCGCCGAATAGGTGATAGCGGCTTCCGGGTAGAATCTTTACCACGCCTTTCATCTCCAATGCGAGCATGAGAGGCGTGATTTTGTATGCCGGCACGCCGAGGGCGTGGGCGAGGTCGGTCATCGCCATGTCGCCGTCGGCAGCGCGGAGCGCATCCACCGCCGTCTGTTCCTCAGCGCTCAGGGTGGGGAAGAGGGTGCCCTGTCCGGCGTCGGCGGCGGGAGTGCTTTGTGGGGGCTCCGGCTGATTGCTCCGCCGCTCCCAGCCGAGATCCGTGAGCAGCTGCTCGGGGCAGGTGATGAGCGTGGCGCCGTTGCGGCGGATGAGCAGGTTGCAGCCTTCCGAGAGCACATCCGAGGGACGGCCGGGGAAGGTAAACACTTCACGCTGGTAGTCGCCGGCGAGGCGCGCCGTGTTCAGGGATCCTCCGCGTGCGGGGCTCTCCACGACGACGACGGCGTCTGCCAGCCCCGCCACGATGCGGTTGCGCTGCAGGAAGTTCACCTTGTCGATCTGCGTGTGGCTCATGAACTCCGTCACGAGTCCTCCGCTGCGGAGCATCTCGATGGCGATGGGGCGGTGTGCACGCGGGTAGATTTCGTCGAGGCCGTGGGCGAGCACGCCAGCTGTGGGCAATCCGTGGGTGAGAGCTGCGCGGTGTGCGGCCACGTCGATGCCGTAGGCCAGTCCGCTGACGATGAGCGTGCCTGGGCACTTCTCCGCGATGCTGCGTGCCAGTTGCGTACACAGGTCGCGTCCCCGCTCGGAGCAGCGCCGTGTACCCACGATGCTGACGATGCGCGGCGCGTTCAGATCCACTTCGCCGAGGACGTACAACACGAGCGGCGCATCCTCGCACTGCCGCAGGCGGCTCGGGTAGGCCGCCTCGTCGTGCAGCGCTACGACGCGGATGCGGTGGTCGCGGGCGTAGGTGAGCTCGTGCTCGCAGCGCGGCAGGAAGCTGTCCAGCGATGCCAGCGTGTCGGCCATGCGCTCAGAGACGTGTTCCATCATCCGCCCGATGTCCTTACGGTTCTCGAAGACCGCAGTGGCGGAGCCTGCGGCATCCAGCAGCAGGCGCTGGTGGCGTGACTGTTGGCGCAGTGCCATCGTCAGCGCCATCGTATAGAGAAGTTCTTGGTCAGTCATGGTTCGTTTTCAAGTATTCGTATCCGAAGCGGCAGCGGAGGCAGTCGTGGCGGTCGCAGTACTCGCGCTTCAGCTGGATGAGTGCCTGGCTGTCGGCGGCCGTCTCCACGGCGAGCCCGCACTGCTGCCATTGCCGGAGGATGAAGTTATGTTCTGCCCGCAGCTGCTCCAGCAGCTCGACGGCCCGCTCCTGCTCGCTCTCGTCGGAGTGGGCCTGTCCGTGGGCGAAGAGGATCGGGACTACGGTGTTGATGATGAGCAGGTCGCGGCTGGCGGCGGACAGGCGTTTCTCGCTGTGCGCCGAGGGCATCCCGAAGAGGTAATGCGTCTGCCAGTACGCTGTGGCCTGTGTGTCGAAGGCCGCGTGCAGTGCCTCCCGTGTGGTGGCATGGAGGAGGGCGGCGAGTCCCGCTGTCTGGCGTGCATAGAGCTGTGCCAGTTGCACGATGCGCAGGTGCGGGAAGTTCTGGGGGCGCAGTCGCAGGTAGCGCCAGTGGTGTGCTTCCATCGGTGCAGCCAGCTGGAACTTATGTTGCAGGTAGCTGTATTCCCTGCGCAGGCGTTGCAGGTAGGCGTCGTCGTGGGCCGCTGCTTGTGCCGACGGCGGGATGGCCGCCTCTTCGAGCAGCCCCGCACATCCCAGAAACAGCGCTTCGAGCTGGAAGACATCGTCACGGTGCTTGGCGGCGGCGTAGAGCGGCAGGTGGCGTGCCCACACCTCGAAGGCATCGCCGTTGAGGCCGAAGCCGAAATTGCGTGCCAGCGTGATGAACAGCGTCCGCTCCCAGTCGCCATCGGTGGCGGCGAGGCGCTCCAAGCAGCGCTCTGCGCGTGTCTGCAACCGCTCTGCCAGCAGCGCCGACATCCAGGCGTGAACGGTGAGCTTCGACAGCTGTGGGATGACCGGCCAGCAACGCGGATAATCCTCTGTCCGGCAGAGCCGTCCGTAGTTCTCGCGCACGCTCGCGGGAATCTCTAATTGTAGCTGCGGCAGCCGCTTGCCGTCGGCTGTCACCACGTCGGTATCAACCGTTTCCGCCACGTGCAGAACCACGCTGTCATAAGCAGCATCGTGGTCGTGTCCGTGGCGGTACCAGTCGCTGGAGAGCAAGTGCATTTCTACGTTGCCCACCCATAGTGTTCCTCCGATGCGCACCTTCGCATTGAAGAAATCGGGGCCGGCGTTGCGGTTGTGCAGCCCGGGGTCGATGACCTCCACGACCTCGCCCGTCGTCGTCTGCATGGGCGTGAGCGGGAACAGCCGGTGTTTCCACACGTAGTGCAACAGCGCTTCCATGAAAATAGAGATGGATATAAGAGTAAGACAGTGCAAAGATAGTCTTTTCCTCACGGATCGCCGCCTGTTCTTTTAAAAAAATGTCATTTGCATCTTAAATAACCCCAAAAGAGGCCCTCGGAATGTCATAAAATGCCATTCATGAGTGCTCAAATCGCAAAATATATGTACCTTTGCCCCGCTAAATCCACAGAGCATCATGAAAATTGCATTGATAGGTTACGGCAAGATGGGCCGTATGATAGAGCAGATCGCCCTCGACCGCGGGCACGAGATTGTCTGCCGCATCGACATTGATAATCCACAGGACTTCGGCAGCGAGGCATTCCGCTCGGCTGACGTGGCCATCGAGTTCACGGCGCCCGCCGTGGCTTTCGACAACGTCCAGAAGGCGTTTGCCGCCGGCGTAAAGGTCGTTTCCGGCAGCACAGGGTGGTTCTCGCAGCACGAGGCTGAGGTACGGCGACAGTGTGCAGAGGAAGGCAAGACGCTGTTCTGGGCCTCTAACTTCTCCGTCGGCGTGGCCATCTTCGGTGCTGTCAATCGCTATCTGGCTCGCATCATGAACCGTTTCCCGCAGTACGATGTGGAGATGGAGGAGACCCACCATGTCCACAAGCTCGACCACCCCAGCGGGACGGCCATCACGCTGGCCGACCAGATATTGGAGGCCCACACCGAAAGACCCACCCCCAACCCCTCCCGTAATGGAGGGGAGCAGGGAGAGGGTCTGCTGTCCCATGTTGGCTGGATTCCAATCATATCTTACCGCCGCGGCGAAGTTCCTGGCATCCACACCGTACGCTACGACTCCGAGGCCGACCAGATCACCATCACCCACGATGCCCACTCCCGCAAGGGCTTTGCCCTCGGCGCCGTCCTCGCGGCTGAATACACGGTTGAGCACAGCGGATTGCTCAGTATGAATGACCTATTCCAATTCTGAAAATGAAAAAGTTAGATAAGAAACCGCTGACGTGGCGCGACTGGGCCAAGATGCTCGTCGTCACGGGATTGTACATCTGGTTCCTTGCGTGGGTCGATGCCTGGTGGGGACTCATCATCGTGCCCTTCATCTTTGACATCTACATCACCCGGAAGATTCCCTGGTCGTGGTGGAAGGAGCTGGAGAACCCCGTCACGCGCACCATCATGTCGTGGGTCGATGCCATCGTGTTCGCGCTCGTGGCAGTGTATTTCGTGAACATCTATTTCTTCCAGAACTACACCATTCCATCGTCGTCGTTGGAGAAGAGCCTGCTCGTGGGCGACTACCTCTTCGTGTCGAAGATGAGCTACGGCCCCCGCGTGCCGCAGACGCCTCTCTCGCTGCCCCTCGTGCAGCACACGCTCCCCGGCGGCGCCAAGAGCTACAGCACCCTCATCCAGTGGGATTACAAGCGTGTACACCCGAAACCCGTGCAGCTCAACGACATCGTGGTCTTCAACTACCCCTCCGGGGATACTGTCGTGGCCAATCCCATCTATCAGGCACAGGACTTCTACGGTATGTGCTACGCCTACGGCCAGCAGATCGTCTATGAGAACAATGGCTCGCTGCCGCGCACCGATGACCTCTCGTCGATCGACAAGCGTCGCCTTGCGCAGTACTACTACCGCCTCGGACGGCAGTATATCAACCTGAACGCCGCTGAGTTCGGCGAGGTGATGTGGCGCCCGGTGGATCGCCGCGAGAACTACGTGAAGCGCTGCGTGGGCCTCCCTGGGCAGATCCTGCAGATCAAGGATCGCGTCGTCTATCTCGACGGCAAGCCCAACAAGGAGCCCGACAACGTGCAGTACAACTACCATATCCGCCTGCGCGACGGCCGCCGCGACTTGCCGGAGCAGGTGGCGCATGACTTACACTTGAGCAACGACGACCTCTACGGGCGCAACGGCTTCCACCATACGGGCGTCATGCCGCTGACCGCCGCCACGCGCGATGCCCTCCTTGCCATGCCCGACCTCGTGGAGAGCATCGAGGTCGATACCCTTGCCGTCACCGCTGAGCTCTACCCTCTGGACGGCTTCTACGGCTGGACGCGCGACAACTACGGCCCCCTGTGGATTCCCAAGCGCGGCGAGAGCATCCACCTCACCCTTGAGAACCTGCCCATCTACGAGCGTCCCATTGCCGTCTATGAAGGCAACCAACTCGAGGTCACGCCCGATGGCAAGATCCGCATCAACGGCGAGGAGACCGACAGCTACACCTTCCAGATGGATTACTACTGGATGATGGGCGACAACCGCCACAACAGCGCCGACAGCCGCTACTGGGGCTTCGTGCCCGAGGACCATGTCGTGGGCAAGCCCATCATGATCTGGCTCTCTATTGACAAAGACCGTGGCTGGACAGATGGCCACATCCGCTGGAACCGCCTCTTCCGATGGGTGGAGAATATGAATTAGAATGGTAAAGATTGAACCTTCATGGGGCAGGCAGCTGGCTACGGAGTTCCAGCAGCCTTACTTCGAGCAGCTCACGGCTTTTGTCCGGCAGGAGTATGCCGCAGGTCCCTGCTATCCGCCGGGCTCGAAGATTTTCAACGCCTTCAACACCACGCCCTTCGACCGTGTGAAAGTAGTTATCCTCGGGCAGGATCCCTACCACGAGCCCGGTCAGGCGATGGGGCTCTCCTTCTCCGTTCCCGAGGGAGTGGCGTTGCCGCCGTCGCTCCGTAACATCTATGGCGAGATCCAGCAGGAGCTCGGCACGCCGCCTCCCGCTTCCGGCGACCTGACGCGCTGGGCGCAGCAGGGTGTCCTCCTCCTGAACGCTACCCTCACTGTGCGCCGTGGGCAGGCTGGTTCCCATCAGGGCCGCGGTTGGGAGACATTCACCGATGCCGCCATCCGTGCGCTCGCGCGGGAGCGCGAACATCTTGTATTTCTTCTCTGGGGCAGCTATGCAGGTCAAAAAGCCCAATTCATCGACTCCGCCCGTCACCTTGTCCTCCGCTCCGCCCATCCCTCACCCCTCTCAGCCTACCGCGGTTTCTTCGGCAACCACCACTTCCAGCTCTGCAACGACTACCTCATCCAACATGGCATAGTGCCGATAGAATGGTGAACGTACCTATCCTTGAAGTCGGTGGTGTCCTCATCTCTGGCGATCTCCTCACTGAACGGTTCTGCTGCGACCTCGATGCCTGCGGCGGTGCCTGCTGTATTGAGGGTGATGCGGGAGCACCTGTGACGTTCAATGAAATCGGTGAAATCGAAGCCTCGCTGGATGCTGCATGGCCTCTGATGTCGGCATCGGCACAGAGCACCGTCGATCGACAGGGCGTCGCCTACACCGATGTCGAAGGCGACCTCGTCACCAGCATCGTAAACGGAAAGGATTGCGTGTTCACCTACTACAACTACCCGCCTACGCAAGTCGATGCTCTTCCCCAGGGATGCTGCCTCTGCGCTCTCGAGGCTGCCTGCCGTGCCGGCAAGAGCCGCTTCATGAAGCCTATCTCTTGTGCCCTTTATCCCATTCGTGAGAAGCACTTCGCCGGTGGCCTCGTGGGGCTCAACTACCACCGCTGGGCTATCTGCGATGCCGCCCGCAAGCGCGGCCTCGAACTCGACCTTCCCCTCTACCGCTTCCTCCGCGACCCCCTTATCCGCCGCTTCGGGCAGGCGTGGTACGACGAGCTATGTAGCGTCGCCGCAGAACTGGAAGTTAATCCGTTGTAGTGCTTGCTTTGGTCTGTAGGACTTTGGTGAGCAAGAACGCCACAGGGATGGCCAGGAGGGTGCCGACGCTGTCGGCGGCCCAGTCCATCCACTCGCCGCTGCGGTAGGTGGTGGCGTAGGCTTGCAGCAGCTCCAGAATCCCGCCGAGGGTGATGGGAAATAGGATGGCCCACAGGATGAGGAAACGTGGCGAGGGCGGAGTGGTGCGGCGGACGTGTTCCATCCAGATGACGAGCGTCAGGACGGCGTACATCACCATGTGTGTCCATTTGTCGGCGAAAGGCACGTTTTCCGCGATTTCAACGGCTCCGATGGGGAGTAGCGAGAGCAGCACGATGGCTACGGTGACGAGCCATGAGAGCGGGCGCTCTTTACAAAAAGTAAGCATTGTGTGGAGATTTATGTGATTTTGAGCGCAAAAGTACAACTTTTATTCGTACTTTTGCCGCCGATATGGAAAAAAGAGCAACTTTCGGAAGCAAATTAGGTATCATCCTCGTCTCGGCAGGCTCTGCCGTGGGGCTGGGTAATGTGTGGCGCTTCCCCACGGAGGTGGGTGCTAACGGCGGTGCCGCCTTCATACTTGTCTATATCCTGTGTGTCATCCTGTTGGGCGTGCCGTTGATGACGGCGGAGTTCATCGTGGGGCGCAACACCCACCAGAACCCGTTCGATGCCTACCGCACGCTGGCTCCCGGCACAGCATGGGTCTTTCAGGGCGGTATGGGTGTCTTCGCGGCGTGGTTCATCCTGAGCTACTATAGTGTGGTGGCGGGTTGGACACTGCAGTACCTGATCTCGGCGGTCATGGGACGCGTCACGACGATGTCGGACTCGGCGGCCTACTTCACGGAGTTCACGCAGAGTGCGTGGATGCCTGTGGTGATGACGGCGGTGGTGCTGCTGATGTCGCACTGGGTGATCGTGCGCGGTGTGCAGGCCGGTATCGAGAAGTACTCCAAGCTGATGATGCCCCTGCTGTTGCTGATCATCGCCGTGCTGGTGGTGGGTTCATTCGCCATGCCTGGTTCGTCCGACGGGCTCCGTTTCCTGCTGAAACCTGATTTCTCGAAACTCGACGGCGGCGTGCTGCTCAGTGCCATGGGGCAGGCTTTCTTCTCGCTGAGCGTGGGAATGGGTTGCCTGTGCACCTATGCCAGCTACTTCACCGATGACGCCCGTCTGCTGAAGACTGCCGGCAGCGTCGCCCTCATCGACACGATGGTGGCCGTCATGAGCGGTTTCATCATCTTCCCGGCTGTCTTCTCGGTGCAGACAGTGGCTCCCGATGCGGGTCCTGGGCTGGTGTTCATCACGCTGCCCTCGGTGTTCCAGATGGCCTTCGAGAACGTGCCGCTTGTGGGTTGGTTCTTTGCCGTGATGTTCTATCTGCTGTTGCTGCTGGCTGCACTGACGAGCATGATGAGCCTGCACGAGCCCGTGACGGCGCTGTTCATCGAGCGCTTCCGGTTGTCGCGCCGCACGGCTACCAGCGTGGTGACCCTCTCGTGCATCGCCCTAGGCACGGTGTGTGCGCTGAGCTTCGGTCCGCTGAAGGATGTGCGCTTCCTGTTCGGACTGACGTTCTTCGACTTCTTCGATTTCCTCTCCGCCAAGATCATCATGCCGCTGGGCGGCTTCCTGCTGAGTATCTTCGTGGGTTGGTACTTGCCGAGGAACCTGGTTATAAAGGAACTCACGAACAACCATAAGCTGCGGTTCCCGCGCTGGCTGTTCGTGAGCTTCTTCTTCTTAATTCGTTGGGTTGCCCCATTGGCCATCATGGCCATCTTCATCAACGAGCTCCTGCCTTAAGGAACCGTTGTGAATATCTCTTGATTACGGAGGAAAGGAGCTGAGCGCCCCTTCCTCCGCAATCTTCTTATTTCACCAGTATCTTCTGGCCATTGACGATATTCACGCCCTTGTGGAGCGTGCTCATGCGCTGTCCGGCGAGGTTGAAGATCTCGCGGCGCTGTCCGTTGTCTATGGTGGCGCCGGTGGCTACGTCCTCGATACCGTCGGAGAAGTTCTCTCCGAAGACGACATATACGGACTGTTCCAGAGATTCCATCCATGTGCTGATGGTGCAGTAGAGGCGGTTGCGTGCGATCTTTCCAGACATGGCCACGGGAATCTCGCCGAGCTGGCTTCCAATCCAGATCTTCTGGCTGTCATCGCCGTCCTGGATGAGCAGCGTCTCGTTCGCCACGAACATGTAGTAGTCCTTGTCCTTCACCTCAACGGGGAAGATATCGTGCAGTTCGATATTGCCCAATGGAGCGTAGTTGCCATCGACGAGTTCGAGCAGGAAGTTCTGGAGGGTCAGGTTGATGCTGCCGTCGTCGTTGACCTTCATCTGCACGTCAGCCTCCTGATAGGCGTTGCGCTCGCCATTGACGCGTACTGTCAGGACATCGTGGAAGGTGTAGTCGCGCAGGATGGGATCCTCCTTCGGTTCATCATCGCCGCCCTTGATGATAGGCCAGTCAGCGTCGGTGCCGAAATCGACATGGACGATGCCCACGCCTGCCATATTGATGTCAATGGTGCAGAAGAGTTTCTCCACGCCTGCCTTACCTGCCAGCGTGATGGGGATTTCGCCGAGCAGGGGACCGGTCCAGATAACGTTGGGATCGCTGCCTTCTTCGATGGCTACCGTCACATTCTTATTGAAGCTGGCATAGGCAATGCCGTTCCTCAGCGTGTAGCCGATGCCCTTCACGTAGATAGTGCCGACAGGCAACACTGTCTCTCCGTCTTGCAGCCCGAAGTCCTTCAGCATGAGGTCGAGGGTGTTGTTGTTCTTATGGAAATCGACAGAGATGACGGTGGTCTGCGGAGCGGTCTTGCTGCCGTTGAGCGTGACGACAAGGTCATCCTCGTAGTCCTGATGGTCGGGCAGAGTAATCTTGGAGCTGGGCTTCTCTTCGCCACCGTCGTCCTTCTTGTCGATGAGCGACTTGCCGAAGAGCACATCCACGAACTGATTCATGCGATCTCTCAAGTCAATCTGGATCTGCACGTGCAGTGAGTCGGGGGTGTCGCGCCCCGTCAGCTCCTGACCGCTGATTTCTACGGGGACTTCGCCCAAAGCCGGGCCAATCCACTGTGCGTCGGCGGGATTGTCACCGGCCAGGATGGTGATGGTGCGGGTGGATTCGAAGGTGCCGTCGCTCTGCAGCGTGAGGTCGTTCACTACGATAGAGCCCACGGGGATGGGGTTGCTGGCGTTGCCCATCTTGAAGTTCTTCAGGATGAGTGAGGTGTAGCCTGTACTCCATTCCTGTAGGGTGATGGTGGCGCTCTGGAGCTCGCCCTCGCCCTCGTTCACCGTCACCTGGATTTGGTCGGTGTAGGAACGCTCGCGGATGATCTTCTCCTGTGGCAGGAACTCGATGCGGTAGGTCTGTACGTTGCCCTCGTTGGTAGCGTAGTCGCCCGCCTTCACGGTGATGGTCAGGATGCGCGTGGTGGAGTTGTAGCTCTTCTCGATGGTGGCTGCGTCGTCGCGGGCGGTGAGCAGGAGCTCTGCCTCTTCGTAGTTGTCATCGATGACGGCGTGATTCTCCTCGTCGAAGGTGACGGCGACGCCCTTGTACGTGGCCGATTTGAGGTCGGCGTAGAAGGGGAACTGAAGGGTGTAGGTGTGGTAGTTGTCGGCGTTCTCCTCGATGTTGCCGCCCTTGACGGTGATGGTGAGCACGCGGGTCGTGCTGTTGTAGGCCGTCTCGATGGCTGCATCGTGCCCCGTCGCCGTCAGCGCCAGCTTACTGGCGGAATAGTCGGCTGCAATGATGGCATGGTTCTCCTCGTCGAAGACGATGTCCTTGCCGTCGTAGGTGGCGGATGCCAGCTCGGAATAGAACAGGAACTCGATGCTGTCGGCTTCGAGCGTGTTGCCGTCCTGGATGTTGCGTGACCAATAGTCACCTGCGGAGATGATGATGTTCATCTTCTCGGGCACGGTCTCTTCCTGGCCTGCCACGTAGGTGAGGGGAGTGGTGATGGTCTCCCAGCCGCCATCCTTTGTCTCCTTAAAGGTGTAGTCGCAGGAGGCAATCAACTGACCATTGCCGCCGACGCGGTCAACCTTGCCCATGATGGCGCGGTCGAGGTCGTCGGTGCCTGTGGAGGGGCTGTCGTAGGCTCCGATGTTACCCTGGATGGTGCCTTTCCACAGGTAGGCGATGACGTGGGCGTTCTCCGTCGTGCCTGCGGGACGCTTGAACTGTCCGCGGATGGCATCGGGGCGCTTCGTGTAGGCGATACCGCCATAGACGCCCTCGTCGGTGTTCTTGTAGTTGGTGGCTCCGCTCCATAGCCACAGGTTGCCATACGTGATGAAGCCGGGGAACGTGATGCTGTTGCCCCAATAGCTATCGCTCTTGTTGGTCAGCTTGACAGCCTTGCCGGTTCCGTTGGCGCTCGTGGAGGGCTCAACTAACACTTGTGAGCGCATACTGTTGGTGACGAGTCGCACGTTGAAATGATAGCTTCCGCCATTCCAACCCTCGGGCTCGCTGCCGGGACGCTGGTAGTCACCGCCGCCCGAGCCAATCTGTTTGGTCGTGCCACATTCGCTCTTCCACGCCTCGAAGTCGCCGAAGGGTACGAGGCTGCCGAAGTGATCCTTGATGTTGGGTTCAGGCTGGGGCTCAGGACCGGGACCCGGCTCTTCATTGTCTGCACCCGTGAAGATGAGGGTGTAGGTGTGCTGGTTCGTGGGGTTCTCGGCGATGTCTTCGCCCTTGATGCTGACGGCGAGCGTCTTGCTGGCAGCGTTGTAGCTGGTGCTGATGGTGGCGCCCTGGCCGTTGCTCTTCAGCTGCAGCAGTGCCTCGTCGTAGGTGCCGTCGATGGTGATGGTGTTGCCCGTGACGGCGATGTCCTTGCTGTTGAAGGTGATGCTCTGCAGCTCGCTGTAGTACAGGAACTCCACGTCATCGACCAGCATGTAGTCGCTGGCGGCACCCTTTCCGGGAGTGCCGCTGGTGGTGAGAGTGACGAGGGCGTAGGAGGGGCGTGTGCCGTCCGTCACCTCATAGGTGAAGGGGATGATGACCTCCTGCCAAGCATCGCTGCTGGCGATGTCGGAGGTGTTGGCACGGGCGATGACAGTCGCCGTGATGGTGTTGCCGGTGGGATCCTGGAAATAGCCGAGGGTGTGCAGCGTGCAGCTGGCACCGGCGGGGTAGGCGCAGGAGGCCTTCGTCCAGACGCGCATGGCATCGGGCAGACCCGTGAACGCCTGGTGGTAGTTGGCGTCGTCCTCGTTGGTGTAGTTGTAGTTGCCGTTGGCATCGTTGGCATTGGTGCTGCCCATGTTGATGCAGCCCGTCGTGAGGTTGCCTTGGGCGACGACCCCGAAGACGGAGCGGGCATAGATGCGGGCGCTGGCGCTGCCGCTATGGGCGTCATCGGACTTCGCTACCTGCTGGGCAGCGGCGAGGCTCTTGAAGTTGCCGGTGCCGGACATGAAGGAGTTCCAGTGTTCAGGCTCGACGGAGGTCGTTCCCTCATTCTCCCATGCCTCGAAGCCCGGATTCTGAATCTGGCGTTGTGCCATGGCCGTCATGCTGAGGACGGCGGAAATGCATAATGTAAATAACTTTTTCATATAGAGTCGTGTTGCTTTCCTCTGATGAGATGGTTAATATCTGTAGGCAAGACCGATCTTGGCGTAAATCGGGTACATCCTGAAGGAGACGGTCTCAAATTCGCTGGGGAAGATGCTGCTCACGCCCCAGTCCAGAGCGCCGAAGACGTTCATGTGCTGCAGGGCCTTCCACTCAAACATCACTTCCACGCCCCAGTAGAAATGGCGCATGTCGGAGGCGAAGTCGTAGGTCGCGGGGTTCTCGCGGGTGATGGCTATCTTCTTGCCGGTCGGGTCGCCCTCGCGCAGGTAACCGATGCCTTCGCTGTTGTCATAGACCTCACCCTCGAAGGAGCCGTTGCCGACGAAGGAGAAGAACGGACCCGCCCCGAAATTCCAGCGCGGGGAGAGGCGCAGGGTGCAGGTGATGGGGATGGTGATGCCCACCATCTTGGTGTCGGTGACGTCGGTTCCCGTGAAGTTGCCTTCCAGGTGGTTACCGCCCTGGTCGATGCCCATGCGGTAGTTCTTCACGTCGGCACTCGTGTGGAAACCCTCATAGAAGAAATGGACGCCGGCCTGCAGACCTAACCTGCGCGAGAACATCTGGTAGTAGTCGGCGCCGAACGTGAGGCCGCCCAGCGGTTTGAAGGCATTGATGTGGCGGATTTCGCCGGGCAGGGGCAGGGGCGTCGTGCCGCCAATGACATAGCCCAGGCGCAGGATCCATCCGGAGCGGTTCAGGCTGCGCGGCCCCCACTTCTCGTAGGCATCCTCTTGTGCGGATAATGATGTGCTCAACAGCAGAGCAATCGTCAGTAGAATGGTATGTTGTAATTTCATGATCGGTGTGTGAGGTTGAGGGGTTAGTATTCGCACATGAGGGTGACGTTGTCAATCCACAGGGTGCTGCCGATGGCGCCGCGGAAGTAGGCGCCGTCGATGCTCGACGAGAAGACCACGGCCACGGAGTACTGACGGCCGAGGACCTCGTCCTGCTCGAGCTCTTGCGTATAGACCACGGGCAGCTCGAAGTAGTTCCAGGCCTCGGCGCCGGTGATGATGTCGGCGCTCTTCACCCGGGCGATACCCACGATGTTGTCCACGTACGGGTTCTTCGTCTTGTCGGTGTCCAGGATGTTACCGTCCAGCTGCACTTTGTTGCCGTTGGCGTCCGTGTTCTTATAGACGACGCAGTAGAAGTCGCAGACGTCGGTTTCGCCCTCGATGGGCTTGCCGGCCTTGTCCTGCTTCGTGCTGCCGGGAACGAACTTGTAGTAGCCGCGCATCGTGAGGGGTTTGTGGGCGAAGGACTTACCCATCAGCGTCGCAGCCAGCGCCTCCTTCAGGGCATTGCCTACGTCGAAGCTTCCGGTGAAGAGATTGCCGGCTGCAATGCGCATGTTCACCATGGCGCCGAAGCTGCCCGTGCTGCGCGTCGTCAGCTTGACGCACCGTCCGCCATCTACGCCGCCCTCTTCGGAGATGCTGGGGTACATATCCCATGTGGCGCTGCTCATGCTCAGCTGGAAGCCGGGGTTGCCGGTGGCCCACAGGGCGGGATCGTTGACGGTGGGATCTGTTTCGGTCCACACGTGGAAGGTGTTGGTCTGGTCGAAGCCGAAGTCCTCGAAGTTGAAGTGGATCAGGGTAGCGGTCTGAACGGACAGCTCGGAGAGCGTGATGCTCAGCTGCCCACCGGCCTCGCTGACCTGCACGACGCCTGTCTGCGGGATAATCTCCTGGCCGTTCCATGTGCCGCGGAGCTCTTCTTCGGCATAGTTGAGCTCTACGGAATGTTCGTCATCCAGGGAGAAGGTCAGGGTGAAGGTGGCCGTATGCCCGTCGTAGGTGCCTTCGATGTGTACGGGAACCTCGCCGTAGGGATCTATATCCATGACTTGGTCGGCGGAGAACTGGTTGCCGGACAAGGGGACTGCCGTGAAGGCCACGGTTCCCAGCTCGCAGGTCTGTGTGCTGATGCTGGGCTCCTTGTCATGCTTGATGCGGATGGTATATTCACGCATGTAGGCGCCATTTTCGGAACGCACGCGAAAGCGCTGCTCCTGGTCATCGGAGAAATCAACGGGGCTGCCGCTCGCGAAGGCGACTTCCTTGCCGTTGACGAGCTGATAGATCTTGGCGCCCGGCGTGATGACCACGTAGAAGGGCACCATACCGATGTTCGCGTTGTAGCGGACCAGCGGGAACTGGATGTCGTTGGAGTCATAGGATGGGAGAATGTCGGCTATCGTGTCAGCCTTGTGATAGAAGATGCGTCCCGGATCTTCCATGTGTACCCATGCCTGTTCGATGTCACATTCTGCATTGGCTGGCTCGTCGCTGGAGCACGACGTGAACGTCATGGCGGCGGAGAGGAGCAGACTGCAGAAGAGAATGTTTTTCTTCATTATGTTCTGATTAAATGGTGACTTTTGATGTTCTGGGTGAAAGGTAGAGTGCTCGATAAAGGGCACAACGGACCCAATAACGGCACAAAGGTAGTGCTTACGCGCGATATATATAGTGTAAAAATGGTAAAATGTGCCCTGATTACCGAAAATCCATAGAGCTTCACTCTTCGGGCAGCTGTCTCGAAGCGGGCATGTTGTTGCCAAACAGGTCACCAGCTTCTCACAGGAATCCCACGGCCTTACGCCTGCTACATTGTGGCCTTCCACCTGTTGCCCTGCGGCCTTATGCCTGTCACTTTGCGGCCTTCCACCTGCCGCCTCACGGCCTTCCGTCTGTCGCCTCACGGCCTTGCGTTCGTAACCTCGCGAGCTTACGTGCTGAAGCACGCGAGCTTATGCGCGAAACCTCGCGAGCTTATGGCCATAAGCTCGCGAGGTTTCGCGTAGTTCCAAGCGTGGAACAAATCCCAAGGATGTGACCTTCCTTCTATGAGGTGGTCAGGATGCCGATGAAATGGGGTAAAATAGCATTTGCTACGTGACTACTTTACGAGCACTTTCTGGTGGCCACGGATGTAAAGTTGTCCCTTGCGCGGTGCCGTCACGCGGCGACCGGCCAGATCGTAGTATTCGCCCTCTTCGGCACTTGCGATGCCGCGGATGCCAGTGGGGGTATCCAGTGTGATGACATAGGTGCGGGTGTTGTCCGTGTCCTCGTCGTAGTCGGCAGCCTTCACGACAATCACGATGTCGGTGTCACCCTCGTTGACGGGGTAGGTGATTTCCACGACGGCATCGGCATCGACGGTGGTCACTTCCACCTCGTCACCTTCATTCCAATAACTGGAAATTGTGGCTTTGCCATCCGCGCTGAACTCAGCCTCGGAGCCCTTGAAGGTCGCCGTGGCGATCTCGGCAGAGGGCTTGCTGAACTGAACCGTGTAGGTGTGCACGTTGTTGGCGTTCTCTTCCACGTCGTCACCGCTGACGGTGATGGTCAGCACCGCCGTCTTGGCATCGTATGCAGTGGTGATGACGGCGCCCTGTCCGTTGCTCGTCAGTGCGAGGATGTCGGCATTGTATCGTGCGTCGATGCTGGCTTTGCCGTCCTTGTCGAAGACCACTTCATTCTCGTCGTAGGTGGCTGAGGCCAGTTCGGAGTTGTAGATGAAGCTGAAGTCGTCGATGATCATCCAGTCGCTTGTGCTGCCTTGGCCGGGAATGCCGCTGGTCGTAAGGGTGACGAGCGCGTACTCGGGACGGATGTCCCCGGCTTCTTCGTTGTAGGTGAAGGGGATATACAGCTCCTGCCAGTCATCGCTGCGGGCGATATTGTTGTTCTCGGCATGAGCCACCACGGTGACGCCTTTGTTGGTATGACCTTCACTGGTGCCAAGGGGATCCTGATACAGTTCGTCGCCGCTCGTGTGGAGGTTGCAGGTGATGCTGCCGCCGATGGAGCTGCCGCTCTTCACCCATACGTGGATGGCATCGGGCAGACCCGTGACGCGCTGGTGGAAATCATCGTTCTCGGTGTCCGTGTAATTGTAGTTGCCGTTGGCATTTGTGGCGGTGGTTGAACCGCCGTTGATGCGTCCTGTGGTAAGGTTGCCCTGTGCAGCGATACCGAGGAATACGTTGCGTGCATAGATGCGCACGCTGCTCGTGCCCTCACTGCCCGGACGTACATCGTCGGACTTCTGCACCTGCTGAGCTGCCACGGTGCTGGCCAGACTGCCGCTGGCGTGCTGGAAGGAGTTCCAGTGTGCGGGCTCTACGTTGGCCGTACCCTCGTCGTCCCAAAGTTCAAAGTCGCCGTTTTCAACCTGATACTTCGGGGTGACAACGCGCACGGTGAAGGTCACGGAAGCGGCGGTGAAGAGGTCGTTCTCGGCCAGCTCGCCTGTGAGGACTGCCGTGCCGACGGCCTTGGCCACGAACGCGCCCGTCTGGGCATCCACCTCTACGGTTTCAGGGTCGCTGCTACTCCACACAATGCCTTCGCTGCTCTGTTCCTCCACGGGTACCATGCCTTGGGCATCAACGAACACAGCAAGGGAAGACTTCGACAGACGGATGAATCCATCGGGCTTCACGGCGCTGAAGGTGGCTTCGCCGATAGCACTGGGGAGATAGTTCTCCACGATGGCCAGTGCCTTGACGGTTGTCGTCTCGCTGATGCTGAAAGGCTCTGTGTAGCGTGTGCTCTCCTCAGTGGGGGTGCTGCCGTCGAGGGTATAGTAGATGGCGGCACCCTCTTGGGCTGTGATGGTCACGTCTGTCGTGGGCCAGAAGGTGGCCGTGCCGTTCCCGATGGTGATGGCGGGGGTGTCGGCGGGCACCATCTCCAGCTCAAAGATAGCCTCGCTCACAGCGCTCTGCTGCCAGCCTTCAAGGGTGGCGAAGGCCTTGACGGTTGTTGTCTCGGCGATGCTGAAGGGTTCCGTATAGACGGTGCTCTCCGTGGTCGGTTCGCTGCCGTCAACGGTGTAGTAGATGGTGGCATTCTCCTGGGCGGAGATGGTGACCGTGGCGGTGGGGAAGAAGCTCGTGCGGCCCTCGGGCAGCGTGATGGACGGAGCATCCAGAATGGGTGTACCGGGCTGGATATCGGCTGCGCTGTAGATGGACAGACGCTTGTTGGTGCTATTGTTGCAAAGGCCAGCGAAGTAGTAGTTCTTGTTGGGCTGGATGTCCAGGCTCGTGTCGGCACGATAGAACTGAATACCGCCATTGTCATTGACGGTGATGGTGTAGTTGCGCACGTCGCTGACATAGACCTCTTCGGTGACTTTCACGTGCATACTCAGGTAGTCATCATAGTTCTCTGCGAGCGCTGCCTTCGTGAGCTCGGCAGCGGGTACTTCGCTGCCAGATGTCTTCTCGTAGCCCGGGTTCAGTGACCAGTTGCCCAGGCGGGTGATGCCGGCGTTCACGCTGAGCGTACCGCGCACGACACCGCTGATTTTGTCGCCGACGGCGAGGATGCCGTTCTGGCCGTTATACAGGCATAGGCCGGCATGGGGAGTGTTCGCATCCTGAATATAAGCATTGGTCGTGCTGGCGATGGTGTGCACCACGGCATCGGTCAGTGTGATGAAGGTCACGCCCGTGGGCGCAGCCTCCTTCCAGGCGGCGATGTTGTCATAGTGCTCGCCGAGAGTGAACGCCATGCTGGCGATGTCGCTCTCTGTGAGTCCTTCCACGTAGGCGGCTGCTTTCACCGTCGTTGTCTCGCTGATGGTGATGGGGCCGGTGTAGGCGGCACTCTCGGATGTCGGGTCGCTGCCGTCGAGGGTGTAGCGGATGACGGCACCCTCATCGGGAGTTACGATGATGACTTCCGTCGAGGGCCAGAAGAGCGTCTGCTCATCGGCAGACTTGATGACGGGCTTGGTGGCCTTGGTCTGTGTCGAGAAGGTCGCTGTAATCTGGTACTCGATGGAAGAATTCGTCGAACCAGTGATGGCGGCTGTTGCTCTGTTGGGATCCTCGGCATTGGGCGTGATGCGCACGCTGTTGCCGCCCGTGGTGCTCCATGTCACCTCCATGCCTGCTTCGGGCTGTGCCCACAGATAGATGTTCTTCGTGGGTGCTGAGCCCGCATTTTGGGAGGCTGGATTGACAGTCACTGATTTCTGATAGTCTGGCGTGGCATCAGCGCTTTCACTCGCATAGACTTTGCCGGCACCGCTGGCGGTGACAGTCGTTTTGAAGTAGTAGTCGTTGTTGTTGGCTATCGCTGAACCGATGCTCATCAACAGAGTGGCTACCGTGAGAAGTAATCTTTGTTTCATGTGTAAAAAAGACTAGGTGATTTGATGATGATGATTGATTGCTTTGAAAATACAGCGTACAGCGAATGTGCTGGTAATCAGATACTGCTCGGCGATGAGGTGGTCGCCCGCAACGGCCATGCACACCATGAACAGCACGAGTACGATGGTATATACTATATAATAGTTCGCGCGCACGCGAACGGAGAAGGGTCGGTGACAGTCGATGCCATAGATGATCAGGGGAATGGGGTTGTAGATGATGTAGTTCCAGTTCCAGCCGCTCGTCGTCGGAAGCGAGGATAGGATGCAGATGCCGAACGGTACCATCCAAAGCAGCTGGTAGCTGGTGAAAAGCAGCGCGTCAAAAGCAGAAATGAACCATTTCATCGGCTTGGATGCTATGGACAGCAGCGACAGGATGCCAACGATGAGCGTGGCGCATAGCAGGAGGACGAACCACACGTAAGGTGGCCAGCGTGTGCTGGTGCTTTGGTGCTGGGTGGGCATGAAGACTTCCGGTGCCTCGTCTTTCAGAACAGGGCGGTTGCCGCCAACCTCGTCCACGATGCAGGCATCGGACAGCAGGTCGGGGATGATATAGGGGATCATAGTTTTCTCCTCAGCTGTCAGTATGCGGTCGGTGCCGTCGGTGGTGCTGAGCAATGAAGGTGGCAGATGCATCCAGCTGTTCTCGGGTAGCGACTGATTACCTAAGACGAAGATGGTGTTACCGTACTTCTGTGCGGTGGAGCCATAGACAATTTTGCCGTCGAGACTGTAGCCTAACAAGCGGATGATCTCGCGGGAACAGCCGTGGTAGAAGAAGTCATGATAGGGAGAGAGCCCCTGGCTGACGGTTTCATCGAGGATGCGCCACAGGCGCTGGCTCTCTTCCAACGTCAGGTTCAGTGGATAGCCCGTGACGATGCGACCCTCGCGGCGGAAACTGCCCACGTATTCTGCCGTGGGAACGCAGACGAGCCGGTTGGGGTAGTTGCCAGTGCAGATGTCCAGAAAGTTCTCGTAGTCACCACTCTCCATTGAGAAGCAGTAGTCAAGATTCTCCGGCGGACATTGCATCCGCAGGAACGCATGACCGAATACGCTCTGGGGGTGCTGCTCAGAGGGCTCTGCCACCAACAGGCTGACGCGCAGGAACGCAGTGCTGTCCTCGATGACAGGATTCTGTGCTTGTGTTGTCGTAACCCATGTAACTAGGAAGAACCACGCAACGTACAGGGCTTGGATAAATCTTAAGTAGCTTTTCATAATTTGGCCGCGAAATTACTGCAAAGGGATGGCGAGGAAGGGTAAAATTGGTATAATTATCGTTGCGTAACCGAAAAAATGGGTTTTCAAATGCATTTTCTATAATTTTGTCGTACTTTTGCGCCTTGAAAAGGAATCATCATTATCTATCAATCGTATGAAACAGTTTCTAAAGTATGTTTTTGCTACCGTTGTGGGCATCGGACTGTGGTTCATGCTCTCATTCGTGATCATGCTGGTCTCTCTCATCGGGATGGCAGCCAGCGAGGGCCAGACGGCCAGCGTCCGCAAGGGCTCGGTGTTGCGCATCAACCTCAACGGCGCCATCGAGGAGCGCGCCGAGGAGGAGAATCCTCTGGCGCTGATCATGGGCAACCAGTTCGAGACACTCGGCCTCGACCAACTCCTCACCGCCATCGAGGAGGCCGCCACCAACGACAAGGTGGAGGGTATCTACATGGAAATCGGCACGGGCTTCGGCGGTGCCACCCCTGCCATGTTGCAGGAGCTCCGTCAGGCGCTCGTGAAATATAAGGAGAGCGGCAAGTGGATCTACACCTATGGCGATGTCTATTCCGAGATGGCCTACTATCTGGCTTCCGTGGCCGACAAGGTGGTCGTGAACCCCAAGGGCATCGTCGATTGGCACGGCCTGGCGTCCGTTCCCGTGTTCTTCACGGACGTGATGCAGAAGCTCGGCGTGAAGATGCAGGTCTTCAAGGTGGGCACGTTCAAGAGTGCCGTGGAGCCGTTCATCAACACGGAGATGAGCGATGCCAACCGCGAGCAGGTCAACAGCTATCTGGCCAGCATCTGGAACCAGATGACTTCGGAGGTCGGCGCCAGCCGCCAGCTCTCTGTCGAACAGCTCAACGCGCTGGCCGATACGCTCACGGCGATGCAGCCCACGGAGTTCCTCGTGGAGAGCGGGATGGTCGATACGCTGGCTTATCTCGACGGCTTCAAGGAGATGCTGCGTACGAAACTGGAGCTCGGGGAGAAGAAACCGATCCGCTTCGTCACGCCTGCCGATCTCGCCGCTGCGGCCGAGAAGAAGGACGAGAAGGGGCGCGTGGCTGTCTATTACGCCTACGGCGACATCGTGGATCAGGCTTCCACCAACCCCTTGGCTTCCAGCACGCCTACCATCCAGACGAACCCCACCATCCGCGAGCTGCAGAAGCTCCGCAAGGATGAGGATGTGAAGGCGGTGGTCATCCGTGTGAACTCCGGCGGCGGCAGTGCCTTCGCCAGCGAGCAGATCTGGCATGAAGTGCAGCTGCTGAAGGCCGAGAAGCCCGTGGTCATCTCCATGGGCGGTATGGCTGCCAGCGGCGGTTACTATATCAGCTGCGGCGCCAATAAGATCTTTGCTGAACCTTCCACTTTGACCGGTTCCATCGGCATCTTTGGTATGATTCCCGACGCTACGGAGCTGCTGACGCAGAAGCTGGGACTGCATTTCGACGTCGTCAAGACCAACCGCCACGCCGACTTCGGCGCACCCACGATATACGGGATGCTGGGACGCCCCTTCACGGCGGAGGAGGCTTCGCTGATGCAGGCAGAGATTGAGCGTGGCTATGACCTCTTCATCAGCCGCGTGGCTGAGGGTCGTGGCATCTCCAAGGATAGCGTGGATGCCATCGGGCAGGGCCGCGTGTGGACGGGTGAGCAGGCCATCGAGAAGGGTCTCGTAGATCAGCTCGGCAACCTCGAGGATGCCATCGCCGAGGCGGCTGCACTGGCGGAGCTGGAGAAATATTCCGTAGATACCTACCCCGCACCTGCCAGCTTCATGGATCAGTTTCTGAACCAACAGCAGGAGAGCTACTTCGATGCCCGCATGAAGGCGACGCTCGGGGAACTCTACCCGATGCTCAGCACGATGCAGATGATGATGCAACCCCGCCGCATCGACCAGTGCATCTATGCGCGCGTACCGTTTGAACTGAAAGTCTGGTAAAAAAGAATCACCGGCAGGGTGCTATCTGCTCCTCGATCTGCCGCTCAAACACCTGCTGCTCGCCACGGAGGATTTCGGTCTCCACGGGAAGCACATGGATGTGACGGCGGACGATGGGGGAGAGGCTCTCGACAAGGCGGAGCCGCGCGGCATCCTTCTCGGTAGTGATAATGAGGCGTTTGCTGCCCTGCATGGCGGTGAACGCCTCTTCCAGTCTCTGGATGTCGTGGCTGGTGAACTGGTGGTGATCCTGGAAGGAGAGAGGGGTGATGTGGCGCGTGATGCGGCGCAGGTCCAGCAGCATCTGCTGTGGCGAGGCGATGCCGGTGAGCAGCAGTACGTGGGTATCGGCGTTCAGCTCCTCGGCCTGGCCGGGAGTCTCGTCGAACAGACGGTAGAGGGCGCCATAGCGGAAGGTGGAGAAGAACAGGTGCTGGTGCGGCCGCAGGCTCAGTGCCTCCTTCACGACACGGTAGTCCATGGGCTTCATGTCGCTCGGACATTTGGTGACGACCACGATGTGGGCGCGCTCCTTCGCCGTGATGGGTTCGCGCAGGCGCCCTGCCGGCAGCAGGACATCGTCCGTGATGAGGCGGTGGTAGTCTGTCAGCAGGATGTTCAGCGCTGCCTTGACATAGCGATGCTGGAAGGCATCATCGAGGAGGATGACCTGGATGCCGCGCGTGGTCTCGTCTGTCAGCAGGCGGCGGATGCCGCGACGCCGGTTCCCATCGACGGCGATGACCGCCTCGGGGAACTTATGCTTCATCTGCCATGCCTCGTCGCCGATCTCCGTCATCGGGCTCTCCAGCGTTGCTACGTGGTAGCCCTTGCTCTTGCGCTTGTAGCCGCGGCTGAGCACCGCCACGCGGTAGCGGGGTATCAGCAGCCGTAGCAACATCTCCGTGTGCGGTGTCTTGCCTGTGCCGCCGACCGTGATGTTGCCGATGCAGATGACAGGGCAGTCGAACACCGTCTCCTTCAGGATGCCGGCGTTGAAGCACGCATTGCGCAACTGCACGCCAATCCCGTACAACCACGACAGCGGTCGCAACCAGTCATTGATATGGATCAGATCACCTTCCAGAGTAATTTAATGTTTAAAGTTCAAAGTTTAGATTTCAAAGTTTAAAGTTCAAGGTTAAAAGTTCAAAGTTAAAAGTTCAAAGTTAAAAGTTCAAGGTTAAAAGTTCAAAGTTAAAAGTTCAAGGTTAAAAGTTGAATATATTCCTCAATCTTTCAATCTTTATATCTTATAATCTTTATTTCCCAATCTTATAATCTTCTAATCTTTAATTTTTTCATTTTCTCATGTGGTTCCATCCCTGAGCCCTCAGCTCCATCTCCGTGCCGTCGCGGCAGACCAGCAGCAGCCCCAGCTCCGGCTTTGTGATATGTCCGATGACCTTCACGCCGGGGATGGCCGCCACGCGGTCGTGCTCCGTGAGGGGCACGGTGAACAGCAGCTCGTAGTCCTCGCCGCCGTTGAAGGCACAGGTCGTCACGTTCATGTTCAGCTCTTCGGCCATCACCGCCGTCTGGTAGTCCAGCGGGATGCGCTCTTCGTAGATGCGGCAGCCCGTATGGCTCTGTGAGCAGATGTGGTGCAGCTCGCTGCTGAGGCCGTCGCTGATGTCCATCATCGCCGTGGGGCGGATGCCCGCCTTGGCCAGCGCCTCGATGATATCCCGGCGTGCCTCAGGCTTCAGCTGTCGCTCTAGCAAATACTCGCGGCCGCTAAAGTCCGGCTGAAAATCAGCGACAAGATCCTCCATCGCCCCGCTGCTTGCCCCGCTTGCTCCATCCCCGCTGCCTGCCCCGCTTGTTGCCCCGCTTGCTCCATCCCCGCTGCCTGCCCCGCTTGTTCCATCCCCGCTTGTTCCATCCCCGCTTGTTGCCCCGCTTGTTCCATCCCCGCTTGTTGCCCCGTTGTTCTCTCCGCTTGCTCTTCCTCTTGCGATAGCGCCTGGCGATTTTATCGCCAGGTCCCTTAGTTGACTATTGAACACCGCCTTCTCCCGCTCCAGCAGCTGTAGCCCCATATAGGCAGCCCCCAGATCGCCCGTGACGCAGATGAGGTCCGTGTCCTTGGCGCCGTCGCGATAGACGATGTCCTCCGGCCGCGCATCACCGATGCAGGTGATGCTGATGGCCAGCCCCGTGAGCGAAGAGGTCGTGTCGCCGCCTACGATGTCGCAGCCGTGAGCCTCGCAGGCCAGCTGTAAGCCCTCGTAGAACTGCTCCATATCCTCCACCTTGAAGCGCTTTGAGAGCGCCAACGACACCGTCATCTGGCGTGGTCGCCCGTTCATGGCGTAGATGTCCGAGAGGTTCACCATAGCGCTCTTGTAGCCCAGGTGCTTCAGCGGCGTGTATTGCAGGTCGAAGTGCACGCCCTCCATCAGTAGGTCCGTGGTCACCAGCACCTGCCGTCCCGTCTCGAATTGCAGCACTGCACAGTCGTCGCCCACGCCCTTGCGCGTCTCTGCGTTCTGTATCTTGATGTTCTCGGTGAGGTGGCGTATCAGCCCGAACTCACCTATTTCTGCGATTTCCATGTCTCTGTTGGGTGGATTGTGTTGAAAGTCTCGTTCCTGGTGTGTTCCAACTGCTCGGAACGCACGATCATCTCACGCATGATCTCGGTCATGATGGGCTGCGCCTTGTCGGCCGCTTCCTGCACCTCTTCGTGCGACACCTCCACGGGGTTGTCGAAGCCGCCCAGGTCCGTTACCACGCTGATGCCGAAGGTGCGGATGCCGCAGTGATGCGCCACAATCACCTCGGGCACCGTGCTCATGCCCACCGTATCGCCGCCCAGGATGCGGTACATCCGGTATTCGGCGGGCGTCTCGAAGGTGGGACCCTGTACGCCCACATAGACACCATATTGTAGGCGTATCTTCTTCTCGCGCGCAATCTGGCCGGCCAGCTTTATCAGCGAGGGGTCGTAGGTCTCATGCATATCAGGGAAGCGCGGACCCGTGGGGAAGTTCTTGCCGCGTAGCGGGTGCTCCGGGAAGAAGTTGATGTGGTCGGTGATCACCATCAGGTCACCGATCTTGAAGCTGGGGTTCATGCCGCCGGCAGCGTTGCTCACGAACAAGGTCTTGATACCCAGTTCATACAGCACACGCACGGGGAACGTCACCTCCTTCATCGAGTAGCCCTCGTAGTAGTGGAAACGCCCCTTCATGGCGATGATGTCAATGCCGCCCAGCTTGCCGAAGATGAACTTGCCGCTGTGACCCTCCACCGTCGAGACGGGGAAATGCGGAATATCTTTGTAGTCGATGGCTTGTTCCACCTGAATTTCCTCAGCCAGACGGCCCAGGCCTGTGCCCAGGATGATGGCCGTCGAGGGGTGTGTCTGCATCCTCGCTTGCAGCCACGATGCTGTTTCTTGAATCTTCTCGTACATAGTGGTCAAGATGTTTTTGTCGGTTTTTCGTTGCAAAGTTAACAATAAAAATCACACCTCGCATATTTTGGAGCCTGAAATTTGTTCATTTCCCTAAAACATTTTACCTTTGCACGGTCACAACACGCCATCAGAGCCTATCATCCCTATGATTTCCATCTCATTCACCAGCGTTTTGCTCATCGCCACCGTCGCTCACCTGATGATGGCCGCCGTCATGGCTTTGTTCGCGCGCCACCGCGCGCAGTACCTCTCCATCACTGCTGTGATGGGACTCTTCGGATTTGCCTGCCTGGTGCTGTGGCTCTTCGCGGATGCCATCGAGGGCGTCACGCCGGCCAAGCTGGAGCCGGGGCTCCTGTTCGCACTCACGGCCACCGTCTTCCTGCAGTCCATCTACCCGCTGAGCATCCCCATGCCCGCCTATCTCCAGTGGAAGCGAATGTTGCGTTATGCTGCTCCCGTGGCCGTTCTCTTCCTTCTCTATGGCGTCATGCTGTTGCTGGGCGTGCATCCCGTGCAGATCCGCGAGTGGTCGGAGCTTCCCGACTATCTCTTTACCAGCGACGTCCTCCTGCGCCTCGCCTTCCTGATCCTGAGCATCTACTACATTGTCAATATGTTCAGGCTCCCGCGCACCCTCCTCCTGCATCCGGATATTCCGCGCTATCTCATAGGCTACTGCATAGGCCTCGGTTGCAGTTCCTGTATCTTCGTGTGGATGACCATTGACTACAGTCCGCATCTCTTCCTGCTCTGGCTGGTCATCCTGACGCTGCAGAACCTCTACATGTGCTTCCGCACGTTGGAGACACTGGCGCTGACGCTCCCGAAACCCGAGATCAAGACCGTGGAGGAAGAGCCCGTCGTGGAGGAGACCGGCGAGGAGCAGGGCGAGGACTTCAACGAGGCCAACCTCCATCGCTTCGAGCGCATCGAGTTCTGGATGCAACACCACCACGACGCCTGGAAGGATTACTCCTTCGGCCGCGACCAGCTCTGCGAGGCGGTAGGCTTGAACCGCCACCTCCTCTTGCAGTCCGTGCGCAGCCAGGGGTACTACAATATCCATGAGTACATCAGCACCTACCGCGTCGCCGAGCTGCAACGTATGATTGCCCGTGGCGAGATCCGGACCCTCAGTGGCTGTCAGGATGCCGGCTTCGGAACCGTCAAAACCGCCCGCAGCAGTTTCGAGAAGATCACCGGCACGTCCTTGGACGAGTACTGGGCGAAGTATAAATAATATATAGGTACGCGCGCGAGGGATTGATCTTCGTCAAGGTATTTGAAAATATTTTGTAACTTTTTTGTCGAAACGCTTGCAGGAATGAAAGATTCGCCGTACCTTTGCACCCGCAAACGAGAAAGGGGCACCCCTGAGCTTCAGGGGC
>JAFUYT010000015.1 GCA_017470425.1 Bacteroidaceae bacterium | reverse complement strand
TCTTTATGAGGTGCTGAAACGAGAAGCTACTACTAAGGTGGATGTCGCTGAAGAGAACCCGAAGAAGACTGATGAGATAGCGTCAGAAGAAGCAACAATTACTCTAACTCGTGATATTATTGAGGCAGCACGAACACCTAATGGTGGCTTTACCAAGAGCCAGTTAGCTGCTCTTGGGATAGACTGGCCTGCACCTGAAGACTGGATAGAGAAGAAAGTTGGAACAATGATTACTCCCACGCAATTGGAAAACTTCAACCGTATAGAGTACGTAGCAAAACCATCGGAAGCATCATATCGTTCAACAGGTACTAAGACCTACAAGGATGTAGCTTTTAATTCAGACGACCGCAGAAGGATGGAAGCCATTCTGCAAGCCATGACTCATTTCTATGCTCCAGCCACACCATACGACATTGCACGCACTATC
Organism: Bacteroidaceae bacterium; assembly: GCA_017470425.1. Classification (GTDB taxonomy): domain Bacteria; phylum Bacteroidota; class Bacteroidia; order Bacteroidales; family Bacteroidaceae; genus Physcousia. The sequence continues at coordinate 16,108 of JAFUYT010000015.1, read as the reverse complement.
AGTCGAAGCGCTTGGGGTGACGAAGCTATACGCGAAGGTACAGTAGACTCATTATTGAAACGTCTTCCAGAAGTCGAGTATATCAAGTGGGGCAAGTACATTCTAAAAAGTAGGAATACATGATTGACCTATGGTGAGACAAACTTATTGAAGAGACGGAATCGGTAGAAGAGGCTCAACAAACGGAGAATGGCTTCTCCTACGTAGCAGATGAGGAGCACTACACAGAGGTGTTCCGGCGGATGACAGAGGTGAAAGACACAACGGGCACAACCACATGAAGATATTCATCTTTGACGATGAGTGTGTGTACATCGGTTCTGCCAACATCACCAGTGCCGCCATCGGGAAGCGGTCAAGTGGGAACAGAAATCACGAGGCTGGAATGCTGGTGTGGGGCGAGTCGATGATACAGGCTCCACTGCGTCACTTCGAAAAGGCATGGGATAATATAGACATCTTTAAACACACCTGGAAGCGGTTCGCGAAAATGGCGAAGGAATTGGAGAAAGTGATAATAGAGAGGTATGGTAAATGAGGTTAGAAAAGAACCTTTTTTAGCAGTAAAAGCCCCAAAATACGGTCAAAAGTTTCCCGTTTCGGAAATTTTCACTATCTTTGCACACAGAATTACAAAGATATGCGAATATGAAGAATAAGTTCGATAATCTGGAAGGTGGCAGCATGCTGGGTGTGACGATTCAGCAAGTAAGGAAGGCCAAGGGTATGACTCAGGAGGAACTGGGCAAGCGCGTTGGTCTGCCAAAGAGCAGCATCAGCAAGATAGAGAAAGGGATGACGCATATCTCGTTTGAAGATGCCGCGCTGCTGATGGATGCGATGGGCGAGAAAATCGCCATACAGGTGATGGGCATGAAGGAGCCAGACGAAAAACGAGTGGAGCGTGTGCGCTTTGTGACGATTGGCGTGACGTGGTATGCACACAGCAAGAAGATGCCGTTTGCCGATGCCTACAGGTATCTGCTGGTGTATAAGGGCATCCAGTTTTTGGAAGAGAACTATGCCTATGAGCAGACGCTGCCACGCCAGACATTGCTTGACGACCTCGATAAGGTTTGCAACAGGAATCGAGAAATGCTAAGAAAGGCCGTATGAGCATGGATTGAAGGTGAAGGAGTTTAAGGGTTTCAGTGCCGAGTGGTCGAAGTTCATCATACTGAATCGAAGTGACGAGCGGTTTACTCATGACTACGATGTGGTGATTGGCCCTGTGGCTGATGCTTTCGTGGATAGGGAGATTGAGCGTCACAAGCGGAAATACGGCCCACGTTATTTGGATACAGAGGCGTTGCTGGATTTCGCTGAACACGTATCACAGTTTGGCAACAAATACGTGCAATACTGCTTCTGCACAGAAAGGGCAATAAAAGAACTGATTAAAGAATAGCAATTTATGGAAGAGAGGTATTTGAAATTTGAAGACTTGATGGCTGACCTTGCAGCCTATCTGGTGTCAGAATACGACATTGAGCCACGAGACGCAGCAGGGCTGGTGATGAACAGTCCGCTGATGCAGAAATTATATTCATCAGAAGAACCAATCACAGAGCAACGGGTGAAGGTACTGGCAGAAGATTTGCTGGCAGGAGGTAACGATGAAGACGAACAGGATTATGGATGAGATTCGCAGTAGTATCTTACCAGAGATGAAACTCAAAATGGAACTGTCGGTTGCCATTGCCAAGTATCTACGAGATTCTGGAGGCAAAGAGTATGTCACAGAAAGATTTTGCGCATCTGATGGGTAAGGCCGAGAAGATCAGGGGACGGCTCTCCGGTCCGTTTGTGATGATGCAGGCTCCGCTGAGTCAATTCGAGAAGGCCTGGAATGACCCGAACATTCTGAAGCACACTTAGAAGCGATTCAGGACAAAGGCGAAGGTTTTCGTTAGGCCATAAGTACAATGATAAGCTGGGTTAATCATTGCCTTGGCGAGAAAACGTGTGCAAAGCCAAGGTTTCTTCGCAAGGACTAACCTGGTGTAGGTATGCCTGATACGAATAAAACGTTATTAGCAATAAAGGAAGGTTACGGCTTGACGATGGAGGTTTGGGGGTGGCGGGGCGCGGTGGCTTTGCTGAGGAAGGCTTTGGCGGTGCCGAAGCGGAGGAACATGTCGAGGCGGACGGGGATATGGTTGGCGTCGTCGGTGATGTAGAAGGTGATGACTTCCTCCTCGCGCTTCTTGTTCTTGTTGTACTCCACGAAGGAGAAGACGAGGCAGCGGTAGGTGGTGCCGGTCTGTTCCATCTTGAAGTTCGCCTTGCCGCGATAGACAAAGACCTCGTCGCTCTCACGACTGCCGTGGGCCATCTTGAAGCGAAAGCGCTGTCCCTCATGCATATCCCGGGCATCGAGGGAGCGGGCGCGGAGGAGCATACTGAGCATGTCATAGTAACATTCATCGTCATCGAGTTCCTTCTTGTACTCCACGTCCTTGTAATCGACGTAGCGCTGTTGGAGGTGGGTGTGGCCGTCGGGATAGCTGTACCAGACCTCGTCGATGTTATGTCGCTTGCCTTCGAGGGCGCCCTTGCGGTAGTAGAGGGGCACGAGGTCGTGGGTGAGGTAGCTGGTGATGGTGTCGCGCATCATGAAGAAACGGTCGGTGCGCTTGTTGCCGCGCGTGAGCAGGTGGGCGCGGTAGATGTCCTGTCCGTCGTAGCGCCCGCCGTCGATGCGCAGGTTGGCGGTGCCGGCCTTGAGCCAGATGAACTTCCAGTTGAAATAGAGTTGGTAGTCGAGGTTCTCGCCCGGCGCGAAGGCGGTGTTGGGGAGGGGGCACTGGGCAGAGACCGATGAGATAATAAATGATAAATAAAAAATCATAAATAATAAGGCCCACCCCCAGCCCCTCCCTGAGGAGGGGAATGTGGTTGCTTTGGCGAATTGGCGCAGGATGGTTTTAAGGAGGGCCATTATTTGTGATTTTAATTCAAGTTTTCTTCCCCATAGCCCGTTCCTGGTTGCGCTGTTTGATCTGTTTCTCCTTGTCGGGCTTCTGCTTGGTGATCTTGGCCGGTTTCTGGCGCATTACGGCGATGCCGCGTGCATCCCAGTCCTGGTTGAGCTCCCAAAGCGCCTTGACGGTGAGGGGCTGCGGGAAGTAGCAGGTCTCCTCGGGCAGGATGCCGGCGTCGTAGTCGCCGGTCGTCCAGACGCCGTCGCCGTTGGCGTCGATGAAGCAACGGAGGTAGTAGGTGCCCGGCTTGACGTAGTAGAACTCGGCGCGGCCGTCGGCGTTGGCGCGCTCCGTGGCGACGGGCTTGTCGCTGGTGTTGAGCAGCTGCACGACGATGCCCGTGTCGGGGTGGATGATGTGCACGAAGAGCGTCCCGAACTCCTCTTCCTTGCGCACGCGGATGTCCTGCTTGAAGGGTTTGTTGGTGTGGCCGAGGGCACTGCTGACGGTGGCGCTGTCGATCTCAAAACGGTACTGTTCGCCGGGCTCCCAGTCCACGTAGAGACGGTAGCGGCGCGGGTCGCGCTCGATGGGTAGTAGGTCGTAGGGCACGGGTTCCCACAGGCTATCAACCTTCAGCGAGAGGTGGATGGCGCTGGAGTCGGGCAGCGGTGCCGGTTCGGAGAAGGTGAGGATGGGGATCTGGTTGGGTGCCACGGAGGCGCCGGGCTTGAGCTCGGCGGTGAGGAAGGTGACGAGATAGGGGTTCTCCTCGGGCGGCAGGTCGGGGCGCTGCTTGCGCTTTTTCTTCTGCTCCTTCTCCCATTCCTCGGTCTTCTTCTCCAGCTCCTTGATTTGCTTGGCGTGCGTCGTCTTGGGCACGAGCTCGAGGGTGTCGGTGCGCCAGACGAGCTGTCCCAGTGTGTCGTGCTCCTGATAGATGTACTCGAAGGCGAGGGTGTCCGGATAGGCGAGGGTGGTGTCGGGAATCCAGTAGGTCAGCGTGTCGTTCTTCTCGGACGGCTCCAGGATGAAGCCGCCGTCGCCCTCGAAGCTGAGTCCTTGGATGCGGGGCAGTGTGTCAGCGGGAGCGGTGAAGAAGATGCTGAATTTCTCGGGCGTCTCGCGCAACGTCTTCAGCAGGTGGCGGTCCTGTCCAGCTTCGAGGTAGGCGCGGATGACGATGTCGTCGGGGAAGAAATGGGTGTAGCGCACGGGGCGGATGCTGTCGTAGTGCGTAGAGTCGCGCCACAGCGTGTCCAGCCGGTAGTCAGGTCGGCTGGACGCCTCGAAGAGGAGGCTGTCGGCGCCGATGGTCTCGCTCTTCTGCGAGAAGCGGAAGTTGCCGTCCATGTCCTGAAGGGCGAAGGCACGGTAGCGTTGGTGCTCGCGCACGCCCTTGATGACGAAGCGGCCGCTGCCGTTGGTGCGGCTGACGCGGTCGAAGGGGCGCGTGCGGAAAGTGCTGTCGGGGACGAGGGTGTCGCCGTTCACCTCGTAAAGTCCCACGAGGATGCCCTTGATGGGCTCCAGATCCTGGGCGTTGAGGACGTAGCCCGAGACCTCCATCGTGTCGATGGTGGGGCCGGTGGAGAAGGAGAAGGTGTAGCTGCCCATCGGGTTGCCCTCGTTGTTATCTACGATGGCATCGGCGAAATCGACCGTGTAGGTGGTGTTGGGCTGCAGGGAGTCGAAGAGCTCGATGCGGACGCTCTTGCCGTCGGCGCGCACGTTGGGCATTTCGGTCTGCGGCGGCGAGACGACGACCTTCTCGCTGGCGTTCTCGATCTTGATGTACTCGTTGAAGCGGATGTTGATCTTCTTGCGCGTGGCGTTGACCGCCTGGTTGTCGGGCTGGCTGTAGAGCACGCGCGGCGGCGTCTCGTCGTAGGGACCGCCATCCGGGGAACCGATGTTGGCGCAGGCGCAGACGAACAGGAAAAGGAACGGCAGGGCAACAGACCCCATCCTCACTCTCCCGGTGAGGGGGAGAGCGGTCACCTTTTCGAAGTGGCGTAATATGCTTCTGATGAGGTCCATTCTTCTCGTTTTTCACTTGTTCATCGCCAGCATTTCCTCGATGAAATCGCGGGAATTGCTGAGGCGCGGTATCTTGTGCTGACCGCCGAGCTTGCCCTTGCTCTTCAACCAGTCGTTGAAGAGGCCGGGGCGGGCGGTGATAAGTTCCAGGCGCTGGAGGGTGATGTCCTTGAAGCGCTTGGCCTCGTAGTCGGAGTTCTGGCCTTGCAGTGCGCGGTCGAGTGCGTTGGCAAAAGTTTCGGTGTCGGCGGGCGGCTGCGAGAACTCGATGAGCCACTGGTGGCGGCAGTGGCCGTGCTCGTCCATGAAGATGGGAGCTGCCGTGTATTCCAGCACTTCGGCGCCCGTCTGTTGGCACGCCTCGGCCAGCCCGTGCTCGGCGTTATCGACGATGAGCTCCTCGCCGAAGGCGTTGATGAAGAACTTGGTGCGCCCGGTGATGACGAACTTGTAGGGTGCTGTGCTCGTGAAGCGCACCGTGTCGCCGATCATGTAGCGCCAGAGGCCACTGGAGGTGGAGATGACCATCGCGTAGTTCTTGCCGGGCGTGACACCCCAGAGGGGCACGACGGCGGGCTCCTCCCGGTCGATTTCATCGAGGGGGATGAACTCGAAGAAGATGCCGTAGTCGATCATCATCAGCAGCGATGGGTCGGCGGGATCGTCCTGCACGCCGAAGAAGCCCTCGGAGGCGTTGTAGGTCTCCTCGTAGTGCATCCTGGCGGAGGGGATGAGGTGGTGGTACTGCTCGCGGTAGGGCGTGAAGGCGACGCCGCCGTGGAAGAAGACCTCCAGATGGGGCCACACCTCCGTGAGGTTCTCCTTGCCGGAGAGCTCCATCACCCGTGTGAGCACCGAGAGCATCCAGGAGGGCACGCCGCTGAGGTTGGTCACATCGCGGTGCAGCGCCTCGCGGGCGATGCGGTCGCGCTTGAGCTCGAAGTCGGGGAGCAGCGCGGTCGCCTTCTTGGGGATGCGCACGAGGTTCACGAGCGGATTCACGTTCTCGATGAGGATGGCGCTGAGGTCGCCCACGAGGGAGTGTGGGAGGTTGTAGTTCGGGGCGTGGGAACCGCCCAGGATGAGGGCGCGGCCGTCGAAGACGCGGCTCTGCGGGTGGTGGTGGAGATAGGTGGCTACGGTGTCGAAGGCGCCCGCATAGTGGGTGTCCTTCAGCGCCTGTGCCGACACGGGGATGAACTTGCTCTTGTCACTGGTGGTGCCGCTGGACTTGGCGTACCAGCGCACGCGCCCCGGCCAAAGGATGTCTTTCTCGCCGTGGCGCATACGGTCGATGTCTGCCTTCAGGTCGTCATAGCCGTTGACGGGGCAGGCGGCAGCGAACTGCTCGTAGGACTGGATGCTGTCGAAGTGGTGGCGGCGGCCCCATTCTGTGGTGCGCCCCTGCTCCACCAGCCGCTGTAGCACGCGGCGCTGGAGCGCTTCGGTGTCAGTGGCGTAGCGTTGCAGCACGTCGTAGCGGCGCGCAAATATGGGTCGTAGAAGTTGTGTAATGCTCATTTGGGTGCAAAAGTACTGCAAAAAGAGAGCATGACAAAATTACGGGATTTAAATAATGTTATTCTTCCTCGGTGGCTTCCTCTTCGGTGGCTGCAGTTGCTGCCAGACGGCTGTCGCGCGCCTCCAGTATGGCTGTCATCAGTGCCTTGTCGCCCTTGATGCTGCGGAGGGTGGCCTTGGCGGCGTGCTGGTGGCTTTCCTTCTTGGAGTAGCCCTTGCCGGTCTCGCCGTCGAGACCTTCGATGACGACGCGCGTCACGAAGACCGGTGCCTGGTTCTCGCGCTGTTCCTCCACGAGGCGGAACTCCAGCTGCAGGTGGTACTTCTGCGCCCACTCGATGAGCTTCGACTTGAAGTTCACCTCCTGGGCTGCCATCTTGTCGATGTTGATGACCTGCCCGAGGATGCGGTCGCGGACGAAGACCATGCAGGCGTCGTAGCCGCGGTCCAGGTAGATGGCGCCGATGAGTGCCTCGAAGGCGTTGCCGCCCATGTAGCTGTTGTGGGCATTGTTGCGGCTGTTGGAGTGGATGAGGCGCTCGAGCCCCATCTCCTTCGCCAGGCGGTTGAGGGTGTCGCGCTGCACGAGCTTGCTGCGGGTGTTGGTGAGGAACCCCTCGCGGCGGTCGGTGTAGCGGTGGTAGAGGATGTCGCTCACGATGGACTCCAGCACGGCGTCGCCCAGGAACTCCAGGCGCTCGTTGTGGTCGGTGCGGTGCCCCCTGCCGGAATGGCTCGTGGATTTGTGCTGGAGCGCCAGCTTATAGTGGCGGATGTGGTGGGGGTAGAAGCCCAGAATGTCCCGTAGAGACGCGTAAAGCTCCCTGTCCTTGCGGAAAGGGAGCTTCATGCGGTCAATCAGATTGGAATGGATGAACACGGTTTCGTCGTCGCGTTATTTCGTTATTACGACTGGGCTCATCCCTCAAATTTCTTGAAGATGATGCAGGCGTTGTGGCCGCCGAACCCGAACGTGTTGCTCAGGGCGGCGCGCACGGTGCGCTGCTGGGCCTTGTTGAAGGTGAAGTTGAGCTCGTAGTCGATCTCTTCATCGCGGTCATCATCCTCGTGGTTGATGGTCGGGGGCACGATGTCGTTCTTCACGGCCAGGACGCTGGCCAGTGCCTCGACGGCGCCGGCGGCACCGAGCAGGTGACCCGTCATGGACTTGGTCGAGGAGATGTTGAGCTTGTAGGCGTGCTCGCCGAACACCTCCTTGATGGCCTTGGCCTCGGAGATGTCGCCCACGTGGGTGGAGGTGCCGTGTACGTTGATGTAGTCGATGTCCTCGGGCTTCATGCCTGCATCGTCGAGGGCGTTCTGCATCACCAGGATGGCGCCCAGTCCTTCGGGGTGGGAGGCGGTGATGTGGTGGGCGTCGGCGCTCATGCCTTCACCGACCATCTCGGCGTAGATCTTTGCGCCGCGAGCTTTGGCGTGCTCCAGCTCCTCGAGGATGAGACACCCGGAACCTTCGCCCATGATGAAACCGTCGCGGCTGGCGCTGAAGGGGCGGCTGGCCTTCTCCGGCTCGTCGTTGCGGGTGGAGAGGGCTTTCATGGCGTTGAAACCGCCGACGCCACCTTCTGTGATGGCAGCCTCGGCGCCGCCGCTGACAATCATGTCGGCCTTGCCCAGGCGGATGAGGTTGAAGGCATCAGCCAGGGCGTTGGTGCTGGAGGCGCAGGCGGAGGTCGTCACGTAGTTGGGGCCGTGGAAGCCGTAGAGGATGCTGATGTGTCCGGCGGCGATGTCGGCAATCATCTTGGGGATGAAGAAGGGACCGAACTTGGGGCCGATGGTGTCAGCGGTACGCTCGTAGCCGCGCAGCTCCTCCTCGAAGGTCTTGATGCCGCCGATGCCGACGCCATAGACGACGCCCACGCGGTTCTTGTCGATCGCGTCGAGATCCACGGCGCTGTCCTCGATGGCCTGCTTCGCAGCGGCGATGGCGTATTGGCAGTAGAGGTCCATCTTGCGGGCTTCCTTGCGGTCGATGCCGTAGGCTTCGGAGTTGAAGTCCTTCACCTCGCAAGCGAACTGGGTCTTGAATTTTTCTGCGTTGAAATGCGTAATAGGACCTGCGCCGCTCTTGCCGGCCACGAGGTTCTTCCAGGTCTCGTCAACCGTGTTGCCCAGAGGGGTGATGGCGCCGAGTCCCGTTACTACGACTCTTTTTAATTCCATAGGATGTGATATGAGATGTTTGTGAAAGCGTCAGAAAAGAATTGACGAGTCGGCGAGTCTAACTCGTCAACTCGTCAATTCGGCATGTGTGGAAAGTAAGGAGATTACTGATGAGCCTCGATGTAAGCGATCGCGTCGCCCACGGTGGCAATCTTCTCAGCTTCGTCGTCGGGGATGGAGATACCAAACTCCTTCTCAAACTCCATGATGAGCTCTACGGTGTCGAGAGAATCGGCGCCCAGGTCGCCAGTGAAACTCTTCTCTGCACTTACTTCTGCTGCATCAACGCCGAGCTTGTCAACGATGATCTCTGTTACTTTGTTTTGAATCTCAGACATAGTCGTAAACTTTAAATAATGTGTTAAATGAATAATCGTTTCTTGATTTCGAGGTGCAAAGGTCGCGTTTTTTATTCAATTAGCCAAATAAATGCATGAAAAAGTGCATTTTGTTGCACAAATGCGCGTAAAGTGTGCAATAATGTGGCCTCCTCATGCAAATTATTCCCTCCGGAGCGGGTAATGTCCGCGTTGCCATTCGAAGGCGTCGGGGTGCTCGCGGAGGCGGCGGGTGTCCTCCTGCGGGTCGTAGCGCAGCAGGAAACGGTCGATGGGATCGTCGGTCTCCGGGGAGGTCGTGGGGAGTGCGGGGGGCTGGATCTCGAAGGTCATCGGGCGGTTCAGCAGCTGGCAGATGCGCGTGAGAACCATGCGCGTGGCGTTGGCCTTGCCGTCGGCGCTGTAGCCTGCGATGTGGGGCGTGGCGATGAAGGCGCGGCGCAGCAGCTCGCCGTTGATGGCGGGTTCGCCTTCCCAGGTGTCGATGATTGCTTCGGCGACCACGCCGCTGTCCATGGCACGCAGCAGTGCCGTCTCATCTACCACGCCCCCGCGAGCGGCGTTGAGGATGATGCGGCCGGGGCGGTGGGCAAGAGCCGCGAAGAACGTCTCGTCGGCAAGGTGCAGAGTGGGGTAGGGACCTGTGCGCGTGAGGGGCGTGTGGAAGGTGATGATGTCCGCCTCTGCCTCGATGCGTGACAGCGGAACCCACTCCCCCGCCAGCTGGGGACGGGCGGGGGACGCCTCGAGGGGCGGGTCGTTGAAGAGCAGATGGCGACAGCCGATGGACTGCAGCGCCTGTGCGACGGCAGTGCCCACATGGCCCAGCCCGACGATTCCGATGGTGGCAGCCATGAGGTCGAGGCCCCGCTCGCGTGAGAGCACGAGCAGGCTGTTGCGGATGTATTGGGCTACGCTCGTGGCGTTGCAGCCGGGGCAGTTGGCCCAGGCGATGCCCGCAGCCTCCAGCCAGGTGGTGTCCAGATGGTCGTAGCCGATGGTGGCTGTCACGACCAGCTGCACGCGGCTGCCCTCGAGCAAGGCACGGTCACATCGCGTACGCGTGCGTACCACTAATATATCAGCATCGCGTACATCGGCGGCGCAGATCTCGCTGCCGCCCTTCACGACGACCTCTTCCGCCAGTTCGCGCAGCGCGGGCAGGATATACGGTATCTTATCGTCAACGACAATCTTCATCCGGCGGCATCGTTCGTTGTTCTTATAGGAAGTCTGGCAGCTGATGCAGCTTCGTGCTGTTGGAACCCTTGATGAGGATGAGGCGTCCGGCGGGGGCGTCCCCGTCGGAGAGTGCCGCCTTGACGTCCTCCACTGTCTCGAAGCAGCGGATGTCGGTGTCGGTGTCGGCAGGCGCCAGTGCGCTGATGGCCTTGCGGAACTCGGTGCCCACGAACCAGGCCGCCTGAAGGTCGCTCCCGAGCGCCTGCGCGGCAATCTGCCTATGGGCATCGTCGCTGACGGCGCCCAGCTCTTTCATGTCGCCCAGGATGACCATCTTCAGCGGGTGGCTGATGCGGCGAAAGTTGTCCAGCGCCGCCTGCATCGAGGTCAGGTTGGCGTTGTAGGCATCGACGATCAGTTCGTTGTGCTCTGTGCGACGGTACTCCGAGCGTCCCAGGCTCGGCTGGTACGTGGCGAGGGCGTGGTCGATGGCCTCGGGCGCTACGCCGAAATGCAGGCCGATGGCCACGGCCGACAACACATTATCTATATTATAGGCTCCGATGAGGCGCGTCTGCACCTCGTGCTGTCCGTCGTACTTCGGCCGCCACCACAGGCGGAGCATCGGGTTGCAGTCGAGCACGTCGCCCTCGCAGACCCACGCCATGGTCAGCGCCTGCTCGCGGGCGTAGGTGATGCACTCGTCTGTGTCGATGTCTATGTCGCGCTTCACGAGCATATCCTGCAGGTCGTAGTTGCTCTCATTGATGAAGATGCGGGCCGACGGCTTCGCGTGCAGGTAGTCGTAGAGCTCGCCCTTCGTGCGCTTGACACCCTCGAAGGAGCCGAAGCCCTCGATGTGGGCACGCCCCACGTTCGTGATGAGACCGTAGTCGGGATCCACGATGCGGGCGAGGAAGGCGATCTCGCCCGGGTGGTTGGCGCCCGTCTCGATGATGGCGATGTCGTGCGCTCCGGGGCGCAGGCGCAGCAGCGTCAGTGGCACGCCGATGTGGTTGTTCAGGTTGCCTTGGGTGTAGAGCACGCTGAAGCGCTCGCTGAGCACCGCCGCAATGAGCTCCTTCGTGGTGGTCTTGCCGTTGGTGCCGGTGACCTGCACGACAGGGCCGTGGAACTGCTGGCGGTGGTAGGCGGCCAGGTCCTGAAGGGCTTTGAGAACATCGTGCACCAGCAGATAGCGCTCGTCGCCGTCGGGCACCACGGCCGCGTCATCGACCACGACCGCTGCGGCGCCGGCCTCGAGGGCCTTTGCCGCGAATCGGTTCCCGTCGAACGACTCGCCCTTGAGGGCAAAGAACATACTGCCCTCGGGCACGCGGCGGCTGTCCGTCGTCACTTCGGGATGCTGGCAATAGATGTCGTAGAGGGTTTCAATCTTCATGGCGGGTTCAGTTGAGGGATTCCAGCATCCGCTTGAGGACGACCTGTGCGGAGATCTCGCGGTTGGCGGCTTCGGGGATGACGAGGCTGCGGGGGCCTTCGATGACGTCGTCCGTGACGATCATGTTGCGGCGCACGGGCAGGCAGTGCATGAAGTGGGCGTCGTTGGTGACGGCCATCTGGCGGGCGCTGACGCACCAGTCCATCATCGTGTGGTAGTCATGGAGCACCTTTCCGTAGTCCTCGGGGCGGGTCACGCCCGGACAACTCCAGTTCTTGGCATACACGAAGTCGGCACCCTCGAAAGCCTTCATCTGGTCGTACTCCACGCGGGCGCCCTTGACAAACTGCGGGTCGAGCTCATAGCCCTCGGGGTGGGTGATGACGAAGTCGATAGGAGACCCCCCTCCGACTCCCCCGAGGGGGAGAGACTGGGATGCGGCAATCATCCATTCGGCGAAGCTGTTGGGAACGGCCTGCGGGAGGGCTTTGGGATGAGGGGCCCAGGTGAGGACGACCTTAAGAGTGGCCCCAGCCCCTCTCCCCGCTCCCCCCGTGGGGGGGAGAGCTTCATTTCCGCTTGTTTTCTTAGTTCCTTTTTCAGAGGACAAAGAGTCCTCCCCCCCACGGGGGGAGTTAGAGAGGGGCCAGTTTTCCGCAATGGTAATCAAATCCGCGAACGCCTGCAACGGATGCACCGTGGCGCTCTCCATGAAGAAGACGGGACGGCCGGAGTAGCGGATAAACTGGTTGAGGATCTTTTCCTCGTAGTCGTCCTCGCGACTCTCGAAGCGGGCGAAGCTGCGGACACCGATGATGTCGCAGTAGCTGGCCATCACGGGGATGGCCTCTAAGAGGTGTTCGCTCTTATCGCCGTCCATGATGACGCCGCGCTCGGTCTCGAGCTTCCAGGCACCCTGGTTCACGTCGAGCACGATGACGTTCATTCCGAGGTTCATGGCGGCCTTCTGCGTGGAGAGGCGCGTGCGGAGGGAGTTGTTGAAGAAGATGAGCAGAGCGGTCTTGTTGCGGCCGAGGTGCTGCCACTGGAAGCGGTCGCGCTTCACTTCTTGTGCTTCGGCGAGGGCCTTGCCCAGATCGCCGATGTCTGTTACGTGTTGGAAGATTTTCATAATAGGACGAATTATGTGCTGCAAAGGTATAGCTTTTTTCGATACCCCCGCACATTTTAGGCCGAAATCTTTCGCAGAACAGCGAATAAGAGAATAACCGGCAGGGTGGCGATTACTTTATGTTTTGTTGTTATTTGTTGTTCTTGTTGTTTTGACAATTTTACTTCCTACTGTGACAAAACGGAAGCCGCCGGAACATCGTTCGGATGTCTCGGCGGCGGATATATTCTTCTATAGGAAGAGCGTTCTCAGTTCTCTATCAGCTCCAGCCCCTGTGCCCGGTAGAACGGGAACTTGTCATCGTCGCTGATGAGCGGTATGCCGTTGCAGATGGCATGGAGTACCAAATGTAGATGTGCGTGTCAATAAGATACCGCATACCGTGGCTTTGAGTCAAGATTCGTAACCAGCCTTACTGCATCGTCGAGGATAGCCTTCTCTTCTTCTGTGAGCGGCCCCCAGCCCCTTTGTGCATCGAGCCATTGCAACCGTTCTGTCCTGTTCTTGAATTTCCTTTCTTCCATGATTATTATCCTTTTTACATGTTAGGCGCTGCAAAGATACTACATTCTTTTAATACCTCGCACTTTTTTCGCGCGAAATTTGCATCATAACCATGAAAAGGGCAGAGAGGACGCCAGCCTTTCCTCCGGAATATTTCCGTCTGTCTCAGTATGTCAAAGAGCGCTTTCGGCTTTCGCCGTGGGCAAGTCTGTTTTTGGTTTTATTCCTCACCAATCGGTATAGAAACTGACGTTCTCGCGTCTGAGCTTATACACTTCTATGGGTTCCTTACTAATGCGGTTGAATTGCTCAATGAGGCGGCGTATCAGTCGCTCACGCTCGTCGCTTACACGCACGCCGAGGTAAACTGCATGGATGCGAACTGGCAGGAATGGCGACTGTCGATTGCTGCTGACAGCCTTCACGAAGCGCACCTCCTGTTCATATTCCCAGAAATTGGACTTTGTGCTGCATATCTGCTTGATGGCCTCGTCTGTAGGGAATCCGGTGCTGATAACGGGCGGCTGCGACACATAAATCATATCGTCGGCCAGCGGGAATGAGTCATAGCGGTTGCTGTGGTGTATGCCCACCCCTCTCCGAAAAAAATTTTTGCGCAAAACATTACGAACATTACGAACCTCCCGGTTCCCGTTCCTTCTGTTTTGCATACGCCTCCCTAATCTTCGGGCTTTTCTCACGCGTGAGAAAAGCCCGAAGATTGCTATCTTATCGGCATAAGATTACTATTCTTCACTCTGCTCCCCTATAGAGTCCTTCGCAGCCCTCTATAGAGATCTTCGCAACCCTCTATAAAGACTGTGATCACCCTCTATAGAGGGTTGCCAAGGTCTCTGTAGAATGGGGGAGAAGTTAGGAGGAAGTTTCGTAATGTTCGTATAGTTTTTCAAAAAAACTTTTTGCGAAGCACTACCCGAGCAAGGACTTGTAGCCGATAATCTTCATATCCTGTGCCTCGCAGATTTCCTGCACGCGGAAACTGATGAAGTAGGGTTTCACGTCCTGTTGCTGTAGCTCGTCGAAATCGGCTGACAGCTCCTCGCGTAGCACGCGGAGGAGGGTGTCGTTCTCGGCCGTGGAAGCGCTGAAGGCATGAGTCGTCAGGCTAATAAAGAAGAATAGGGTGAAGAGATGTTTCGTCATTTCCTACGCTCGTGTTTGTCCGTTGCCACAGATGATCCATTTATAAGTAGTTATCTCCTCCAAGGCCATGGGACCGCGGGCGTGGAGCTTCTGCGTAGAGATGCCTATCTCGGCGCCAAGCCCGAACTGACCGCCGTCGGTGAAGCTCGTGGGGGCGTTCCAATAGACGCAGGCGGCATCGACTTCATTGAGGAAGCGCTGGGCGGCCTCGGGGTCTTCGGTGACGATGCTCTCGCTGTGGCCGCTGCCGTAGCGGGCGATGTGCTCGAGGGCCTCGTCCAAGCTGTCAACGACCTTCACGGCCATGCGCAGGGACAGGAACTCCGTGCCGTAAAGCCCCTCTCCATCTCCCCCCGTGGGGGGGAGGGCTTCATATCCGCTTATTGCCACAGTAACTTTGTCAGAGGACAAAGAGTCCTCCCCCCCACGGGGGGAGTTCTTCGACGTGTCGAGGCGACCAGAGGTCGGGCGAGCGAGGGGCTGTAATATCTCAACGCCTTTCTCTTTGAGCGGTTCCAAGATGGCTGGCAGATCAGCGAGGCGGTCGCGATGGATGATGAGGCAGTCGAGGGCGTTGCAGACGCTGACGCGGCGCGTCTTGGCGTTGACGACGATGGGGATGGCCTTCTGCAGGTCGGCGGCGCGGTCGATATAGCAGTGGACGACACCGGCACCCGTCTCGATGACGGGCACGCGGGCGTTGTCGCGGACGTAGTTGATGAGGCGGTTGCTGCCGCGCGGGATGATGAGGTCCACCTGGCCGCGCGCTGCCAGCAGGCGGTCGGTGTCCTCGTGGCTGGTGAGCAGCAGGGCGCACTCGGCGGGCAGGCCGTAGTGCTGCAGCACCTTGTGGATGAGGCCGACGATGGCCGTGCAGCTGTCCTTGGCGTCGCTGCCGCCCTTGAGGATGCAGGCGCTGCCCGCCTTCAGGCAGAGTGCGAAGCAGTCGAAGCAGACGTTGGGGCGCGCCTCGAAGATGATGCCGATGACGCCGAAGGGCACGCTCACGCGCTTCAGTTCCAGGCCGTTGGGGAGGGTGCTGTGCTTCAGCACGCGGCCGAGGGGAGAGGGCAGGCTGGCCACCTTGCGCAGGTCGGCGGCGATGTCGCGCAGGCGGGCCTCGGTGAGCTGCAGGCGGTCGTAGCGCGGGTCGGCCTTGTCCATGCGGGCGAGGTCGAGGGCGTTGGCGGCCAGGAGGTCACCCATGTGCGCCTCCGTCAGATCGGCCAGTTCACACAGGATGCCATTGCGCTCAGCATCGTTCAACAGCGCCAGCCTCTTGCTGGCGCACTTCACTTGCAGAAAAGCTTCGTTCGATTGCATGGTCGTATAAAACTATTGGCGCGCAAAGATACAGTGATTTCAGCAGAACGCAAAAGAAATCAGGCATAATCATGTGTGCACACCGCTATATTTCTTCTATGTATTTCTTCTATGTTATTTTCCCCTGCTTTTTCCCTCATTCCCTCACACGGCTTGATTATCAAGGAAATCTCGTGACTATCAACCCGTGTGAGAGAATGAGGGAATTTTCGGCCAAAATAACTTTTTTTTCTATAAAATGTAGCTATTGGTAACTATTCAGTAATAGCCAGGCTTTCCTTCCTACAATGATAGGATGGTTGCTATTGCATTAAGTTGTGACTGGTTGTTCTTCCATGCTGTATCTGCAATGGAGTGTATGGCGAAGAAGGCATCTGCTCCAGCATCCGAC
>JAFUYT010000014.1 GCA_017470425.1 Bacteroidaceae bacterium | reverse complement strand
TTATATATAATATATAATATGATGTAAAGTTTAATTTAATCCTTGAGTGCGAGGCGAAGGTAACTTCTACGGTCAGGGACACCTGCACCCTGCCGAGCGCAAATGATGTTGTGATGTCGCGATGTTGTGTCAACTTTTTAGTACGGCTAACGCTGGACATGCTTGCGCTGGGGATATATTTTTTTGTTTTCCTGTAGAAAAATGGGGCAGAAGGACTGATGTGTGGAAAAAGAATTGTAACTTTGCAGCCAAGAACCGCCGAATCGTCGTAAACGACGCTTGAATGACAAGAGCCCTGAGCGCAGGGTGGCGGTGAAATCTTATTGGTAAACAAATAACGACAATAGCAGTTATTGGGAGAATGTAGAAACGTGAGAAATTTCTTACTCCATGATGAATAACGGTAATTGTGGTCGTTCGCGCTTATGGCGTGGACGTCACTTATCATTCATCAGGGCAATTCTCACGGCCTCTACATTCGATAAGATGCGTGCCACGCTTTTTATCGTTTTGTAGAGGTCTTGTCACGAGAAGGCCCGAAGGAATCCGATAAGTGCTTTTTGCCCGTTGTTATAAGCGCAAAGGATGCCAGACAAAAAGAGCAGTCCTTCCTGTGTGGATATCAGGGAGGATGACCTGCAGGACATCTCGGCAGAGGTGCTTTCCACGCTGCTGAGGGACCATACGACAGGATGCAATATTCTCTGGGCGACGCATGACTACGAGGCGCTCGGCTCGGAGTACGCTTACCATTCTGAGATTCTGCCCCATTTGATTACGGGCGAACACGGGATGGTCATTCGTCCGCGTGTGCTCAAATCTAAGGAACAACAGACTGATCGCGCCAAGGATATGGCGGAGGTGTTCACGCCGTCGTGGGTGTGCAACGCCCAAAACAATTTGGTGGATGAAGCATGGTTCGGACGTAAGGATGTCTTCAACGTGGAGAATAGCGAGAACCATACATGGCACTCAAAATCCGATAAGATTATATTCCCCGAAGGTAAGACGTGGAAGGACTATGTCCGTGCCACTCGCATGGAAATGACGTGCGGCGAGGCGCCCTATCTCGTCAGCCGCTATGACACCACGACGGGCGAGCTGATTCCCATCGAGCAGCGCATTGGGCTGCTGGACAGGAAGCTGCGCGTCGTTAGTGAGAATGTAGGCATCAGCGGTGAATGGCTGGAATGGGCTCAGACGGCCTATATGAACACCTATGGCTTTGAATGGCAGGGTGACAATCTCCTGTTGGCTCGCGAGGCTTTGCTGTGGACATTCATTGAGTACTATCAGGCAAAGTTCGGCAAGGCTCCGCTCACGAAGAGCATCAACTACATTGCCTATATCATCTCGTGGAACCTTTGGCAGATGGACGGCCTGAAGGGCGTAGTGCCTGACAGTTGCATGAATGGCGTGAACGTCACCGAGCAAACGCTTTTTGGCGAAGAGGAGCACACCATCAACTGCCCAGGTTGCCAACACGACGATATGCGCCGGCACAATGGCATCTACAGCCTCATCCGCGACTGGCCTAACAACAAGAAGAGAATCCGATTCATAGACCTTATAAAACAATAGAAACCCCATGGCTACATTCGAATCATCCCTAAAGCCTAGACTGATTTATGTCTTTGCCATTAATGACGAGCGACATAAGGACTGCCTGAAAATTGGTGAAACGACATTGGAGGAGGACTGCACCAACATTCTCCCGCCCAATGATGCTGTTCTCAACGCGGCAGCACACAGGCGCATCGATCAGTACACCAAGACAGCGGGCATTGATTATCAACTGCTCTATACCGAGATGACGCTCTTCCTGAAAGATATGAAGTTGACATCTTTCAATGACAAGGAAGTGCATAGCGTGCTCATTCGCAGCGGTATCAAGAAGAAGGTGTTCGACACGGTCAAGGGTGCCAACGAGTGGTTCTGCTGCGACTTGGAGACCGCCAAGAAAGCCATCTCAGCCGTCAAGGAGGGCAAGAAGAGTCTGCTCCCTGGTGAAATCAGAGACTCCCAGAATCCCATTATTTTCCGACCAGAGCAGAGAACTGCCATCGAAAAGACCATGAAGCAATTCCTGAAAGGTAGCCAGATGCTGTGGAATGCAAAGATGCGATTCGGGAAAACGCTGTCGGCTCTTGAAGTGGTCAAGCGCTGTGAGTTCAGGCGTACGATTATCGTTACACATCGCGCAATCCAGACAAGGAAACGGTTCTGACGCCTTGGCACGTAGTCAATATGCACATGAGCGACTGTCTGGGTGGCTGGTGTTTCTACGATGAGGAGTTCAAGCAACCCTTGTCCGTCCCCCGCTATGTAGATCAGGGAAAGGTGACAACAGATGTGTTCCGCCCGGAGACCCACATTCTGGAAATCAATTCCAAGAGTGGTCTCTATCCGCTCTACGTCGCCTACAGCGTATTTCGGTCACGGGTGGATGCGATGAAACAGAAGTACGCCAATATCGATATTAACTTTGCCCAATACATATGGGACCTGACTATTAGCGAGAATATCCTCGTAGTGTGCAAGACACCGATGGCCCGCAGCATCACCAAACGCACGCTCGCAGGCTTCCGCGAAACGAGAGTCAACGCGCAATATTACAAAGACTTAATCCAAAACATCTCAGAACACCCCGAAGCCGTCGTCAACACTTTCCGTGACGGCAAACGTTTCTGGGAAATCAACCCAAATGAACGTATGAAATTAGACGCAATAGTAGGCAATCCGCCGTATCAGGTGATGGATGGGGGAGCAGGAGTAAGTTCAGTGCCAATTTACAACTGCTTTGTAGATATAGCCAAGCAATGCAAGGCAACATATGTATCTATGATAATGCCGGCAAAATGGTACAACGGCGGTCGTGGACTTGATGAGTTCCGCTCAACGATGCTGAATGATAAACGAATTAGCCTTTTGCATGATTTCGTTGATGGACATGATTGCTTCAACAACGTAGATATTGCAGGTGGTGTGTGTTATTTCCTGTGGGATGAAAAATATGATGGCGACTGTCTGGTTTATACACATAATAATAGGAATATTACAAGTGCCTTGAGAAATTTAGGGGAGTACGAAACGTTTATTCGGCAATATGAAGCATTGTCTATAATAAGAAAGATAAAAGATGTAGAGAGCATCTTTATGGACACTTGCGTAAGTTCTCAGAAACCATTCGGATTAAGGACATATGTAACCCCACTATCTTCTGGGGATATCAAGTTAAGATACAATGGAGGAGTTGGCCCATATAAAAGAGAACTTGTTACGGCTCGTAACGAGTGGATTGATCAGTGGAAGATCATAACATCGTATAGGACTAATGAGCACGCTGGTGAGACTGATCGAAATGGTCAAAAAAAGATTCTTTCCACGACGGAAATTTTACCTCCCCAAATGATCTGTACAGAGACCTATTTGGTCGTTGACGTTCAAAAGGAGGAAGCTAAAGCCATTAATGAGTTTAATTACATAAAAACGTGTTTTGTCAGGTTTCTTATCAACTTGCTAACTGCAACACAGACTCTTTCCAAATCAAATTTTGCCCTTGTCCCTCTACAAGATTTCTCACGTCCTTGGACTGACGAAGATCTCTACGCCAAGTATCATCTCTCAAAAGAGGAAATTTTTTTCATTGAGTCAACAATTAAGCCTATGCAATAAACATATTTTGCCATATACCCTTCTCCAAAGAGAGAAAAAAAGTTAAAATGATGCCTTTCCTAATAGCTATCGGGGTTTGATAATTCAATATTCATAGTTTTTTATATAAATTTGCGCGAGGAAAATGCAATATGAGATATTAAATGACTCAAAAAGATGCGTTAGAACAGGCTTTAACGGATTTAGGTGGGCGCGCTCATCTTAAGGACATTTATCCTGTAGCTATCAAGTACATCACCCATAAAGAAGGCAGTAAAATATACGATTCGTTAAGAGGATGTATACATGATAAGCGGAGATTTCGGCCATCCCCAGGTTTTCCTGCTGGCTGGTACGAGCTCCTGTCCTATCAGGAGGACATCGCTGTGCGTGATAAGGAGATTGCAGAGCTCAAGGCTGAGGTGGAACGCTTGAAGAAAGTGCCTACTGAGGACGACTTTGTAAAGAGGCTTATCAAAGCTACCAAAAATCAGTTCCGATTCAAACGGAATCAAGCAGATGCTGTCAGACAGGTGATGGATAAGCTGGGACGCTCAGATGCGGATGCAGATCTCACAGCTTGGATGGAGAGGCGAGAGAGCAAGCCTGCTGTTTCCATAGGAAAGCTGGAATTCCACCAAGGAGGCACGAACATCGACACGAATTATGGACCGAACATCGAACACAATGGCGGGATGCTGGCATTGCCTAAGGTGACAGAATAAAACAAGAAAGAATTTCGTTTCGAGAATATGGAACAGAAAAATAACAAAGTGATTGAAAGGGATTTACGGGATGCCGTAAAGACGATAAAAGCGGCCATCCTGCAGAGTCAGGCTCGCGCTATCCAGATGGTGAACCAGGAGCAGCTGTCGCTGTATTATGGTATCGGACGCTATGTGTCTGAGCATTCACGCAAAGGCTACTGGGGTACTGGTGCCATAGGAACAATCAGCAAGCAACTGAAATCGGAACTACCTGGTTTGAAGGGTTTCTCAGAAGAAAATATCAAGCTGATGCGCCGTTTCTATGAGACATGGAAAGACATTGAGACGAATTCGGTAGCCGGGACTACCGAAATTACAGATTTTAACGATTCTGAGCAGTCTCCTAATTCGGTAGTCGGAACTACCGAATTGCAAAAGACTGGTTCTGAGTCAGATTCTATCCGTCAATTACGGCTTACCAGCGATGACAGTTTCCCCATTACAGCTTTCCTGAATATCTCATTCACACACCATGTGGCCATCTTTCGCTATGCTAAGGAGTATGACGAACGGAAATACTATATCCAGATAGCCTATCAGAACAGGATGAAGGTAGATGACTTGGAACAGGCGATAAAGAATCGGGTGTATGACCATCGCTATGCCTTGCCCAACAACTTCTTCAGGACAATACCTGATAGCCAGCTGGCATTGCGCACCATTCAGACGTTTAAGGACTCTTATCTGTTGGATTACATCAATGTGGAGGATATAGACGAGTCAGACCCCATCAACGTGGACGAGAGGGTGATAGAGAGCAAGATCGTGATGAACATCAAGAACTTCATTATGACCTTTGGCAAGTCGTTCACATATAAGGGGCATCAGGTACATTATGATAAACTAGGTCACGACCATTGGATTGACCTGCTTTTCTTCAATCGTGAGTTGCAAGCCCTTGTGGTGGTAGAGCTGAAGAAAGGCCAGTTCAAACCATCGTATTTAGGGCAACTTGCCGCATATCTCCGTATTCTTGACGATGACGAGAGACTGCCTGGTGAAAATCCGTCTGTGGGTATCATCCTCTGCAAAAAGGCAGACAAAGCGTACGTGGAATACGTGTTGCAAGATTACGTAAAGCCTATGGGTGTGGCTACATACCAGAACATGCAGGAACGGCTGCGAGAACTGTTGCCGCCTGAGGATGAAATGAAACGGCTGATGTCAAAAGAAGAAAAGTAATGGGATTCATTATAAAGAACAACTATGGACCGAACATCGAAGTGAACGAAGGTGGCACGGTGACACTCATGCAAGACTGGCATGGGCGCTGGCATACGGCCGATGCCGACGAGGCCGAGGTGGTTGAGGAGGCGGACGCACAGCCGAGGACGACGGAGCAGAAGGTGGCAGCGTGCTTCGCGACGGGGCTGCTGAGCGTGGAGGACACCAGCCGCCTGTACTTCCTGCTACTGGCCATGTGGGCCCGGCGCCTGTTGCAGAGCAAGGAACTGCCGGCGTTCGTGAGGATGGTGGCTGAGGCCTATCCTGCATTGCTGAAGGACGGGCGCACGGAGGGGAAGGTGGTCACCGACCTGCAGAACATGAACAAGAAGGCGGTACACTTCTTCGACAAGGTCGTGAAGGATCAGGGGTCCCTCGTGGAATTCGTGGATGAGATGTACCCCAAACGCAAGAACGGCGAGCGCAGCAAGTATGGCGAAGAGGCCGTGGCGCTGGCCAATAAGCTGTTCCTGGCGATGAAATAACGAGAGCCGCCGAAGGAAAAGTTTACTACTCTTACTACCGAAAGTTTACTAAGCCTACTTCTTTCACAGTAGTGGGCTTTTTTCATGTTTTTATCCCTGGACGCTCTCAGGGATAAGCCGTACCTTTGCCCTCGCAAACCAATGATGGGGAACAATTGAAAATTTAAAAAAAAGACAATGAGAAAAACGAGATTATCTGTCAGTCAAGCGCTGACAACGAGCGAGAAGCTCATGGAGAAAATCATGGAGTTCGAGGGCCTGCGGCTGGAGGCGTACCGCGATGCGGCGGGGGTGCTGACGATCGGCTACGGCCACACCCGCGACGTGAAAGAGGGCGACCGCATCAGTGAGTACTGGGCACGGGAGCTGCTCAAGGAGGACATCGGGCGGGCGGCGCAGCTGGTGCTGCGGCTGGGCGTGTGCCGCACGCAGGGGCAGCTGGACGCGCTGGTGAGCTTCACCTTCAACCTGGGGTTCCAGCGCCTGCGCAAATCGACGCTGCTCAGGGCTGTCAAGCGCCAGGAACCGGCAGCGGTGATCCGCCGCGAGTTCATGCGCTGGGTCTGGGCAGGCGGACAGCGGCTGAAAGGGCTGGAACGCCGCCGCGAATGGGAGGCAGACCGCTTCCTGGAGGCCTACCCCCAGCCTCTCCCCACGGGAGGGGAGAGAGAGTGATAAATAGTAAAGAATCGCGGCCTTGGCCGCACACAGGCTTATTTAATCATGAGAAAGAAAACTTCTTTGGCTTCCACGACGAAGCCCGCCCAAGGGGGCAACAACAACGAGAGTAAGAACCCGAGTGCTCAGATGAGCGTCAACAAGATGGTCGGCGAGAGGGCCCGCCAGGAGGTGCGCTACAACGCGGTGGGGATGATCACCGAGGACGGCACGGTGGTGGTGACGCCGGAGAACGACCTGTGCCTGGAGGCGCTGCTGCCCGCGCTCTTCGAGCGCTACGGGGAGCAGATGGCGTGGGACGCCGACCGCGGCATGGCCTACATCCGCGCCAACGGCCTCTGCCACCTCTATGCCGACGGCGTGAGTGCCTTCGCGCTCTATGACCCGGCCGTGGAACTGCCGATGGCGACCGCCGGCACAGTGCCGCCGACGGGCGAGGAGGCGCTGGCGCGAGAGCGCTATTCGCGGGTGCCGGTGCGGGCGCTGCGAGCCCGGACTGCCTACGGCATCGTGCGCGAGGGCGTGGACGATTGGACGCTGCGCGTGCGCGTGCCGAAGGTGTGGCTGCAGGCGCTGCAGGTGCCGTTCGAGACGTTTGCCGGCTGCGAGGTGAAGAAGCTGCTCGCGCAGCTCTGCATCGACGAGGGTCACGCCCTCAAGCCCGTGCCGCCGCGCGCGCAGAAGCCCGCCGCCGGACACCGTCGCGACTCCCGCGGTCGCTTCGTGAAGCGCAACGCCTAATTCCGACCCAGAGTGTGCCCTTTTGGCCGCTCGACTCATAGCAATATATGTTTAGTTTTCAGAGAAGTTTTACACAACCTACAGAGGCCGCCCACGAGGCGCAGTTCTATGCGCTCGTCAGGGACCGGCAATGGAACGAGGACATCGACCGCTTCCGCCAGACGGGCGACGCGAGTCTGAAGCGCAAGCTGCCCGCCTTCATCTTCCAGGCCACCTTCGACGAGACCACCTCCAAGGCCGGACGGCTGGGGCGCTGGCGCAAGCAGGCAGCCACGAGGCTGACGGGGCTGGTGGTGATGGACGTGGATCATCTTGGCAGCGAAAGACCCACCCCCGACCCCTCCCGTGAAGGGAGGGGAGAGGCTGGCGCAGAGAAGGAGGCTATGCCAGGAAATATGAATTTGCTGCCAAGAGAACTGTTCGCTAAATGGCAGAAAGAGATGCCCGGACTATTCAGCACTTCCACTGCGCAGCCCACTCCCTCCCTCGCGGGAGGGATGCCCGCAGGGCAGGGTGGGTCTTCCATCCTCCTCGTCTATGTCACGCCCTCGGGCCGCGGCCTGAAGATTGTCTTCAAGGCCCGTCCCGAATGGGGCAACCTCATCGACAACCAACATGCCATGGCGCGGCTGCTGGGCGTAGAAGTCGATGAGAGCTGCAAGGATGCCAGCCGCATGAGCTTCATCTGCAAGGAGGAGGACATCCTGTTCATCGACAAGGAGCTCTTCACGTATGAGAATAAGGCGTTTGCAGAAAAGTACAACGACAAATACCGCAGCGGGAAGAGTGGAGCGGAGAAAAGAGAAGCCCCACCCGCTCAAGCACAAACCACTTCCTCCTTCCGCGGCATCCCCTACGCCTCCATCATCCAGACTTGGTGGCAGCTGAACGGAGGTGAGCCCGTTGAGGGTGAGCGCAATGTGAAGCTCTATCAGCTGGCTGTGAACCTGAGGACCATCTGCGACAACAAGGCAGAGGTGCTGATGAAGGTGATGCCGCGGTTAGGCCTCGATGAGCAGGAACTTCGAGGCATCGTGGAGAGCGCCTGCAAGGAGCCGCCCAAGGGCATCAGCAAGATGTTGCAAGAAGTCCTGAAGCGCCTCTCCCCTGATACTACCCAGGCGCAGCCCACTCCCCTCCCTGACGGGAGCGGTCAGGGGGTGGGGCTTCCCTTGGCGAATTGGGGCTCTGAATTGGAGGCTATGTTCCAGCATTTCCCGATATTAAAGGACGTCTGCCAAGGCCTGAAGCCCGCGCAGTACCCTGCAGCGCTCTTCGTGGGCGGCGGACTGCTGATGACGCTGATGACGCGCTGCACATACCACTTCTATCATCGCCCGCGCGAGGTGCGACGCTTGAACAGCTCCACGCTCATCATCGGCGACCCCGCCAGCGGAAAGAGCTTTGCCACAAGGCTGTACGACCTGCTGGCAGCCCCCATCATCGAGGCCGATCAGGCCGGCAAGGATGCCGTCAACGCCTACCGCGATCTCATGCGCAGCAAGGGAGCCAACAAGGACAAGCCCAAGAAGCCGCAGGTGGTCATCCGTGACCATCCCGCACGCACCTCCAACGCCCAGTTCATCCAGGACATGGTGAACTCCGTGGAGGAGGTCGATGGCGAGAAGATGCAGCTCCACATGTTCACCTTCGACTCCGAGCTGGACAACACGCTCCGCCTGCAACGCGGAGGCTCGTGGATCGACAAGGAGTCCATGGAACTGAAAGCCTTCCACAACGAAGTGGATGGCCAGGCCTACTCCAACAGCGACAGCGTCATCCAGAACTTCAAGGTCTATTGGAACTACATCTACACGGGCACGCCCCTCGCCCTCAAGAGGAAGGTCAATTCCCAGAACTTCGGCAGCGGACTGGCCACGCGACTGTCCGTGATACCCCTGCCCGCCACGCGCTTCGAGATGATCGGGCGCGAGCAGGACGAGGACATGGGCAGCGACCAGCGCCTCAGCGAGTGGGCTCGGAAGCTGGACCGCACGAAGGGCGAACTGCCCCTGCAGAAGATCGTGGACAGACTCTACGAATGGACGGCACGCCGCATGGCCGATGCCGAGGAGAACGACAGCCAGGCCGACGAGATGCTGCTCAAGCGCTGCGCCTACCACGGCGTGAACTTCGCGGCTCCCTTCATCGTCATGCGCCACTGGAAGGCAATCCACAAGGACGGCAACTACTACTGCTGTGGCACGTTCGAGACCGACGAGGTGGACTGGCAGCTGGCAGAGCTCATCGTGAACATCCAATATGCGTGCCAGCGCCACTTCTTCGGGCACCTGGCAGAGGAGTACTTCGAGGCACAGCAGATGGAAGCCAGCGCCAATGTGCGCCACCAGCAGAAGACCATCAGAGCCTTCGAGCAGCTGCCCAGGGAGTTCACCGCAGAGGATGTCATGCGATGCTTCCATCTCAAATCACACTCCACAGCCTCTACACGCATCTGCCGCCTCGTGGAAGACCGCGTCGTGAAGAAAGTCAGCGAGTACGTAGAGAACGGCACCACAAAAGCCCGCTATCAGAAGACTGGAGTGATCCTGAACTGACACAACATCGCAACATCACGACATCACAACATCACAACATCATTTGCTCTCATCGACGCACAGCGCGCAACATCCGGGGACGGCCAAAGCGGTCGTCCCTGATTTCTATATCTGCGTAGCCGAAGGACTCGAACAACGAGCGGGTCTCGGCGGCCAGGGCGGTGTTCAGCTCCACGAGGACGGGGGCACCAGAGCGGAGGCTGCGGAGGCCGATTTGTGCGATGGAATGGTAGAAAATGAGCGGGTCGTCGTCGGACACGAAGAGGGCTAAGGGGGGCTCGTGGTTGAGGACGGTGGCGTGGATGCCGGCGGCCTCGGAGCGGCGGACGTAGGGTGGGTTGGCTGTAAGGAGAGAGAGGCCCCTCTCTAGCTCCCCCCGTGGGGGGGAGAAGACCCCCTCCCGACCTCCCCGAGGGGAGGAGAAGGAGTCCTCTGAGAGGATGTCGTGTTCGAAGAAATCTACGTTGGAGGCGCCGAGGGCTTTGGCATTGTCGCGAGCAATGGCGAGGGCGGGGGCGCTGATGTCGATGCCTGTGACATGGGCCGACGGGAAGGCGAGGGCGAGAGAGATGGCGATGCAGCCGGAGCCGGTGCAGAGGTCGAGCACCTCGGTTGATGAGGGTTCGCTGTATTCATCATTCAACATTCTTAATTCATCAATGGCCCACGCCACGAGATCCTCGGTCTCGGGCCTGGGAATGAGGACGTCGGGCGTGACGCGGAAGCGGCGACCGCAGAAGTCGGCACACCCCAGGACGTACTGCACGGGCTCGCCCGCAAGGAGGCGTTGTGCAATTTTTTCGAATTCTGCGCGGTCGTTCGGAGATAATGTCGTATCTTTGCCGAGCAAAAGGTCTGTCTGGGAGAGCCCGAAGCGCTCTTCCAGCACCAGCCGCACGATGGCGCGCGCCTCGCCAGCACCGTGCAACGGCGTCAAGGCCGATATGAGTTCCCTGTGATTCACGGCGCAAAGATAGATGTTTTAGTGGAAAGTGGAAAGTGGAAAGTGGAAAGTTTTTAAAAGTTGAAAGTTTTTTGATGAATATCGACGAAAAATATATGGCGCGATGCCTGCAACTGGCGCGCCACGGCGAGTTCACGACGGCTCCGAACCCGATGGTGGGGGCCGTCATCGTGCATGACGGTCGCATCATCGGCGAGGGCTGGCACCGCCGCTACGGAGGCCCCCACGCGGAGGTGAACGCCGTGCGGTCGGTGCGCCCCGAGGACGAGGCGCTGCTGCCCCAGGCCACGATCTACGTGAGTCTGGAGCCCTGCTCCCACTGGGGCAAGACGCCGCCCTGCGCAGAGCTGCTGGTGGAGAAGGGCTTCCGCCGCGTCGTCGTGGGCTGTCTGGACCCCAACGAGAAGGTGGCCGGGCGCGGCATACGCCGATTGCAAGAAGCGGGCGCCGAAGTCATCGTGGCCGTGCTGGAAGAGGAATGTAAGTGGCTGAACCGCAAGTTCATGACGCAGCACTCGCTGCACCGCCCCTACATCACCCTGAAATGGGCCGAGAGCGCCGACGGCTTCATCGACCGCCGCCGCGAGAGCCGCGAGCGGGACGGCGAGCCCGTGCACTTCTCCACGCCCTGGACGCAGATGCTCGTGCACCGCCTGCGCGCCACCCACGAAGCCATCCTCGTGGGACGGCGCACATGGGAGCTGGACCAGCCGAGCCTGACGACGCGCTACTGGCCAGGGCGGAGCCCAGAGCGCCTTGTGCTCACGGACTCTCCCCTCACCCTCCCTATCAAGGAGGGAGTAGAATGTTCTGAGCACGCATCCGCGATCCAACTCCCGAAAGTAACCGCTCCCTCCCTAATAGGGAGGGCGGGGGGAGAGTCTTCCCTCCAGTCCCTGATAGCCAGGGCGGGGGGAGAGTCTTCCCTCCAGTCCCTTATAGCCAGGGCGGGGGGAGAGTCTTCCCCCTTCCAGTCCCTCCTCGTCGAGGGCGGAGCCCAGACACTGCAGTCGTTCATCGATGCCGACCTCTGGGACGAGGCCTACATCGAGCATACAGACCTGGTGCTGGGCGACGGCGTGAGGGCTCCGGAAATCAAAACAGACCCTAAAGGGCGCCCCGTACACGTTAATTTTGCCTAATAACGCGGTCGCAAAGCCACTTTTCGGCGGCTGAAATTTCACTACTTATATAATATTGTGTACTTTTGCGCCGTTTTTACAAAAGACAGACATGAAGAAAGCTCTCTATACACTCCCACTGGTGCTGCTCGCAGTCGCCCTCTGCCTCGACTCCTGCAAGAAGGACGACGAGAACACCGTGGAACCCACCCCCTACTGCTACATCTCCAGCATCACCCTGGGGACGCTCACGCGCTACGAGGCCTCCACCGACGAGAATGGCGAGGCCACGACGACCACCGTCACCTACGCCGGTTCCTACTACCCCGTGGCCATCGACCCGATCGCTCGCCAGCAGGAGATTGCTCCTGGGCTGATTACAGGAACTATTTACAACACCAAACCATTGCTCGTAGGCACTGATCCCACCATCGTGCCCATGACCATCACGGGCGAGGGCGACTTCTACACCCGTCCCATCGACGACGAGATGGCATGGACACCCTTCACGGCCGGCAACAGCATCGACTTCACGACGCCCGTCGTCATCCGCGCCATCGCCACCGACGGCGAGAGCTACCGCGACTACACGATGACGCTCAACATCCGCGATAACGACCCCGAAGGCTACGCCTGGGAGCAGATGGCACCGCTCAGCAGCGACGACAGCTGGCTGGCAGGCCTCCAGGAGCGCCGCGCCATCACGTGGCAAGGGGGCATCGCACTGGCCGCACACCACCAGGACGGGAAGACTTATCTGGCCACGACGACCGCGACGGCCACACCCGCGTGGACCGTGGTCACTGCCACAGGAGCCGACGATGCCGACACGCGGACCCTACAGGGCTACAACGGCCAGCTATGGCTCTCGACACCCGCAGGCACACTCCTCCAGAGCACCGACGGGCAGACATGGCAGGCGGTAGCACAGACGGCGGCGACCTCCGTGCAGCTGCTGGCAGCCTCCAGCAAGGCGCTGTACGCATGGATCAACGGCGCAGAGGTCTGCGCTTCTGCCGACGGACAGACATGGACACCCGTGGCTCTCGAAGGCACGGCCTCGCTCTTCCCCACCGAGGGCTACGCCAGCCTCTCCTACACGCAGACCGACGGCACGCCGCGCGTCATCGTGGCCGGGCAGACGGGCACGACCGTAGCCCTGTGGAACATGATCGTGGCCGCCGACGAGCCCTGGCCGCTCCTCACCCGCACGGGCGACAACAGCTACATCCTCCCCTGGAGCACCCTGCAGGAGGTGAGCCTCATGAGCTACTCCGGCAAGCTGATCGCCATCGGCCGCGGCACCGCGACCTTCCAGAGCGCCGACAACGGCCTCACCTGGAAGGAATACACGCAGCTGGCGCTCCCCGAAGGTCCCGCAGCCACTGCGAGCGAACACATCAGCGCCTGCGCCACGGGCGAATACATCTGGTTCTTCACGGGAGCACGCCTATGGCGGGCCCGCCTGAACAGCTACGGCGAATAACCTGAACAACGCCCCACCCTACGGCCATGCAACGCATCAAGACCCTCCTCCTCCTGCTCGGCATCGTGCTCGCCGCACATGCCCAGGACGGCGACCTGCTGGAGTACCAGCAGGAGATCGGCGGCGGCATAGGCCTCACCAGCTACTTCGGCGACGCGCAGGGCGGCTTCATGAAGCACCCGGGCATGATGGGCACCGTCATCTGGCGACGCAACTTCAACGCCCGCATGGTCGTAAGGACGCACATCGCCATGGGCCACATCAGCGGCAACACCGAGGGCATCTACCTGCCCACCGACCCGCTCAGCGAGACACCCGAGGGCGGAGCCCCCGCCGCCACGATCCACTTCAGCCGCAACCTCCTGGACTTCGGCGCGCAGTTCGAACTGAACTTCCTCGGCTACGGCATGGGAGCAGCCTACAAGGGGCTGCACCGCTGGACGCCCTACGTGACCCTCGGCGCCGGAGTGACCATCGGCATGGGCGGCGGCGCGAAGGCCGCAGGCGGGCTATGCATCCCCCTCGGCGCAGGATTCCGCTACAAGCTGCGGCCCCGCCTGAACATCGGAGTGGAATGGACCTTCAACTTCACCACCTCCGACAAGCTCGACGCCACCGGAGAGGGCACGCAGCTCAACGACCCCTACGGCATCGAGAGCGGGATGTTCAAGAACAAGGACTGCTACCATAAGCTGGCGCTGACGCTCACCTACGACATCGCCCCCAAATACCGGAAGTGTAATAATTGATTTGTCAACTCTCAACTGTCAACTCTCATGATAGAACTCGATAAGAACAGAATACCAGGGCACATCGCCATCATCATGGACGGCAACGGACGCTGGGCCAAGGCCAAAGGGCAGCCACGCGCCGCAGGACACGTCCAGGGCGTGGAGGCCGTGCGCGTCGTCACCGAGGAGTGCGTGCGCCTGGGCGTGAAATACCTGACGCTCTACACCTTCTCCACCGAGAACTGGAACCGCCCCGTCGAGGAGGTGAAGGCGCTCATGGAGCTCCTGCTGAAGAACCTCGAGGACGAGATATTCATGAAGAACAACGTCCGCTTCCGCGTCATCGGAGACAGATACCGGCTGCCCCGCGAAGTGCAGGACAAGATCTCCGAGATGGAGCAGAGCACGGCCCACAACGATGCCATGACGCTCGTCCTGGCCATCAGCTATTCCGCACGTTGGGAGATCGCCCGCGCCTGCCGACAGATCTACATCGACATGCAGGCACCCTGCTACAGCGGCAAGACCGAGGACGACATCAACGAGCGCTTCGTGGCCAGCTACATGCAGACCAGCTTCATGCCCGACCCCGACCTGCTCATCCGCACCGGCGGCGAGCAGCGCATCAGCAACTTCCTGCTCTGGCAGATTGCCTACGCCGAGCTCTACTTCTGCGACACCTTCTGGCCCGACTTCGGCGCCGAGGAGCTCCAGCGAGCCATCGCCGACTACCAGAACCGCGAGCGGCGCTTCGGCAAGACCAGCGAACAAATAAAAGAGCAAGCATGAAAAAAATCCTATACATCCTTCTGATGGCGCTCTCGCTGCCCGCCCTCGCCCAGGAGCAGAAGGTGGTGGCGCCCGTCATCGACTACGCGCGAGCGCCGCAGCAGTACATCATCGGTGACATCACCGTCGAGGGCGTACAGAACTACGACGACTACGTCCTCATCGGCCTCTCCGGCCTCTCACGCGGACAGAAGATCCACATCCCGGGCGAGGAGATCACCAAGGCCATCCGCCGCTACTGGAAGAACGGACTCTTCAGCAACGTAGCCATCCGCGTAGATAGCCTCGTGGAGGACTCCGCATACCTCCACATCACCCTCGCCACACGACCCCGCATCTCGCAGATCAACTACAACGGCGTCAAGAAGAGCGAGAAGGAGGAACTCGAGAAGAAGCTCGGACTCATCAAGGAAGGACAGCTCACGCCCAACATCATCGACCGCACCAAGATCCTCGCCAAGAAATACTTCGACGGCAAAGGCTACAAGAACGCCGTCATCGACGTCATACAGCACGACGACGTCTCGTCGCCCGGCCACGCCATCCTCGACATCAACATCGAGAAGAAGGACAAGGTCAAGGTCAACAGCATCGACGTACAGGGCAACACCGCCCTGAAGATGACGCAGATCAAGGGTTCGCTCATCAAGAACGGAGCCTTCAAGAAGACCCACGAGCGCGGCAAGATCTCCAGCTGGTTCCGCTCCAAGAAGTTCATCGAGGAACGATGGAAGGAGGACAAGGAACGACTCATCGAGAAGTACAACGAGTACGGCTACCGCGACGCACGCATCGTCTATGACAGCGTCAAGCCCGCAGCCGACGACGACTACGTCGATATCGCCATCCGCATCGAGGAAGGGCAGAAGTACTACATCCGCAACATCGAGTGGGTCGGCAACACGCTCTACACCACCGACTTCCTCAACCAGGAGCTACGCATGAAGAAGGGCGACGTCTATAACCAGACACACCTCACCAAGCGCCTCAACAGCGACGGGGACGCCATCGGAAACCTCTACTACAACAACGGTTACCTCTTCTACCAGCTGCACCCCGTGGAGGTCAACGTCGTCGGAGACAGCGTCGATCTCGAGATGCGCATCGAGGAGAACCAGCAGGCATACATCAGCCATGTCAAGATCACCGGCAACGACGAGGTCTATGAGAACGTCATACGCCGAGAGCTCCGCAACAAGCCCGGAGACCTCTTCTCCAAGGATGCCCTCGAGCGATCCTACCGCGAGATAGCCTCCATGGGACACTTCGACCCCGAGGCCATCGACTACAAGCTCGACCCCGACCCCGAGAACGGAACCGTCGATCTCACATGGAACCTCTCGCCTAAGTCCAACGACCAGATCGAGTTCTCACTCGGCTACGGACAGACGGGCGTCATCGGCCGCATCGGACTCAAGTTCACCAACTTCTCCCTCCACAACCTCTTCGCCAAGGACGGCCTCCGCCGAGGCGTGCTCCCCAAGGGCAACGGCGAGAGCTTCAGCATCAGCGGACAGACCAACGGACGATACTACCAGTCCTACTCCATCAACTACCTCGACCCCTGGTTCGGAGGCAAGCGACCCAACTCCCTCTCCTTCTCCGCCTTCTTCTCCCGACAGACCGACGTCAGCGACCGCTACTACAACAGCGCCTACTACAACTCCTACTACAACTACCTCTACGGCTACGGCACCAACACCGGCAACTACTACGAGAACTTCTACGATCCCGACAAGTACATCAACATCTACGGCTTCTCCCTCGGATGGGGTAAGCGCCTCAGCTGGCCCGATGACTATTTCACCCTCTCCGCAGACCTCAGCTACACGCGCTACACGCTCAAGAACTGGGAATACTTCCTCGTCAGCAACGGTAGTTGCAACAACATCAGCGTGAACCTGCACCTCTCCCGCAACTCCACCGACAATCCCATCTACCCGCGTCGTGGCTCGGAGTTCACCTTCTCGCTGGGCCTCACACCCCCCTACTCCCTCTTCGACAAAATCGACTACGCTGGGTTGGCGCAGAACGCACAGGCTTCCAGCTATATGGATGAGCTGCAGAAGAAATACCGCTTCATCGAATACCACAAGTGGAAATTCAAGGCACGCACCTTCACCGCCCTCACCAGCGGCACCAAGTGCCCCGTCCTCATGACCCGCGTGGAGTTCGGCATCCTCGGCAGCTACAACAAGAACAAGAAGTCACCCTTCGAGACCTTCTACGTCGGAGGCGACGGCATGAGCGGCTACAGCTACAGCTACGCCACAGAGACCGTAGGCCTGCGCGGCTACGACAACGGATCACTCACCCCGCGCGGCTACACAGGCTACGCCTACGACCGCTTCACGCTCGAGCTCCGCTACCCCTTCATCCTGGGCAACTCCACCAACATCTATGGCCTCGCCTTCGTGGAGGGCGGCAACGCCTGGAGCGACATCAAGGACTTCAACCCCTTCGACATGAAGCGCTCCGCCGGCCTCGGCGTGCGCGTCTTCCTGCCTATGGTGGGTCTCCTCGGCGTCGATTGGGCCTACGGCTTCGACCCCGTCTTCGGCAACCGCTCCTATGCCGGCAGCCAGTTCCACTTCATCCTCGGACAAGAGTTTTAATTCATAATTCATAATGCATAATTCATAATTCATAATGCATAATGCACAATTCATAATTCATTAAACCTTTTGCACCCTCAACCTATCAAACCCATAAACGCCATAAACGCCATAAACCCCATTTAGACCCATTACCCCACAAATATGAAAAAGCTTTTCCTCATCCTCTTCGCCGCACTCACACTGGGTGTGAGTCAGCAGGCCGCAGCACAGAAGTTCGTGCTCATCGATATGGAATACATCCTCAAGAACGTGCCCGCCTACGAGCGCGCCAACGAACAGCTCAACCAGATCTCACGCAAGTGGCAGGCTGAGGTCGAGGCCCTCACCAAGGAAGCCGAGACACTCTACAAGACCTACCAGAGCGAGACCGTATTCCTCAGCGCAGAACAGAAGACACAGCGCGAGGAAGCCATCGTAGCCAAGGAACGCGAGGCCGCAGAGCTCAAGAAGAAATACTTCGGTCCCGAAGGCGAGCTCTTCAAGAAGCGCGAGAGCCTCATGGCACCCATCAACGACGAGATCTACAACGCCGTCAAGGACATCTGCGACGCCAAAGGCTACAGCCTCGTCCTCGACCGAGCCTCCGACGCCGGCATCATCTTCGCATCCCCCAAAATCGACATCTCCAATGATGTCCTCACCAAACTCGGCTACGGCTACTAAGCCCTAGGAAACCCTTCCCCCCAAGAAACCAAAAACTCTAAAAATAAATCATCAATGAAAAAGACCCTTTTCGCAGCACTCATGCTGCTCGCACCCCTCACCATGTCCGCCCAGAAGTTCGGGCACTTCAACTCCACTGAACTCGTACCCCTCCTCCCCGAGTACGTCACCGCACAGACTGAGCTCCAGAACCTCGCCAAGCAGTACGAGGAAGACCTCCAGCGTATGCAGGACGAACTCCAGAAGAAGGGCGAAGCCTTCGAGAAAGAGCAGGCCAACCTCCTCGAAAACGTGCGTCAGCGCCGTCAGGCAGAGCTCCAGGACCTCTACACCCGCATGAACCAGAGCGCACAGGACAACCAGCAGGCCTTCCAGAAGGCACAGGCCGAGAAGATGCAGGCCATCTCCGAGAAGGTCATGGGAGCCGTCAAGCAGATCGGCGAAGCCGGAGGCTACGTCTATATCATGGACACCTCCGCCGGCATCCCCTACATCAGCACCAAGTTCAGCACCGACATCACCCCCGAGCTCAAGAAAGCACTCGGCATCTGAGCAGAGTAGCAACATCCATCTTTTGAGCAAGGAAAACGCCATCGATTCATGTCTAAACATTTCATTGCTATCCTCCTCGCCCTGTTCCTCCCTCTTCTCGGAGGAACGGGCGCTTTCAGTACCCTTCGTGCGCAGGACACCCCCGAGGTGCGCGTCGCGCAGTTCGGATACCTCAGCTACAACGACATCTTCCAGCGTATGCCCGAGTACGCCGAGGCGCAAGCCTCCTTTGCACAGCTCAAGGCCAAGTACGATGCCGAGGCACAGCGCGCCGAGGATGAGTTCCAGCGTAAGTTCGCCGAGTTCCTGCAGGGCCAGAAGGACTTCCCCGCCAGCATCATGCAGAAGCGGCAGATGGAGCTACAGGATCTCATGGACAAGAGCGTAGCCTTCCGCCAGGAGACACAGCGACTCCTCAAGCAAGCCGAGGCTGAGCTCCAGGCCCCCGTCGCCGCCAAGCTCAACGAGGCCATCCAGGCCGTCGCCGGAGAGCGCGGACTCACCTTCGTCCTCAACACCGACAACAACGCCGTGCCCTTCATCCATCCACAGGTCGGCGTCAACATCACCGAGCCCGTCCTCATCCGCCTCGGCCTCGCCTCCACCATCAGCGACTAACTCTCAAACTCCCCCTCCCATCTCTCCCATCGGCATCTTTGACAGCGGTTATGGCGGTCTCACGGTCCTGCGTGAGATCCGCCGCTTGATGCCCGGCTACGACTACCTCTATCTGGGCGACAACGCCCGCGCGCCCTACGGCACCCGCAGCTTCGAGCGCGTCTATGAGTTCACACTGCAAGCCGTCCACAAGCTCTTCGACCTCGGCTGTCCCCTCGTCATCCTGGCCTGCAACACCGCCTCCGCGAAGGCACTCCGCAGCATCCAGCAGCACGACCTGCCCCGCATGGCCGACCCCTCGCGCCGCGTCCTCGGCGTCATACGCCCCACCGTGGAAGCCGTTGGCGACATCACCCGCACGCGCCACGTCGGCATCGTAGCCACACAGGGCACTGTAGCCAGCCGCACCTACGAGCTCGAGATGGCCAAGCTCCACCCCGACATCACCGTCACCGCACAGGCCTGCCCCATGTGGGTGCCCCTCGTCGAGAACCGGGAGTACGACCAGCCCGGCGCCGACTACTTCGTCCGCCGCGACATCGGGACCCTCCTCGCCCGCGACCCTGCCATCGACACCATTATCCTCGGCTGCACCCATTTCCCCTTATTATATAATAAGGTACGCGCGTACACGCCCGCGCACGTGCGCATCATCCCGCAGGGCGACTATGTCGCCCGCAGCCTCGTTGATTACCTCCGTCGTCACCCCGAGATGGACTGCCGCCTCAGTCGCACACCCAACCCCGACAGCGCCACGCCCTCCGTCCCGCAGTCCTCCACCTCGCAGTCCGCTGCCCACGGCACCATCCGCTTCCTCACCACCGAGCGTCCCGATGCCTTCAGTCCCCTTGCCACCCTGTTCCTCGGTCACAACGTTGTCGCCGAACAAATCACGCTATAAACTAGAAAGCGATGTGAGCAATTTTGACACATCCTCACTATGAGGAAGATGAGTATGTTCTGTAAAATTGAGAGGGTTGGGGAGCAATGATTATGCAAAAACAAGCCGATAACACCCCGCTAACTACATTTTTTTTGTGGTTTCCGATATATTATCGGCATTTTTTGTATTTTTGCAGCAAAATTGCACGTAATTATGGAATACAAGGAATCTATTATAGGACGAGAGCATGAGCAAAGGCTAATTAAGGAGTATTATGATACTCCAAAGGCAGAACTTATAGCCGTCTATGGTCGTAGGCGCGTAGGGAAGACATACCTCATCAGACAGTGTTTCGACGACAGGTTTGATTTTCGTTTCACAGGTTTGTTCGGGACACCAAGAAGCACCCAATTGTCACTCTTCAAGAAAGAATTGGAAAGATATTCCGGAAAAAGGTGGAACAAGCCCCAGAACTGGTACGACGCCTTTGAGGAACTTCGCGACTACATCTCTGGCTTACATAAGGAACGGATCGTGGTATTCCTTGATGAACTTCCCTGGATGGATACTCCCAAGTCAAGTTTTCTCAGCGCCTTCAGTTATTTCTGGAACCAATGGGCTTCCGCAGTACCTGGGCTGAAGTTGTTCGTTTGTGGTTCCGCAACGACATGGATGCTCTCGAAGTTCATCGGTGACAAGGGAGGAATGCATGGACGCACCAACAGGCAGATATATCTTCGTCCTTTTACACTTTTTGAGACAGAGAAATTACTTCAGAGCAAAGGCATTGATTGGAACAGATACCAAATAGTGGAAGCCTACATGACTATGGGCGGTATTCCTTACTATCTGGATATGTTGGAGAATCACTTGTCGCTCAACGAAAACATTGACCTCCTGTTCTTCCACGAAGGTGCTATTTTAAGAACGGAGTACGGCTTCATTTTCCGCTCATTATTCAAAAATTCCAAAATCTACCGCGCTGTGGTGGAGTTACTGGCAACTCGTTCTTCTGGCATGAGCAGAGCAGAACTCTTGAAAGCGTTGAAACTTGAAGATAGCGGCGACTTCACCGAAGTATTAGATAACCTTTGCAAGTGTGATTTCCTTCGGCAATATAGTGCCTTCGAGAAGAAGAGTCGCGACCAGATGTACCAACTTGTTGATCTGTTCTCATTGTTTCACCTGCAATTCGTCGAAAAGTCTGACGGTCAGGATGCACACTTCTGGAGCAACATGCTGGACAATCCCAAGAGACGCACATGGGAAGGTTATGCATTCGAACAACTATGCCTGCATCATGTTCAGCAGATTAAGCAGCGGTTAGGTATCAGCGGAATTCTGAGCGAAGTGTGCTCTTGGACATGCAAGCCATTTACTGACAAAGACGGAACAGAATATAAAGGTACTCAGATTGACCTGCTGATAGACCGTCATGATGCGACCGTCAACTTGTGCGAAATGAAGTTTTCCGTGGACACTTACGCACTTGACAAGGACTATGCAGAGCGGTTGAATACTCGGAAGGAAACATTCCGGACAGTCACTGGAACCAAGAAGTCTCTGCATACAACGATGATAACTACATACGGTCTAAAACAGAACAAATACTCGGGTATTGTGCAACGAGAAGTTACCATGAACGACTTGTTCCGGGAAGAATTGTGAACTCTAAAAGTCATTCTTTAAAGGTTAATCCTCATTTCGCCAAGAAAGCAGGATCATTCGAGACCATAAAACACCAGCGAGACAAACAAATAAAAATTTGCTCATCTCGCCGATATTTAATTGCTTAGACAAAATCTACAGTCTAATACTCATCCTCGTTGAAAACTTGGTTCTTGTCTGATTATCAGCAACTTGCATCATTCTTAACTATTTTTAGCCAAATAAACTTCGCGGTGTAACTATTCAGTAATAACCAGGCTTTCCTTCCTACAATGATAGGATGGTTGCTATTGCAT
Organism: Bacteroidaceae bacterium; assembly: GCA_017470425.1. Lineage (GTDB taxonomy): Bacteria > Bacteroidota > Bacteroidia > Bacteroidales > Bacteroidaceae > Physcousia. The sequence continues at coordinate 80 of JAFUYT010000014.1, read as the reverse complement.
TAAGTTGTGACTGGTTGTTCTTCCATGCTGTATCTGCAATGGAGTGTATGGCGAAGAAGGCATCTGCTCCAGCATCCGAC
>JAFUYT010000013.1 GCA_017470425.1 Bacteroidaceae bacterium | reverse complement strand
TTGTTTTGTCATAAGAGTAAGAATTTGGTTGATATTTGAGTTTTTATGATGAAAGCGTAGAGCGCCCTGATTGAAATCGGGCGCAAAAGTACTGCATTTTGATATGAAATCAAAATTTTTTAAGGGCTTATGCTTTTTTTTTGTTAAAATTTCATACCTTTGCCCCCGCAAACGCATGCGGCGGAAGCTTTCCGCCCTGCGGTTGCACAAGTTTTACCCGTCCCGGGTAGAATTTGTTTCAACAATTGGGTTCCGCCCTCGGGGCGGGACTGTTTGAGTAAGATAGGGCGGCCAGCCGTGAGGCCCGCCGCCCTTTTTCTAAACCTTCTTACATCACTGAAACAACTTAAGGCTTCATCGAGAGATATGGCCAACGAAATATTCACAGAAGAGGAATTGAAAGAAATGATGAGGCTGCTGGAGGAGCAAGGCTGGCAGCCGCGAGCGTGCGATGTGCTGGTGCCGGTGTACGGCAACAGGGTGCCGTGCGGGCAGCCGTCGGACGTGGGCGACGCGCTCGTGGAGCGCCATCTGTCGCTGCCGCACGCCATCGTACGCAGCATCAAGGCCTACGTGATCCAGGCCCGAGGCAACTCGATGGAGGACATGGGCATCTGCGACGGCGACGAGGTGCTGGTGGAGCTGTGCGACACGGCCTGCGACAACGAGGCGGTGCTGGTGACGCTGGACGGCGAGATGATGATCAAGCTGTTCGTGCGCGATGCCAACGGCGAGGTGTGGCTGGTGCCGCGCAACCGCGCGTTCCGCCCTATTCATGTGCGCGAAGGGATGGAGCTCAGCATCCGTGCACGCGTGCTGAAAGTGCTGAAGGACACGCTGCGCGCCCCCTTCGGCGAGATACAGGCCTGCATCAGCGAGGCGGCAAGGCTGGAGCGACTGGGGGCGGAGCCGCCGGTGCGCAAGGATGTGCGCAGTCTGCTGCTCTCGGCCGAGAAGGCCGATGACCAGATGCGACGCCTGGACAAGCTCATCCGGGGACAGAAGGGCAAGCGCGTGGCGCTGGTGGTGAAGTGCGCGCTGGAACTGGGCTGGCTGGCCGAGAGGCCCACGTTTGCGGCACTGGAAGAAGCGTTCGGAGACTTGGGCAGCAAGACGGGCTTTCACAGGATGATGCAGGCGAGTGATTACTTCACGAAAGAGGAAAAAGAGCCCATTCTCATGGCGCTGAAGGGATAATCCGCCGTTTTTTTTCGTAATTTTGACTTCCTTTTTGGTTGCCTTTGGTTGCCTACGGTTTTAGGCAACCAAAAGCAACTTGTTTTATTTGCACCCAACCGAACTTTCGCCGTACCTTTGCAAACGTTCACGTGAACGAGAACCTAAACGAAAACGAAAACTGCAAGAAAAATGAACACCACAAAGAAAGAAAAGAAAAAGAAGCAAAAAGAAAATAGAAAGAAAAGTCAGTCGGTCTGTCCGACGGAGACGTGCGCGCGAGAAGCGACGGAGGCGACGGACTCGAGGGTCGTGGGCCAGGACATAGACTGGTTCATCTCGTTCTGGAACCGGACGATGGAGGAGCACCACGCGAAGATCCCGCGCATCGACTTCCTGAAGAAATCGCAGCTGACGAGGCTGAAATGCCGCCAGTACCACTTCGGCAAGGAGCGCCTGCGCGTCATCATCATCAAGGCCGCGAAGAGCGATTACCTGAACTGTCGCACCGGCAAGCGCGCCAACATGCAAATCGACTGGTATCTCGACCACGACCACCTCGAAAGCGTCCTTCAGGGGAAGTACGACAACTACGAGGTCGAGGAGCGGGCGCTCACCGCCGAAGAACAGCGCCGCCTTCAGGCAGAGCGCTACCGCACACAGCAGGCCGAGCGCCGCGCCGAGGCACGCCGCATCGACGATGAGGAGCACGAGCGCATGGAACGACAGCGCGACGAGCGCCAGCAGCAGCGAGCCAGCGTAGAAGACATCAAGCGCATCCTCGGAGACCGGTGGTTGCTCGACTGAACTTAAAACCTCAAAAACTCAACGGAAATGGAAAAGGAAAAGGAATTTGACATGGAACGGGCGCGGGCCTACGGGAAGGGACAGCTGGCGGAGCTGTACTACCCCGACAGCTCACCGTCGTGGGCACTGCGCCTGCTGAACAAGGACATCCGCCGGATGCCGGGACTCGTGGAGCACCTCCGCCAGCGCGGCTGGCGACCCACCGACCGCCTCCTCCGCCGCGACTGGGTACAACTGATCTTCGACGCCATCGGCCCGCCGTAGGGGGGAGACCCCCTCCCGACCTCCCCGAGGGGAGGAGACCCTTGGGAATGGACTCGCAATCAGGATGCTGGCGGGCGAATTTCCGGGAGCCGGGGAAAGCTATAGGCACCATGGGAAGATGCACGATCTTAGGACCATAAGATTACTAATCTTAAGCCCATAAGATTACTAATCTTAGGCGGATAAGATTACTAATCTTATGGGCTGAAGATGCGGCATCCTGTCTCGACAAGATGGATCTTCTCAACCGCGGCGCAGTCAGCCTCTGACGACTTTCAGCTGTTCGTTGATGTCACGGACGCGGTCGGTGGTGAGGGGGTAGAAGTGGCAGACGATGATGGCGATGAGGGCCACGGCGGCGGGGATGAAGGACATCAGGTAGCGGAGACAGGCGAGGGCGGCCTCGGGCTGGGTGATGAGGGCTTGCGCCGCCATCTGCTCGTCGGTGCGGGGCGTGTAGCCGCAGGCCGAGAGGAGCCACAGCACGGCGGCGCCGCCGATGGCACCGCCGAACTTCTGCGCCATGCTCGACGACGAGAAGATGAGGCCCGTGGAGGCGGTCTTGTAGCGCAGCTCGGCGTAGTCGCTCACGTCGGCGTACATCGACCAGATGAGGGGCGACATCACGCCCGTCAGCATGGAGATCAGCACCTGGAACAGCAGCATCAGCCAGAAGCCCGTCGGCGAGACGGGGATGAAGAAGAACAGCACGCTCAGCACCAGCAGGGCGGCATTCACGCCGATGAAGGTCGTCTTCTTGCCGAAGCGCCGGGCCAGCGAGACGGTCATCGCCACGCCTGCCATGTTCGATACCTCGCCTATTGAGAGGAACAAACCGGCGTAGAAGAGGAAGCCCACCCCCGGCCCCTCCCCAAGGGAGGGGAGAGAAAGCACTGCGTCGAAGCCGATGATGTCGGCAAAATAGTAGGCTACGGTGGCGCCGCGCACGGTGCAGAACAGGTTGAAGCAGAGGGCGGCACCGATGAGCAGCCACCACGGGCGGTTGGACAGCAGCGAGCGGAAGTCCTTGCCCACGCTGACCGTCGAGACCGTCTTCAGGCGTTCCCGCGTCAGGAGGAAGCAGGCGATGAAGAGCACCAGGCACACCGCCGCCACCACCATCATCGCGTGCTGCCACGAGGAGGCAGTTGACAGCCCACCCACGGTTCCTCCCCAAGGGAGGGGGGGAAGAGGTCGTTTTGAAGAAGTTAACCAAGGGTTCCCACGCCGCCAGCGCGATGAACGAGCCGCCGTAGGCAAAGAACATGCGGAACGACGAATAGACGGTCTTCTCCTGCGAGTCGTCGGTCATCACGCCCAGCATGGCGCCGTAGGGCACATTGATGCCCGTATAGACCGTCATCATCAGGATATACGTCGCGTAGGCATACACGAGCTTCGCGCCATAGCCCCAGTCTGGCGTGGTGAAGAGCAGGATGCCCGCGATGGAGAACAGCGGTGCCACGAACAAGAGGTATGGGCGGTACTTGCCCCACCGCGTCTGCGTACGGTCGGCGATGATGCCCATCATCGGGTCCGAGACGGCATCCCAAATGCGCGTCACCAGCACCAGCACGCCGGCATCCACGAGGCTCAGCCCGAAGACATTGGAGTAGAAGAACGGGAGGTAGTACGAGAACACCTTCCAGAACATTGACGACGACATGTCGCCGAAGCCGTAGCCTACATAGCTCTTAAGATTTCCTTTCCTTGCCATATCTTTTCGACGGTCAGATATCTGTTATCAATTTGTTTGCGCCGCAAAGATAGGCATAAATCCCTTATCCCCCTCCCACTTTCCTAACCTTTTCCGACACTCCAGCCTTCCCCGCCCTTCGTTTTGTGCATCAGATGTGTCAGTATTTGATTCTGAAATAGTCGAGTGCTGCTTTGTACTGGTCCTGAGCCATCAGGCATGTATCGGTCAGGTAGCCGTCGATGTGCCCCCATTCGCGTAGGCCGCGATAGTAGAACATTTTCAGTTCGTCGGTGATGATAAACGGTACGATGCCGCTGTGGAGGCACTCCTTGAACATGATGAGACGCCCCACACGGCCGTTGCCGTCCTGGAACGGGTGAATCTTCTCAAAGCGGACGTGCAGATCGAGGATGTCCTCCAGCGTATGCTGCGGCTGGGCATTATACCACTCCAGGAGCCGCTGCATGCTTTCTTGTACCCGTTCCGGCTCACAAGTCTGCTCGCCACCCACCTCATTAGGCAGACGCTTGTAGTCGCCTACGGCGAACCACTCCTTGCGGCTGTCGCTGGTTCCCGTCTTCAGGATGCCGTGTAACTGCTTCATCAGTTCTTCTGTAAGCGGCTCCTCGGCTTTGTCAATCATCAGGTCGATACAGCGGAAGTGGTTGACGGTCTCGACGATGTCATTTACATTTACCGCTTCGTCAGCAGTTACGCCGATGGTGTTTGTCTCAAAGATATATCGTGTCTGTTCGTGCGTCAAACGACTGCCTTCTATATGGTTCGAGTTATAGGTCAGATCTATCTGTGTCTTATGATAGATGCTGCCCTTCATCTTCATCGCCTTCTGCTCGCGGAACACGTCGAGCAGGGTTTGTTTATGCTGGTCGTTGTTCATCTTACGATTGCTTTTTGCGGATTAGTAATCCGAGGGCAAAGATAGAGAAAGTTTTAAAAAAAGAAGAAGGAAAGAAGGAAAAAGTGTGGGGCAGGAGGCAAAAAGAATGTTTCGGGCATGAAAAAGCCCTCGCGGGGAGGGCTATTAGGAGTAAGGGGTGATGTTACTGGCTGTCAGGTGTTGAGAGTCTGCCGGTTTTTGCGGATGAGGGCTTTGATGGTCTCCACGCTGGCGGCGGTGGTGAGGCCGTCGGCGGGGGTGTGGAGGCAGTAATCGACGAGGCGGGCGAGGGAGGAGGTGGCCACGTGAAGGCGGGTGTCGGCGGTGGCGTAGTAGATGAGGACGCGGGGTGAGCCGTCGTCGGAGGGCACATCGTCGAGGATCCAGCCGTTGGAGAAGGCCACGTTCATCACGTCGCCGACGTACTCCTGCCCCTCGGGAGCCAGGAAGTAGCCGCCGGGCTGGGCGATGACGCGCGTGGGGTCGTCGAGGGCGGTCATGTACATATAGAGGACGTAGCGGAGGCCGTCGGCCGTGCCGCGCACGCCGTGGGCCAGATGCAGCCAGCCCTGTGGTGTCTTGAGGGGGTGCGGTCCCTCGCCGTTCTTCACTTCCATGACGGTGTGGTAGTGGCGCGGGTTGATGATGACCTCTTCCTCGATGACGGCGTGGGTGATGTCCTCGCAGAGTCCCCAGCCGATGCCTCCGCCCGAACCGGTGTCGATGAAGCCGTCCTGCGGACGGGTGTAGAAGGCGTAGGCCCCCCGTAGCCCCCCAGTGGGGGGCGCAGGATTATCCCCCGCCGGGGGATTACAGGGGGCTACGAATTCGGGATGGAGGACGACGTTGCGCTGCTGCGAGCGGGAGTGCAGGTCGTGCAGCCGTTCCCAATGGATGAGGTCCTTGGTGCGTGCGATGGCGGCAGCGGCCGTGGCGGCACTCATGTCCTGCGGCCGCAGTTCGTCGTGGCGTTCGGCGCAGAAGATGCCGTAGATCCAGCCGTCCTCGTGCTGCGTGAGGCGCATGTCATAGATGTTGGTGGCGGGGATGAGGGTGTCGGGCATCGTGATGGGTTCCTCCCAGAAGCGGAAGTTGTCGATGCCGTTGGGCGACTCGGCCACGGCGAAGAAGCTCTTGCGGTCGGCGCCCTCTACGCGGCAGACGAGCAGGTAGCGCCCGTCGAGCTTGATAGCGCCGGCATTGAGGACGGCATTCATCATGATGCGCTGCATCAGGTAGGGGTTGTCCTCGGGGGAGAAGTCGTAGCGCCACTCTAATGGCGTATGCTCGGCGGTGAGGATGGGGTACTTATACTTCTCATAGATGCCGTTGCCCCATGGCAGCGGCTCGTTCTTGCGGGTGAGCAGGGCTTCGTGGCGCTGGCGCAGGGAAGCTACAGCCCCCTCCCAGCCTCCCCCCGGGGGGAGGAGATTGGAAGATACCTTTGTAAAACTGTTATTCATTTCTTATATGATTATTTGGTTTAGTGCCCCTCCCCCTCGGGGGAGGTTGGGAGGGGGGCTATATCTTTCAACATCAATATATTCTTGCTCTTGATCATCTCGCGGAAGTAGGTGGCGCTCTGGGTGCCGGGCACGGGAGCAAAGAACTCGTGCTTGGCGTTGCGCCAGACGAGGAAATAGGAGATGGGGTACTTGTCGGTCTGGGGCTTCAGCACGCGCGTCCACCACGTCGGGTCGGGCAGGTTCTTCAGGCCGCACTCGGTGAGGGCAAGCAGCTTGTCTCGCTCTGCGGCGAAGGCGGTGAGCACGGTGAGGTCGGCGTTGAGCTGTGTGACAAACTCCTGCTCGGTGCCCCATTGGTAGGCATCGAGGCCGAGGAGATCCACGCGGTCGTCACCGGGGTAGGTGTCGAAGGCCTCCAAGCCCACCCCCTGCCCCTCCCTGGGGAGGGGTGATGGGTTCGGGGCTGGGCTTGCAATTCCAAGGTTAGGGCTCCAGCTCCACACGAGGTTGTCAAGGCCGTCGGCGAGCAGGTGGTCCTGGAGGGTACACCAGAGTGCTTTGTATTCCTCTGCCGTGCAGAGGCGTTTGCCCCACCAGAACCACGAGCCGTTGTTCTCGTGCAAGGGTCGGAAGATGATGGGCACGGCGCGCCCCTCGTCGTCCTTCAGCGAACGGAGGAAGGCGGAGACGTTCTTCATCCAGAGGAGGAACTTGCGGTGCATGGTGCCGCCGGGGAGGATGCTGCGCACGACGGTGGAATCGGAGACATCCCAGGCTGTGCCGCCCGTGAGGGGGTTGCGGGGATGCCACGACACGGTGACGATGCCGCCTCTGCGCACGTGTGCCAGCAGCTCTTCGCGGATGCGGGTGAAGGGCACGCTGTCGAGGTTCTTGGCGTCGCCCACCTCGATGCCGCCGAGGTCGAAGCCCATCACAGCGGGGTAGTCGCCGCAGGACTCGAGGACATCGGAGCGCCCACGCTCCCACTCCCACGAGGTGCCGTAGAAGGGATCGTCCTGATGGCCGAACATATAGCCGCGGGCGAGGAGGGCGTGGAGGCGGGTGAGGAGGGAGGCAGACCCACCCCCCTGAGACCCACCCCCCTGCCCCTCCCTCGTAGGGAGGGGAGTAGAATGTAATAGACTGGTGGAGAGGAGGGTAATAGTAAAGAGAGAGAGGATGCGTTTCATGTATATTGCTTTTCAAATCTTGGTAGGTAATCACTCCCTCCCTCACAGGGAGGGTGAGGGGTGGGTCTGCAGTTCAAAGACCCTGCTAGCATAGTCCTCCCACAGCGGCACTTCGATGCCTACGTCCATGAGGTAGCGGCCGGAGAACTGCTTGCCGCTGAGGGCGCAGGGCTCCTGTCCCACGCGCACGTTCTTTTCTATAAGCGTGTAGGTGCGGGCGGGGTCGAGGCCGGCGAGGCGGATGCGGGGGAGCGGTTGGTTGTAGTAGTTGTGAAGCTTGTAGATAAACAAAGCCCCTCTCCCCGCTCCCCCCGTGGGGGGGAGAGCCTCTGTTACGTTTGCATCCTCATGAGAGGAGATGGAGTCCTCCCCCCCACGGGGGGAGTTAGAGAGGGGCTCCTTATACATCAACGCTGCCACGCCCTTCCCGTCGTATGGACTGATGAGGCGGTAGAGGTCGCCTGTCTGCACGATGGGACGCAGCTCCTTGTAGTCGCGGAAGCAGGTGGCGCACTGCTGACGCTCCTCGTCGGTCATGTCCTTGGGCTGCAGCTCGATGCCGAGGCGGCCGCTCATGGCCACGTCGCAGCGGAACTTGATGGGGATGACGCGCCCGCCCGTGTTCCAGTAGGGGCAGTGGTTGATGTGGCAGGCCATCGCGTTGGCGGGGAAGAACAGGGAGGTGCCCCACTGGATATAGACGCGCTGCAGGGCGTCGGTGTTGTCCGAGACCCAGAACTCGTCGAAGTAAGGCAACAGGCCGTAGTTGGCACGGCCGCCACCGCTGGCGCAGTCCTGAATGACCACGTCGGGGTACTTCTCGCGGATGCGCTGTAGCACCTTCAGTAGGCCGAGGTGGTAGTCAACGTATAGGTTATTCTGTTTGTGTTTGGGCAGGTAGAGCGAGCCGACGTTCTGGATGCTGGCATTGGCATCCCATTTGATGTAGGAGACCCCTCTCCCAACCTCCCCCGAGGGGGAGGGGAGCTGCTGGCGCGATGAATCACTATTGCTTTCGAGCGTAGCGAGGCTCTCCCCCTCACGGGGGAGCGGGGAGAGGGTCTTCTCGACTAACTCTACCACGAAGTCCTGCACCTCGGGGTTGGTCATGTCGAGCACGAGCTGTGTGCCGCCGCGACCCAGCTTCAGCTCGCGTCCGCGTGTCTGCAATGCCCATTCGGGGTGCTTCTCGTAGAGCTCGCTCTTCGTGTTCACGGCTTCGGGTTCTATCCAGATGCCGAACTTGATGCCTTTCGCGGCCGCCGCATCAGTCAATGCCTTGATGCCGCCGGGCAGTTTGCGGGTATCCACCACCCAGTCGCCGAGCGATGAAGTGTCGTCGTTGCGCGGGTATTTGTCGCCGAACCAGCCGTCGTCCATCACGAAGAGCTCGCCGCCGAAGCCAGCGATGTCGTCCATCATCTGAAGCATACGCTCCTCGTTGATGTCGAAGTACAGGCCCTCCCACGAGTTGAGCAGGATGTCGCCCGTGTTCATGCCGCGATGCAGCATCCCGCAGGTGCGTGCCCAGCGGTGGAAGGTGCGCGAGACGCCGCCCATGCCCTCGGTCGAGAAGGTCAGGGCGAGGTGAGGTGTCGTGAATGTTTCCTTAGGGTCGAGGACATACTCGCTGCTCTGCGGGTCGATGCCGGCATAGAAGTGGTGCTCGCGCTTCATCAGCGTGTTCACTCGCAGCTCGTAGTTGCCGATCCAGCAGAGGGCCGCGCCGATGACGCGCCCCGTCTGCTCCTGCGGTCGGCCGTCTAAGGAGAGCATCACCTCGGGAGCATCGAGATGGGCGTTGCGGGCGCCGTCGCTGTTGCGGATGATCTTCACGCCGGGCGTGAGCGGCTCCATCGTCGGCTCGGCCTCAGCGGCCCAGTTGCCGTGCAGGTGCGTGAGCCACACGTCGCCCTGCCGGATGACGAGGTGCCCGCTGTCGTAGCGCTTCAGCGTGATGGCCTTCTTCTCGCCGTTGGTGATCTCTGTCCAGGTCTCGATGATATCGACATCCTTGTAGGCTTTGTAGAAGAGGCGGACGGTGAGGGGCTGGAGGCGGTCGCGGAGGGTGACGGTGGTGATGGTCGCGACGGCAGAGCCGCCGCGCACCGGACACTCTTCAGTTTGCTGGGTTACGTCTTCGACTGCCAGGTCCAGGTTCAGGTCTCCGTCGGCGTGCTGCACCTGCAGGGCGGGGAGCTGCACCATATCCACGGTGCCGAAGGCGGGCAGGGCGGAGGCATCGAAGGCGGCGCCGCCGCTGCGCAGTTCATCAAGGGTGCAGGCGCGCGGGCCGTAGTAGTCGAGGCGGAGGTCCTTGCCCTCGTCGGCGTGGAGGAGGAGCTGGGTGTTCGGGGTCGTGATGGCGACCTGCCCCTCCCAGGCGAGGGCGGGGAGGGGGGAGAGGAGGGAGGGGAGGAGGGTTGCTATAAAATAGCAACAGGAAAGACGGGACGGGGATTTCATCACGAGCGGTTTAAGGTTGAACAATGTCGTTTTCGTTGAGGGTCTTCACGATGCGGAAGTTGGAGAGGCGGAGGTTGTGCTCGGCGTTATCCACGATGGGCGAGAGGATGATGCCGAAGTGGGTGGTGCCGCCCCAGCTGATGGGGCGGAGGCCCCTCTGCACCACCTCGCTGAGCGGCAGGCGCACTGTCTGCCACTGGCCGTCGGTGGAGAACTCTTCGTTCTTGGCAGCGGGCGACCACTCCACGCGGTCACCCCACTCCATGCTGAAGGTGAGGCCATTGACGTCGGCATCGGCTGAGGAGGGCATGGGGGCGAGCGTCATCACCTCAAACTCGAAGGTGTAGCCGCGGGTGAGCGTCGGGTCGTAGTCGTTCTGCCCGGCGATGGCGTAGGGGGTCTTCAGCTCGGAGTCGATGTTGGCGCTGTACCAGCCCCACTGCTTGGCATGGCCAGAGAGGCGGAGGATGGGCGAACCGAGGGCGGGAATGCCGTCGATGCCGTCGGGCTCGACGGAGACGGCGAGGTCGTAGCCTTCCTGATCGTTGAAGCTGTCACCGGCGCTGAGGTTCAGCGTCTCGAAGCAACGGTAGGCCGTGGGGCGGTAGTGGCAGCTGTACTCCTGCTGCTCGCCGGCGACATCGAGCCAGCGGAAGGTGATGATGCTGTTGTCGGGGGCGGAGGCAGGGATGGCGATGGACATGCCGGAGTTGGTGACAGATACCACTTCGAGCGTGGTGCCTTCCCCGTCGGACAAACCGACGGGCGCGCTGCCTGTGAGGGGCACGGCGGGCGTGGTGAGGGTGACGGTGGCGTGGCCGGTGGTGCCGAAGCCGTAGGCGGCGAACCAGCGGCCGGCGACGGCGGCGGTGGTGCCGGCGGGGGCGAACTCGTTGGCGAGGCCGCTGAGCTCCAGCTCATGGGCACGCACGGTGATGGCATAGGTGGTTGTACCCATGTCGGTGGTGTATTCGATGCCGCCGTTCTGCGGGATGGAGAACTGATCGGGGACGTAGGCGATGCAGTAGTCGAGGGCGGTGGCGGCCTGCGTGACATCGGCCTCGAAGCCGCCCATCGTGAGGCGCTGGACATGGTTCAGGTTCTTGCCATAGATGCGGATGCGCTGCCCCGGGTCGATGCTCTCGAGGGGGGTGTCGTAGATGACGTCGCGCACCTCATAGACGCCGAAGATCTCCGGCGCACCGGCATTGGGCTGGTTCTCGGGAGCCACGTAGGCGTCGTCGCCGTAGGTGACGATGTCGTTGCAAGAGGAAGCCGCTACCCAGCCTCCCCCAAGGGGGAGGAGTATTAAAAATAACTTTGATAATAGTCGTTTCAGTTTCATATATTACGATATATTTATAAGCAGGTACTCACAATTAGCTTGCATTTCATTTACTTCCACCCCGGATTGTTCTCCGTGATGGCCTTGTTGGTGTTCATCTCCTGCGCGGGCAGGGGGAAGAGGAGGTTGCGGGAGAGGCGGCTCTTGCTGACGCCAGCGTCGTCGTTGCCCTCGATGGCATTCATGGCGCTGAGGTAGATGCCCCATCGGATGAGGTCCCAGCGGCGGTCGCCCTCACAGGCCAGTTCCTTGGCGCGCTCTTCCAGGATGGCGCTGCGCAGGAGCTCCTTGTCGGTCAGCTCGCTACCCTCATCCAGGAGCGTACGCAGCTCGGCGAGGGTGCGCAGGGGAGCCTCGGAGCGCGCCTGCACCTTCTGCAGGTAGGCGAGTGCCTCCGTGGCGTTGTCCAACTCATTCTCGGCCTCGGCATAGATCAGATAGATGTCGGCCAGGCGGAGGAACGGCCAGGGCGAGTCGGCATTGCCGGTCGTGGGATCCGTCACATCCATGTATTTCGTGGTGAAAGCGAGCAACTGGTCGTCGGGTGTGCCGCCGAAGCTCCAGTACTTGACGCCCTCCTGGTCAAACGGCGGCAGGTGGTTCTCGGCCAACGCCTTGTAGGTGGCATCGGCGGGATAGTAGAGCCCGCCCTGGATGCCGTCGGCATCAGGCTTGGCATGGCCCTCAGTGCGGAGACGGTGGCGCACGCCGTCGATGATGCGACGGTCCGAGGCATCGAAGAGCTGGTACCAGTTGTAGGTGCAGCCTATCCAGCCGCCGTCGGCCTTGAGCTCACAGGAGGCCGTGGTGAAGATGCCCTCGTAGTTGGTGTGGATGGAGGTCTTGTATTTCGGGTCGCCATTGGGGACATAGACCGAGAAGAGGAACTCGCTGTCGTAGCGGTTGGAGAGGCCCCAGAGCTGGTCATAGGCGCAGAGCTCGCCGCCGTTGCCATAGACGCCCAGCTCGTCGGTCTTCACCACCTTGGAGGCCCACTCGGCGGCCTTGGTGTAGCAGTCGTCGATGTCAATGTTCTCATAGCCGCTCACCGCCTGTACCTTCATCTTATGGGCATAGGGGCGGGCGTAGGAGTAGGCGCCGCCACTCACGTTATAGGGGCGACCCGTGCGCACCATCACATAGGTGTCCGCCGCGCCCAGTGCCGACGAGGCTGCCGTGGCGTAGGCCTTCGCCAGCAGGCCTGCGGCGCTGCCCGCGCTGACATGGCCGGGTTCGAAGCGGCTGTCGGTGTTCTTGTAGAGCTGTGTCGTGGCGCGTTCCAGGAGCGTGAAGATCTCGGCATAGACCTGATCCACACCCACGCGCGGGTTGTTGAGCGGATCCACGCCCCGCTTGCACAAGGGCACGGGGCCGTAGGCGCGCACCAGCAGGAAATAAGCCATCGCGCGGTGGAAGTTCAGCTCGCCGAGGGCGTTGGCCTTCACGGCGGCATCCGCGTGCTGCATGGCAAGGATCTGCTCCTCGGCGTAGTTGGCACGCTCGATGAGGCCGTAGCAGCCCTTCCACAGGGCATCGCAGATCTCTGCCTCGCCCTCGAAGTTACCAACGCCGAAAGCCTTGAAGAGCCACGTAGGGCCGCTGATGTAGTCGGCATCCAACTCCAGGACCTTCGGGAAGTAGCCCCAGCAGAACATGTCATAGACCCACTTGGAATAGACGCCCGTGACCCACGTCTGCACGGCCTCGTCCGAGTCGCCGACGACGGCATTGGTGGTCTGTCCTTCGAGGTCCTCGTCGATGAAGGAACAGGAGGAGAGCCCCACCCATCCTCCCCCAAGGGGGAGGAGCATTAAATATACCTTTGATAATAAACGTTTCAGATTCATATACTATTAACTTTATGTGTGTTCAAGAGGAAGAGGAGTTCCTCCCCTTTTGGGGGGGAGGTTAGGAGGGAGCCTCAGAACGTCGCCCCGAGACTCAGCGTGAAGCTCCGTGCGCTGGGGTAGCTGTAGCTATCCACGCCACGGCGGCTGGCATCGCTGCCGAAGGCGTTCACGTCGGGATCCATCCAGCTGTAGTTCGTCACGGTGAACACATTGTTGGCCGTGAACGCCAGACGCAGTTTCTCCATGAACTTGAAGGGACGGTTCCATTCGTAGGAGAGCGTGATGTACTTCATCTTCAGATAGCTGCCGTTCTCGACGTAGCGGTTCGAAATCTCCATGTTACGCTGGTTGCCGGCCGTGGCACGCGGGTAGCGGGCATTCTCCTTGTTGTCCTCGCGCCAGCGGTTCTCGTAGGCCTCGAGGGTGATGTTGCCCACGTCGGAGAGCGTCATCGACGTCGTGTTCAGGTTCAGGATGTCGTTGCCCTGCGACCCTTGCAGCATGAAGCTCAGGTTCCAGCTCTTGTACGAGAGGCTGCTCGTGAAGCCATACACGAATTTCGGGTTCACGTCGCCGATGATCACGCGGTCCTCCTTGTTGATGTACCCGTCGCCGTTGATGTCGCGGTACTTCACCTCGCCCACCATCTTCAGCGCCTCAGCCTCGCTGTGGCTGCTGTACTGCTTCATCGCCATCACCTCCGCGATGTTGTCGAAGTAGCCATCCTCGACATAGCCGTAGAGGGCACCGATGGGGCAGCCGTTGCGCTGGATGAACATCTCGTCGTACTTGCTCCAGAGAGAGGTCGCGAACTGGTCGCCGTCGAGGCCGCCGATCTTGTTGCGGTTGAAGCTCAGGTTGGCGTTGAGGTTCCACTTCCAGTCCTTGTGTCGGAGGACATCGTAGGAGAGCGTGAACTCCAGACCCTCGTTGGTCACATTACCGCTGTTGATGAGCATCTGCCCATAGCCGAAGCTGTAGGGGCGCGAGATGTTCTGCAGCAGGTCGAAGGTCTTCTTGTAGTAGTAATCCACCGTGAACTGCAAGCGGTTGTCGAGGAATCCGAAGTCGATACCGGCATTGAACTGGTTCGTCGTCTCCCACTTCAGGTTGGGATTCGCCTCGCCGCGCCAATCGACCTGCGCGGCACCCTGGCTGAGGTTCTTGAAGCTGTACTGCGCAGGCTCCAGAATCGTCAGGGTGCGATAGCTGCCGATGCCCTGGTTGCCGGTCTGACCGAACGACAGGCGGAACTTCAGGTTCGAGAACACGTTCAGGTTCTGGATGAACGTCTCGTCGGAGGCGCGCCACGCGAAGGCGCCGCTGTAGAAGGTGGCAAACTTATTATCGGTCACGAACTTCGACGAGCCGTCTGATCGCACACTGGCCGTGAACAGGTACTTGCCTAATAAAGTATAGTTCACGCGCGCGAGGAACGACTCCAGCGTCTGCTTGCCCTCGTCGCTCGACAGCTGCGCCTTGTCCAGCGCGTAGCCCATATTGCTCTGATAGGTCATGAACAACGGCAGGTTCGTGACGACGGTGGAGCTGTTGTCCCACGAGCCCTTCTCGAACGTGGCACCCGCCACGGCGTTCACGGCGTGGATGCCCCACGTCTTGTCGAACGTCAGCAGCGACTCCAGCGTCAGGCTCTTCCAGATGTTGGCCGCCTTGCCATACTTGCCGTTCGGCGTCGGCTTGCGACCCTCGGCCGTGAAGCTGTCATAGAACGAGGTGCGGTGGCCGTCGTTGTAGCCCAGGCCGATATTCTGGCGGAACTTCAGCCACGGCTGTATCTTCGCCTCCACGTAGTTGCTGCTGAACCAATTCAGCGCCTTCACCCGGTCCTTAGAGCCGCGGATGTAGGCGGCGGGGTTCGCCGCCAGCCACGTCAGGCTCGCGTCGTTCGTCGTCTCCTCTGTGGCACCGTAGTTCACGGGGAAGATGAGCGACGAGCGGATGATGCCGTAGTCACTGGAGTTGGTGCGCTGGAAGTCGGTCACGTTCGAGGAGACATGCGAGCTCGTGCCCACCTCCAGCCAGTCGGTGATGTGGCGCCCGATATTGATGCTCAGGCCGTAGCGCGTGAAGCCCGACTCTTTGATGACGCCGTTCTGCTGGGTGTAGTTGCCCGAGAAGGAGTACCACCCCTTGTCGTCGCCGCCGCTGATGCTCAGGTTGTAGTCCTGCTGCGAGCCCGTGCGGTAGATCTCATCCTGCCAGTCGGCGCTGTGGTCGGCGGCCCGCCAGGTGTGGCCATTGCCGTCGCTCACGACCGTGCCGGGCGTGAAGTCCAGCACGCCGGGCTCATACTCGCCGTTCTCCCACGTGCCGTGGTCGGCCACGAGGCGTTTGTCGGTGCCCTCGTAGTAGTTGCTGTTGCGCTTGCTCTCGTTCTGGTACTGCATATAGGTCAGCGCGTCGAGCACCTTGATGCGCTTGGCCAGCGTCTGGATGCCGTAGCTGGCGTTCAGCTCGATCTTCGGCTTGCCCGTCTGTCCCTTCTTCGTCGTGATGATGATGACGCCGTTGGCACCGCGCGAACCGTAGATGGCCGTGGCGCTCGCGTCCTTCAGCACCTCGATCTTGTCGATGTCGTTGGGGTTGATGAAGTTCAGCGGGTTCGTCTCCTGCGGATTGTTGTCCGCTGCGCTGGCCGGTGTCGCGTTCGGGTTCTCGTTGTAGGGCACGCCATCGACGATGTACAGCGGCTGGGAGCTCGTGGAGAACGAGTTCGCGCCGCGCACCGTGATGCTCACGCCCGAGCCCGGCGCATTGTCGCTCGAGCTGACCTGCACGCCCGCAATCTTGCCTTGCATACCGTGGGCCAGGTCGGTGGCGCCGCCCTTCATCAGGTCTTCACTCTTGATCTGTGACATGGCTCCCGTGAGGTCGCGCTTCTTCATCGAACCGTACCCCACGACGACCACTTCGTCCAGCACCTTGTTGTCTTCCTGCAAGACCACTTCTACGATGCTCTTGCCTTTCACGTTGACGACCTGCGTCTTGAATCCCATCATAGAGAGTTGCAGCAGTACTTTGCCCGCCGGCATCTCTATGCTGAAATGGCCGTCCATGTCGGTGGTCGTGCCCATCTGCTCGCCCACCACTTTCACCGTGGCGCCCATCAGCGGCTCATTACCCATCGAGCCGTCGAGGACAGTGCCCGTAACGGACCCAGCCCCCTGAGCTGACAACTGCAATGTCATCAGCAACAGTAACGATGATAAAATAAGATTCTTCATATAGTTGTGTTTATATTTATTGGTACATATTTGGTCATTACTCCCTCCCTATTTAGGGAGGGGGCGGGGGGAGAGTCCTATTGCACTTTGACAAGCTCGATCTTCGTCAGCACAAAGCCGCGGCCAGTGAGCACGAAGCCCTTGGTCTTGATGTTGTCCAGCGCCACGGGGTTGTCGAGCATATAGACCAGATCGGAGCCGTCAAGGTCATACCACACGGGCTCTTCGGCTCCCGTCAGGTCGTGCCATTTGCGCTGCTCGCGGAGGGAGAGGACAAGCCCCTCTCCCCGCTCCCCCCGTTGGGGGGAGGGCCGCAAAGCAGTGTCATCCTTGTCCCCAGAGGATAGGGAGTCCTCCCCCCCACGGGGGGAATTAGAGAGGGGCCTGTAGCTAATCACTAGACAATCATTCTCCGTACACTCCTGAAATGCTTCGGCCGTGATGCGCAGGTTGCCGCTCCAGTCCATCGGGAACTCCTTCTCGCCACGGAACAGCTCGCCGGGACCGAGGATGTACTCGGGCGGGCAGCGCTGGGCGGTCGTCTCGTCCTCATCAACACCACCCACCTGCTGCACGATGCCGATCTTGTCCAGACGGTAGCCCTTGCCGCTGACACGCATCGAGATGCCCTCGGCGTTCTTCAGCTGCGTGAGCTGGACAATGGTGGCGGGAGCCGTGACGTAGTAGGTGAAGGCGTCGCCGCCTACGGGAGCACCGTTCACGCTGGCATCGAGGGCGTTGTAGGTGAAGTCGCAGAGCTTGATGGCAGCGCCCGGCTGCACACGGCTGACGTGGAAGCGCAGGCCGTCGCCGACATGCAAGTCCTTGAAGGCTGAAGCCTCCACGTCGGCATAGACGCTCCAGTCGTCCTTCATCAGCTTGGCCGGCCCGCGCCATACGGTCTTCTCCACGATGTCGGCGGCGGGCGTATGCGTCACCTTCAGGATGCGATAGTCATGGCCTCCGATGGCCACGCCGCGCTCCTTCAGTTTCGGCAGGATCTCCTCGGTCACCGTCATGCGGAAAGGTCCGGCGATGCCGAAGTAGCCATACTCCTGTGCGATGCCTTTCCAGTCCTTCGGGTCCTGGAAAGCGCCCTGTGCGTTGCCCTTCGCGCGGTCGTTATAGACGGTGATGATGTCGCCCACCTGCACGCCCGCGAACTGCTCCGCCTTGATGACGACATTGTCCTTCCAGCCTGCACCGATGGTCTTGGGGCCGATGAGGATGGTGCGCTCTGAAGCCCCCACCCACCCTCCCCCAAGGGGGAGGAGCGCTGTTACCGTCGAGAACAGAGGACAGACGAAAAGTAAAGAGAGTGTTATAATATGCTTATTCATAATGAATCATTATTATATATGATATAATCCTCAAAAGGTATATACTCCCCTCCCTACAAGGGAGGGGCAGGGGGGAGGGTCTGCTGGTTGGTCTGTTATTTAAGCAACCCCTTCATCTCCTCCCTATCCACCACTACCCCACTCTGCCACGCATCCTGCCACCATTCGGGGTTGGCAAACTGGTGGTCGGCAGCATCCTTGCGGCCTTCGTTGTAGTCGTAGTCATACCACGTCATGAACCACGACCAGCGGGAACCTTCGGCCCAGATCTTCGACCACTTGGACATCTTCACTTCGTCGCCGTTGCCACATTCGGCCAGGGTGATGAGCTTTGTGGGATATTCCTGTGTGAGCTGACGGAACTCCTTCATGAGCGGATATTGCAGGGCGTAGTAGTTGTCGCGACCCACAATGTCCACGTACTCGTCGCCGGGGTACCATTCGGGGTCATTCATCTGCGAGTTCCATATCCAGATGAGGTTGTTCAGCTTGTGGTGGTTCACGAAACGGTCGTACATCAGTCGCCACAGCTTCACATAGACCTCCGGGCCGTCGGCGCCCCACCAGAACCAAGCCTTGCCGCCCTCATATTCTGTGGAGTTGCCAGCCGCTTCGTGCAGCGGGCGCCACAGTACGGGAATACCCTGCTTCTGTAAAAGAACGAGGTAGCCTGCTACTTGGTCGAGGTCTTTCAGCAGTTGTCTGTTCTCAGCTGTACCTTCTTCTATCGCACGTGCGGGCGAGAAGCTGGTCTGCGAAGGCTCGGTGCCGGGCGTGCAGGTCATGTCGCTACCGTTGTTGGCTTTCACGTTCCAGTGCCACATACACCCCACGATGCCGCCTTCCTTCCACCAGTTCACAGCATCATCGACGTTGCGGTAGTCCAGCCACCCCTTCGGGTTCACATCCTTCGATGCCCATATCTGGATATAGTCAAAGACATTGATGACGGGCCACTTGCCCGTCCAAGCGTGCACATTCTCGGCTTCCTTGATGTTCCAGTTCACGTGCGCCACAGTACCGCTGAGCGCTTTCTTGCCATAGAGGCGGCGCAGGACATCATAGACCTTCACGGCCTCTGCGGTGGCATGAGGGTTCACCAGTTTGGACGAGATGCGCGTGGAGACGCCCGACGGATTCTCCGTTGCCGGCGTCTGGTCATCCGTCTGCGGAGCCGCTTCGGCGTTCTCCGCTGCGGGAGTGGAACAGGCAAGGGCGATGCAGCACACGGCCGACAACATCAGGGATAGAAGACTCTTTTTCATTGTAAATGATTCTGCTAATACACGTTTTCTGCGGCAAAGATAGTGCTGAAATGCCCTTCTCTGCTGACACTATGTTAACAAAAGACAGCACACTCTACACAATGATGCCTTTCTTGCGGAAGTTTTCGCGAAATTCCGTGGGCGAGCAGCCTTTGTACTTGCGGAAGAGACGGTTGAAATTGGAGAGGGTGTTGAATCCGCAGTCGTAGCAAATCTCGGCGACGGTCTTCGTGGAGTCGATCAACATCCGAGAGGCGGAACCCAACCGGATGTCGATGATATAATCCGAGAGCGTGCGCCCCGTGCGCTGGCGGAAGAAGCGCGAGAAGGCCACGGGTGTCATCCCCGTCAGATCGGCGAGGGTCTCCAGGCGCACATCCTCGTGGAAGTGCTGGGCAATGTACTGCTGCACCTTATCCACGCGGCGGCTCTCGCTCCGCACCTCGATACGGGCAAAGGCGGAGCTGGACAGCGTGCGGGCCTCGTCGCACAGCGACAGTTCATACAAGATGTCCAGGAAGTCCAGCACGGCGTGGAAGCCCGTCTTGTGGTGGGCCAGCTCATCCAACTGATGATAGACTTTCAGGATGGCTGCCAGGGGGAAGGCCAGCCCGCAGCGGGCTCGCTCCAGCATCCGCCGGATGCTGTCGAACTGGTTCTTGCGCAGAAGGCTCTCGGGAAGGATGTCCGACGTAAACTGAATGGTAATCTCGCGGATGTCACTGCGTGTGCAGTCGCCCTGCTCCCACACGTGTTCCAGGTCGGGACTGGTGATGAGCACCAGGTCGTAGTCGCCAATGACCTCCGAGGAATCACCGACCGTCCGACGAACGCCCACGGCATGTTCGGTGAAATTGAGCTCAAACTCGCGGTGGCAATGGATGGGATAGTCGAAGGCGGACTTATGCCGGTCGGCAATGTAAAAACAGTCGCGGTCGCTGAGGGGAGTGATTTCCGACCTATAGCTCATTTTGCAGGATGGAACACTCCTGAAGTGCCGATTGTCTCTGGTGTTTTGAGCAATTCAAACGTTTGAGTGAAAAATCGACGGCAGAAATCCGACAATAGCTCATTTTGCAGGATTTGCCACCCTTCAA
>JAFUYT010000032.1 GCA_017470425.1 Bacteroidaceae bacterium | reverse complement strand
TCGTGCTGCCTCAATAATATCACGAGTTAGAGTAATTGTTGCTTCTTCTGACGCTATCTCATCAGTCTTCTTCGGGTTCTCTTCAGCGACATCCACCTTAGTAGTAGCTTCTCGTTTCAGCACCTCATAAAGATACGGCAGGTCGTCAATTACCATAGTATTCCCTTCATTCGTTCGCACAACAAGTTTCTTGATACCCTTCCCATCTGTCTTAGCACTTACAATCACACCCACCTGTTGTGAAGGGAATAACCTAACAAGATAGCCAATTCTTTTGTCTGGTTTCTCCGACGTAAAACTATAAGTGCCTCCTTCGGAATTGTTATCCTGTTTTGAGGATTCCGTGTTATTACTAGTGTTCTTATGCTCTATTTCGCTATCCTTATCTTTATATCCACCCATCCATTTTCTTTTCGCAGCATACCAATCGTTTTCTCTTAGCACATTAACTATTTCGGTGTACGACATACCAAAAGTCAAATGGAAATCCTCCAACAGCCGCGAGACATCATGAACTGTCTTTCTGCCGCTGTTTCTTTCTTTCATTACTCGCATGTAACTGTCTATCTGTGGAATGTCTGCAAACTTTTTAATACCCATATATTTGAGTATGTTAGCAGCTCGTGCAGGTAGGTTTATTTCCATGAGAGGAGTTTCCAGCAACTCTGTTAGTTCATTGTCAATATCTTGTTCATCCGACTTTAAAATGAATACATCTTTTGGAAGCAGAGCCTTCAAACCTGCAATATCTTCTCTCAGAAGATTTAGCTGAACCTTTAGTTTCGCATTCTCTGCTTTTGTCTCATCAAGGCTTTTTCGTTGCTCTATAAGCAGTTCTTTGGCTTGCTTGGTAGTTTTAACGACAATTTGCCGTATTCGTTCTTGAGTAAGACGATGTCTGTCTGCAATTTCGCTACGGGAGTCGCCTTTTAGCGTGGCGGCAAGAATTTGATAACTACGCTTATCTAACTGGTCCTCAATACAAGTTAATGCTGAAAGGCAAAACCATTTTATGTCATAGCTTTTGGGCAAGAAGTCTGTATCATCGACTTCTTCCTCATCTTCATATTCGTCATCAGTTTCTTGGTCATCTGGCTTTTCAAGGAACTCAGACAAAGATTCCTCATTTTCGTATGCAACCTCAATATCGTCATCACCAATGAACCTTCTCAATATTCCTAAATCCCAATAATCCACAAAACCAGAAAGGACAGCTGATGTCTCGTTCAAAAAATCCAAGAGCCACTCTCCTTTACAGTCTTTGATCAGCTGGGTGAGTAATCCTGTATTTCCGATAGCATGTCTATCTCCTGTGGGTGCGCAAAGGATGCAGTCAGATGCGGGGAACTGATAGCTCTTGAGCGATTTTGTGTCTATGAATTTATAGTCGCGCCAAATGGAGTCCGAGTCCGTTTCACTATCAATATATATAGTCTTGATTACTTCACCGTCATACAGCATGCAAATATCGCCTTCCTTTATTGGATAGCGATAATCAGCCAGAC
The DNA here is from genome assembly GCA_017470425.1 of Bacteroidaceae bacterium. Classification (GTDB taxonomy): domain Bacteria; phylum Bacteroidota; class Bacteroidia; order Bacteroidales; family Bacteroidaceae; genus Physcousia. Next base: position 148,582 of record JAFUYT010000032.1, on the reverse strand, counting down.
TTTCGCCCACCTTCTTGATGTAATAGACAACCATAGATTAGAAAAGTTTATTCTCCGTAAATCCTCGTTCTACGATATCCACAACCGGCATCCGAGTTTTGAATTCGGGGTCAATGTTATGACACTGTGTCTTCACAATGCCACGTCTATGAATCGCTGGCTCAAGGCAATACATACGGAACTCGTCTTCATTAACATCCTCAATCCGATGCCAATGGGGGAATAGAAGTTTCATATAAGCTGTGGCAATCCGTTTAATGGCGTTACTGTCGCGAACATCAGCTTTCTCTTCGAATCGAACCAACTGGTCAAATAGCAGCCCGTATGTATTTTGTGTTCGCATGGAATGCAATATCTCAGAGAAATACTCCACATTGATGGTCCAACCTTTGAAAATCATGCTTTTGTCGACACGAGGCAACAGCCAACCTTCGATAAAGCAATGGAATCTGTCTAACAATGCTGACTCTCGGAAGTTCTTTGGAAGATTGTCGAAATACATCTGAGAAATAGGCACGTTGTGTGCCGACAATGGGATATTTCCCATCAACATCAGACCACATTCGGAAGTAAACTCATTATTGTCGATAGTTGTCTTTCCGCTCTCCAGATAAGACTTCAAAGCCGCTTGTATTTCTGCTGGCTCCTGAAACACAATGGTCTGGATCTCATCAAACACGGTGAAGTCATGGTTCTTGATAATACCATTCTGCTGCTTGGCCTTGTCAAAGAACAATTTTGCACGAGTCACCTTTCCACCGCTAACTAGCCAGCCATACTTCGACAAGTTGCCAAACACATAGCTTTTACCTGTACCCTTTGGGGCCAACTCTATTACGTTTAGCCTTGGCTCAATGAATATCAACAGTCGGGTTAGGAACTCCAACTTTTGAGTCAAAGACGCGAACCCGTCGGGGTCATACTCCATTGCAGATAGTAGCACGTCTATCCACTCTTGTGTAGTGAAGTACTGACGCGCATCTGCCAAATACCCTACATCCACAGAACTATAGGGCTTGAATGCCTTATAGTCAACCATCTGGATATGGCTAGTCTTTCCATTGCTGTCAGGCAGCAGGCAAAGTTTGATGATACCCCAACGCTCTCCGTCAACAAAATCACCAGAATTCTTCGAATAGACATATTCAGGAATGATGCCTTCACGCAATTTAATGCCATAATCAGGTATCGCAAACTGGCGCTCGTTCTTCACGATGTCGATATACACCATGAAGCGTGCAAGCAACGTCACTTCTTCACCACTTTGCAAACGATCTTTCACAATTCCCTGTTGTGAGGGAATCACTTTGTCAAGAAACTGTGTCAACGCCAATTTGTCTATTTCTCCCGTCTGTACGTTCAGATAACGCTTCAACAAGAAGTCCTTCACAAAAGCAGGAAGGTTGCGTCCTGCAAACAGGCTGCCCGTTGATGCTGGGTCTTTGTATATAGACATGGCAGAAAAGTGCTGCCTGATTTTATTGCATATTTCTTCTTTCATAAGTCATCTCCAATTTTAAAGTCCTCCGAATAAGTCGTCTTCCTGAACTCCCGTGCTCACCTTTATCCGCATCGGTCGTTCTACGTCTCCAATGTTCAATGACATATCCTGGCAATTCACATCAAGGATTAAATCATCGGTCTCATAAATATCGCCTTCAATATTATGCAACTGATAGGTTCTACCATTATATATAACGTGGGGAACGTCAGTCGATGGGAGATTCTTGATTTCTATCTGTGCCCTTGGGTTGGAACCGCTAATTTCGTATGTAAGCAGTTGTGCAGACCAATTGGTCGGTGCTGGAGCACTACTGATAATAAAGATTGGCACCAACACTTCTTCAGGCGTACAACCTCCATGTGCTCCTTGATTGGTTGGCACCTTTGAACAAAGTGACTCGTGTTTTAGGGCGCAGAGTGTTTTACCGTCCTCCAAACGGAAGTAACTGCTGTCAGCATCCACTCCTGCTTTCTTCCTGATGGCAATGCGCCCGTGATGATCGCTTTCAACTCCAGTAAGGTTCTTCCCGCTGACTAATTGTGAAAGATATGTCAGCCCGTGGTCAGAGATAATGGCTATTTTCTTTCCAATATATAGTTGCAGAATGTCCTCTATACTCTTCCTTACCAGTTCAATCTCCTTAATGATCGTAAAGGGACTGATGTTATCGGTGCGATGTGCCTGGGCATCCAAATCGCCAAACTTCTCCAGCGTCTGTCCTTCGGGTAGAAGTCGTTGCAATTCCGTCTTGTTAATGTCGGTTTTTGTTGGTAGCTTGGCTCTTGCTATTTTAACTTCATTCAGGTAGATTTGCTGTTCTTTGTGCTCTGCGACGATTTGTTTTACCAATGGTATCCAGTCAATACCCAGACCGTCAATCCAATAGAACACCTCGATATCTCCTCGGTTCTTCAGTAAAGTGTAAACAGTACTGAAACTGTTATACCACAGGTCGAATTTCGATTCTGTCTCATTCAAACTCTGTATGGTTTGGCTGATTTCTTCGCTATAGCGATTAGCCAACTTTGCCCGTTTATACTTCTCGATATAGTCAGTCAACCAATCTGGCACTCCTGCGCTGATTCCGATTCCTTCTGCTGCATAGCAATACAGGTCTGGATAGAAATTCTCCAACTCATCAGCCCGAATCTTGCCATTGCCCAGCCATTGCAATGCAATTTCCTTCTCCTTACGAGTGATGCCTGTAAAGTACCGTAAAGCGCTTGTATAACCCATTCTCTCTGGCAGCGCTTGCAACATTCTTGCCACCATACTCTCCGCTGCCTCTGTAAGCAACACGTTCTGCTGGGCAGCATATTTTAGGCAATAACGGCGAATGTCCATCTCAGCAGTATTCTCAGATATATCTCCTGCCATCGCCTCTATCAGCTCATTCGTCCCATAATTGGTTGTTGCTTTCAATACCCGGCACAGGTATCCCTGACCGTTTTCCTTATTGTCGTAGTAGCGGGCCAACAGCCATCGGTCGAAGATGCTCGGATGACTGAACCAGAGACGAATGAAATCCTTATAGCTCTCTATATCGTCAATACCGAAATATTGTTTTACGAATTTGGGGAAACTGAAACCTTTACTGACATCTATCTCCTCTGCCAACAACTCCCAGTTATTGCCATCGCTCATCAGCGGTTGTAAGCCTCCGAAGTTGAGCCCCAAACCATGAGCTAGAAACTCGTAAGCGTTGCGGCAGGTCTCATAACTGAAAGCATTATCGGGCTGGGCATACACAGCATTGGCATAGATAGAACGCGACTTGCATATAATCTGTGGAGATACCTGCTGCTTGCTGTCTTTCCAGATGTTAAGCCATTCGCGAATATCGTTAACTATGGTGTAGTTTGCCTCCAAACCTTTCACTCCGAAATCATTTTGGTTGGTCAGTATCAGCTTATAGGTCAGGTCTTTCTCTTTCGACAACAACCGCCATATATTGATTTGTGTATCCTCTTTGAAGGCTTCCATCTTGCCTTCCAGTCCAACCAACGGAATATAGACACGCTGATGACTTTCCACACCTTCGCTGGTTGCCTGTATGGCCTTGATGGTCTTCAGCAGCGCATCAAACGATTTCTTCTCGTCGTTATCATAGAATCGGGCAAGTTCAGAGAAAGGGGCTATCACACAGTCGTGTGGACTTTTCTTTTTGATGTGCTCCTGTATTCTCTCTGCCAGTTCCACATGGGTAATCATCAGGTCGGGATAGTTGGAATCTATCCACCTGTCAACGCTCTCCACATGGGCACCTCGCTCACTTTGCAGAAAATCTACAAAGTCGTAGCAGTCGCGGAAGTTATCGAACAGCACAAAGCGTATGGGGTAGCGGTCGAGCGTTGCTGCACCCACGCCCCTTGCTTGTTTGTCCTCCTCCACATGTTGCTTCAGGGCTTCAATATCTCTGAACGGTTCCTTATACATATTTCAACAGAATATCAATCACGTTACTGTCTTCTGCATTGATCATGTTCTCAATAGCTTGACGCAGGTCGTCAGTATTGTTCACTCGGTTGATGGCTTTGTTGCGTTTCTTCTTCAGATCATCTGGACTGATTATTGGCACAGGTTGGGTAGGAGGCATCCCAGGAACGGTTGTGGGCGGTATGGGCATACCAGGAGTAACTGGTGGAACCGCAGGAGTCACGGGCTGAATCGTAGTCATTCGCCAGTCTTTCAATTTGTCCTTCACCTCTTCCTCAGTCCACATGCCAACTTCGCTTTCCAGATGTTCATGCAGATACTTGGTGGCTGCTTCCACCTCATCGTCTTTCACATCCACAATTTCCACGCCTTTCATGTAGGTCACAAAACCTTTCTCGAAGTTGTTTTCCTGAGGCAGCAACAGGTTACCGAAGTCTGTCTTCAGCATGTCATATCCGTTGATGGTGGCCTCCAGCAAGCGAGGATTCTTCATGCTCTCAGGATCTGTCACCACCTTCATCAGGTTGTCGATAAACTCCTTCATGTCGCCTGTGCAGTCTTCTGTATATTTCAGCGACCACAGGGGGTAACCCTTCTCTTTCGAATAAACGTGGAGTACTGCCCAACGGGCATCTTTCAGACTACTGATGTCGGAATAGCCTTTCAACTTATTGAGTCCGAACATCCTGATGAGGCTCTTGCTCACGCGGCCTGCCTCTTTACTCTCGAAAATGAAGTTCAGCTTATTGCTGTTCTTGCCGCTCTCCCATGCTTTGAACAGTTCCACTACGTCATCCACCAAATGTTGGGCGGTACGTTGTTTGCCATTGGTATCGAAAATGATATTGACGTATTTCCTCATGGCAAATGCCACCATTGCCATAGGCGCATAGCTCTGGAATAGTCCAAATGGTGGTTCTGTCAGTCCAATCAGTTTCTCGCCCAGATTGAAACTCTGGTTCTTGCTGGTATGTCGTCCGCTAAGCCACTCGTCTACGTAGTCGCATACCAACTTCAGCGGATGCTTGGGCGAGACGGTGTCTTTCCATTGCAGGTTGTCGTCCACGCTGTCTTGCAACAGGAACTCCACATGGCGGGCCGGACCGCCACAACGGTCCAGTATGTCCTGTTTTGTATTGTAGTTCAGTACGGCATCCACCGTTGCCTTCACAGATGCTTTCTTCCAATAGGTGGTGCTGCTTTTGGTTCTGATAGACTCCAATGACTCCGGACCAGAAGTGAATATGGCAGGAGCAATGGCTGCATTGATGGTGCTCGTCATCTTGCTGCCTACGATAGTCATACTCTCGCCGTTCAGGTAGAACGTCACATTTTTGCCTCGCATACTGTTCACCCATTGTTGTATCATTTCCGATGCTTGCTTGGTGTAGGTCTGGTGCTGCTGGGGCAGGCTATGGCTCTGGGCAACCTGTGCATTCGCCTGGTACTCTATGAAGCGCTCATACTCTTTCGTTCCCATTGCGGTTTCCATAACTACAAAGGCTATTGACTGATAGCGCTCATCAGCACTATTCCTTTCTGCGATGTCTTTCAGTTGTATCAACTCCTGAGTGTCGCGTCCAACCATAATGGCCATAAAGGTTTCGTAGGGCTGTGCCATCCGCTTGGCATTTTCTATGCGGTTCATCAGCGTGTATTCGTTGCCTTGGATGCTGAAGAACTGGAAGCTGAACGGACGAGCCACTTGTGAGAAGTTCCTCATGAAGATGTTCTCAGCCGTAGTGCCAAACTTGATGACTTGGTCGGTATAGAGGAAACTGGAAGCTTTCAGTTGCTCCTTGATTTTCTGAATCTCATCACCTGGCAGAGCGGTAAAGAGGATGGAGAAGTTACCATTGGGCTGCCGTTGGATGATGCTTTTGTCGTTGAAGAAGTCGAGTATCTCTTCCAACTGGCCTTCAACCTCTGTGCCTAAGAAGAGGTTCTCTATGTTTTCCGTGCTTGGAGTCACGGTGTCGCTATTGGCAATGTTGTTCAATGCATTCAGCAATAGTATGCCTTTGAATACTTTCAGATAGTTCTCACCTTGGCTCTCGACAGACAGGTGATGGCTGTTATAGCGTTCTGTTACCGCTCCAAACTTCGCAGCGTCACTCTCGAAATACTCCTGCACGTAGTCCCACAGATAGTCTGCCGTAATGGTTCTGTCTTGGTTGTAGGCTTCTTCGTCATCCAAAAAGTTCCTGACTGAGTCGCTGGCGATAAACTCAAATACACTTCGACTGCTGGAACCGGCCTCACGTGCGTAGTAGGTAGCGAGGTTGGCTGTACAGGGATGCAAGGGGAAGAGGTTCTTGATATTCTCTTTGGTCTGCTCTGTATCAGCACTTGTCGTACTGAACAAATCGAGCAGTTCTGGATGGATGCCAAAGAAACGATCCTGTCGCATCATATAGAGCGTGTAGTCCACTATCTTGAACTTCTTCGACATGATCTTGAAAGCCGAGACGGGCTCCATGTTATATATAACATAGTGATAGCGGCCTTTGGTCTTCTCACGCTCTTCCTCTTTCAATGAGTTCAGGGCTGACGGATGAGAGATAAACAGGAAGTAGGAGTCATTCTCATCGTTCATCATCGCCTCAGATATTTCCTGAAGTTGCACCAATAGACGCGTACCGATGACGGATGTCATTACCTCTGTAAATTCATCCCATATAATCAACAGACCATTGTAGTCAGTTTTTTCGCGAACCGCATCTTGCACTTCAAATATCCATTGCTTCAGGTTGTTGCTCTGAAGGCGAATATCATAACCTCCTTTACGCAGAGCCTGACGTACATAGTCCAGCACGTCTGTATCTGCTGCCGTCAGTCTCTGCTTCAGTTTGTTGACATCCGGAGCAACACTCTCCAATTGTGCATTCTGTGCTATCAGGCTCTGCCAGAACTGCGGCTGACTCTCTATGTGCTGCACGTACATATCAAAGTCGGTCTGCACGGTGATGTCTATGCCTGCAGCTACCAGACTGCGCTTGATTTCCCTTTGCAGCTGTAGTGACAGGTCTTCCTCGTGTGCAATGCTTTGCTGGCCATACATATTCACAGGAAAGAGCCGTTTGGTTTTGCGAAGTTGCAACAACGAGTCACGCAGAATGTCGTACTTAGACTTCTGATATTCTTCCTCAACATACTCACGGATGTCATCCACAGGGTCGCAAAGCAAATGCTGAATCACAGCTCCAGCATGAGACTTTCCCGTGCCGTAAGTTCCAGCTATCCATATCGACTTGTGCGTGTCGGCATCATTGTTGCGTACAGCACGGATGGTTTTCATCAATATGTCGTTGAACTGGTCATTGGCGATGAACGATTTCCATTCTCCCTGACTCTCTTCTTTGATATTGTATGCTGGACGCATATTTCGCAGCGTCACTATTTTGCTGTAAGGCATAGCTATTGGTTTTTTATTTCTATTTTTACGTTCTCGGTGTTATGAAATGCTGGATGATAGCATCCCTCAATTCGTTTCTCGTCTCTGGATCTTGAAGCAGCTCCCAAAGTGCATCATCAAGACAGGCATATTCAACGTTTTCACGGAGGAATTTTGCAGAAGGAGTTATCGCCTGTTGGGGGATTTTTGTAGCTGACTTCCATTTCAAATAGTAGAAGGGCTCTCTATTGAGATGGAAAAAAGGCTTGGATATTGGCGTTACAGCCTTATCTGGCTCATATAGTTTTGACACTGAATTGTATGTCTCTGAGAGTGCATTATTATCAAACAATATCCTGTTACCAATTATATCTCCTTGTTCAATTAGGCGTATAATGGACAAAAGCAAATACGGCTTGGCATTAGAAACGATACCACGACCATTTCCACGATGAGTTTCGAGTAGGACACCTCGATAATATGCGACTTTTAGACTCATTAGCCAATAAGAGTTTTCAGGCAACTTATGGAATCCAAATCCTCACGTAAGGTTATGCTCTCAAGTCCCATATTTAATTCTGCTATCAACACACGGTTCGCATCACTGTTAAGTGACCGAAGAAGTTTCTCAATGTTACTCTTGGCTATTCCAAATTCACGGAATGCACCTAAGTTGTTCTCCGGACTGAACAAATCTGAAATCCTAAGTGATCGGACACCTTTGGCTTCAGAGTATTTATATAAAGAGTAAGCAAGAGCTTCTCGTTCAATAGTATCGAAGCCTTTTTTCTGAAATTCATTCTTAGTGACAGAACTAAAAAGACCCATCTCTCCAAGAGGACTCTCTTTCAAAGTCCTGACAAAGGCATAGACAACATTATGGACAGTTGTTTTGCTATTATCGCTATAGTCGCTTAAAACGAGTTCCTCCATTTCTTGTTGAGTGATAAACTTACCCCATTCAACCCCAATATTATACCAGGCTGCAATGGGGGAGTTGTATGACAGGTTGATCCAGATAATTTGCCAGACCAAGTCTGGGTTATCCATATAAGTTTCTGCAAGGAAGCTACCTAGTGGCGTTATTTGTTTACCCTTAGTGTCACTTATTATTCCTGCCTGATGAAGCCACTTTGCAAAGCTAGGCATCTGCTCATTAACGTTCAAGCCAGCAAGGTTTTCGTTGAAAAAGGCATCAGGGTCAGAAAAGTAAACTTCAACCCAACCTTCGTTCATTCCAAAATTGTTATAACTGATGAGTTTCATTTTATGATCTTTTTTAGTACCTGTCACCGCCAAAGAGGCTGCAGATATACAGCCAAAATCATGAAAGTTCAGGCACTTATTACAACTTATGCATTTACTTTTGTCTATATGAGCAGTTTGGGGAGATATTACAAGTGCCCCAGTTGGACATTCGACTTCGCACACACCACAATGAATACAATATGTTGCCTTGTAAAAGACTCGCTTGATAAGCCCTTGGAGAACAGGGTCTGAGTATGTGTTCTCAAATACAACAGAGAAAACGCCACCTTCCTTGTTTGTGATAGTAAAAGGAATCATTTTGTCATTGTACTTCAGTTCTCCAGACATACTTCCATCGTCATTGCTGAAGACTGTATATTTGCCTACAGCATTGAGCCATGTAGGTAATTTGACCTGCGGGTTATGAATGGTCATTTTGAGATGAGGCTTGTTTGCTTCTATCACTAGTGACGAAGGAAAGTCCATTCCACGTCCACCAGCCCTGCGTTTCCAGTTTCCTTCTTTGATATAAACATCTACGTCCTTTACGCCAGATTTCCTAGTGATAGCCTCAATCCGTGAAAGAAATGGACTTAGCTGTTCAGCGTATTTTCGACTTGATATCATGTCGTTCCATTCAGAAGAAAATGGACAAATAAGGCATCCAACTCTTGTCATACCACATCGATAAGCAGGATTTATAGGAAGGTCGTATTGCCACAGATAAAAGAAAATTTCGACAGAAGACCAACTCAAAATAGGACTAGCATTTATTACCGTGTCATGTTTTACCCCTTTACCAATCCTATTGTAATTAGAACGCCTGGTACTTTCTTCTGATCTTATTCCATCAAATGTAAGGACTCTGGCTTGTTTGTTGCTTCCATTAAGTTTTAAGGAACGGTAAAGAGGTCCTGTCTTCATAACGGAACAGCACCACCTATGAGTATCGCTTGGCGTTCCTATCTTGTCCCAATAGTTCAATACACTCTCATGATTGCGAGCCATAGAGAATTTCAAGTCTGGAAACAGCTTGTGGTAATGCTCTTGCACCTGCTCATATAGCAGCAAAGAAGGGGGCAACTCATAGCCTGTATCACTATAGATGACTTCAAACTCGGTACTGGGTATTGCCCGCGTACAGAGGTCAAGGACTACCTGGGAATCTTTACCACCAGAGAACGATGCAAGAAAGCGGTCAATCTTTGTGGTATGGAACACCTTCTTTCCCTGCTCCTCAGCCGCATCGAGTGGCATAATCTCAAAGCTGTCGCAGTCCTCCTTCACGATGGCCATCTTCTGCTTGGTCTTCTTCTCCATGCGCTTGGCCAAAGCTTCAAAGTCCATCTGGTTGGCTGCAACACGTTCCACACTCTTCCTTGCTCCTGCATATTGACTGAATGTCTCACGGATAAACTCAATAGCCTCACTCTCCAACAAGAACATGAAGTCGTGGTTCTTTGCCAGCATCTTCCCTACGTTCACCGGCTTCAGCGTCATCTTCTCCCTCCCTGGTTGGAACACTATCGTTGCTGCATCATAGATATTGGCCCCCTTGGCCTCAAACATCAGTTCACCTTGATACCAATACTGCTTGTTGACTGCCCATAAAAGAGGCTCTATTGAGTGAGGGTATTCCCAGCCAAGTTCGTTCAGCTTGAGCAAGTCAAGTTCTTCGAAGAACACAGGACGAGGAGACACACCAAGCGTGCCTTCTACAATTCTAGAGTGCAACAGCACTCCGCCCGTCTCTTTGTCCCACGTTATCTTATACATAAATCTGTTTCGTGCAATTTTGCTTGCAAAGTTACACATTTTCCATGAGAACGCGCACCCTTTCTGTGCAAAAAACTCTAAACGAAGCGAAAATGAATAGCTCCGCTTTTGCAAAGACTATGTTTACAGCAGCTAAGTATCATATTAACGATGGCTAAGCTGGCAGGCGTTTGCTACAAATGTGCTATGATCTCATCTGCTTGCGTCTCCTGCATCTTCATGATGGCGAACCAACGCTTGCCAAGGTCTTTGATGCTGGCACCGATATGGTAGACGTCATCATCGATGAGCAGGAAGCGGTCGTGAGAGCGGGTAAGGAGATGAATAGGGATGGGAGCATACTGGCTGTCGTGCCGCTGAATATCAAGCTGTAGCTGGGGATTCGCCTGCTGTGTATAGATTTTAGCCGACACATCATCTTTACGCTTGTCAAGCAGCGTTAGCACACTCTCGTCAATATAATTGTCAATAAGGATGATTCTGCTTCTTGCACTTTTAACAAGTCTGCTGACCAGTTCGTATGCATCGTATATTTGACCGTCGAAGAATACACCCTCTACGGGAGGCAACGAAGTGCGCACAAAGAAATCAATTTTCTCCTCCGCCCTACTCACTCGCTGCTCCAGCCGTTCAAACCGCTGGTTGATGGAATAGCCCTTCAACAGGTATTCCTTTAGCACACTGTTGGCCCATTTGCGGAACATGGTGGCATTGATGCTGTTCACTCGGTAGCCAACAGATAGGATTGCATCAAGGTTGTAGAATTGGGTCTGATAAACCTTGCCGTCTGTGGCAGTATGTTCCAAAATGGAACTAACTGACGACTCCTCAAGTTCTCCAGACTTAAAAATGTTACGCAGGTGTTTGGTTATGGCTGGACGTTGAACGCCAAAAAGGAGTGCGATCTGTGGTTGTGTCAACCACACAGATTCGTCTGCCATTCTTACCTCCAGGTGTATAGCGTCGTTTGGCTGATAGAGAACAATTTCATTCTCCTGCATATATTCTTTCTTCATGTTGCCTTATGTTCGTGAGTAATATTGGCCACAAAGTTAGTCATTTTATGGCAAACGGCAAAAATGTTTGATATAAAAGTAGCAATAAATAAGGATTACAATTAGCTTTTGGAAATGACATGGCCTACTATACAGACTGTAATTGTGCTATCAGCCAGGCGGTTTCTTCCTTGTTCAAGTGTAAGCCCTTGACTCGCCAAAGGGCTTCCTCGGCGCGATGCCATTTGTTAGTCTTGACAGGCTGTGGCGCTTGGCCTTCTTCTATGAACTCGGAGAAGTCAGGAGTGGCGGGCCAATCATTTACTGTGCCATCGGCATTGATGGCTAGTTCGATATAATCGCCAAAGCCTTTTTCGAAGGGAGGAATCAGCTTGTTGGGCACATAGCCGCATATCTGGCAGAGAGGTTTCTCCTCAGCGTCCATTAGTGTGTAGGTTCCGGCATCGCAGACCTTAGCCCATAGGCGGAGATAGCCGTATTCATAGTTCCAGCTAACGGCCTTACGCTCTTTCAGGTCAATGAGGAACTCCAACATCTGGTCCTCGGCGTTGAGCATGGGTGGAACGAACTCCTCGTCACATTCCAGTTCGGTCATCACACCGTCGTCAAAGGTTATCAGCTCGTCATCCTTGTCGTATGGGATGGCGATATGCAGGTAGCGGGCTTCCCGATCCAGTTTGTTTTTCAGATTGCTATTCATGTGCATGTATACTATCCATTAATTTGCCAATTATGTCTTACGTTCATAACAACTTTTTCTCTCTCAGGAACTCATCGGCCACATAGAGGTCGCCGTAGAGAAATAAGCTCGTTATCATTTATCAAGGATGAACCAGATGTGCTGCTGCGGCTTCGGCGCAACGCTCGCCGTCGATGGCGGCACTGACGATGCCACCGGCATAGCCAGCTCCTTCGCCACAGGGATAGAGGCCTTCCAGGCGGATGTGGTGGAGAGTGTCGTTGTCGCGGAGGATGCGCACGGGGGCTGAGGTGCGGGTCTCCACGCCGATGAGGATGGCCTCGCGGGTGAGGAAGCCGTGGCTCTTACGGCCGAAGGCGCGGAAGCCTTCCTGAAGGCGCTCGACGATGAACGGGGGCATCCAGAAATGGAGGGGCGAAGAGACGAGGCCGGGGGCATAGCTGCTCTCGGGGAGGTCATAGGAGAGGCGACCGTTCACGAAGTCGGTCATGCGTTGCGCTGGGGCCGTCTGTCGGCGACCGCCCTGCTGCCAGGCGAGGTGCTCCAGGTGCTCCTGGAAGTTGAGCATCGACAAAGGCCCCTCTCCCCGCTCCCCCCGTGGGGGGGAGAGCCGCATAGCCGTGTCATCTTTTCCTCCAAAGGACAGGAAGTCCCCCCCCCGTGGGGGGGAGAGCCGCATAGCCGTGTCATCTTTTCCTCCAGAGGACAGGAAGTCCTCCCCCCGTGGGGGGGAGAGCCGCATAGCCGTGTCATCTTTTCCTCCAAAGGACAGGAAGTCCTCCCCCCCACGGGGGGAGTTAGAGAGGGGCCTGATATCCTCTGGGCGTAACTCCACCACCATTCCGGAATTGCTCCAGCGGCCGTTGCGGTGACTGGGGCTCATGCCGTTGACGACGACTTGCTCGGGGCCTGTGGCTGCGGGCACGACGAAGCCGCCGGGGCACATACAGAAGGAATAGACGCCGCGGCCACCGCATTGCTGGACATAGCTGTACTCAGCGGCGGGCAGCCACCGTCCGCGACCGGCACGGCTGTGGTACTGGATCTGGTCGATGAGCTCCGAGGGGTGCTCCAAGCGAACGCCCACGGCGATGCCCTTGGCCTCGATGTCGATGCCGCGGGCGGCCAGCAGGCGATAGACGTCGCGGGCGGAGTGGCCGGTGGCGAGGATGACGGGGCCGCGGAGCTCGAGTTGAGAGTTGAGAGTTGGCAGTTGAGAGTTGACAGTTGAGCAGACACAGCCGATGACCTTATTCCCTTCGATGAGGAGGTCGGTCATGCGCGTCTGGAAGTGAACCTCGCCGCCGCAACGGAGGATTGTCTGGCGGATGTTCTCGATGACACGGGGCAGGCGGTCGGTGCCGATGTGGGGGTGTGCGTCGGCGAGGATGCTGGTCTGCGCGCCATGCTGGCAGAAGACGTTGAGGATCTTCTCCACCGAACCGCGTTTCTTGGAGCGCGTGTAGAGCTTGCCGTCGGAGTAGGCACCGGCACCACCCTCGCCGAAGCTGTAGTTGCTCTCGGGATCGACGAGGTGGTCACGCGAGATGCGGGCGATGTCTTTCTTGCGCTCATGGACATCCTTGCCGCGCTCCACGACGATGGGGCGCAGCCCCAGCTCGATGAGCCGCAGCGCCGCAAACAGCCCGCCGGGGCCGGCGCCGACGACGATGACCTGCGGGCGACCCTCCACATTGGGATAGTCGATGCGCTGGAAAGCCTCCTCGGCCATCGGCTCATCGACCCAGCAGCGCACGGTCAGGTTGACGAACACCTGACGCTGACGGGCATCGATGCTGCGGCGCACGACGCGCAGCCCCTGTATGCGACGGGCGTCGAGCGCCGTCTCCCGCACCACTTGTTCCTTGATGGTTGTCTCGCTCGCTGCCACCTGTGGCACGACGCGCAACTGGATGTCTTTGACCATATCGTAGGCTCGTTTTGATAGATTTTGGGCACAAAAGTAGTCAAAAAAGGAAAAGAATGATACGGCGAGGCCAAAAAAGCGTTACTTTTGCAGCCAAATTCTTCCATTCGCGAATGAAGCGCCTCCTCAAATGGACAGCCTGGGTGGTTGCTGCACCCTTTCTGCTGCTGTCGCTGACGATTCTCCTGCTGTACCTGCCGCCCGTTCAGGACTACGCGGTACGGCGGGCTGCTGCGTATGCGAGCGAGCAGACAGGGATGCACATCGCGATGGAACGCCTCCGGCTGACACCGCTCTTAGACGTGGCCCTCGACGGACTGACAGTGACGGACAGCGTGGGGGACACGCTCGTGGCTGCCCGCCGTGCCACGGTGGATCTCTCGCTGCGCCAGATATGCCAGAAGCGCGTGAAGGTGGAGGGCATCGCGCTCGCCGACGTGCAGCTCGACACGAAGGAGATGATCACCTCCGTCGTCGTGCAGGGCCGTCTCCGGCAGCTGCACCTCCTCGATGACATCGACCTCGCCCGCCAGCATCTCGCCGTCGAGGATCTCTCGGCGCAGGGCGTGGACGTGGCCGTCACGCTGGTAGATACAACCGTCGTAGATACGACCGAGAGCGAGCCGCTGGCATGGACCCTCGCCGTGGCGCACGCCACCATCAGCGATGCCCGCGTGCGGCTGGTGAACGACACCACGCAGCTCCTCGACCTGGACTCGCTGAGCCTGCAGGCCGACAGCATCTTCCTGGATCTCGGGCAGCAGCATCTGCGGGTGCCGCAAGCGTTGCTCGTCACGCCCTCGTCGAGCATCCAGGCATGGACAGAGATGGACTTCAGCGCCTTCACGCCCGGCAGCGACGGCCGTATGGACGTGGGCGTGCGCACGACCTTCTCCAAGGCAGACCTCCTGCGCGTGGCAGGCAACTACCTGCCCGACGGCTTTGCCCGTGCCTACCCCGACGCGCCCCTTCACGTGGGGCTGACCGCCTCGGGCAACATCGAACACCTCACGCTCACGCGGGCCGAGGCGACGCTGCCCGGCAGCATCTACCTCGACGCGCAGGGCGACGTGGCACATCTCTTAGACAGCACTGCGCTGCAGGGACAGGTGGCCTTCAACCTACAGACGAAGAACATCAACTGGGTGCGGGCGCTGGCCGGCGGCGCCCTCGACGGCGTAGCGCTGCCACCGATGCAACTGGCCGGCACGGCAACCGCCGACGGGCCGCAGTACGGCGTCGATGCCACGCTGACGGAGGCGGGCGGGCTGGCCTACCTGAAGGGAAATATCGACACGCGTGCCGCAATGACGTACGACGCCACGCTGGATGTCTCCCGCCTGCAGCTCCGCCATTTCCTGCCGTCGTTAGCGATAGGCCCGCTGACGGCGAAAGCCACCGTACAGGGCAGCGGCACCGACTTCCTGAATCCATCATCACGCCTCGACGCGAGCATTGTCATCCAGCAGCTGACCTACGACACCTACGACCTCAACGGCACCACGTTGGAAGCTCATCTGGCACATGGCCGTGGCCATGCGCGCCTGCAAGCCGACAACGCCGCACTGCGGATGCAGGCGGACGTGGATGCCCTGCTCTCCGATGTGCGGGCTGCGGCGCGGGGGCGCGGGCAGCGCTCCTGTGACCTCACCTTCGGCATTGACCTGAGCCGCGCCGACCTCCACGCCCTCGGGCTGGTCGATCACCCGCTGAAGACCGCGATGTGCCTCCACATCGACGGCACCACCGACCTCCAGCGCCACCACCAGCTCTCGGGCTCCATCAACGACATCGTGCTGATGCCCTACGACTCCATCTTCCGCCCCGAGGACGTGGCGCTGGAAGCGCTGCTGGCCCCCGACACGGTCTATGCCGCCGTCAGCAGCGGCGACCTGAGCGTGCGCCTGCGCGGCCACACGGGCTATGACCGCCTGTTGGGGCAACTCGACCATTTCATGGAGGAACTCAACCGCCAGCTGAAAGCGCGCCGCATCGATGAGGAAGCGCTCGCACACCGGCTGCCGCAGGTCGATCTGCGCATCAGCTCCGGCGAGCACAACCCTCTGCACGACATTCTGGCATCGATGGGCTATGCGTTCAGCGACCTGCGCTTCGGCATCAATCTGGATCCGAAGATCGGCATGAACGGCGGCGGGCACATCTACAGCCTGAACGCGGGAGCCATCCTGCTCGACACCATACGGGCACACATCTATCAAGATAGCACGAGCGTGCGCATGGATGCACGTGTGAGGAACAACCGCCGCAATCCGCAGGTCACCTTCGACGCCACCTTCAACGCACAGCTCACCCGCGACGGCATCGCCAGTGCCAAGGTTGCCTACTTCGACGACCGCGGCCGCAAGGGCGTGGACCTGGGCTTACTGGCCACCATCGTGGAGGACACGCTGCAGGTGCACTTCGACCCGCTGGACCCCATCATCGCCTACCGCACGTTCCACATCAACCCCACGAACTTCGTGCGCCTGACCAAGCGCAACCACGTGGATGCCGACATCGACCTGTTGGCCGACGACGGCACGGGTCTGAAGATCTACTCCTCGCCCAACGACGAAGCGCTGCAAGACCTCTCCGTGAGCGTCAACAGGCTGAACCTTGGCGAGTTGTCCAGCGTGCTGCCCTATCTGCCCAAGTTGGGCGGCTTCCTGCACGGCGATGCCCACCTGATCCAGACGGAGGAGGCGCTGAGCGTCTCCACCGACATGACCGTCGATGGCCTGCGCTACGAGCAGGCGGAGCTCGGGCAGGTGGGCCTGCAGGCCGTCTATCTCCCGAACGCCGACGGCAGCCACTTCGTCGATGGCAGCCTGCTGCACACAGGTCTCCCCGTGGCCTCGTTCTCCGGCACCTACACCCCCGCCAGCAAGGGCGCTGCCGACCAGATCGACGTCGATGCCACGCTGGACCGCCTGCCCCTCACGCTGGCCAACGGCTTCATCCCCGACGGCGTGGCACGCTTAGAGGGCGTAGCCATCGGCGACATCCACGTCGGCGGCACCACCGCCCAGCCTCTGGTGAACGGCGACGTGGCGACCGTGGGGCTGCGCATCCTCTCCGACCCCTACAGCCTGAACCTGCGCGTGGCCGACGACACCATCAGCGTGCGCGGCAGCCAGCTCTCGCTCGACCGCATCACCCTCTACTCCACCGGGAAGAACCCCTTCACGATGGACGGCATCATCGACTTCTCCGACCTCGACCGTATCCTGCTCGATGTGGCGATGACCGCCCAGGACTTCGAACTCATCAACGCCAAGAAGAGCGCCCGCTCGGTGGCCTACGGCAAGGTCTTCGTAGATTTCAACGCCAAGGCACAGGGGACGCTCGACAACCTGCGCGTGCTGGGCCGCCTGAAGGTACTGGGGAAGACCGACGTGACCTACGTGCTCACCGACTCGCCCCTCACCGCCGACGACCAGCTGGCGGACCTCGTGGAGTTCGTCGATTTCTCTGACACCCTGTACGTGGAGAAGGTCGAGGAGCGGAAGCCGCAGCATCTCAACGTGGCTATGAGCATCGAGATCGCCGACGCCGCACAGGTGCACTGCCTGCTGAGCCCCGATGGCTCCTCGTATGTCGATCTCGAAGGCGGCGGCGACCTCATGATGACCTACTCGCCCGAGAAAGACCTGCAACTCAACGGACGCTACACCATCAACAGCGGCACGCTGAAATACACGATGATGGTCATCCCCCTGAAGGAGTTCACCATCAAGAGCGGCAGCTACGCCGAGTTCCGCGGACCGCTCTCGAACCCCGCCCTGGACCTCACGGCGACGGAGCGTGTGCGCACCACCGTCACAGAGGGCAACCAGCCGCGCAGCGTCAACTTCAACGTCGGCATGAACATCACACAGACGCTCCAGAACCTCGGCCTGGAGTTCACGCTCGAAGCGCCCGAGGACATGACCATCCAGAACGACCTCTCCACGATGAGCGCCGAACAGCGCGGCCGTCTGGCCGTGACGATGCTGGCCACCGGCATGTACATCAATGATGCCGGTGCCGCCACGAGCGGCGGTGTCACCGGCCAGAACGCCCTCAACGCATTCCTGCAAAGCCAGATCTCCAACATCACCGGCAAGGCACTCAAGAGCATCGACCTCAGCATGGGTGTGGAGCAAGGCACGAGCGCCACGGGCGGCGCCACGACGGACTACACCTTCCGCTTCGCCAAGCGCTTCTGGGGCAACCGCATCAGCGTCATCGTGGGCGGCAAGGTCAGCACGGGCGAGAACGCCGTCAACACGGGCGAGAGCATCATCGACAACGTCAGCATTGAATACCGCCTGGACGAAGGCGCCACGCGCTACGTCAACGTCTTCTACGACAAGAACTACGAATCCCTCCTCGACGGCGAGGTCACCGAGATGGGCGTCGGCCTCGTGCTGCGCCGCAAGACCATGCGACTGGGCGAGCTGTTCCTGTTTAAACAGCCCACCCCCAGCCCCTCCCCAAGGGAGGGGAGTAATCCTCGAGAAGTGAAAAGTGAAAAATGAAAAGTGACATGGCACACTTGAAAGCAATACTCCAAAAGTATATACTCCCCTCCCTCACAGGGAGGGGCAGGGGGGTGGGTCTTCTCCCCTCCCTTGGGGAGGGGTTGGGGGTGGGCCTCTTGTTAACTGCCTGCACCACCATCGCCCACCTTCCCGAGGGCGAGCAGCTCTACACGGGCATCACCGAGATTGCCTACGGCCACAAGGCCGCTGCCAAGGGGCGCGCGAAGAACGACAGCACAGGCGTCATCAAAGCTGTAGGCGATGCCTACGACACCGTCTCGGAACTTTTCAAGGGGAGCCTGAAGCCCAAGGACATCCGCGCCTACCTCAGCCACAACGACAGCCTCACGAGCGCGCAGCGCGACTCGCTGCTACGCGAGGCGGAGGTGCTCACGGCCGCCACGGCCACCGTGCGCGAGGAGGTCAACGCCGCGCTGGCGTATGCACCCAACAACGCCATCTTCGGCAGCTCCAAGTACCGCTGGGGCATACCCATCGGGTTGTGGGCCTACGACACCTATGCCGAGTCCAAGCGCGGCTTCGGGCGCTGGATGCGAAACACCATCGGCACACAACACCGCACCATCAGCATGGCCAACCCGCAGCTGCGCGTGCAGGTGGCGCGTCAGACGCTGCGCAACTACGGTTTCTTCCACGGCTCCGCCGCCTACGAGGTACTCACCGACCCGCACGACTCGCTGCGGGCGAAGATCGCCTACTCCGTCTATCCCGGCCCCCTCTCGCGGCTGGGCACCATCGAGTACCAGCGCTTCACGGGACTCACCGACAGCATCGTGCGCCGCACGATGGCGAAGTCCGAGCTCCACACGGGCGATGCCTTCAGCGCCGCCGCCCTCGACGCGGAGCGCACACGCCTGAGCGACCTCTTCCGCAACAACGGCTACTACTACTACCGCCCAGAGTACATCACCTTCCGCGCCGACACCTTCCAGCGCGAGAACACCGTCCACCTGCAGGTGCGGCCGCGCGTCGACATGCCCGCACAGGTTCATAACCAATTCTATATGGGGCGCACGACCGTGACGGTGTTGCCCTACGGCGCGCGCCAGATCACCGACAGCATCCGCCGCCGCGACTTCTTCTACCGCTGGACCTGCGAGGAGGGAAGCACGAAACCGCCCCTCCGCCTCGGAGCCATCATCCACAACCTCCACTACGAGCGCGGCGCCATCTACCGCCAGCGCCTCCACGAGCTCATCCAGAGCAAGCTCTCCGCGATGGGCATCTTCTCCAACATACAGATGAACTACTCGCCGCGCGACACCTCGGCCACGTGCGACACCCTCGACGTCAGCATCTTCGCCATCCTCGACAAGCCCTGGGACAGCGAGTTCGAAGCCAAGGTGACCAACAAGAGCAACGGTCTCCTCGGCCCGGGCGTGGGATGGGGTATGACGAAGCGCAATGCCTTCCGCGGCGCAGAGACCGTGAACTTCAAGATCTATGGCAGCTACGAGTGGCAGACGGGCGCCACCGTCGTGGATGCCGGCCAGGACAAGAACCTGCTGAACTCCTTTGAACTCGGCGCCTCCACCACGCTCACCTACCCCCGCCTGCAGTTCTTCAACCTCACCCGCCGCCTCAACCGCCACGCCGAGGCATCGACGCAATACAAGATCGATGCCACGTGGACGAACCGTTCCAGCTACTTCCGGATGATCAACTTCGGCGTCGGCATGACCTACACCTACCAGCGGGTGCGCCGCATCAAGCACCAGCTGACGCCGCTGCGCATCGACTACACGATGCTCACCCACAAGTCCGACCGCTTCGACTCCATCATGAACGCCAACCAGGCGCTCTACGTGAGTATGCGCAACCAGCTCGTGCCCTCGATGGCCTACAACTTCACCTACACGCGCCGCTGGCGCAACGGCCATCAGCGCACCATCCTGCTCGGCGCCAAGCAAGCCGGCCACATCACCAACGGCATCTATGCCCTCGCCGGCCGCGCCATCAAGGAGCGCGACAAGCACCTGTTGGGCGTGCCCTTCGCACAGTTCCTGAAGCTCACAGGCGAATGGCGCGAGACCTTCCCCGTCACGCCCAAGAGCTGCATCGCCGCCCGCGCCTTCGTGGGTGCCGTCTGGAGCTACCACAACAGCACGATGGCCCCCTATTCCGACCTCTTCAGCGTCGGCGGTGCCAACAGCATCCGCGCCTTCGCCGTGCGCAGCATAGGTCCCGGCAGCTACCACCCCGCCAACTCCAGCTGGAGCTATGTCGATCAGGTGGGTAACCTGAAACTGGAAGCCAACGTGGAGTACCGCTTCCCGCTCATCGGCGGTCTCGACGGTGCCCTCTTCGTGGATGCCGGCAACGTGTGGCTGATGAAGGCCGACGAGGCTCGCCCGGGCGGCGACGTCGTAGCCTCGCGCCTGGCCAAGGACATCGCCCTGGGCACCGGTTTCGGTTTCCGTTATGACCTGGATTTCCTCGTCCTGCGCTTCGACGTCGGCGTGGGCATCCACGCCCCCTACGACACCGGGCGCAGCGGCTACTACAATATGCGCCGTTTCTGGGACAGCCTCGGCTTCCACATCGCCGTCGGCTACCCGTTCTGAGTCTGCACTGTCCAACTGTTAACTCTCCAGCCCCATCTTGCGTGCCTTCTCAATGACGAAGGCGAGGGCTGCGTCGTGGTCGTTGGGGATGACGCCGTCGAGGATGGCATCCTTGACAGCCGTCTTCAGCGTGCCCACCGCGCGACAGGGCGGCAGATGGAAGCGCTCCATGATCTCCTCGCCGCTGACGGGCGGCTGGAAGTTGCGGATGCGGTCGCGCTCCTCGAGATCCACAAGCTTCTGGCGCACCAGCCGGAAGTTGTCCAGGAAGCGCTGCTTGCGCTGTTCATTCTTGCTGGTGATGTCAGCTTCGCAGAGCAGCATCAGATCGTCAATGTCATCACCCGCCTCGAAGAGCAGACGCCGCACGGCGGAGTCCGTCACCTCATCGTCGGCAATGGCGATGGGGCGCATGTGCAGCGAGACGAGCTTCTGGACGTACTTCATCCGCTCGTCCATCGGCAGCTTCAGCCGCCGGAAGATCTGCGGCACCATCTTCTCGCCGATGTAGTTGTGGTTGTGGAACGTCCAGCCGAGCTGCGGGTCCCACCGCTTCGAACGTGGCTTGCCGATGTCGTGGAGCAGGGCTGCCCAGCGGAGCCAGAGTGACCTCTCTAAATCTCCCCGTGGGGGGATACTTTCCTGTCCGCTTGAAGACTCCATCCCGCGATTTTCCGGCTCGGTCGGCAACACTGCGCCAGCCTCTCCCCTCCCTAATGGGAGGGGGTGGGGGGCGGTCTTTCTCACGACATTGGTCAGCACCTCCAGCGTGTGCCAGAAGTTATCCTTATGGGCGCGCCCGCCGATGGTCTCCACGCCTTGCAGCGCATACAACTCCGGGAAGATGATCTCCAGCAGGCCGCACTGGAACAGCAGCTCGAAGCCTCGGGCAGGACTGTCCGAGACCATGATCTTCTGCAGCTCGTCGATGATGCGCTCGCCGGAGATGATCTTGATGCGCTCGCGGTTGCGCTCCAGCGCCTCGAAGGTCTCCGGCTCAATCTCGAAGTTCAGCTGCGTGGCAAAGCGGATGCAACGCATCATGCGCAGGGGGTCGTCGGAGAATGTCACGTCGGGGTTCAGGGGCGTGGCA
This sequence comes from Bacteroidaceae bacterium, assembly GCA_017470425.1. Classification (GTDB taxonomy): domain Bacteria; phylum Bacteroidota; class Bacteroidia; order Bacteroidales; family Bacteroidaceae; genus Physcousia. The sequence goes on along the minus strand of JAFUYT010000032.1, from coordinate 126,380 downwards.
ATGATGCGGTCCTCCAGGTCCCAGACGCCGTCGAAGGGATCCACCAGTTCGCCAAAGCGCTCACGGTTCAGGCAGACGGCCAGCGCGTTGATGGTGAAGTCGCGTCGCAGCTGGTCGTCCTCCAGCGTGCCATCCTCCACGATGGGCTTGCGGGAGTCGTGGCTGTAGCTCTCGCGCCGTGCCCCCACGAACTCCACTTCCTGTCGTTTCGCCTTCACCTGCGCCGTGCCAAAGTTCTTGAACACGGAGAGATGGGCGCCGTGTCCCAGCCGCTTCGCCACACGCTTTGCCAGCTCGATGCCACTGCCCACGCACACCACATCGATGTCCTTCGACGGGCGCTCCAGAAACAGATCGCGGACGTAGCCGCCCACGACGTAACACTCCACGCCCATCTCGTCGGCAGCGTCGCCGATGGTGTGGAAGATGGGTTGGTCGAGCAGAGCAGTGAGTTGAGGGCGGTCAAGGTGTCTCATAATGGCAAAAAATACGTTGAAGGGTGTTAAAACGGCCGCAAAGGTAATAAAAAGTTTAAAGTTGGACGTGGAAAGTGAGCAGTTTTTGCAGAAAAGGGCTACTTTTGCTCTCGCAATGAAGACAAAAGACTTTCTCCTTCTGCCTGTAGCAGCCCTTGCCATCATCTCCTGTCAGCAGGCACCCGCCAACGATGAAGCCCCCGCCGCAGCCATGCTCGACGAGGCTCGCCAGTTGCTCGCCGTGCGCGACTACAGCGCCGCGCGCGACACCATCCTCAGCCTCCGCCGACAGCACCCCACGGCGCTGGACGCACGCCGCGCCGCCATCCTCACCCTCGACAGCGTAGAACTCATGGAAGCGCGCGACAGCGCCGCCGCCTGCGAGCAGCGCCTGCAAGCCGCCCGCGACAGCTTCGCGCAGATGCCGCCCCGCATCGACGGTCACACCAACGACGCCTACTACCTCCAGCAACGCCGCGTGATGGCGCTGGATCAGTCCTACGACGAGATCTGCGCCAAGGTGAAGTTCTTCGTCCGCAAGATCGACATCGACCGTCAGGCAGATTAGCCCGCATACTCATGATTTTTCTCCGAAAAACCGTCAAACCGTCACTTTTCCGTGCGTCCGATTGGTTTTCAATGCGTTAAATGGTGACGGTTAGGGTGATGGCAGGTGACAAAAGTGACGGTTTATCCCTCAATTAGGGTCTTATTTTGTCGCAGACAATAGCCTTTTCGGGATTTTGCCGTTGAGAGGAGACCGCCATGATGCTGTTGTGGGAGGGTGTCTTGCCGTTGCGGGAGGGTGTCTCATGCGTGAGACAATCGTGTCTCACAGGTGAGACAGCTGTGTCTCACAGGTGAGACAGCTGTGTCTCATGCATGAGACACTCAATCTCTCGGGAAGTTGTTTTCCTCCGTGATGTAAGTAGTATTCCTTCGTGACGTAAGTAGTATGCCTCCGTGATGCGGTCTGTAGTGGGGTTCCACAGTAAGGAGTTTCCGACATAATATGCACGTAAATCACTCAAAAACCGTCACTACTCTCACCTACCCTCACCCGAACCATCACTTCAGAATCATCTTATAATCATAAAGATACAACAAAAAGTGAGGGTTTGACGGTTTTTTGAAGAAAAATATATAAGAATGTACGCCAGGAACGGCATTGTCGATGCCTTAGGGAGCAGACGGCAGACAAGAGAGGCGAATGACACTGACAAGTTGACAGCCCACGCCGTTTTGGCACGATTTTCGCTAACCCACAAGTGCTGCTCCACGCAGCATCTCTGATATTCAACAATTCATCAACTTATAAAAGCAAACAACTATGAAGATTCAACCGTTAGCAGACCGCGTTCTGATTGAACCGGCTGCAGCCGAAGAAAAGACAATCGGCGGTATCATCATCCCCGACACCGCTAAAGAGAAGCCCCTCCAGGGCAAGGTCGTGGCCGTTGGCAAAGGCACCAAGGACGAAGAGATGGTGCTGAAGGCTGGCGACACTGTGCTGTATGGCAAGTATGCCGGCACTGAGCTGGAGCACGAAGGACAGAAGTACCTCATCATGCGTCAGAGCGACGTGGTGGCGGTGCTCCAGTAGCAATGCATAATTCATAATTCACAATTCATAATTACGCCTCCGGCTCCAATTCACAAATTGTGAGAATTCATAATTACGCCTCCGGTTCAATTCACAAATTGTGAGAATCATAATTACGCCTTTGGCTCCAATTCACAAATTGTGAGAATTCATAATTACGCCTCCGGCTCAATGATAAAATGTGAGTTATGAATCATCATCTTGAATTAACAACAAAGAATCATTTATACGTTTAACCTCGCAATTCATTCTGCAATTATGAATTATGAATTGTGAATTATGAATTAAACACAAATGGCAAAAGAAATCAAATTCAATATCGAAGCCCGCGAGCAGATGAAGCAGGGCGTAGATCAGTTGGCTGACGCTGTCAAAGTGACACTCGGCCCGAAAGGTCGTAATGTGATTATCGAGAAGAAGTTCGGTGCTCCCCAGATCACCAAGGACGGCGTCACCGTCGCCAAGGAGATCGAGCTGGCCGATGCCTTCCAGAACGCTGGTGCTCAGCTCGTCAAGAGCGTGGCCTCCAAGACGGGCGACGATGCCGGCGACGGCACCACTACCGCTACCGTGCTGGCTCAGGCCATCGTCCGCGAGGGTCTGAAGAACGTCACCGCCGGTGCCAACCCCATGGACCTGAAGCGCGGTATCGACAAGGCTGTGGCCAAGGTCGTGGAGTGCGTGAAGGAACAGAGCGAGCAGGTCGGCGACGACTACAGCAAGATTGAACAGGTGGCTACCGTCAGCGCCAACAACGATCCCGAGATCGGTAAGCTGCTGGCCGAGGCCATGAAGAAGGTCTCCAAGGACGGCGTCATCACCATCGAGGAGGCTAAGGGTCGCGACACCACCATCGGTGTGGTCGAAGGTATGCAGTTCGACCGCGGCTATCTCTCCGCTTACTTCGTCACCAACACCGAGAAGATGGAGTGCGAGATGGAGAACCCCTACATCCTCATCTACGACAAGAAGATCAGCAACCTCAAGGACTTCCTGCCCATCCTCGAACCCGCCGTGCAGACCGGCCGTCCGCTCTTGGTCATCGCCGAGGACGTCGATAGCGAGGCACTCACCACGCTCGTCGTCAACCGTCTGCGTACCCAGCTGAAGATCTGCGCCGTCAAGGCCCCCGGCTTCGGCGACCGCTGCAAGGCCATGCTCGAGGACATCGCCACGCTGACCGGCGGCGTCGTCATCAGCGAGGAGAAGGGCCTGAAGCTCGAACAGGCTACCATCGAGATGCTTGGCAGCGCTGACAAGGTGACCATCAGCAAGGACAACACGACGATTGTCAGCGGTCACGGCCAGAGCGAGCTCATCAAGGATCGCATCAACCAGATCAAGAATGAGATTGCCAACACGACTTCTTCTTATGACAAGGAGAAGCTGCAGGAGCGTCTGGCCAAGCTCTCCGGTGGTGTGGCTGTCCTCTACGTGGGTGCTCCCTCCGAGACGGAGATGAAGGAGAAGAAGGACCGCGTCGATGACGCTCTCTGCGCCACCCGCGCAGCCATCGAAGAGGGTATCATCCCCGGCGGCGGTGTCGCCTACATCCGCGCCATCAAGGCGCTCGAAGGTCTCCAGGGCGAGAACGCCGACGAGACCACGGGCATCCGCATCGTGGAACGCGCCATCGAGGAGCCGCTCCGTCAGATCGTCGAGAACGCAGGTCTCGAAGGCAGCGTGGTCGTGAACAACGTGAAGGCTGGTGACGGCGACTACGGCTACAACGCCCGTGCCGACCGCTACGAGAACCTGAAGGCTTGCGGCATCATCGATCCTGCCAAAGTGGCACGTGTGGCTCTCGAGAACGCTGCCAGCATCGCCGGCATGTTCCTGACCACCGAGTGCGTCATCTGCGACGCCAAGGAGGACAAGCCCGAGATGCCGATGGGCGGTGCTCCCGGCATGGGCGGCATGATGTAATCCCCAAGAAACATTATTATCAACCACGAGAAGAATGAAGCCGTGAGGGCGCTCCCGAGGAGCGTCCTCACCTTTTTTTTGCAACTTCTTGGCGACATTCACGAAATAATCACTACCTTTGCATCGTCAATCATTCAACTTTCAACTCTTAACTATAAACTCAAAAAACATCGACCTCTCCACTCCCATCACCTATCTGCCCGGCGTAGGCCCGCAACGCGCGAAGCTGCTGGAGACGGAACTCGGCATCACGACGTTCCGCGACCTGCTCTATTACTTCCCCTACAAGCACATCGACCGCACACGCCTCTACTACATCCATGAGCTGACGGCCGACATGCCGTTCGTGCAGGTGAAGGGTGAGATCCTGAGTTTCGAGGAGGAGGGGCAGGGTCGTAAGCGCCGCCTCATCGCACATTTCACCGACGGCCGCGGCATCATCGACCTCATCTGGTTCCAGGCGGGCACGTTCAAGTGGATCAAGAAGAACTACCTGATCGGAAAGCTCTACATCGTCTTCGGGCGCCCCAATGTCTTTGGCGGGCGCATCAACATCCCTCACCCCGACATCGACCCCGCCGACACCCTTCAGCTGGGCAAGATGGGGCTCCAGCCCTACTACCACACGACCGACCGCATGAAGAAGAGCGGTCTGAACAGCCGCAGCATGGAGCGCTTCACCTCCACCCTGATGGAGAAATGGGAGAAGGAGCCCTCGCCCTTTGTGCTCCCCGAGACGCTGCCCGATGCGCTCATCCGGCAGCTCGCCCTCGTGCCGCGCGGACAGTCGCTCCACGACCTCCACTACCCCGCCTCCGCCGACGCACTGCGGCGCGCCACCTACCGCCAGAAGTTCGAGGAGCTGTTCTTCATCCAGCTGGGCATCCTGCGCTTCGCGCGGCAGCGCCAGCAGCAGGTCTCCGGACACGTCTTTGCCCACGTGGGCGACCATTTCAACACCTTCTACCACCACTTCCTGCCCTTTGAGCTCACGGGCGCCCAGAAACGCGTCATCCGCGAGATGCGGCGCGACATGGGCAGCGGCCGCCAGATGAACCGCCTCCTGCAGGGCGACGTGGGCTCGGGCAAGACTCTCGTGGCGCTGATGACGATGCTCATCGCCCTCGACAACGGCTACCAGGCCTGCCTGATGGCACCCACCGAGATCCTGGCCGAGCAGCACTATGCCACCTTCTGCGAGATGCTCGCGGGGATGCCGGTGCGCGTGGAACTGCTCACCGGCAACGTAAAAGGCAAGAAACGGCGCGACCCTATATTAGAAGGTACGCGCACGGGCGACGTGCACATCCTCATCGGCACCCACGCCGTGCTGGAGGACACCGTGGAGTTCCGCAACCTCGGCCTCGTGGTCATCGACGAGCAGCACCGCTTCGGTGTGGCACAGCGCGCCCGTCTCTGGAAAAAGAATGAAATCCCTCCCCACGTCCTGGTCATGACCGCCACGCCCATCCCCCGCACACTCGCCATGACCCTCTACGGCGACCTCGACGTCAGCGTCATCGACGAGCTGCCGCCCGGCCGCAAGCCCATCGAGACACGCCACTTCTGGGAGGAGCGCACGGAGAGCCTCTACAGCGGCATCCGCGCCGAGATCGCGAAGGGGCGGCAGGTCTATGTCGTCTATCCGCTCATCAAGGAAAGCGAGAAGATGGACATCCAGGATCTCGAGAACGGCTACGAGGCTCTCTGCCACGCCTTCCCCGACCTCCGCATCTCCAAGGTCCACGGCCAGATGAAGGCCGTCGAGAAAGATGCCGAGATGGAGCGCTTTGTGCGCGGGGAGACGCAGATGCTGGTGGCCACGACCGTCATTGAGGTGGGCGTCAACGTGCCGAACGCCTCCGTGATGATCATCCAGAACGCCGAGCGCTTCGGGCTGGCACAGCTCCACCAGCTTCGCGGCCGCGTGGGGCGCGGTGCCGAGCAGAGCTACTGCATCCTCGTGACCAAGTACAAGCTATCGCAGGACACCCGCAAGCGCATTGAGATCATGTGCGAGACCAACGACGGCTTCGAGATCGCCGAAGCCGACCTGAAGTTCCGCGGCCCGGGCGACCTCGAAGGCACCCAGCAGAGCGGCATGGCCTTCGACCTCCACATCGCCAACATCGCCCGCGACGGACAACTCGTGCAGCTCGCCCGCGATACCGCCAACCGCATCCTCGACGAGGACCCCGACCAGTGCCTGCCGGAGAACGCCCGTATGTGGACGCACCTGCGCGAGCTCAACCGTAATACCATCGACTGGAGCAATATCAGTTGAATAAAAGACCATACACGTATGTTAGCCAAGACCTACAGCGCGACCGTTGACGGCATCACCGCCATCCCCGTCACCATCGAAGTGAACGTCCAGCCCATTCAACAGGGTAGCGGCCGAATGGTGATTGTCGGGCTGCCGGACAGCAGCGTCAAAGAGAGCTACAGCCGCGTCGCGGCGGCACTCGCCAACAGCGGCATCAAGCTGCCGAACGAAAACGTCACCATCAACCTCGCCCCCGGCGACATCCGCAAGGAGGGCACCGGCTTCGACCTACCCATCGCCTTGGGCATCCTCATGGCTAACGCCATCGTGACCACGACCTTCTCCGAGCGCTTCATGCTCGTGGGCGAGCTCAGCCTCGACGGTCACCTGCAGCCCATCCGAGGCGCGCTCCCCATTGCCATCAAGGCGCGCGAGCTGGGCTACGAAGGGCTCATCGTGCCCCGCGAAAACGCCCACGAGGCGGCTGTCGTCAACCGCCTGAAGGTGTATGGTGCCGAGAACGTCCTCGAGATCAAGGACTTCCTGTCGGGGAAGATGGATGTGCTGCAGCCCTTGGACATCGACACACGCGCCGAGTTCTTTGCCCACCAGAACGACTTCCCGCTGGACTTCGCCGATGTCAAAGGACAGGAGAATGTCAAACGAGCCTTCGAGGTAGCAGCCGCTGGAGGCCACAACCTCATCATGGTGGGACCGCCGGGCGCGGGCAAGAGCATGATGGCGCGCCGCCTGCCCTCCATCCTGCCGCCGCTCTCGCTGGCCGAGAGCCTGGAGACCACGCAGATCCATTCCGTCGCCGGCAAGCTCAAGGGCGGCACCGGCCTCATCACCGAACGCCCCTTCCAGGCACCGCACCACACCGTCTCGCAGGTCGCCCTCGTCGGCGGCGGCGCCAACCCCATGCCGGGCGAGCTGTCGCTGGCCCACAACGGCGTCCTCTTCCTCGATGAGCTGCCGGAGTTCCCGCGTGCCTGCCTGGAGGTGCTGCGGCAGCCGCTGGAAGACCGCAAGATCACCGTCTCACGCGCCAAATACAGCATCGACTACCCCTGCAACGTCATGTTCGTGGCATCCATGAACCCCTGCCCCTGCGGCTACTACAACCACCCCACCAAGCCCTGCCAGTGCACGCCCGGACAGATCCACAAGTACCTCAACAAGATCAGCGGTCCCCTCCTCGACCGCATCGACATTCAGATTGAGATCACGCCCCTCTCCTTCAACGACCTCAGCCGCACCCAGCCCGGCGAGCCGTCGGCCGTCATTCGCGAGCGCGTCATCCGAGCACGCCAGATCCAGGAGGAACGCTACCGCGCACACCCCGGCATCCACTGCAACGCACAGATGACACCCGCCCTCATGCGCCAGTACGCCACGCCCGCGCCACAGGACATGGCGATGCTGCGCGAAGTCATCAACCGCCTGCAGCTCAGCGCCCGAGCCTATGACCGCATCCTGCGCCTGGCCCGCACCATCGCCGACCTCGAAGGTGCCCCCACCATCCAGACCCACCACCTCGCCGAAGCCGTCGGCTACCGCAACCTCGACCGCGAGTCGTGGGGCGAATAGCTGTATGCCGTGCGAAGTCATATACGGCGCACCCCATTGATGGCAGTAAATTGAAAAGAGGCGGCCTTCGCGGTCGCCTCTTTCCATCGTTAGTGTTCTACAGTATTAAGTTATTCTAAGAACGGAGGTGAAGCTTCACAGCTTCATATTGCAGCAGAACTGCAAAGGGTGTTTTAAGCACTAACTGTTTATATCGAAAAAGCAAAAATGAATCATTGAATCATGAGGGAATCACTCTCCATCAGCTCCGCTGAACGGATGTCAAGTGGTGTGGTCTCGTCGGCATCCAGCTCGTCCTGTCCCTGCACGGCGATGGGCTCGCGGGGCGCGTCGGCAGCAGGGGTGGCAGAGTGTTCCACAGCCGTACCAATGACGATGGCGAAAGCCAGGAAAGCTGCCACGCGGTAGAGGGGACGAAGGCGTACACGGAGGGGGATGGGCTGCGCCTTGACGTGGTACTCGCCCGTGAGCGCCAGGATGCGCTCGTCGAACGACTCGTCGAGGTGAGCGACAGCAATTTCCTGCTCGGCTCGGAAGAGCGGCTTCCACTGCTGCAGGTGTTCCGGCAGTTCTTCCTGAGCAAAGAACTTGCGCAGAATCTGCTCTTCTTCGAGAGTGGTCTCACCCTCAAAATAGCGGTCGATGAGCTGTTCGATGTACTTGTAGTCCATACTGCGTCGGATGCGTTTCTGTAGGGAAGACGAGCGAACAGGCGAAAAGTTACAGCCCCTTCCCCGTTTTTAACATTCTTTTTGCTTTTCCCCGAATCATCTCGCCATTGAGCACACTATAGTGCATTGTAGCGTACTGTTGGGTACACGTACTACGGGTTCAGCCCGGCACGGTGGAGCTTCAGATAGCGTTCGCGGAGCTTGCCACGGGCACGGTGGAGATAGACGCGGACCTGGTCTTCGCTGAGGCTGAGCTGCAGGGCGATGTCGCGATAGCTCATACCTTCAATATCGCGCAACCGCACGAGGTCGTCCAAGGGGGAAGGGAGGTCGGCAATGAGGTCGCAAAGGAGATGGAGGGTCTCGTGCCTCTCCATGTCGGAGGCGTGCCCGGAGAGCGACGTGTGGCGTGCAGCATCCAGGGTATCATCGGAGAGGGGTGTGCGACGGAGGAGGGCGGCGTGCTTGCGCTTGTCGAGGGCGAGGCGCTTGCACACCTGCGCAAGCCACGCCTGCATATTCTCAATCTGATCCCACTCGCCACGATGCTCCCACGCTCGCAGCATCACATCCTGCACCACATCCTCGGCCTCGGCCGCATCGGCGAGGATGCTGAGAGCCTGACGGTAGAGGCGGTCGCGATGGGAGAGGATGTCGGCACGGAAGTCCATTACATAATCAAAGTTCCTCCCTGAAGGGCGGAGATGTGGGTGATACGGACACTGGAGACACCGTCGCGGAGGGCGGAGAAGGCGTTCTCGAGCTTAGGAATCATGCCGCCGCTGATGACGCCGTCGGCCACGAGGGCGCGGAAGTCGGATTCGGTGATGCGGGGGATGAGGCTCGCAGGGTCGGCAGGGTCGCGGAGGACGCCGGGGAGCTCGAAGCAGAAGGTGAGGGAGACGCCGGCGGACAAACCGCCGGCCACACTGCCAAGGGAGGGGAAAGAGGGAGAGGAGGCGGAAGAGGGAGAAGGGGGGGAGACGCTGGCGGCGAGGGCGGTGGCAACGGTTTGTGCCATAGTGTCGGCGTTGGTATTCAGCAGGTGGCCTTCGCCATCGTGGGTGAGGGGGGCGATGACGGGGGTGATGCCACTGGCGAGGAGCTCGGCGAGGCGGGCACCGTCGGCACAATCCACATCGCCGACAAAGCCGAAGTCGATACCTTCGGGGGTGACGGGACGGCGATGGGCGCGGATCAGGTTCATGTCGGCGCCCGTGAGGCCGAGGGCGTTGACGCCGCGGGCCTGCAGCTGTGCCACGATATTCTTGTTGACGAGGCCACCATAGACCATCGTGACAACACGCAGCATCTCGGCATCGGTGATGCGGCGTCCGCCCACCATCTGGCTCTCGATGCCCAGCTGCTTCGCCAAGTTGGTGGCGGTACGTCCGCCACCGTGCACCAGCACCTTCGGACCTTCCAGCCGCACGAACTCATCCAGCAGGATGGCGAGCTGCGCAGGATCTTCGACGACGGCGCCGCCGACCTTGATGACAATGACCCCTCCACCTTTCACCTCCCGAGGTGCCCCCACCCCCCTGCCCCTCCCGAGGGAGGGGAGTTGTATGTGATTGACTAAGAGATTTTCCATTGTGTAGAAAACTATAAATGTCTATAATAAATATACAATTCTTGAACAGTAATTACTCCCCTCCCTCGGGAGGGGCAGGGGGGTGGGGTCGCCTCACTCTAAATAGGTGTAACCATAGAGCCCCGCACGGTAGTTGCTGATGAATTCCTTGCCCTCTGCCTCGGTAATCTTGCCGTCCTTGACGGCACGGCTGACCCAGATCTCCAGCCGGCGCACAAGCTTCTTGGGGTCGTACTGGACATATTCGAGGACATCGGCCACTGTCTCGCCGTCAATAATCTGCTCGATCTCGTAGTTGTCGCGGTTGACGGTGATGTGGACGGCGTTGGTGTCGCCGAAGAGGTTGTGCATGTTGCCGAGAATCTCCTGATAGGCTCCCACGAGGAAGACGCCGATGTAGTAGTGCTCATCCGCCTTCACGGGGTGCAGGGGGATGTAGTTGGTCTGGTGACCGCCGTTGACGTAGGTCGTGATCTTGCCATCCGAGTCGCAAGTGATGTCCTGCAGGGTGGCGCTGCGCGTAGGCTGCTCACCAAGGCGGGCGATGGGCATGATGGGGAAGAGCTGGTCGAGGGCCCACGAATCGGGCATCGACTGGAAGAGGGAGAAGTTGCAGAAGTACTTGTCGGCCATCTGCTTGTCCAGCGCGCGAAGCTCGTCGGGGACGTGCTTCTGATGGTGCGCCAGTTCAGCGACCTCATGGCTGACAGCCCAGTAGAGGGATTCTATCTGAGCGCGGGTGCGCAGGTCGATGATGCCGTGGCGGAACAGGTCAAGGGCCTCCTCGCGGATGTCCTCAGCGTCGTGCCAGTCCTCAAGGAGCGAGCGTGTGGAGAGCTTGTCCCAGATCTCCGTGAGGTCGTGGACGAGCTTATGGTCGTGCTCACCGGGCTCGAAATCCTCCGGCATCTGGGGCGCCGTGACGCTCTCCATCACATCCACGATGAGGACGCTGTGGTGAGCCGTCAGCGAGCGACCGCCCTCGGTGATGATATTGGGGTGCGGGATGCCGTTGGCGTTGGCCGCTTCCACAAGCGTATAGACGCAGTCGTTGACGTACTCCTGGATGCTATAGTTCACGCTGGACTCGCTGTTGCTGGAACGAGTGCCGTCGTAATCCACACCGAGTCCGCCACCGCAGTCGATGAACTCGATGCCGAAGCCCATCGCATGGAGCTGCACATAGAACTGTGCGGCTTCACGCAGGGCGGTTGAGATGCGGCGGATCTTGGTGATCTGGCTGCCGATGTGGAAGTGGAGGAGCTTCAGGCAGTCGCGCAGACCCATCTCGTCGAGCAGTTGCAGCGCCATGAGCAGCTCGGAGCTGTTGAGGCCGAACTTCGAGGCGTCGCCGCCGCTCTCGCTCCACTTGCCGCTGCCGTTGGCGGCGAGCTTGATGCGGATGCCCAGGTTGGGGCGCACGCCCAGCCGCTTGGCGGTCTCGGCGATGATCTGCAGCTCGGGCAGCTTCTCAATGACGAGGAACACACGCTTGCCCATCTTCTGCGCCAGCAGCGCCAGCTCGATGAAGTTCTGGTCTTTGTGACCATTGCAGATGATGAGGCTGTCACTGTCCATGTTCGTGGCCAACACGGCATGGAGCTCAGGCTTGGAGCCGGCTTCCAGTCCGAGGTTGTAGCGCTTGCCGTGGCTGATGATCTCCTCCACGACGGGGCGCATCTGGTTCACCTTGATGGGGAAGATGATGAAGTGCTCTGCCTGGTAGTCGTACTCCTTGGCCGCCTTGCGGAAGCACTCGTCGGTCTTCTCAATGCGGTTGTCAAGAATGTCGGGGAAGCGCAGCAGCACGGGCGCCGTGACATGGCGCGTGGCCAGTTCGTCGATGACCTCCTTGAGGTCCACCTGTACGCTGTTCTTCTTGGGCGTCACATAAACGTGCCCTTTCTCGTTGATACCGAAATAGCTGACTCCCCATCCTTTGATGTTATAGAGCTCCTCGGAGTCTTCAATGCGCCACTTTTTCATGTCTTAAACCTTTAGCATGTCCTTGATGATTTTCACGCACTCATCGATCTTGGAGAACGTGTCGAGGAGTGAGATGTCGAGGGTGTATTTCGCCTGAGAGTAGAACGGCTCGCGCGCCTGCAGGGACTCCTGAATGTAAGCCTCCAGTTCCTCGGGCGTCTTACCTTCAATGAGGGGGCGTTTGCCCTTGCCCATCTTCAGATGTTGCGCCAGGATCTCGGGCTCAGCCTTCAGGTAGATGGTGTCGGCGAGAGAGTTCATGTACTCCATGTTGTCGAAGAAGCACGGTGTGCCGCCGCCGCAGCTGAGGACGATGTCCTCGAACTCTGCAGCTTCATGGAGCATCTTGCGCTCCAGCTCCCGGAAGCCCTCCTCGCCCTGCTGGGCGAAGATCTCGGGGATGGTGCGGCGATAGCGGGTGGTGATATACCAGTCGAGGTCGTAGAAGGGCACACCGAGCTCTGCTGCCAGTGCCTTGCCGACAGTCGTCTTGCCAGCGCCCATGTAACCGATAAGGATGATGCGAACCACGGAGGAATTGAAAGTTGAGAGTTTAAAATTATGATTTCTTCTTGCCGAAGTGGCGCTTGCCGCCTGTGCTACGAGGCTTCTCGTCCTGTTCCTTGACGATGGCCATACACTCGTCGTAGGTCAGCTCCGTAGCGTGTTCCTGCTGCGCCTTCGTAAGACGGTAGTTGTTGCCGTCGTAGGCCAGATAAGCACCGTAGCGGCCGTTCAGAACCTCGAGCTTCGCGTCCTCAGCGAAGGTCTTCAGGTGGCGGGCAGCTTCACTCTGCTTCTTCTCCTCGATGAGGCGGACAGCGTCATCGAGGGTGATGGCCAGCGGATCGGTCGCGGCGGGGATACTCACGAAGACCTTATCATGGAGGACGTAGTTGCCGTAGCGACCTGTACCCACAGTGACGGTCTTGCCCTCATAGTCGCCCAGCGTGCGCGGCAGGCGGAAGAGTTCCAGCGCCTCGTCGAGCGTCAGCGTCTCGATGCTCTGCCCTTTCTTGAGCTGCGCGAAGCGAGGTTTCTCCTTGTCCTCGGAAGTGCCAATCTGTGCCACGGGACCGAAGCGCCCAATCTTCACGCTCACGGTGCGACCGCTCTCGGGATCCGTACCCAGCACACGTTCGCCCACGCGGAGCTCCGTCTTCGTCTGGATGGACTGCTCCACCTGCGGCTCGAACTCGCGCCAGAAGTGTTGTAGCATCTCGGTCCACTCCTCCTTGCCCTCAGCGATGGCGTCGAACTCCTTCTCCACGTCGGCGGTGAAGTTATAATCCATGATAGAGGGGAAGTTCTCCATGAGGAAATCGTTGACGACGATGCCCGTGTCGGTGGGGAGCAGGCGTCCGCGCTCGGCGCCGAGGATGGCACTGCGCTGTTCCTCGCGGATGTCGGCGCCGGTCAGCGACAGCACCGTGTAAGGATGTTCCTCGCCAGCCTTATCGCCGCGCACGACGTACTCGCGCTGCTGGATCGTGGAAATGGTAGGAGCGTAGGTGGAAGGGCGCCCGATGCCCAGCTCTTCGAGCTTGCGCACAAGGCTGGCTTCATTGTAGCGAGGGGGATGCTGCATGAAGCGTTCGGTAGCCTGCACCTCAATGCGGCTGAGAGTCTCCCCGACAGTGAGCGGCGGCAGGATGGCAGAGCTCTCGGCACTGTCCTCTGCGCCGTCAACATTCTCGACGGTCTCGCGATAGACCTTCAGGAAGCCGTCGAACTTGATGACCTCACCCGTCGCTACGAACTGTTCATCGCGACCGCTGATGCGGATGGTGGCGGTAGTCTTCTCCATCTCAGCATCAGCCATCTGGCTGGCGATGGTGCGTTTCCAGATGAGGTCATAGAGGCGGCGCTCCTGCTGATTGGCAGAGGTCAGCTCCGTGCGGTCCATGTAGGTGGGACGGATTGCCTCGTGCGCCTCCTGGGCACCCTTCGAAGAGGTGTGGTACTGCCGCGTCTTCACGTAGGCCTCGCCCATCAGCTCCGTGATGACGGAGCGGCTGGTGCCAAGAGCGAGCTTCGAGAGGTTCACGCTGTCCGTACGCATATAGGTGATGAAACCGTTCTCATAGAGATGCTGCGCTACGAGCATCGTCTGCGTGACGGGGAAGCCCAGCTTATGGGCAGCCTCCTGTTGCAGGGTACTCGTCGTGAAGGGAGGTGCCGGTGTGCGACGGACGGGGCGTGTCTGGATATCTTCAATGGTAAGCGTGGCATCCTTCAGGGAAGCAAGGAAGGCCTCCGCCTCAGCGCGTGTCTGGAAGTGGCGGTTCAGTGCAGCCTTCAGCTGGTTGCCATCGGGCAGCGCCAGAAGAGCTGTCACGCGGAATGTGGCTTCGCTCTTGAAAGCCTGCACCTCGCGCTCGCGCTCCACAATCAAGCGCACGGCAACGCTCTGCACACGACCGGCACTGAGCGAAGGCTTCACCTTGCGCCACAACACGGGCGAGAGCTTGAAGCCTACGATGCGGTCCAGCACACGGCGCGCCTGCTGTGCATCTACAAGCGCCATATCCACGTGGCGCGGATGCTCAATCGCCTCCAGGATGGCTGGCTTGGTGATTTCGTGGAACACGATGCGGCGCGTGGTCTTCGGATCCAGCTTCAGAACCTCTTGCAAATGCCATGAGATAGCCTCTCCCTCGCGGTCCTCATCGGACGCGAGCCAGATGACATCGGATTTCTTGGCGTTCTGCTTCAGCTGGCTGACGATGTGCACCTTGTCGGCTGGCACCTCGTACTCGGGTTGGAAAGAGGCGGTGTCGATGCTGAAGTCTTTCTTCTTCAGGTCACGGATATGACCATACGACGACATCACCTTATAGTCTTTACCAAGGAATTTCTCAATGGTCTTAGCCTTGGCAGGGGACTCTACGATAACAAGATTCTTAGACATAGTTCTTGTGCTTTTTGCAAATGTGGGCGCAAAACTACACAAAAAAAGCGAACTACACCTTATTATATATAGAAAAAAACATTTTTTAGCCTTCTTCCGTACTTTTTAGACCCTCTTTTCGCACTGCACGGAGGGTTAAGAGGAGCGCAAAGAGACAAATCAGAGCCGTGAGTCCGGCAGACGTTGACCCGCCCAGGAAGTTGATCAGGCTGTCATCATCGGGCGACAAGAGGGAAAGCACGCAGGCAAAGGAATTGTTGAAGACATGGATGCAGACGGAAGCCACCAGCGAGCCCGTCCACCAGTAGGCTAAGCCGAGCAAGATCCCGAGGAGGAAGGCTGCCGGCATCTGGGCGGGGTTCATGTGGATGAGTGCAAAGATGGCTGCACTCAAGGCGATGGCCACCCATGTACCCTGTTGGGCAGTGTGGCGGTAGAGGTCGGACTGCACGCCGCCACGAAAGAGCAGTTCCTCGCTGAGCGGCCCCAACACGGCAATGGTCAGCAGCCCCAACGGGTGGTACATCAGTGCCTGCAAGGTCTCTTCCCCCACGAGGTCGGGGATATCGGGGAAAAACGCCTCCTGACCGAGGTTCACCAAGAGGATGGTCGGCAGCGCCAAGAGGAATACGAGAGCAGAGCGCCGGCCACCGCGCCCCCGTACGCCGCCGAGGGTACTCTGCCAGGTGACCGTCGCAGGGCGATAGAGGAGGAATAGGATGATCGCCAACGCATTGGCGAAAAGCAGTGTACCCACCAGCATCTGGTCGTACCCCAGCCAGCGCGCCATCAACAGACCCACGGGCACGGAAGCCAGCTGACAGAACAGGAAGAGCAGGATATAGACCCAGAAGGGATGTTGGCGGAGGTGGGTGCGGAAAGTTGACATAGGCGTAGGAAAGATACGTTAAAGAGTAGAATTGCAGGCTGCAAGAGCTGCTGCGCGATCGCGCTGTAGCTGTTCTGCCAGCTCTGCTTCACTGCGGAACTGCCGTTCCTCGCGCAGGCGCGCGATAAAGAATAAGGTGAGAGTCTGTCCGTAGAGGTCGCCGCAGAAATCCAAGAGGTTCGCCTCGATACTCAGTTCACTGCCGTTATCCAACGTAGGCCGATGCCCTATATTGAGCATCGCTACAGCCCCCGTGCCCGCAGCAGCCGTGTCCGCAGCAGCCGTGCCCGCAACGTCAGTTGCGGTCCCCCTTGCTCTCCCAGCCGCCGTGCCCGCAACGTCAGTTGCGGGTAACAGCACCTTCGCCGCATACACCCCCCTCGCCGGTCGCACCTTTCCTGGCTCCACAGCCTCGAGATTCGCCGTAGGAAAGCCCAGTCGGCGGCCGACGGCGTGCCCATGTACGACACGCCCCCTCCATTCATAAGGACGCCCCAGCAACCGCGCTGCCGTCGCCACATCGCCGTCCGCCAGCGCCCGCCGAATGGCAGAGCTGCTGACATGCTCGCCTTCCAGCTCCCGCGCCTGCACCACTTCGATGCCGAGCTCCTTCCCATACGCCTGATACTCTGGGAATCCCTCACTGCGGGAATTGGAGAGAGGTCTCCCAAAGCGATGATCATAACCGATGACCAAGACATCGACGCCCAGCTGTTCCTTCAGCACCCGCTGCATGAACTCCCGCGCCGTGAGCGCAGCCATAGCGCGGTCAAAGGGCAGGACGAAGATGTCATCCACCCCCGTAGCACGCAGCAATGCCTGCTTCTCCGAGGCCGTTGTCAGCAGCTGCGGCACACTCTCTGGGGCAAACACCGAACGCGGATGGCGGTCAAAGGTAATGAGCAGCGAACGCGCACCACGCCGCAGTGCCTCATCCCGCACTTGCCGGATGAGGCACTGATGGCCGCGATGCACGCCATCGAAGAAGCCGATGGTGCAGACCATTACACTAAATGCCCCACTATCGCCTCACGGTCGCCGGGCAGCAGATCGATGACGGGAATCTCTATCATCGTGTAGCAACCGGGTTGCTGGCGCATCGAGGCACGGGCCACGTTCACCAGCACCTGCGCTGTGAGGGCGGGGTTGTTAATTTTCATATTGAACTCAAAGAGCTGATTATGGGTCTGACCTGAAACGCCCTTGCGAACGAGGTTCACGCCATGCCCCACATCGTTCAGCGCATCCACGCTTTCGACCTGGAACACATGGGTCTCGTCGGAAGCGAAATAGGGGTCGGCCTTGATGGCTGCCGTGACCTCGTCCAAATCAGCACCCTCTTCCAACTCCACATATACCATACGGCGATGGATGCCCTGCCCCACAGGAATCGTCATGGACAAAGCGTCCTTGACTCCTGCCTTGGAACGGACGCAAACGCTATGCCCCATGGAGCGACCGGGACCGAAGTTCGTGTAGGTGATACCCTTTGGTGCCAGACTCTCCATGAGCGTGCGCACGATGCTATCCGAACCCGGATCCCATCCTGCACTGATGATGCTCACGGCGTTGCCCGCTTTGGCGGCAGCGTCGAGAGAGCGGCGCAGCGACACAATCTGCGTGTGGATGTCAAACGAATCCACCGTGTTAATGCCCAGTGCCAGGATGTCCTTGGCGTATGCCTCTACGCTACGCGTCGGCGTGGCCAGAATGGCCACATCAACGCCCTCCAGCTCGCGGATATCCTTCACCACCTTGAAGCCCTCTAACTCCTTGGGGCAGTCCTCCGCACCGCGACGGCGCACGATGCCCGCAATCTCGAAGTCCGGAGCCTCCAGAAGAGCCTCCACCGTATATTTCCCAATATTGCCGTAACCCACTACGGCTGCACGAATCTTTTTCATTGTGTTTCCTGATTAAGCTGTTTGTGAATTGTGTCCTATGATTATCAGTTCTTGCAGCAGAGGGGTTTCAGCTGCTTGAAGAAGTCGTTGCCCTTGTCATCCACGAGGATGAAGGCGGGGAAGTCCTCGACCTCAATCTTCCAGATGGCTTCCATGCCGAGTTCGGGATATTCCACGCACTCGATGCTCTTGATGCTCGACTGCGAGAGGACGGCTGCCACGCCGCCGATGGTGCCCAGGTAGAAGCCGCCGTGCTTCTGGCAGGCGTCGGTGACCTGCTGCGAGCGGTTGCCCTTGGCAATCATCACGAGCGAAGCGCCCAGGCTCTGGAACTCATCCACATAGGGATCCATGCGGTTGGCCGTGGTCGGACCCATAGAACCGCAGGGGTAGCCTTCGGGCGTCTTGGCGGGACCGGCATAGAGGACAGGGTAGTCCTTGAAGTAGTCGGGCATGGGTTCACCGGCGTCGATGCGGGCCTTCAGCTTGGCGTGGGCGATGTCGCGCGCCACGATGATAGTACCTTTAAGGTTCACGCGCGTGGAAACCGGGTACTTCGTCAGCTCGGCGCGCACGGCGTCGATGCCCTGGTTGAGGTCGATCTCGATGCCCTTCGCGCCTTCGCCCGGGCGACGCAGCGCCTCGGGAATCAACTCGGTGGGGTTGCTGTCCATGACTTCGAGCCAGATGCCGTCGCGGTTGATCTTAGCTTTGATATTGCGGTCGGCGGAGCAGCTGACGCCCATGCCGATGGGGCAGCTGGCGCCGTGGCGCGGCAGACGGACGACACGGATGTCGTGCGCCATGTACTTGCCGCCGAACTGGGCGCCGAGGCCGATATTGTGAGCCTCCTTCAACAACTTCTTTTCCAAGTCGATGTCACGGAAGGCGCGGCCCGTCTCGTCGCCCGTGGTGGGCAGGCTGTCGTAGTACTTGATGCTGGCGAGCTTCACGGTCAGCAGGTTCTTCTCGGCAGACGTGCCGCCAATGACGAAGGCGATGTGGTAGGGCGGGCAGGCAGCGGTGCCGAGGCTCTTCATCTTCTCCACGAGGAAGGGGATGAGCGTACCCTCGTTCTGGATGGTGGCCTTGGTCATCGGGTAGAAGTAGGTCTTGTTGGCGGAGCCGCCGCCCTTGGCCACCATCACGAAGCGGTACTCAGCGCCCTCGGTGGCCTCGATGTCAATCTGTGCGGGCAGGTTGCAGCGCGTGTTCACCTCGTCGTACATGTTCAGCGGAGCGTTCTGCGAGTAGCGCAGGTTGTCCTGCGTGAAGGTGTTATAGACGCCGCGGCTCAAAGCCTCTTCGTCCTCGAAGCCCGTCCACACCTGCTGACCTTTCTCGCCGTGGATAATGGCGGTGCCTGTGTCCTGGCAGAAGGGGAGGATTCCCTTGGCTGCCGTTTCGGCGTTGCGCAGGAACTGCAGGGCCACGTACTTGTCGTTCTCCGTGGCTTCGGGGTCGGTGAGGATGGCGGCCACTTGCTCATTGTGCTCGCGGCGCAGCATGAACTCCACGTCGTGGAACGCCTGCTGGGCCAGCAGCGTCAATGCTTCGGGAGAGACCTTCACAATCTCCTTGC
The DNA here is from genome assembly GCA_017470425.1 of Bacteroidaceae bacterium. Classification (GTDB taxonomy): domain Bacteria; phylum Bacteroidota; class Bacteroidia; order Bacteroidales; family Bacteroidaceae; genus Physcousia. The sequence goes on along the minus strand of JAFUYT010000032.1, from coordinate 106,982 downwards.
CCTCGAAGGTAGCGGTGGTGACGCCTTCCTTCGTTAGGAGGCGGTACTGGGTCTTGTCTTCTCCGAGCTGGAACATCGGAGCGTACTTGAAATCGGGTGTTGTTGCCATATTGTGTTGAAAATTTAGAGTTGGCACGTAGCGGGTAGCAAAGACCATTGAAAGCGCAGCGATTGCCGTGATCTTCCAAGAATCGCGACAAAGGTAAGGCTTTTCTGTAAAAAGGCAAAGAAAACCGAGCTAAAAAATGTATCAAAACGAAACGCGCCCTACGCAGAACGGTTATATCTGCGTAGGGCGCATAGGGATTTCCGCACGATTTCAAAATGGATAATTACGGAAAACGTAATGGCGGAAGGTGGATTATTCCTTACCGAGCAGGAGCTTCATCATCTCGCAGGCAGCCTTGGCCACGGACGTACCGGGGCCGAAGACGGCAGCAACACCGGCCTTGTAGAGGAAGTCGTAGTCCTGGGCGGGGATGACACCACCTGCAATGACCATGATGTCCTCGCGACCGAGCTTCTTCAGCTCTTCGATGAGTTGCGGGATGAGGGTCTTGTGACCTGCTGCCAGGGAGCTGGCGCCGACGATGTTGACGTCGTTCTCCACAGCTTCACGAGCTGCCTCGGCGGGCGTCTGGAACAGTGGGCCCATATCAACGTCGAAGCCGCAGTCGGCATAGCCGGTGGCAACGACCTTAGCGCCGCGGTCGTGACCGTCCTGACCCATCTTGGCAACCATGATACGAGGACGACGGCCCTCCTGCTTAGCGAACTCTTCGGTGAGACGGCAGGCTTCCTCGAAGTCTGCGTCAGCCTTGCTTTCTGAACTGTACACGCCTGAAATGGTTCTGATGACTGCTTTATATCGGCCCACGACTTCTTCGCAGGCATCGCTGATTTCGCCGAGCGTGGCGCGGTGACCGGCAGCGGTGACGGCGAGGTCGAGGAGGTTGTGCTCGCTCTTCTTGCCATCGGCGAACTCCTGCACGCAGGCGGTGATGGCGGCGAGGTCCTTCTTGACCTGTTCGTTGTCACGTTTTGCACGGAGTTCCTTCAAGGACTCTTCCTGCTGAAGGCGCACGGCGGTGTTATCAATCTCGAGGATGTCGATGGGATCCTCGTGCTCGAGGCGGTACTTGTTCACGCCGACGATGGTCTGAACGCCACTGTCGATGCGAGCCTGAGTGCGGGCAGCAGCCTCTTCGATGCGCATCTTGGGCAGACCGGTCTCGATGGCCTTGGCCATACCACCCAGCTTCTCGATTTCCTGGATGTGCTCCCAAGCCTTCAGATAGAGCTCCTGCGTCAGCTTCTCGACGTAGTAGCTGCCTGCCCACGGATCGATGTGCTTGCAGACCTGCGTCTCGTTCTGGATATAGATCTGCGTGTTACGAGCGATACGGGCGCTGAAGTCGGTGGGCAGGGCGATGGCCTCGTCGAGGGCGTTGGTGTGGAGTGACTGGGTGTGACCCAACACAGCAGCCATGGCCTCGATGCAGGTACGACCTACGTTGTTGAAGGGATCCTGCTCGGTGAGCGACCAACCAGAAGTCTGGGAGTGGGTGCGCAGCGCCATGGACTTGGGGTTCTTGGCACCGAAGCTCTTCACGATCTTAGCCCAGAGCAGACGGCCGGCACGCATCTTGGCAATTTCCATGAAGTGGTTGACGCCGATGGCCCAGAAGAAGGAGAGGCGAGGTGCAAAGGCATCGACGTCAATGCCAGCGTTGATACCAGCGCGCAGGTAGTCCATACCGTCGGCCAGCGTGTAGGCCAGCTCGATGTCGGCGGTGGCACCGGCTTCCTGCATGTGGTAGCCGGAGATGGAGATGCTGTTGAACTTAGGCATCTTCTGAGAAGTGTATTCGAAGATGTCGGCGATGATCTTCATGGAGAAGGCGGGCGGATAGATGTAGGTGTTGCGCACCATGAACTCCTTGAGGATATCGTTCTGGATGGTACCAGCCATTTCCTCGAGCTTGGCGCCCTGCTCCAGACCGGCGTTGATGTAGAAGGCGAGCACGGGGAGCACACCGCCGTTCATGGTCATGGAGACGGACATCTTGTTCAAGGGGATGCCTGCGAAGAGGACCTTCATATTCTCGAGGGAGCAGATGCTCACACCTGCCTTACCGACATCACCGACGACACGGGCGTTGTCGGGGTCATAGCCGCGGTGCGTGGGCAGGTCGAAGGCCACGGAGAGGCCCTTCTGTCCGCTGGCGAGGTTACGACGATAGAAGGCGTTGGACTCCTCGGCGGTGGAGAAACCGGCATACTGACGGATGGTCCACGGGCGGAAGGGGTACATCATGCTGTACGGGCCACGGAGGAAGGGAGGAATACCGGCGGCGAAGTCCAGGTGTTCCATGCCCTCGAGGTCTTCCTTCGTATAGACGGGCTGGATATCAATCTGTTCGGGAGTCTTCCAGTTGGCAGTGATGCCATTCTCCCGCTGCCAGGCCTGACCATTCTTGGCCTCTATCCCGGCAAAAATATCAATGGTTGAAAAATTTGGTTTCATAAGCCTCACCCCCGTCCCCTCTCCCAAGGAGAGGGGCGTATATACCTTATTCTATAGGAAAGAGGACGGGGTTTGCATTTTATTCGTTAAACAAATACTTCTTTATGGTTTCTATAACCTTGGGTAGGTCTGTTTGAATTTCATCGTTGGTAAAACGAATGACTGAATAACCTCTTGCGTTGATACTTTCGGTCCGGAACTGATCATCCTGCTGTTGGGCTGGCTCGTTGTGGTACTCACCATCGACTTCTATCACGAGATTCTTCTTGATACAGATGAAATCCGCTATATAGTCACCTATTGGGTGTTGACGCCTAAAATGATAGCCACATTGCAGTTTTCGGAGTGTATTCCAAAGAATAGCCTCACTTTCTGTCATTTCCCTACGGTTAACCTTCGCGAATTGCTTCAACAAATCATACCTGTCAGGAGCCGCTGTTTCATAATGGTAAGCCATTATCTGAAAGTATCTACTCCCCTCTCTTTGGGAGAGGGGTTGGGGGTGAGGCTGCTATATTCCAAGTTTAGCATTCAACTCTTTCAGTGTCTTGAGCTGGTCGACACGCACGTGGATGAAGTTCTCGATGCCGGCGGCCTTGAGGTCTTCGGAGCAGGCGGGAGCGCCAGCGATGATGAAGATGGCCTTCGGGTCGGCAGCCTTGAGGGCTTCGAAAGCGGGAACGCCATAGTCGGCATACTCGTCATCGGAGGAGCAGAGCACCACGATGTCGGCACCGGCCTTGACGGCAGCCTGCACACCTTCTTCTACGGTCGGGAAGCCGAGGTTATCAACCACCTTGTAGCCGGCAGCGGCGAGGAAGTTGCAGGAGAACTGGGCACGAGCCTGGCGCATGGCCAGGTTACCAATGGTCAGCATGAAAGCGATGGGCTGCTTGGCGGCCTTCTCGGTGGTGAGGCGCAGGGTCTCAAAGTCGGAAGCGAGGCGGCTGGTCTTCAGGGCGGGGATAAGCCCCTCTCCAACTCCCCCCGTGGGGGGGAGAGCCTCGTTACTATTTACGTTTCCAGAGCATTTGCAGCCCTCCCCCCCACGGGGGGAGCAGGGAGAGGGGTTGATGGGCTCCTTGCCTTCGCTCTTCTCGGTGAAGTTGGGGAACTGGTTGGTGCCGAGGAGGAACTCCTTGCGCTTGCCGACGTTGGCGTGGCGGGCAGCATCGGTGTCGTTGATGGCCTTCTGAATGGTGCCGGCCTTGGCGGCAGCGAGGAAACCACCTTCTTCCTCCACAGCGAGGAACAGCTTCCAAGCCTGCTGGGCGATGGCCACGGTCAGTTCTTCCACGAAGTAGCTGCCGCCGCTGACGTCCACGAGCTTGTCGAAGTGGCACTCTTCCTTCAGCAGCAACTGTTGGTTGCGGGCGATGCGCTCGGCGAACTCGGTGGGCTGCTCGCAGGGCACATCGAAGGGCGTGACCACGATGGAGTCGACATTGGCGATGGCAGCGGACATGGTCTCGGTCTGCGTGCGCAGCATGTTGACATAGCTGTCGAAGAGGGTGAGGTTGTAGGAGCTGGTGGTGGCGTTGACGCGCATCTTGGCAGCCTCCCATGGCCCCCCGGCGGGGGGCGTTTGGCAGCCACTCTTTTCATCCCCCACCGGGGGATTATAGGGGGCCAGATATTGCTTCACGATCTCAGCCCAGAGCATACGGGCTGCGCGGAACTTGGCAATCTCCATGAAATAGACGCCGCTGATGCCGAAGTTGAACTTGATGCGACGGGCGGCTTCCTCAGCGGGAACACCAGCCTCAACGAGTTCGTCGAGGTACTCGCCGCCCCAAGCGAGGGCGTAGCCGAGCTCCTGATACACATAAGCACCGGCGTTGTTGAGCAGGTCGGCGTTGACAGCGATGCAACGGTACTGCGGCAACTGGGCCAGTGCTTCGATGAGGGGCTTTGCGAACTGGAGGGCGGGAGTGGTGTCCTTACCTTTCTTCAGCATCTTCGAGATGGGGTCGTAGTTGATGCTGCCCTGCAGTTTTGCAAGGTCGTAGCCCTTCTCGGTGAAGTAAGCCACGAGAGCCTCAGCCAGCTCCACACAATGACGCTGACACGTACGGAAGTTCAGTTCCACGCAGTCGGCATAGATACCATCGAGCAGGGCGGCCAGATACTCCTTGTTGCACTGGTCGACAGGCACATGGAAACCGAGGCTGTTGACGCCCTTGTTCAGGATGTCCAGCGCCTTGGCATTGGCCGCCTTGGCATCGGTCTCCTCAATGTTCTGACGGACAAACCACTGGTTGTTGTCCTTCTTGTTGCCTCTTACGTAAGGGAACTCGCCCGGGAGGGCGTTGACGGTGGCCAGCTGGTCCACATCCTCCTTACGATAGAAGGGTTGCATGGAGAAACCTTCGTTGGTTCGCCATACCATTTTCTTCTCGTAGTCAGCGCCCTTGAGATCGACCTCAATCTTGTCACGCCATTCCTGGCGGGTCGGGGCGGTGAAGTCCGCGAAGAGTTTTTCTTTACTATCTGCCATAAATTTTGAAATAAAATAGAATATATAAGGTGTATTTTCGTCCTAAAAGCGGACAAAAGTAGCAAAGTTTGGCGGAGCGGCCAAATTTGGAAGCAGAAAACTGCGTCTCAAAGGTCTTTTTTCGACTATATAGGCTCTTGACGGGGGATTTCTATGACCTCCAAGTCGTGGAAAGAAGCATCTTCGACGGTGAAACGCACGAGCGTACGCACCTGATGCCAGCCTTGCAGCCCGGCAGCACCAGGATTAATATGGAGGAGCCCCAGTTGTTTGTCGTACTGCACCTTCAGAATATGGCTGTGACCGCAGATGAAAAGCTTGGGAGGGCGGGTGTAGAGCAGGTTACGGATGCTCCAGTCATAACGCCCGGGGTAACCGCCGATATGGGTCATCAGCACATCGGCACCCTCGCAGTTCCACCGCAGGAGCTTAGGGAACATACGGCGCAGGTCACCGCCATCGCAATTGCCGACGACGGCACGCAGCGGGCGAAAGGCTGCCAGACGGTCGGCCAGCTCTGTGCTACCGATGTCACCGGCATGCCAAATCTCATCGCACTGCTCGAAATAATCTACATACTTGTCATCCCAATAGGAATGGGTGTCGGAAAGGATTCCTATGCGTTTCATGGTGGCAAAGGTAAGGATTATTTGATAAAATGTCGCATAGAAATGCAAAAACTTTCAGCTTTCAGCCTCCAACTTTCAACTTTTTACTACCTTTGCCCCCAATTGAACGAAACAAACATATATACGCAACGATGAAAAGGTTATTTTTTGCACTTTGCATGGCAATCACTGCCACCATGTCGGCAGCTGCACAAGAGAGTTACAGCGGAACTGTTGTCGCCGAAGAAGGAGCCTGGTGTTGGTTCGCTGACCCGCGCGCACTGCACTATGAGAATGAGGCAGGCAACATCAACGCCACCTACCTCGGTTATATTGATGTCCACGGCAACGTGAAGGCTACGCAGTACGACTGGATAGCCAAGCGCAAGACCGACGTGCTCATCCGCAGCTACTTCCAGCCCGACGACCACAACAACCCGACCTTTGTGGTGCTGCCCGACGAACGCGTGATGATTTTCTACACCCGCCACACCGACGAGGCCAAGATCTGGTACCGCATCTCGCAGAAACCCGGTGACATCACTGCGCTTGGCGAGGAGAAATATCTGGCAACAGAAAATAACACAACCTACCCATCGCCCTTCATCCTGAGCGATGACCCCAACCACATCTATCTCTGCTGGCGCGGCATCAACTGGCATCCGACGATTGCCCGCCTGACGATGCCTGATGCCAGCGACAACTGTAAGTTCGACTTCGGCCCCAAGCAGATCGTGCAGAGCACCGGCGCACGCCCCTACGCCAAGTACCAGAGCAACGGCAAGGATAAGATCTACCTCAGCTACACCACCGGTCACCCCGACAACGAGCAGCCCAACTGGCTCTACTTCAACGTCATCGACATCAACAAGGGCAATGGCCCCATCCTGCGTGACCTGAAGGGCAACCAGCTCTCCATCATCGCTAACGGCGTGCATAACGTCAACAAGCAGAGTAGCTATGCTACCGCCCACCCCGCCGCCGTGGTGGATAACTCGGCGAACATCCGCAACTGGGTGTGGCAGATCACCTTAGACAAGGACGAGAATCCCGTTATCGCCTATCCTCATATCGATGATGCCAAGACGACACATGTTTATTGGTATGCTCGATGGACGGGCAGTGAGTGGCGCCGCACGTGGGTGCAGTATGCCGGACACGCCTTCCACCAGAACTGGAACTCCACCGAGCGCTGCTACAGCGGCGGCATGGCCGTGGATCCCGAACATATCAACGACCTCTATCTCTCCATCCCCACCAAGGACGGGGCCTACAACAAGGACGGCGTCTATGAAATATGGAAATACACCATCGACGACGAAGGCAAGGTGGCTGGCAGCGAGCAGATCACCCGCAACTCCGCCAAGAACAACGTCCGCCCTTTCATCATCCCCGGTTCCGGAAACTCGCCCATGCGCATGGCCTGGATGAATGGCGACTATTATTATTGGATGGTGCAGAAGAGCTACCCGAAGGGCTACCCCACGGACATCCGGGTGGATTATGCGTGGGAAGAGGATATGACGCCTGAGGATGATTCCATGGATCGTACCGACTGCTGGTGCCTTGCCGTGAACAAGACGCTCAACCTGGCCTTCGCCATGAACACCGCGAAGTATGCTGACAGCAAGCTCTTCACTCTGGGCAATATGACTTATACCATCAATGCCGACAACTATCCGGTTGTTACCATTGGCGAGCAGAGTTATCGCAGCCAGAACCGCCTGCTGACCTCCGATGACTGGGCCACCAACTCCACAGGCACCAGCGGCGACAACCACCCGACGAAGGTCACCACCTGGGTTCTCTCGCTGACATACGACGGCAAGGTGCTGACCACCTACCGCAATGGTCTCGTAGATCAGGTGATAGAGACAACGACTCTGGAAGGCGGCACGGCTGAGGCTTTTGGCGACGACTACCCCCACACGTTGTTGATGCAGAATGACTACTACGCCTGCGCCTCACCCATCACCGTGCAGACGTTCGTTAAGAATATGCAGGAGCAGCTCGACCGCGAAGCAGCCAAGAACGCCCTGCTGATGCTGGACCTCCCCGCTGAGACACGCACCGACCTCGTACTGCCCGCCTCCAAGCTGGGCCTCAACATCACCTGGACGAGCAGCAACGAACAAGTAATGAGCAATAACGGCGTACTCTTTGCCACAACCAAAGACACGCCTGTCACCCTCACGGCTACCATCGGCGACGATTTCCGCACCTTCGAGGTGAAAGCCTTAGCCCGCGACATCACACAGAACCTGCGCTATGAGCTACCCGAGGCGCTTGATATGACCAAGAACACAGCTGCCGGCTTCTCTACCAACAAATATGGTCTCGCACCCGAAGGTATGCTCAGCGGCCTGCGCTCCTACACCGTCCTGCTCACCGCCAACGTCAAAACGATGACCAAGCAGCCGCGCCTCTACGACTTCGGCAGCGGTAGCGGCAACAGCCTCTTCCTGCGCGCCGACGCCCTCTCTGCAGGCGTGAAATACAATGGCGGAACGACCACGATGATCAACAGCACCACCAAGCTCGAAGCTGGCAAGGACTATAAACTCGCCGTCACCTACGATGCCGCCTCGCGCAAGACCATTATATATATTAATGGTATAGAAGATGTCAGCGGCACTGCCAATCAGGCAGAAGGCTACCAGCTGGCAGAGGTGGCGACCGACACGCGCAACTACATCGGTCGCACACAGTGGTGGGATGGTTCCTATGCAGCAGATAACCAGGATTTCTGCGGCACCATCGACGGCTTCCGTTTCTACGACATCTGCCTCACGCAGAAGGAGATCTGCGAGTTGCAGGATATCCCCTACGAGGAAAAAGAATACCCCACCACCTTCGTCAATGGCGACTTTGAGGGCGCCTACAACGTCCTGAGCGGCAGCGGCGTCACCAACGACCGCGCCATTTATGTGCCCGAGGGATGGACGGTGGACTATGCGCCACGTGATGCCAACGACTTCAACGCTTTCGCCGCTGCTGACAAGCAGTATAGCAGTTTCTTCGCCTCCAAGCCACAGAACAGCAATGGTGGAGAGCACACCCTCTGGATCCGCCAGCGCTGGGGAGCCAGCATCCTCAACTTCTATCAAGAGGTGAAACTGGAGGAAGGTAAGTACCAGCTCACCGCCAACATCTTCGCCACCGACAATTCTGCCAACAACACAGCGTCCATCTACGTCGGAGGCGCCACACGCACCGTGTCAGCCACCAACCAATGGCAAACCGTCACCATCGACTTCGAGGCCGACGGCACCACCCCCATCGCCATCGGAGCTAAGTCCGACCATAAAGCCAATGAGTTCATCTGCGGCTTCGATAATTTCGTGCTTACCAAAGATGAGTCGGTGCGCATCAAAAGCCTCACACTCTCGCCAAAGGACGACGGGAATTGGTATGACCTGAGCGGCCGGCAAATACATTCAGCTTCCACACAGAAAGGAATCTATATACATGGCACTCGAAAAATCGTCAAATAGTAAATTGTCAAATCGTACAATCAATCTATGGTTGTTTGCATAGCGGAAAAACCATCCGTTGCCCGCGACATCGCCAAGGTCCTTGGGGCTACGCATGAGCGGGGCGGCTTCATGGAGGGTAACGGCTATCAGGTGACGTGGACCTTCGGACATCTCTGCGAGCTGAAGGAACCGCATGAGTATTCGCCCCTGTGGAAACAATGGAGCCTCGCGCAGCTTCCCATGATTCCCCCACGCTTCGGCATCAAGCTGAAGGAAGACAAAGGGATCGAGAAGCAGTTTGCCACCATTGAGCAATTGATGCAAGCGGCTGACAGCATCATCAACTGCGGCGATGCCGGACAAGAGGGTGAGCTCATCCAACGATGGGTCATGCAGAAGGCGGGAGCCAAGTGCCCCGTGCAACGCCTGTGGATTTCTTCATTGACGGAGGAGGCCATCCGCGAAGGCTTCCAGACGCTGAAGGACCAGCGCGAATACCAAAGCCTGTATGAGGCAGGACTCTGTCGCGCCATCGGCGACTGGACACTCGGCATGAATGCCACGCGTCTCTACACCCTGAAATACGGACAGAACGGGCGGAATCGGCAGGTCCTCAGCATCGGACGTGTGCAGACGCCCACCCTTGCCCTCATCGTCAACCGCCAGCACGAGATCGACAACTTCAAGCCTGAGACCTACTGGGTGCTGACAACGAAGTACCGCGACACCGTGTTCTCCGCGGTGATGGAAGAGGGCGACCGCGGCTTCAAGAGCCAAGAGGAAGGACAGAAGGCCCTCGACGCCATCCGCGAACTACCCTTCACCGTCACCAGCGTAGAAAAGAAAGCTGGCAAGGAAGCGCCACCGCGCCTCTTCGACCTCACCTCGCTACAGGTGGAGTGCAACAAGCGCTTCGGCTACAGTGCCGAGCAGACCTTACAACTCATCCAGAGCCTCTACGAGAAGAAAGTGGCCACCTACCCACGTGTCGATACCACCTTCCTGCCCGATGATGTCTATCCGAAATGCCCGCAGATTCTGGCAGCCATGACGCCCTATGCAGGCTTCATACAACCGCTCACAGCCTCAGGTAAGCCCCTGCCCAAGAGCAAGAAGGTCTTCGACAACTCCAAGGTCACCGACCACCATGCCATCATCCCGACGCCCGTGCCCGTCACCTCCGTCGGCCTCACGAACTTTGAGAAGCACGTCTATGACCTCATTGCCCGCCGCTTCATCGGTGTCTTCTACCCCGAATGTAAGTTTGAACAGACGACCGTACTGGGAGAGGTACGCAGCGAGGGTCTGAAGGCTGGCACCTTCGACGATGTCATCCCTTTCAAAGCCACCGGCAAGCGCATTACCGACCCCGCCTGGCACATCCTCTGGGAGAAAAAGAAGCCCGCCACTCCCTCCCCCTCCACGGCCACAGTGCCCTCGGAGTCACCCGAGGGTCAAGCAGACGACAACCCTGAGAGCCCTGACTCCGTCGAGCGCTCCCTCCCCGCCTTCAAGAAAGGTGAGAGTGGTCCCCACGAGCCCAACCTGGCCGAGAAGCAGACCACACCGCCCAAGCCCTATACCGAGGCAACCCTCCTGCGTGCAATGGAAACGGCCGGTAAGCTGGTAGAGAACGATGAGCTGCGTGATGCCCTCAAGGAGAACGGCATCGGACGGCCCTCCACACGAGCTGCCATTATCGAGACGCTCTTCAAGCGCGACTACATCCGTCGCAAGGGCAAGAGCATCGCGCCCACCCCCACCGGCATCGAGCTCATCAGCCTCATCCATGAAGAGCTCCTGAAGAGCGCAGAACTCACGGGACTATGGGAGAAGAAGCTCCGACAGATTGAGCGTCATGAATACGATGCCAAAACCTTCATCGAAGAGCTGAAGCAGATGGTCTCCGACATCGTCTTGGCAGTCCTCAACGACAACAGCAACCGCCACGTCACCTCCGCAGAAGGCAATAAATAAATAGGTACGCGCGTTATATAAATGGAACATTGAAGAATTGTTTAAGACATAGGAAAGGATTCATGTACAAGGTTGTGATTCGCAGCCTTGTGTGCTGCTTTTCCATCCTTCAATCCCTCAATCTTTCGATCTTTTTCTCCTCCTGCAATGCCGAGAACAGCATGAAGAAAGGCGATCAGTACTACGCCCTCGGCGAGTACTACGATGCAGCGGCAGAATACAAGGCGGCCTACTCCAAGACTGCCACGAAGATGCGCGAGAAGCGCGGCGAACGTGCTCTGAAAATGGCCGACTGCTACGCCCGCATCAACTACACCGCCAAAGCCATCGGCGCCTACCAGAACGGTATCCGCTACACGGAGAAAGCAATGGCCGACCGCCAGAAAGCAATGGCCGGTCGCCAGAAAGCCACCACTCCCTCGGCATCAGCCGAGGGCCTCTCCCCCTCCCCCGAAGACTCCCTCGCCCAGGCACGCATCCTCGAAGCCACCCTCCGTCTGGCACGCCTCCAGCATAAGAATGGCGACTACAAGGAAGCCATCAAGAACTACAGCCGCTTCCTCGAAGACAGCAAGGAACTCTACCCTATGCACCCCACCATCTGCACCCCGCAGAACGACACCCTCGCCACAAACGGCCTCATCGGCGCGCGTCAGGCCACATTGATGAAGCAGAAACCCACGCTCCACACCATCAAGAAAGAGCCGCTTCTCAACTCGCGCCGCGCCGACTTCTCCCCCGCACTCTTCGGCGATGACTGGGATCAGCTTTACTGGACCACCACACGGCCACAGGCCACGGGCGACGACCTCTCCGGCATCACCGGTACGAAGTATGCCGACATCTTCTGGTCGAAGAAGGACGACAAAGGCAAGTGGAGCTCGCCAGAGAAGGTGGAGGGCGACCTCAACACGGAACTCGATGAGGGTGCTTGCTGCTTCACCCCTGACGGCAAGGCAATGTTCTTCACCTACTGCGCCGCAGACCCCGACTACCCGCGCTTCGCACAGATCTACACCTCCAACCGCAGCGACGCCTCGTGGTCGAAGCCGCAGCTCGTGAAGATCAGCAAGGACACCCTCTCCTGCTTCGCGCACCCCGCCATCTCGCCCGATGGCGAATGGCTGTACTTCGTGAGCGACATGCCCGGCGGCCACGGTGGCAAGGACATCTGGCGCATCGCCATCAGCGGGACCAACATCCTCGGAGGTGTGGAGAACGTCGGTGCGCCCATCAACACGCCGGGCGATGAGGTGTTCCCCACCTTCCGGCCCAACGGAGACCTCTACTTCTCCAGCGACGGCCATCCGGGCATGGGCGGCCTCGACCTCTTCGTAGCACAGCAGGACACGGCGACTCACGCATGGAGCGTCAAGAACCTCGGTTACCCCATGAATTCCGCAGGCGATGACTTCGGCATGACCTTTGAGGGTGTCCACAACCGTGGCTTCTTCAGCACCAGCCGCGGTGATGCACGCGGCTGGGACCACCTGATGAGCTTCGAGTGCCCCGAGGTGCTGCAGACCGTGAAGGGGTGGGTCTATGAGAAGGACGGCTACGAGCTCCCGGCTGGCCTCGTTCACATGATTGGCAACGACGGCACCAACCAGAAACTTAGCGTGCGTGGCGACGGCTCATTCACGGCCGTCATCCAGCCCCATGTCGATTACATCTTCCTCGGCACCTGCAAGGGCTACCTCAACCACGTCGAGAAGCTGTCCATTGACACCTCCAGCGTCAGCCGCGAGTTCGTGCTCCAGTTCCCGCTGGCCAGCATCTCAGCACCTGTCCTCGTGCGCAACGTATTCTACGAATTTGACAGCGCCGCCCTCACCGAGAACAGCACTGCCGCCCTCGACAGCCTCGTCAACCTCCTGAACGAGAACCCCAACGTGACGATCGAACTCAGTGCCCATTGTGACTACCGCGGCAACGACCAGTACAACGAGCGCCTTTCGCAGCGTCGCGCCGAGAGTGTTGTCAACTACCTGATTGCACATGGCATCGCCGCCGACCGCCTCACGCCCAAGGGCTATGGCGAGAGCCGCCCGAAGGTTGTCAAACGCCGCATCGCCGAACAGTACGATTTCCTCCACGAAGGGGACACCCTCACCGAAGCCTTCATCCTCGCACTCCCCGAGGAGCAGCGCGAGCCGTGCAACGCCCTCAACCGCCGCACCGAATTCCGCGTGCTCCGCACCACCTATGGCCTCTTCGATTCCCTCCAGTCAAAGCAACCTGCCCAGGAAGCCACGAAAGAAGACTGAAAATTTGTTGTCACGTAAAAAAAGGACTATTTTTTGTGTGCCATTCGACAAAAAAGTAGTACTTTTGCCGCGCTTAACCATTCTTTCAACGAAAAATGGACGATTATCATCAACGTTACAACATGAATTGAGGACCGAGGTTCGCCGTCGCATAGCGGGCCTCTGCAGGCCCTCCTAAACACTTTTTTGCCGATGCGAACCTATTGGAACACAAATCATGGTCTGCACACGTTGGACCAATGGCAGCCCAATTGCTGGGTACAAGTCACCTGCCCCACCGCTGACGACGCACAATTCCTACAGCAGCAATTAGGCATCCCCGACTACTTTCTCGATGACATCGCCGACACGGAAGAGCGTGCCCGCTATGACTACGACGATGGCTGGATCCTCATCATCCTGCGCATCCCCTACGTGAAGGAAGTGAAATCCCGCACGCCCTTCACCACAATCCCCTTGGGCATCATCCTTAAAGGCGATGTCTGCATCACCGTCTGCAACTTCGAGACGAACCTGATGATTGACTTCGTCACTTATCAGCAGAAGCGTGGCGTGGGTTTCACCGACTCCGTCGATATGGTCTTCCGCCTCTTCCTCTCCACCGCCGTGTGGTTCCTGAAGCGGCTGAAACAGATCAACGCCCGCATCGAGGGCGCCAAGCAACACCTCGACCGCAAGGTCGATAACGCCGACCTCATAGCCCTCTCGCGCCTTCAAGACAGCCTCACCTACTTCGCTACCTCCATCCGCGGCAACGAGACGCTACTCTCCAAGCTGAAGTTCAAGCTCCCCGTCGATGAACTCGACGCCGACCTCATCGAGGACGTCAGTATCGAGATGAATCAGGCGCGTGAGACCACCGGCATCTACTCCAACATTCTGGAATCCACGATGGACACCTACGCCAACATCATCAACAACAACATGTCCACCGTCATGAAGACCCTGACAGTCATCACCATGTTCATGATGGTGCCTACGCTCGTGGCCAGCTTCTTCGGCATGAACCTCATCAACGGATTGGAGACACACGTCCTCGGTTTCCCGCTCGCCATCATCCTTTCCATCCTCCTGACATCCCTCTTCTGGTGGTATTCCAAGCGGAAAGCATGGCTCTGACGCAAATTTTTCGTCATTTTGTTAGGTCACATCGATTATTTTCCGTTTATTTGCAGGCCCTTAGGCACTAATTATCTCTTTTTAGCTACTAAATCGTAAGCAAACAATGACTGAAACCAACGAACTGCAGCCCGCACCCGAGACCGAGGCCGCAGAAGTACAAGCAACGCCCGCGCCCGCCGAGGAGCCCGTACAGGAAACAACCGCACAGGCGCCCGAACAGGAGACACCCGCTGAAGAACCCGTACAGGCAACCGCAGAAGAACCCGTGCAGGAAGCTCCCGCTGAAGAGACGCAGGCCGTAGAAAACACCCCCGAAGCCGCAGTGCCCTCGGCATCAGCCGAGGGTGAAGCCACCGAAGCCCCCGAAATCCCCGAAGCCCCCGTTTATGAGACCAAGGAGCAAGTGGTGGACCGTCTCCGCGAAATCCAGACTGAAGACAACGGCGGCGACCGTAGTGAGCTGGATCTGCTCAAGCAAGCATTTTATAAGTTGCACCGCGCCGCACAGATGGCCGCACGCAACGCATTCATAGAACAAGGCGGCGCACCCGAGGACTGGCGCGCTGAAGTAGATGTCGCCGAGGAGAACTTCCGCGCCATCATGGCATCCATCCGCCAGCGCCGCGCGCAGATTGCGGAGGAAGTGGAGAAGCAGAAGGCAGAGAACCTCGAGCGCAAGCTCGCCATCATAGACCGCATCAAGGAGCTCGCCACCTCGCCCGAAGAAGCCAATGCGCACTTCGACGAGTTCAAGCAGCTACAGGCCGCATGGAAGGAAACAGGTGTCGTGCCCGCCGAGCGCGCCACGGAAATCTGGAAGAACTACCAGCTCTACGTCGAGCAGTTCTACGACCTGCTGAAGCTCAACAGCGAGGCCCGCGAGTACGACTTCAAGAAGAACCTCAGCGCCAAGGAGCGCCTCATCGAGCTGGCCGAGAAGCTGGTCGATGAAGAGGACATCATCGCAGCCTTCAACAAACTACAGGCCCTCCACGCAGAATATAAGGAGATTGGCCCCGTAGCCAAGGATCTCCGCGAGGATGTCTGGAACCGCTTCAAGGCCGCCAGCACCGTCATCAACAAGCGCCATCAGGAGCACTTCGAAGCCATCAAGGCCCGCGAGGACGAGGCACTCCACCAGAAAGAAGCCCTCTGCGAACAGGTCGAAGCCATTCAGCTCGAAGAGCTCACCACCTTCCCCGCCTGGGAGGAGAAGACCAAGGAGGTCATCGCCCTCCAGGCCGACTGGAAGAACATCGGTTTTGCCGGCCACAAGCAGAACAGCGCCATCTTCGACCGCTTCCGCACCGCCTGCGACCGCTTCTTCACCGCCAAGGCGGAATACTACCGCGCCGTCAAGGACGAACAGAACGAGAACCTCGAGCAGAAGCGTAAGCTCGTGGAAGAGGTCGAGGCCCTGAAGGACAGCACCGAGTGGCGCAAGACCGCCAACAAGCTCATTGAGCTCCAGAAGCGTTGGAAGGAAATCGGCCCCATTCCCCGCAAGTACAGCGAGCAGCTCTGGAAACGTTTCACCGAGGCCTGCGACCAATTCTTCGAGGCCAAGAACGCCGCCGGTGCCGACCAGCGCGCCGAGGAGACCGCCAACATGGAGGCCAAGCAGCAGATCATCGAGCAGCTCAAGGCGCTCGCTGCCGATGCCGCCGACGCCACCATCGAGAAGGTGAAGGAGCTGCAGGCTCAGTGGAACGAGATTGGCCACGTACCCTTCCGCGACAAGGATCGCCTCTACAAGGAATATCGTGCTGCTGCCGACGTGCTCTACAAGCAGTTCGGTGCTACGCAGGTGCGCCGCCGTCTGGAAGGGTTCCAGAAGAGCGTCCGCCAAGCCGTAGCCAAGGGCGAGAGCACCCTCAGCCGGGAGCGCGAACGCCTCCAGCGCATCTTCGAGGCCCGCAAGGCCGAGGTGCAGACCTACGAGAACAACCTCAACTTCCTCAACGCCACCAGCAAGAGCGGCAACAGCCTCGTCGCCGAAATGAACCACAAGGTTGAGAAACTACGCGAAGAAGTGGAGCTCCTCAGCCAGAAAATCAAAGCCCTCGACGCCGAGATGCGTGCCCCCAAGGCCAGCCCCGAAGCCGCAGTGCCCACGGCATCAGCCGAGGGTGAAGCCCCCGAAGCCGCTCCCGCCGAATAATCCCATCCCCTCCGATGAAAGAATTATTGGATATCGCCATTCGCGCCTCGCTTGCAGCGGGGCGCGATATTTTGTCCATCTATGACGACCCCGCCGCCGACTTTGGCATCGAGCGCAAGGCCGACAACTCACCCCTGACCCGCGCCGACAAGGCTGCCCACGCCCGCATCATGACCTTCCTGGAGCCCACCGGCATCCCCGTGCTGAGCGAGGAAGGCGCCCATCTCCCCTATGAGGAGCGTCGCCACTGGCAGCGCCTCTGGATTGTCGATCCCCTCGACGGCACCAAGGAGTTCATCAAGCGCAACGGTGAGTTCACCGTCAACATCGCCCTCGTCGAGAACGGCAGCCCTGTCCTCGGCGTCATCTATAGACCCACCCCCATCCCCTCCCGCAGAGGGAGGGGAGAGGCTGGCGCGTTGTATTTCGGCAGCAAGGAGACTGGCGCTTGGCTAACATACATTGATGCCAACGCCTCCGCCGACGAGGCTCTCCTTCGCGCAACTCTCGAGCGTAGCGAGGCCCTTCCCCTCACGGGGGAGCGGGGAGAGAGTCCCCGGCCTTTCGTCTGCGTCGCCTCCCGCAGCCACCTCTCACCCGAAACAGCCGCTTTCATTGACGACCTGCGCCGCGAGCATCCCGACCTGGAGCTCGTCTCCAGCGGCAGCAGTCTGAAGATCTGCCTCGTCGCCGAAGGGGCCGCAGATATCTACCCACGCCATGCCCCCACGATGGAGTGGGACACCGCTGCTGGCCACGCCATCGCCATCGCTGCGGGCCATGAGATGATAGACGCGCATACCCTCCAGCCCCTCCGCTACAACAAAGAGGACCTCCACAACCCCTGGTTCATCGTCCGATGAAGCGGAAAGGCCTGTTTCCCGCCTATCTTCTCTGAAAAGAGAGGGACGCACCGTAAAAAGGAAGAGGAAAGTTTTGCCACACGATAAATTATTCTTACTTTTGCGCGCAAATTTATAGAAACTCATCATATAAGACGTCATTTATAATGGAAAAAATTCAAGAACTCACTGAGAAGATCCGTCTCGAAGGTGTAGAGAAAGGGCAGGCCGAGGCCGCGCAGATCGTAGCGCAGGCCAAAGAGCAGGCTGCCAAGATTGTGGCTGATGCCAAGGCGCAGGCCGCTGCCATCAACCAGCAGGCCACAAAAGCCGCCAGCGAGCTGGATCAGAACACCAAGAGCGAGCTGAAGCTCTACATGGGACAGGCTGTCAACGCCCTGAAGAGCGAGATCACCAACGTGGTCACCAACCGCGTCGTGGCCGAGAGTGTGAAGAAACTGACCGACGACAAGGACTTCCTGGGCCGCTTCACCGTGGCGCTGGCAACAGAATGGGCCAAGCAGGGTGACATCGTCATCAGCTCCGAGCAGGCCGAGAGCCTGAAGACCTACTTCGCCCGCGAGGCCAAGGCACTCTTGGACAAGGGCGTGAAGATCGAGAAGGTCAACGGGCAGAAGGCTCTCTTCAGTGTCCAGCCTGCCGACGGCAGCTACCGCGTTGACTTCGGTCAGGAGGAGCTGGAGAGCTACTTCAAGAACTTCCTGCGTCCCCAACTCATAGAGATGCTGTTCTAAGATGGCAAACTACTATTGTTTCATGACAGGACTCCAGGGCATCCGGCTCAGCGACGCCCGCCCGCAGCACACCCTTCAGGCACTGAAGGCGGAGCTGGCGGAGATGCTGAGCGCGAAGGACGCCCGTCTGATGGAGCGTTACTTCCTGCGCTTCGACTGCGAGAGCCTGTGCGCCCTGCTCACCGATGCCGATGCGGAGGTGGACACCCGTGGCAACTACGACCGCGAGGCGCTCGTCACCTTCATCGGAGAGGCCCGCGCCACGGAAGGTCCCGTGAAGGGTTTCCCGGCGTTTCTGGCGGACTTCGTCCGCGAGTATGACCGCCGCGCAACCGATGCCAAGTGGTTCCCGCGCGATGCCGCCCTGCTGGCCTATTACAACTACGCCCGCGAGTGCCCCAACGCGATGATGGCTGAGTGGTACGAGCTGAACTTCAACATCCTCAACATCCTCACCGCTCTCATCGCCCGCCGTCAGGGCTGGGCGCTGGCCGACTATGTGCAGGGCGACGGCGAAGTGGCAGCCAACATCCTCAAGCAGGCCGCACAGCCCGACTTCGGTCTCAGCGCCGAGCTGGACTATATGCAGGACCTCATGCGCGCCGCCGAGACCACCGACCCGGTGGAGAAGGAGCGCCAGATCGATGCACTGCGCTGGACATGGCTCGACGAGAAGACGTTCTTCGAGCCCTTCGACATCACGGCCCTCTTCGCCTACGTCGTCCGCACGGAAATCCTCGAGCGCTGGTCGCTCCTCGACCCCGAGCAAGGGCGCGAACGCTTCACCGAGATCATCGAGAACCTCCGAGGCACTGCCAAGGTACCGGAAGAATTCTTGAAGTAATTCATAAATCATAATTCACAATTCATAATTATGAAGCCAGCAGATGGCAATATTATCGTTGTGAAGAGCAAAGCGTTTGCCATTAGATGTGTTCGCCTAAGAAAGTACCTTCTTGCTGAAGATCTGTCCCGGCAGTTGCTGCGCAGTGGCACAAGTATAGGTGCAAACGTGAAAGAAGCCATTCGTGGTCAGACACGTCCTGATTTTGGCTCAAAAATGAACACCGCCCTCAAAGAAGCCAGTGAAAGCGAATATTGGATAGAGTTACTACAAGAAACAGAATACATATCATGGGAACAAGGGGATAGCCTCTTGGCCGACTGTAGAGAATTGATTAAGCTGTTAACCAGCATCGTGAAATCGACGTTCAACCCGACAACAGCTTAATTATGCATTATGAATTTATAATTATGAATTATCAAAAATATGACTAAAGGAACAGTAAGCGGCGTTATCTCCAATATGGTAACGCTCCGAGTAGATGGTCCGGTCCGGCAGGGTGAAATCTGCTACATCGAGACAGGCGGTGACCGCCTCATGAGCGAGGTCATCAAGGTCATCGGACAGGACGTCTATGTGCAGGTGTTCGAGAGCACCCGCGGCCTGAAGGTCGGCGCCACCGCCGAGTTCACGGGTCACCAGCTGGAGGTGCAGCTCGCCCCTGGTATGCTCAGTAAGAACTTCGACGGTCTGCAGAACGACCTCGACAAGATGGAGGGTGTCTTCCTCCGTCGCGGACAATATACCGACCCGCTCGACCGCGAGCGTCTCTGGGACTTCGAGCCCCTCGCCAAGGTCGGCGACAAGGTCGAGGCCAGCGCATGGCTCGGCAAGGTCGAGGAGAACAGCCAACCCTTGAAGATCATGGCTCCCTTCCAGATGGAGGGCACCGCCACGGTCAAGAAGATCGCCCCCGCCGGCAAGTACAAGGTCGTGGACACCATCGCCACCCTCACCCTCGAAGACGGCACGGATCTCGACGTGAACATGATCCAGCACTGGCCCGTGAAGTTCGCCATGACGAACTATCGCGAGAAGCCACGTCCCTTCAAGCTCCTGGAGACAGGCGTCCGCACCATCGACACCTTCAACCCCATCGTGGAGGGCGGCACGGGCTTCATCCCCGGCCCCTTCGGCACGGGTAAGACGGTGCTCCAGCACGCCATCTCCAAGCAGGCCGAGGCCGACATCGTGATCATCGCCGCTTGCGGTGAGCGCGCCAATGAGGTCGTGGAGATCTTCACCGAATTCCCCGAGCTCGTCGATCCCCACACGGGCCGCAAGCTGATGGAGCGCACCATCATCATCGCCAACACGTCTAACATGCCTGTCGCCGCCCGTGAGGCTTCGGTCTATACCGCCATGACAATGGCCGAGTACTACCGCTCGATGGGCCTGCGCGTGCTGCTCATGGCAGACTCCACCAGCCGCTGGGCACAGGCGCTGCGCGAGATGTCCAACCGCATGGAGGAGCTCCCTGGCCCCGATGCGTTCCCGATGGACCTCTCCGCCCTTATCTCCAACTTCTACGGCCGCGCCGGCTACGTCTATCTGAACAACGGCGAGACCGGTTCCATCACCTTCCTCGGAACGGTGTCGCCCGCCGGTGGTAACCTGAAGGAACCCGTCACGGAGAGCACCAAGAAGGTGGCCCGCTGCTTCTACGGTCTGGAGCAGGAGCGTGCCGACAAGAAGCGCTACCCCGCCGTGAACCCCATCGACTCCTACTCCAAGTACCTCGAGTATCCTGAGTTCGCTGCATACATCAAGGAGCACATCAACGAGGAGTGGATCCCGAAAGTCCTCGACCTGAAGACCCGTATGCTCCGCGGTAAGGAGATTGCCGAGCAGATCAACATCCTCGGCGACGACGGCGTACCCGTAGATTACCACGTGACCTTCTGGAAGTCCGAGATCATCGACTACGTCATCCTCCAGCAGGATGCCTTCGATGAGGTCGATGCCGTCACGCCGCTGACCCGTCAGGAGGAGATCCTTGACCTCGTCACCGAGATCTGTCAGCATGACTTCCACTTCGACCGCTTCGAGGACGCCACCGAATACTTCCGCAAGCTCATCAACCTCTGCAAGCAGATGAACTACTCGCCCTACCAGAGCGAACAGTACTATGACTATAAAAAGCAAGTCCGAGACTTGCTCAATTCATAATTCATAATTCATAATGCACAATTGGCAGGATGAATATGAATTACCTTTGAGAGTATAATTATGATTTATGAATTAAAAATTATGAATTGAATAATATGGCTACTGCATTTCAAAAAATCTATACTAAGATCAGCCAGATCACGAAAGCCACCTGCTCGCTGAAAGCGACGGGCGTGGGCTACGACGAGCTGGCCACCATCAACGGCAAGTTGGCCCAGGTGGTGAAAATCAATGGCGACGACGTGACGCTCCAGGTGTTCGAAGGCACGGGTGGCATCCCCACCAACGCCGAAGTCGTCTTCCTCGGCAAGGCGCCTACGCTGAAAGTCAGCGAGCAGCTCGCCGGCCGCTTCTTCAACGCCTACGGACAGCCTATCGACGGCGGACCAGCCATCGAAGGCAAGGAAGTGGAGATCGGCGGACCCAGCGTGAACCCCGTGCGCCGCAAGCAGCCCAGCGAGCTCATCGCAACGGGTATCGCCGGTATCGACCTGAACAACACCCTCGTCTCCGGTCAGAAGATTCCTTTCTTCGCCGACCCCGACCAGCCCTTCAACGAGGTCATGGCTATGGTAGCCCTGCGCGCCAAGGTCGATAAGATCATCCTCGGTGGCATGGGTATGACCAACGACGACTACTACTTCTTCAAGAACACCTTCTCCAACGCCGGCGCCCTCGACCGCATCATCTCATTCATGAACACCACCGAGGACCCCGCCGTGGAGCGCCTGCTCGTCCCCGACATGGCACTGACAGCTGCCGAGTACTTCGCCGTGGAGAAGCATGAGACCGTGCTCGTCCTGCTCACCGACATGACCTCCTACGCCGACTCCCTCGCCATCGTCTCCAACCGCATGGACCAGATCCCCTCCAAGGACTCCATGCCCGGTTCCCTCTACTCCGACCTGGCGAAGATCTACGAGAAGGCAGTACAGTTCCCCGAGGAGGCCGGTGGCGGCAGCATCACCATCATCGCCGTGACCACCCTCTCCGGCGGCGACATCACCCACGCCGTACCTGACAACACAGGTTACATCACCGAGGGTCAGCTCTACCTCCGCCGCGACTCCGACGTGGGTAAGGTCATCGTCGATCCCTTCCGTTCGCTGTCCCGTCTGAAGCAGCTCGTGGCTGGAAAGAAGACCCGCAAGGACCACTCGCAGGTCATGAACGCCGCCATCCGCCTGTACTCCGACGCGGCCAACGCCAAGACCAAGCTCGAGAACGGTTTCGACCTCACCGACTACGACAACCGCTGTCTGAAATTTGCGAAGGACTACGCAACCGCCATCCTCGCCATCGATGTCAACAAGGACACCACCGAGATGCTCGATGTCACCTGGCAGCTCTTCCGCGAAAACTTCAGCCTCGAAGAGGTTAACATCAAGAAGGAATTCACCGACATCTATTGGGTTTAATGCATAATGCACAATTCATAATTCATAATTATTACGCCGTTCCGGCGTTTGGGCATTATAGCACAGCCAATTATGAATTATGAATTAAGAATTATGATTTATGATTAAGTTTCAATACAACAAGACATCGCTCCAGCAGATCGAGAAACAGCTGAAGATGCGACAGCGCACCTTGCCTATCATCAAGAACAAGGAGACCGCGCTGCGCCTCGAGGTGACGCGCTGCAAGGAGGAGGTGGCCGCGTTAGAGGCGAAGCTGCAAGAGCAAATCGCCGGCTACGAGCGCATGTACGCACTCTGGGGCGAGTTCGATGCCTCGCTGGTGGAGCTCAAGGACGTGGAGATGGACGTCAGGAAGATCGCGGGCGTGCGCGTTCCGATTCTTAAGAACATCCGTCTCGAGGCACGGCCCTTCGGCATCTTCAGTGCCCCCAAATGGTACTTCGACGGCATCAACCTCCTTCATGGCCTCGCCAAGACAGCCGTCGAGCGCGAGTTCGCCGTCGCCAAGCAAGACCTGCTCGACCATGCCCGCCGCAAGACCACCCAGAAGGTGAACCTCTTCGAGAAGGTTCAGATCCCGGGATTCCAGGAAGCGGTGCGCAAGATCAAGCGATTCATGGAGGACGAAGAGAACCTCTCCAAGTCATCCCAGAAGATCCTCAAGTCCCTGCAGGAAAAGCGCAAGGCCACAGAGGAAGAACCCCTCGCCTCCGACGGTTTCCCCGTCGGAACCCAGAAAGGAGGTAACGCATGATAGAGAAAATGAAAAAACTCACCTTCCTTGTCTATCACAAGGACTACGATGAGTTCCTCCACCGCCTACAGGACATCGGCGTCATGCACGTGGAGGGCGGAGCACTCTCCGACACGCAGAACACTGCCGTGGCAACC
The DNA here is from genome assembly GCA_017470425.1 of Bacteroidaceae bacterium. Taxonomy (GTDB): domain Bacteria; phylum Bacteroidota; class Bacteroidia; order Bacteroidales; family Bacteroidaceae; genus Physcousia. Next base: position 83,425 of record JAFUYT010000032.1, on the reverse strand, counting down.
GATATGGCTGAGTTGCGACGCATTGACACCATACTCTCCCGCATCGAGGACGAGCTGCCAAAGGATAAGAAAGCCAAGGCTGCGAACCAGCAGACCGCCGCGATTGCTCCCGATGACGTACTGGAGAAAATGGCTGCCATAGAGGCAGACTTCCAGACGCTCGACGCACTCGCCGAACGCCGCGAGCAGCTGCAGGCCGATGTCGAAGCCCTCACGCCGTGGGGCGACTTCGACCCCGCCTACGTAAGCCAGCAGATGCAGGCCGCAGGATGCAGGATGTACTTCTTCACGACATCCACAAAGGTCTTCCGCAAGGAGATAGAACCCAACTACGCCGTGGAGGCTGTGAGCGAGGCCAAGGGAACCACGCACTTCGTGGCCATCCTCCCCGCCACGGCCGAGGGTGAAGCCCCCCTCCGGCAGCTACAGACAGCCGCCAAAGAGGTCACTCTCCCCGACGCCGCACTTGCCAAGCGGCGCACTGAGCTCGAAGAGGCCAAAGACGCACACGCCGCCACCGTCGCACGCTTGCAGGCCCTCGCCGCAGAGAGCGGCACGGCCCTCGAAGAATATCGCCGCGAGTTGCAGAGCCGCATGGACTTCGACACCGTGCGCACCACCACCGAGACCGCAGCCGACGACCACCTCTGCGTCCTCCGCGGATGGGTTCCCGCAGCCAAAGAAGCAGACATACAGAAGGCCTTCGCCGACAGCTCCGCGTGGTTCGAGATCAGCGACCCGCAGCCCGGCGACGATGTCCCTGTCTGCCTGAAGAACAACCGCTTCTTCCGCCTCTTCGAGATGATCACGGAGCTCTACATGCTGCCCAAGTACAATGAGCTCGACCTTACGCCCTTCTTCGCACCCTTCTACATCCTCTTCTTCGGACTCTGTCTGGGCGACTCCGGCTATGGTCTCTTCATCGTGCTGGCAGTCCTCGCGGCCAAGTTCTTCGTCAAGGATATGGGCAAGGGCATGAGCGCCGCTATGAACCTGCTGCTGACCATGGGCATCTCAGCCTTCTTCTGCGGCCTGCTCTCCGGCGCCTTCTTCGGCTTCAACCTCTATGATTTGGGCGTGCCCTTCTTCAATAAAATAGGCAATGTCGTGGCGCTCGAGAACAGTCAGATGTTCAACCTCTCGCTCATCCTCGGCTTCATCCAGATCATCTTCGGTATGTGCCTCAAGGCCTACAACCAGACCATCCAGTTCGGCTTTCGCTACTCCCTGGCCACCATCGGATGGATGCTCGTCATCCTCTCCCTTGCGGCCACCCTGTTCCTGCCCGACTACGCTGCCATAGCCCAGTGGTTCACCTATGCCGGCCTGCTGTTCGCCTTCTGCTACAATAGCCCCGACCGCTATCGGAAGAACCCCGTCACCGGCATGCTTATCAACGTCGGCTCTGGCCTTTGGGATGCCTACAATACCGCCACTGGCATGCTTGGCGACATGCTCTCCTACGTGCGCCTCTTCGCCCTCGGACTCTCCGGAGGCATCCTGGCCACCGTCTTCGACAGCCTCGCCACAGGTCTGGCCCCCGACAATGCCATCCTCGGCCCCATCGTCGTAGTCCTCATCTTCTGCATCGGCCACGCCCTGAACATGTTCATGAACGTCCTCGGAGCCTTCGTACATCCCATGCGACTGACCTTCGTCGAGTTCTTCAAGAACGCCGGCTACGAAGGTGGTGGCACAGCCTACAATCCATTCAAGTAAAAATCATTCAACAATAATTTCAAAAACAAACATTATGGAACTTAACCTCCTCATTGCCTATCTGGGCATCGCAATCATGGTAGGCCTCGCCGGCATCGGCAGCGCCTACGGAGTGACCATCGCCGGCAACGCAGCCATCGGCGGTCTGAAGAAAGACAGCAAGATTTTCGGTAATGCCCTCGTGCTCACCGCTCTCCCCGGCACCCAGGGTCTGTACGGCTTTGCAGGCTTCTACATGTGCCAGAACATGTTTAACCTGCTGACCCCCGCCACCACCGCCATCCAGGCAGCCACCGTCTTCGGTGCCGGTCTGGCCTGCGGTCTGGCCTGCCTCTTCTCCGGCATCCGCCAGGGTCAGGTCTGCGCCAACGGTATCGCCGGTATCGCCCAGGGGCACAGCTACCTCTTCGGTAACACCCTCGTCCTCGCCGTCTTCCCCGAGCTCTACGCCATCGTCTCCGTAGCCCTCGTCTATATGGCAGGCAGTGCCGTGGCCGCATAAGTCACGCAGCGAAGCAAACAACAACCTTCACTGAAGAAGCCACGAGGCTGTGTCTTTCATTTTGACACAGCCTCGTTTCTGTTTTATCCAACACCGTGCTCTATCGCGCGCGCACGTAATCTATAAAGGTATAGGGGAAGGCGTGGCGGTCGTCGGTGCCGTGGTGCTCCTCGTGCTCCACGCGCCACTCCGCAGGGTTCAGCCAGGGGAAGAAGGCATCGGCGCGGGCGGGGGTGTCCTCCACGAGCGTCAGGCAGAGCCGGTCAGCCACCGGCAACGCCTCGGCATAGACGCTGGCGCCTCCGATGACGAACACCTCCTCGTCGGGCAGGCAGCTCGCCAGCGCCGCTTCGAGCGAGGGGAACACCTCGGTGTTCTCTGCCGCAAAGGACGTGTTGCGCGTCAGCACCACGTTCCGCCGGTTCGGCAGCGCCCCCTTCGGCAGCGACTCAAACGTCCGGCGCCCCATCACGATGGTGTGCCCCGTCGTCAGCGCCTTGAACCGCTTCAAGTCGTTCGGCAGCCAATATAATAACTTGTTCTCGAATCCTATGGCACCGTTCCGTGCCACAGCTGCTATCATGGAAATCATACCGCCACCTCCGCTTTAATATGTGGATGCGGGTCATAGCCCTCCAACTGGAAGTCCTCGTAGCGGAAGGCAAAGAGATCCTTCACGTCGGGGTTCAGCACCATGCGGGGCAGAGGTCGCGGCTCACGCGTCAGCTGCAGCTGCGCCTGTTCGATATGGTTCAGGTAGAGATGCGTGTCGCCCGTGGTGTGAACGAAATCACCCGCTTCGAGCCCCGTCACCTGCGCCATCATCTGCAGCAGCAGCGCGTAGCTCGCGATGTTGAACGGCACGCCCAGAAACGTGTCTGCCGACCGCTGGTAGAGCTGCAGGCTCAGCCGCCCGTCGGCCACATAGAACTGGAACAGACAGTGGCAGGGCGGAAGCGCCATCTGATCCACCTCCGCCACGTTCCATGCCGACACCAGCATCCGTCGCGAGTCGGGGTGATGCTTGATCATCTCGATCACGTTCGCGATCTGGTCGATCGTGCCGCCGTCGTAGTCAGGCCACGAGCGCCACTGATGCCCATAGACCGGTCCGAGGTCGCCGTTCTCGTCGGCCCACTCGTCCCAGATGGTCACGCGGTTGTCGTGCAGGTACTGGATGTTCGTGTCGCCGCGCAGGAACCACAGCAGTTCGTGGATGATGCTGCGCAGGTGCAGCTTCTTCGTGGTCAGCAGCGGGAAGCCGTCGGCCATGTGGAACCGCATCTGGTGCCCGAACACACTCTTCGTGCCCGTCCCCGTGCGATCCGTCTTCACCGCTCCCTCGTCGAGGATGCGCTGTAGCAAATCAAGATACTGTCTCATCGGATGATAGGATTTCGGGCGCAAAGGTAGTGATTTTTGCGGCAGAAAACGAAAAAGTACCGAATTTCCTTTGCGCTTTCATAGATAATCCATACTTTTGCCCCGCATTTTGCCCATACTGGGCACCTTGCACTCGTTTTATTTGCTCAAATTCTCTGCCGAACTACCACCTCGAAAAGAGTTATTTACGAGCAATGACATACACTATTGGAACACACGCTTTGAGCGTGGACTTTCCCATAAGTGTATGTGGCTGTGGTAGGCCTGGCAGAGATATGGTGGGTCTGCGCTTTTCTTATGGCGTTAAGTTAGCACCGGCTCCCATTGACTGAACCGAGGTTAACATCAATACTAACAAATAACTAACAACAAATGAAACGAAAACTACTATCAATGGCCGTGGCATTATTGTGCGCGGCTGGAGCGTGGGCACAGACGTGGACAGGTAATGCCGTTGCAGCAGGTACGTTTTACCTGTATAATGTGGGTGCTGACAAGTTCCTGAATGTTGGTGATCCAAATGCTGGTTGGGGAACCAATGCTTACCTGACAACCACGTCAGAATTTGATGTCACATTAGCACGAATAAGTGATGGGGTATATACCATTGAGACCCAAATCAGCAATGGCGAGAATGAGCATTACCTCAACTCATCCACATGGTGTGATGGCACAGCAACAAACTGGACCTTCCGTGCCGTAGATGGTGAAACAAATGTCTATCAAATCATCTTCAACGGCCAATATATCATGGCAAATGCGACCTTGGATGATGTTGAAATGGTCGGTGACCCTGCTGGTCGCACCACTTCCACCTACTGGAAATTGGTAACAAAGGCAGACCGCATTGCAGCATTGGCAAATGCTACAGCAGAAAATCCGATCAATGCTACATTCCTTCTTTCAGGTGCAAACTTCGGACGTAACGACCAGCGTGTGGCAGCTTCTTGGACAATGGAAGCCAGCAACAAGAATCTTTCCGGAGGTAACAACACGAACAACTGTGCAGAATCCTATCATAGCACATTCTATCTGTCACAGACAAGTGCCTTGACAGTTCCCGATGGTGTATATGGCCTTACTGCGCAAGGTTTCTATCGCCAAGATGGCAGCGATGCAACCAACCTGCCTTATTTCTTTATTCAATATCCGAATTCGTCGCAGAAAACCTTCCCCGTAAAATCTGGGTCGGAAGGCAATATGAGCGATGCGTCAAGTTCTTTCACGGCAGGCTCTTACACGGTGGATGAATTGAAAGTGATTGTTTCAGGCGGGAAACTGACGGTTGGTGCCCGAAATGAAGCAAACACAGCATTATGGTGTATCTTCGACAACTTTGTATTGAAATACTATGGTGCGACAGATGCAAGCTTCACCGTTTCTAAGGCAACTTTGAAGAGTGCGGTTGACGCAGCTACTGCTTATGCTGCTACAATTACAGGCGTTCCTGCTGCTGTGAAGAGCAATCTTCAAAGTGTAGTTTCTGCAAAGAATACAGACTATTCGACAATTGCAGAATATGCAGCAGCTACAAAAGCCGTAGATGACGCTTTGGGTACAGCAAAAGAACAAGTGAGCAGCCTTTCCGCTCTTTATGCTAAGTATTATGCGATTCGTCCTTATGTAATAGCTCTTGATGACGATGCGACCATCTTTACAGGTTCTGCGACAGTGGATGTGGCAGCAGCAGATGCCGCCATCGAGGCTGCAACAACCGTGGACTCTGAAAAAGTCGCTATTGCTACGCTAAAAGATGCGGCTTCCACATTCCTTAATTCCGTAGCTGTCAATAGTGGCAAATACTTCGACATCACAAGAATTTATTTGGAGAACACAGACTTCGAGAGCAGCAACATTGACGGATGGACATGTACATTTGTTAAAGGAGAGACAGCAACAAATATTGGTTTCCAAAACAATAATAAATACAAAGACGAAGATGAGAATGTCAAGATAAGCAACTTCATAGAAGCATGGAGGAGCGGTAACACTGCTCTTGGCGATGGCCAACTGTATCAAATTGTATCTGGGCTACCGGAAGGGAAGTACGTCTTAGAGGCAGATGCTATTGCCGTTAATCAGGGTAATGCTTCTGCAGAAACAACGGGTGCATTACTCTACATTACAGCTAGTGGCGTGGACTATACTGCAGCTCTTTCTACTGGCAATGGTGTATCCAAGCATTTTGATACAGAATTCCTCAGCCCTGGCGATGTGGATGTAACTTTCGGTTTGAAAACAGTAAGCACCACAGCTAACTGGATATGTGCCGACAACTTTGTGGTGAAGTTCTATGGAATAGATCTCTCACCGTATGCGCCATTGTTAGCGACAGCAGTATCTAATACTCGCACAGAGGCTGAACTGAGTGATCTTCCCACAGCAGTGAAGTCTGCATTAACTGCTTTAGCTTCAGAAAAAGAGAGCGCAGAATATACTAAGTCAAAACAATATACTGATGCCATTAATGCGCTGAATGATGCTATTGCAAACGCAGAAGCAATACGTGTAGTGTATAATCGCTTTATGGATGTGAAGACCAATGTCCTTGCATTAAAATCGCAGACGACTAAGTTCACTGACAGAGAGGGGGATTCTTCCTTCAGCACGCTTGATAGCGATGTTGCCGCAGCGGAAGTTTCCCTGAATGCTGCCACTACAATAGAGAGCGTAAATGCCGCCATCACAGAATTGCGTACAGCAGGCTCCACCTTTGCAGGCAATATTTCTCTGATTAAAGGACAATACCTCGACCTCACAGATGCCATGCTCTACAATGCTTCTATGCGCAATAGTGGCGATTTGACTTTATGGACGATTGCCACAAATACCAATCCTTCTTATCCCAAATATGCAAATAACTGTTCTGAATTCTACCAAGCAAACTTTGATTTCTATCAGATAGCTCCTGAACTCCCCTCAGGTAACTATAACATTGAGGTAAGCGCATTCCACCGTGCAGGAACATATAATACATATCTCTATGCGAACAGCGAGACGGTTCAAGTATTGCCTATTTCTAACGGTGAAAATAATACAGCTCAAGCTGAAGCTTCCTTCAACGCAGGTTTGTATTTGAATTCCATCAAGATTACTTTAGATGAGCCGACTGACGTAAGGATTGGCTTCAAGAACGAAGATACAGCCACCGACAAGTGGACCATCTTCCGTGACTTCAAGATAAAATTCTTTGGCGATGATGCGTTGGCGGTATATCGTGAGGAGTATGAGAACGCTTTAGAAGCTGCTACTGATGCTCTCTCAGATGCAACCTATACCAATGTTGCAGGAACAGACCGCAGTAATCTGAGCACAGCAGTCACGACCACTTATCCTACATCCGTAGTAGAAACAGAGGAATCGCAGGAGAAGTTTGAGACAGCAACATCCAACCTGACTTCGCTGACCACTACCTTTAAGAATGGCGTTGCCAGTTGGAACACGTATGCCAACAGCCGCGCAGGTGTGACAACCGCAAAGGCAGAGGCAGACCTCTTAGCTACCAGCATTTATACTGGTGCAGGCATTACATCACCTAACACCGCTGCTGAGGCTGCTTCGAAGGCAACAACCGACGAACCCGCCATCCGCGTAGCAACCGCCGACTACGTGGCAACAAATTACATCTACTCCCTAACATCCAAGATTGGCGACTTCAGCACTTGGACGCCCACTGCTACCGTGAATGGCAATGCTGCAACCGCTCAAACTCTGAGCAGCGAGCACTGGAGTAACACCACTCGTACCTACTATGAGCAGGCTTCCGCTGGTTGGGACTCTGATGCTTGGACGGTACAGTATCAGAAAATTGCCAACAATCTTCCCGCTGGCAACTATGTGCTGAAATTGGCTGCTCGTGGCTCCGCAGGCATCACAGGCTCCATTGCCTCTTCTGCTACCGCTAATACCGTCGGCCTTCCTACGGCATTCAATAACACACGTGGTATTACCACCAGTGGTGACGCCAGCTGGAGCGACAGCGACACCTTCCGCAAGAGTGCAGGTGCGAGCACAGAGGACAACAAGGGTGCCGGTTGGCAGTGGCGCTTCCTGCCCTTCACTGTCAGCGAGGCAGGAGACGTGACGCTGACTATTTCTGCCGCTGCTGCACAGAAATACCAGTGGGTATCCCTTGCAGATGCCGAACTCCTTTCTGACGAGGATAAGACCACGAAGACAACCCTAGATGAGGCTTCGAACATGGCTGACGAGATTTCCGACAATGATGGCGAGTTGGCTACAGTAACTTGGAAGCGTACCATCAAGGCAGGTTACAATACCGTTGTCGTTCCCTTCGACCTCACAGCCGTTCAAGTCCAGTCCATCTTTGGAGCAGGGTCTGTTGTATATGGATATAGCGAGAATTCTGCTGACGTAAATTCTGCTGACTTGACGTTCACTACGATTAGTTCTGGTGCAATCACAGCCAATGTCCCTGTCTTGGTGAAGGCCACCGTTGCTTCAACGCAGAAAGTTATCGAGGGCGTAAGCATCGAGGCTCCCACAAGTGCCGTTGCCGTAACTGGTACCAACTTCGATTATGTGGGTGTCTATGACAACACCACATTCGCTAATGGCGACTACTTCATGGCTACTCAGGGAGGTATTCAGAAAATCTTCGAGTCCGATGGCACAGACTCTGCTAAGCCCTTCCGTGCATATTTCCAGAAGAAAACTGTTGCACCCGTGAAAGCAAACCTGATAATTGATGGTCTAACCACAAATATCAGCGAAATAAATAGCCATGTCGCTGAGGAATCTATCATCTACAACCTCGCCGGTCAACGTATGAGCAAGGCTCAGAGGGGCGTGAACATCGTGAACGGGAAGAAAGTAATTATTAAATAAAGAAAAGAGAATAAATAGACTCGCATTATGAAAAAGACATATATCAATCCCAGTACACAAATGCTGGTGCTCAATACCCGTGAGCAGCTATTAGATGCTTCAGCACATACCAGCGGTGATGTAACAGACGTGAACTACGGAGGAAAATCCGAAGGTGGAATGGACTCAGACACCAAATCCAACGACTGGGACATCTGGTAATCACAAATCTTTTTGGGCCTGTGTGCGTACCTCACGCACACAGGTCCATCCCTTTTCAAGACATCATACTAATCATTATAACTTATTCAACGAAAATGAAACGAAAATTACTCATGGCCCTTGCCAGTCTTGTGATTGGGGGGGGTAACTTATGGGGACAGACGGATGTGACGAGCACGTACCTGACGAATGCCGGATTTGAAGGGGAGTACCAACGCTTCCTTAATATCAATTCTGACCGTGGCGTTGAAAAGCCCAATGGCTGGAGTGTAGAATGGACGCAATCTGCAACCAATGACCAAAATGGTATGACATACGTTGGTTCTATGACGCAAGATAACAAAACATGGTCAGCCCATGGAGGAGAAAAGGCATATTTCACACGTATGCGCTGGGCAAATGCTACGTTAAATCTTCGCCAAACGTTGTCAAATTTGCGTCCTGGTTCCTATACATTGTCTTTCTATGCTACAGCATACTCGAGCACAAGTGGTGCAACAGGTGGTACAGCCTCTGTGTCTGTAGCAGGACAATCTCAGAGTATTACTGTTGGCAGCAATCTTGATACAGATTGGACAAATTATACAATCAACTTTACTGTAACCGCCTCGACTCCCTATGCGACGATAGAGGTTACTGCATCACGTACCGCTGATAACTTTAAATTTGGTATTGACGACTTTACGTTGACCTATGACGGTTCGTCGTATTATAGCACGATTCTAACCACTGCACAATCACTATACGATGATAATGAGGATTGGGTTGAGAATGGTTTAGACGATTTAAGTGCTGCTATTAATGCAGCTACAGGTAAGGAAACTATATCTGACAAGAATGCAGCCATTGTAGCATTGGAAGAAGCAATGCATTCATTTAAGGATGCCAACTCGCAGGATGTCACGTCACTAATTACGAATCCCAATTTTGATAGCGATATTAGTGGTTGGACAACAACAGGTGGTGACGGCAACGCATATCAACGCCAAACCTCTTCTCAAGCCAATTTTACTGGTGGGTTCCTGGAGAAGTGGCGTAACGGCTGGAATGGCGGATATAATCAGAAGAACTTTGATGTTTACCAAACCCTTTCAAGCCTTCCTAATGGTGAATACACGATAAAAGCAGCCATCATTGCTGTGATGCAGGGCTCTGCTGAAACGTTCTCAGCAAATAATACGGCTTACTCAAATAAGAAGCATGGTGGTCCCTATTATATCGATGATGAAAAGGGTGTATGGCTTTATGGAACTTCTGGTGAAAACTCTGGAAAAGCTTGGGCAAACACAAAGAATGGCGCATTTGATGGTGATGGTGCAGAATACAAGACTACAACGGTTAAAGTCGAGAATGGAAGCTTAACTCTGGGATTCAAGGGTGTTGGTTCTACAGATGGTGGCACATCTCTGGGTACCTATGCCAACTGGATAGCTTGCGACAACTGGACGCTGAGTTATTTCGGCTTTGACCCTTCTACGCTGAAAAACCACATCTCCGACTTACAAGATGACGTGCAGGCTATTATCGATGGAGATGAAGTTCCAACAGCGGTAAAGACCTCTTTGCAAGGTACATTAGATGATTTAGTTGTTACGCCTGAGACAAAGACTATTTTAGAGGCTGCTGTAAGTACACTGGAGACTGCTATTGAGAATGCGAATGCGACGAAAGAGGCATATGCTAAGGTCAAAGCACATATCACTTTTGTTACTTCAGAGAAGACCAATTCCACAGGAACAAAGACCGACATAGAGGCTGCTATCAGCATGGCTACAACTAACATAGAAACCCGTACGACAGCAGAAGATCTGACGAGTGATTACAACACGCTGGAGTCAGCTCGCCAGACATACGTTACAAGCGGCGCACAGCCCACAGAGGATCATGTGTTTGACTATACGTTCAAGATTAGCAATGCTGCTGTGACAAACACCGATGGTTGGACAGGCGGAAATACCAATTCTGGACAGCAATATACTGGCGCACCCGATAACACCTACTTTGACAGGTATAATGCAAACATTAATGCGTATCAAGAAATTTCGGATCTGCCCGCAGGTCGCTATCTGGTAACCGCTGCAACTCGCGGTATCTCTGGGCTTGGCACAGCTAATATCTACGTTAGCCAAAATGGCACCAATCTTGCTAGCACAAACATCAATAAAGATGGTAATAGCGGTGGTACTTTAGATAATGGCTGGAGTTGGACAGAAGTTCCCTTTGAGAAGACAAACACTGATGCCGTTCGTCTTGGTTTCTATGCAGAATGTGGTAGTAACAAATGGGCCGGTGCCGACGACTTCCACCTCTACTATAAGGGTAATTTTGTTACCTCTGCCGAGGCCACTGCGATTCTCGCTGAAATCGTTGATGGCAAGATGAATGCAGACGTTGCTTCCGCTCAGGCTTCCGCCAAGGATGCCTTTGAGGCTGCAAACACTGTAGCAACTTACAACGCTCTACGCACAGCTATTAATAATGCCACCGCCAGCAAGAATGCTTACACGACTGGTAAGGCTGCCATTGACAAGGCCAACGACATCATGAGTAAGACCAATGTCTATACGACAGAGGCATATTCGACTTTCTCCGCGGCTGTCACTGCTGCTGAAAGCAAGTATGCCGACAACTCCTGGACGGACAGCGAGGCCACAACGTTTGCCACCAGTACGCTGGGTAATGGCTGGCGCTCCACTGCCAGCGTGGATGACTTCCTTATCAGCGCATGGGATGTGGCTGCTCGCAACTGGGATAGCTACCACGTGAACTCTTGGTCAACGACTGGCGATTCTGGTAATCCCAACCTCGTTGTTCCTGCAATAGAATACTGGGGCGATAATGCCAGTGGCCTTGCCGACAAGGTGATGACTGCCACGGTTGCCGTTGAGCCCTATGAGACCTACAAGGTATCTGCTTTCATCTCGATGGCAAAGAACACAACCGCATACGGCGAAGATGCTACAACTGCTCCCACTGGTGTAACTCTGCAAGTGGGTGAAGGCGATGCCACGAACTGCACGGGCACCCGCGTTGAGGAAACACGTTTCTTCGAAGGCTCCTTCGAAGCTACGGGCGAGGCAGATGGAAGCGGTAACCTGACCATCAAGATTGCAGCCGCAAGCACCGATGCCAGCTGGATTATGTTCCGCGATGTGAAATATACCAAGCAGGCTGCCGCAGAGGCTACCGCAGAGGAGAAGGCCGCATTGCTTGCTGCCATCAATACCGTAGAGGCTAAGATTGGTTTCGAAGCAGGCGAATATGCACCTTACAATAATGTGGCAGGAATAGCAGCTTTGAATGCTGCCAAGAACGCCTACGCCAACTCCACGACCAAGCCCGCGATCAATGGCACGAAGGATGCACTTGAGGCTATTGTTTGGGATGTCAATGATGAAGAGCTGAACGCCTTCTACGATGGCACCTTCTCAACGAGAGAAGTCCAGGAGACCAGTACAAACGGCACCAAGATCCCAGGTTGGACGTCAGGTGACAATATCCGTCAGATTCTGAAGACAGAGGCCACGTTCCCCGGTCTTGCTGACGCTACTGATAAGACAGCTCTCTTCGCATGGTCTGGTGGTGCAACCTATGGTAACGATGAAGGCTACGAAATACCTCTGAAGGCTAACACCATTTACAAGTTGAGCTTGAAAGTTGCAGGCTGGAACAACGAGACACGAGGTAACATCAATGTTTCTGTACTGAAGAGTTCCGACGGAATGGCTTCAATCAGTCTGGGTAAGGCTGACAAGGATATTAAAGGCAATGCCACAAATACTGCCGGTCTGACTTCTATGGAGATTCTCTTTGTAACTGGCGAAGCTGGCAACTATATCTTCTCTATCAGTAGCCCCAATAACATCGTGTTCACTGATGTTGAGCTGAAGAAGGCCACCAACCAGTACCTCGAGTTTGCCGACGATGCCGCTATGGCGAAGTATGCCCCCGGCACCTATCCCTCTGTGAAGATTACCCGCTCTCTGACCGCTAACCGCTGGGCAACTGCAGTCTATCCGTTCGCTGTGAGCGGCGTGGATAAGATTGCAGTGCTCGACAGCTATGATGCTGAGACGGGAGCCCTGGGCTTCACTTCCGTTGATGCCAGCACGGCAAACGTACCGTTCCTGATGCGCTCTTCTTCTGCTAAGTCAGAGATTACGCTGAGCGACGTGGCTGTGGCTGCTGCCGCTGTTACGGATGCCGTGAAGAGCGAGGCATCGCTGAAAGGTGCTTACACCGCAAAGGATATCACCAATGCAGAAAAGAACTACGTGCTGAGCAGCAACAAGATCTATTCTGTGGGCGAGGCTGGTGCAACCATCAATCCCTACCGCGCATACATCCAGATTGCACAGGATGCTCCAGCCAAGGCTCTCACGTTCTTCGTGGATGACCTGCCCACGGCCATCGAGAGCATTGAAGCTGCACCACAAGAGAGTGCCGTCATCTACAACCTCGCTGGCCAGCGCCTCAACAAGGCACAGAAGGGTGTGAATATCATCAACGGCCATAAGGTTCTAGTAAAGTAATCAAGAATTCGTGAAAAATTGATGGCGTAATTCGTGGTTAATTCATGTAAGAAAGAGACATGACAAACCTTGATACGTGTAGTTTTATTCTACATGAATTGACCATAAATTAAATCATGAATTAAACATAAATTATTAAACGTATCAGACAACAATGGAAAAGAAAGCATATATAGAGCCCGTACTGCAAGTGACGCCCATCACGCTGGAAAGTCACCTCATGCAGAATTCCGTAGGAAGTGTAACCGGCCTTGATGGTGTCGAGAAAGGTGAAGGCGATTTCGGAGGCGGCGCTTCCGACACCAAGTCCAGCGACTGGAACATCTGGGATGAGTAATCCCTGTCATCGAGATAGCTGCCCGGCGGCGGAGCGCCGCGGGCAGCTTTACCCCGCACCAGGGGCTTGGCTCCTGGCTGTTAGTTATAATTGTTTAGAATGTCCTGCGCTGCGAAGCGCGGGACATTTTCGTTGCAGCGGACAAACGTAAACTTTCAACCAGCTACAGGGCTGGCGCGTCGTCTGAACCAACTATCCTATGCCCAATACGGAATATACCGCTTGAACTTCCGCGACGCATTGTCTGGATTCTCTTCCCTCACCAGGCCCTCGTCAATCGCGTCCCGAATCACCCGCGACACCATCGCCGCGTTCTGTTCCTCGATGTTGAACCGCTCCCGCAGGCTCTGGTTCGACATCACCTGATGGTTCACATACTTGATACATGCATGCTGATAGCACGCCAGCAGCCGCTCACTGCGGTTCGTCTCCGCCCACGTCTTCCGCGCAAACAGAATCACCACCGTACGGTTCTCCTGCACCCGGATCTCAATCGCAGGCAGTACAAAACTCTCGTTCGACATCACCGCCTTGTCCATACCACTTCCCTTCTCCTCGCAGAAACCCATCCGTCGCATGATGTCCGTCAGCACGTCGTTCCGCGACTTATACTCATCAATAAACCTGTCCACACTTATCAGTGGCGTCCCCGGATTAGAGAACTCTATCCGGTCCTCAAAAATCTCCACCGTCGGGAAACCTTCCTCCTCGAAATTCTGGTGCACCACGATGTTCCCGAACAGCTCCCTAATCGACTTCACCGGATACGTCCGCTCCGTATTCCGTCGTGCAGGGCCGATACGCTCAGGCGTCGGAGTCTGACTGTCAATCCACTTAATTGCATCCTCGAACGACAGCGCATAGCCCTTCGCGAAAAACTCGTCCTTCAACGTGTCCAGCCTGTTCGTGCCCTTGTACGTAATAATCCTGATCATCTTTCGCTTCAGCGGTCCGAACTGACTCAAGTCCTTCGCAAACAGCATCGCCCCCAGATTCGTGATATCCCACATCGCACCGCTCCGCACAATCACCGCCTCGCTCTCGAACTTCTCCAGCATCGCGTCTCTAGTCGATGGTAAAGGAATATCCAGCAGGTCGAAGAAGTCCTGCGCTGACAAGTACGAGAACACCTCCTCGCTCCTCAGCTCCCGCATCGCGATGCCCGCCTCGAACTTCGCCTTGGGCACGTTCCGCCATATCTTCGCCTCCTTCTCCGGATAGTCCATCAGCTTCCTCGTGCACGAGTTGATCCGCACATAAGCCACGTTCAGAAACTTCACCGGACGGTCCACCGCAGCAGGAATCTTAAACAGCGAGATGTGCTTCCCTTCCTCGTAGTCAAACTCGTACACCTGCAGGTCTATCCTCGGGTTCAGCCTGTTCAGCAGCCACATCTCCAGATCCTCGTTCCCTTTTTTTGCTATCTTGGCCCTGAATTTTGTCCCCACCACCTCGTGCGTCTCGTCCACCACGCCATACACCAGATACCCGAAAGGCTCATCCTCCAAGCACGCACTATCTGCCAAGGCAGACAATCGTTCCCCAATCATCATCGGATCTTCGTTGTCCACCTTGAACTCCACCCACTCGTTCTCCTTGGGCAGCGAGATTAGGTATTTCAGTAGTTCTATCAGTTCCTGTTGCTTCATATTATCACGATATGTCAAATGTCAGTCAAATAAGAAACTGCCGTCTGCACAACATTCTCCAGACTTTTTCGCCCCTCCAGTCAAATGGCAGTCAAATAAACTTTCCGACTGCAAAAGTATATAAATAGTTCCACATATATGTACTTTCTCTACTTTTTTAACATTTAATTTCCTCCCGGAGCCAGTTCGTGGCATAACCCCACGAACTTCTGTCCCAAAGCCGGCGAGAAGATTGACAGAATTTACCTACACTTCCTACACCTTTTGAGTAAGCATGTTGTAAATCATCGAGTTATGGGGTGTAGATTCGGGTGTAGGTAGGCTCAAAAGGTGTAGGTTATGGCCTAAATTCGGGGTTTTACACAATATGCGTTTCACCTTCACCAACGGCAACTGCAGGATGTTCTTCAGGACACCTGCAGGATGTTCTTCAGGATTCCTATGTTTTTTATCACGCGTGATAAAATCGTTTATCATGGGTGATAAAACTGTTTATCACGCGTGATAAAAACTTACGCGGCGGGACTTGCGGCCCGTGGATGAAGGACTTTACATCATGCAACGGCGGATGCACATTTTCACGGGGTGATGCATAAAATGAGGAGAAAAATTGGGGAACCAGAAAAAAGTTGTACCTTTGCACCCAAATTACGACGACAATGAAACGACGCAAGACTCAAGAGGTGCGCGTGGGCACCATCGGCATCGGGGGCGACAACCCGGTGCGGGTGCAGTCGATGTGCACGACCTCTACGATGGACACCGAGGGCTGCGTGCGCCAGATCCTGGCCATCGCGGCGGCGGGCGGCGAGCTCGTCCGTCTGACCACGCAGGGCGTGCGCGAGGCGGAGAACATGAGGGTGATCCGCGAGCGGGTGCGCGCGGCAGGGTGCACGGTGCCCCTCGTGGCCGACGTGCATTTCAACCCCGCCGTAGCCGACGTGGCGGCGCGCTACTGCGAGAAGGTGCGCATCAACCCGGGCAACTACGTGGATGCCGCCCGCCAGTTCAAGCAGCTGGAATACACCGACGAGGAGTATGCCGCGGAGCTCCGCAAGATCGAGGAGCGCCTCATCCCCTTCCTGAACATCTGCCGCGAGCACGGCACGGCGGTGCGCATCGGCGTGAACCACGGCTCGCTCTCGGACCGCATCATGTCGCGCTACGGCGACACACCGGCGGGCATCGTGGAGTCGTGCATGGAGTTCCTGCGCGTGTGCGTGCGCGAACATTTTATGAATGTCGTCGTCTCGATCAAGGCCTCGAACACGGTGGTGATGGTGGAGAGCGTGCGCCTGCTGTGCCAGGCGATGGATGCCGAGGGCATGACGTTCCCGCTGCACCTCGGCGTGACGGAGGCCGGCGAGGGCGAGGACGGGCGCCTGAAGAGCGCCGTGGGCATCGGTGCCCTGCTCATCGACGGCATCGGCGACACGATCCGCGTCAGCCTCAGCGAGCCGCCCGAGAACGAGATCCCCGTGGCCTATAACCTGTTGCAGGCCGCCCGTGTGCGCCAGACGAAGACGGAGTACATCTCCTGTCCCGGCTGCGGCCGCACGCTCTATGACCTGCCCGCCACCATCCAGCACATCAAGGCTGCCACCAGTCACCTGACGGGTCTGAAGATCGGCATCATGGGCTGCATCGTGAACGGCCCGGGCGAGATGGCCGATGCCGACTACGGCTACGTCGGCGCCGCCCGCGGCAAGGTCAGCCTCTACCGCGGCAAGGAGTGCGTGGAAAAGAATATTCCGGAGGAAGAAGCAACAAATCGTCTTCTTTCCATTATCGAAGAGGATGGAAGAGGACGAGCAAATGATGCAAATGATAAATGATAAATAAGAAATAAGAAATGATAAATAAGAAATAGTATGAGCAAGCAAAATTTATTAATATATAACACGTTGAGTAGGACAAAGGTCCTGTTCAAACCCGTTGTCGAGGGCCGCGTAGGTATGTACGTCTGCGGCCCTACGGTTTATGGCGACGCCCATCTGGGTCATGCCCGGCCGGCCATCACCTTCGACCTCCTGTTCCGCTACCTGCAGCACATCGGCTACAAGGTTCGCTACGTCCGCAACATCACCGACGTGGGGCATCTGGAGCACGATGCCGATGAGGGTGAGGACAAGATAGCGAAGAAGGCACGGCTGGAACAGCTGGAGCCTATGGAGGTGGCACAATATTACACCAACCGCTTCCACGACGCCATGCGCGCTCTCAACTGCCTGCCGCCCTCGATAGAGCCGCACGCCACGGGGCACATCATCGAGCAGATCGAGCTCGTCAAGGAAATCCTCAAGAACGGCTATGCCTACGAGAGCCAGGGCAGCGTCTATTTCGACGTGGAGAAATACAACGAGAAGTACCACTACGGCCGCCTCTCCGGCCGCAACCTGACGGACGTCATCAACAACAGCCGCGAGCTGGACGGACAGAGCGAGAAGCACAACCAGGTGGATTTCGCCCTCTGGAAGGCCGCACAACCCGAACATATCATGCGGTGGCCGTCGCCTTGGAGCGACGGCTTCCCCGGCTGGCACTGCGAGTGCACGGCGATGGGCCGCAAGTACCTGGGCTCGCACTTCGACATCCACGGCGGCGGCATGGACCTCGTGTTCCCGCACCACGAGTGTGAGATCGCGCAGGCCGTGGCCTCGCAGGGCTCCGACATCGTCAACTACTGGATGCACTGCAATATGGTGACCATCGGCGGTCAGAAAATGGGCAAGTCACTGGGTAACTTCATCACGCTGGGCGAGTTCTTCACGGGTGAGCACGAGAAGCTGTCGCAGGCCTATTCGCCCATGACCATCCGCTTCTTCATCCTCCAGGCCCACTACCGCTCCACCGTGGATTTCTCCAACGAAGCCCTACAGGCTGCCGAGAAGGGTCTGCAACGCCTCATGAACGCCATCGCCGACCTGAAGCGCATCACGCCCACTAAGGAGAGCGACGCCGAGACGCATAAGGTCGTCAGCGAGCTGCGCCAGAAGTGCTACGACGCGATGAACGACGACCTGGCCTCGCCCACCGTCATCAGCCATTTGTTCGAGGCGGCAAGCACCATCAACCGCCTCACAGCCGGCCCCTCTCCCCGCTCCCCCCGTGGGGGGGAGGGCTCCGTTGCTGTGGGCATTTCTGAAGCGGATCTGAAAGAGCTGAGCGAGACGATCCATCTCTTCGCTGAGGACATCCTCGGTTTACTCCCCCCCACGGGGGGAGGCAGAGAGGGGCTTCGCGAAGAAGCCTTCGGCCACGTCGTGGATATGCTCCTCGAACAGCGCGCCATCGCCAAGGCCAACAAGGACTGGGCCACGAGCGACAAGATTCGCAATGACCTCAACGCCCTCGGCTTCGAGATCAAGGACGGCAAGGACGGCGCCACATGGACGCTGAACAAGTAAACGAGCCCCTCTGAGGGCGCCGACCGACGGCGCCTGAAACGATAAATCCCTGATGAAGGGACGATTGACATAAGACAATTAAAGTGTTAAAAATACACATTTAATGTCAACGGTCAGTCGCCCCTTCATCTTTTATACGTACCTTTGCGGCGATTTTTGGGATATATGAAGAAATTCATCATCATCTTGTTATGCCTGAGCAGCCTGGGATTCGCCAAGACTCCCCGGAGGCATCGCGTGGCTGTCTGCGCGCCCGACTCCCTTGTCAGTCAGGCGACGGCGCAGTACCTGATGGCTGAGATGGTGGTGCCCCCTACCCTCGCGCTGCAGGAAGCGTCTTTCGCAGATCCCATCACGAAGACCATCGCCGCCGACCTCATCACGGCTGCCAAGCGCCACCTCGGCGCGCGCTACAGCCGCGGCAGCCGCGGCCCGAAGGCTTTCGACTGTTCCGGTTTCACGAGCTACGTCTTCGAGCGTCTGGGCATCAGCCTGAAACGCTCCTCGCAGGAGCAGCACCGCCAGGGCGCTGCCATCCAGGAGATCAGCCAGATGCTGCCCGGCGACCTCGTCTTCTTCGGCCGTGGCGGCACGAAGGGCAGGACGGTCAACCACGTCGGCATCGTCACGGATGTGGATCCCTCCGAGGGCACCTTCTCCTTCATCCACGCCAGCACATCGCGCGGCGTACGCATCGACTCGTCCACCGATGCCTACTGGACGCGCCGCTTCGCCGGTGCCCGTCGCATCCTGGGCAACGACTGAATCACCACCCCCACAGGAAAAAAGTGAGCGTCATTCCCGATTTATTTATTCTTTTATGCTTCCCGAACGCAGTTTTTTGCGTATATTTGCCGCACGAAAACGTAACATTCAACTTTTTCCATGAAGAAAAGAATCCAATTCAGCCTGGTCTATCGCGACATGTGGCAGAGCTCAGGCAAGTTCCAGCCCCGCAAGGACCAGCTGGAACGCATCGCACCCGCCATCATCGACATGGGGGTCTTCGACCGTGTAGAGACCAACGGCGGCGCCTTCGAACAGGTGAACCTGCTCGCCGGCGAGAACCCTAACGCCGCCGTGCGCGCTTTCTGTAAGCCCTTCAATGAGGTGGGCATCAAGACACACATGCTCGACCGTGGCCTCAACGCCCTGCGCATGTACCCCGTGCCCGACGATGTCCGCGAGCTGCAGTACAAGGTGAAGCACGCCCAGGGCGTGGATATTCCCCGCATCTTCTGCGGACTCAACGACGTCCGCAACATCATTCCCTCGGTGAAATGGGCGAAAGCGGCGGGCATGACGCCGCAGGCCACCCTCTGCATCACCACCTCGCCCGTGCACACCGTAGAGTACTACAGCGAGATTGCCGACCAGGTCATCGCCGCCGGTGCCGAGGAGATCTGTCTGAAGGACATGGCCGGCATCGGGCAGCCCGCACTCCTGGGCGCCCTCACCAAGGCCATCAAGACGAAGCACCCCGACATCATCATCCAGTACCACGGCCACAGCGGCCCCGGCCTCTCGATGGCCTCCATCCTCGAGGTCTGCAACAACGGCGCCGACGTCATCGACACCGCCATCGAGCCCCTCTCGTGGGGTAAGGTGCACCCGGACATCATCTCCGTGCAGTCGATGCTCAAGAACGAGGGCTTCGAGGTGAAAGAGATAAATATGAACGCGTACATGCGCGCGAGAGCCCTCACACAGGAGTTCATCGACGATTGGCTCGGCTACTTCATCAACCCGGGCAACAAGCTCATGTCGTCGCTCCTCCTCGGCTGCGGTCTGCCCGGCGGCATGATGGGCTCGATGATGGCCGACCTGGCCGGCATCCACGGCGTCATCAACAACACGCTGAAGGCCAAGGGCGAACCTGAACTATCGACGGACGACATCCTCGTGAAGCTCTTCGACGAGGTAGCCTACGTGTGGCCGCGCGTGGGTTATCCCCCACTCGTCACCCCCTTCTCGCAGTACGTCAAGAACATCGCCCTGATGAACCTCCTCACGATGGCACAGGGCAAGGGCCGCTTCGTGATGATGGACGACTCGATGTGGGGCATGATCCTCGGCAAGAGCGGCAAGATCCCCGGCACCATCGATCCCGAGCTCCGCGAACTGGCTGCCAAGCAGGGTCGCGAGTTCACCGACGCCGACCCGCACACGCTACTGAAGAACGCCCTGCCTGACTTCATCAAGGAGATGGAGGAGAACGGATGGGACCGCGGACAGGACGACGAAGAGCTCTACGAGCTCGCCATGCACCCCGAGCAGTACCGCAACTACAAGAGCGGACAGGCCAAGAAGAACTTCCTCGCCGACCTCGAGAAGGCGAAGCTCGCCAAGCTGCAGAGCGCCGGAGGACCCAAGCTCTCCGTGGAGGAGCTCTCCGCCTTCAAGCACGCCAAGGCCGACGCTATCGCGGCGCCCGAGAACGGACAGGTGCTCTTCGAGGTCAGCGGCGATGCCGGCGTGACACGCTGCACGGAGCCCGTCATCGGCACGGAGTACAAGGAAGGACAGACCTTCTGCTACATCCAGACGCAGTGGGGACAGCTCCTGCCCATCCCCGCAGCCCTCGGCGGCAAGCTCGTGGATCTCACCGCCAAGCAAGGACAGAAGGTGCTCAAGGGCCAGGCCATCGGCTGGCTGGAGCGCCAGGCATAGGCTTAGCAAGACAGACAGCGGCTACCATCATTCCCGACGGTAGCCGCTGTTCGTTTCTGCCTATTTACGTAATGCGGGCCGCTGATTCGTATTCTATCATATAACATACCACAAAAAGAACTGAGATATGACACTACGACGTTTCCTGAGCGTGCTCCTGGCCGTCAGCAGCTTGTCGCTGCAGGCTCACCCCGCCACCGAGCTGACATCGCCCGACGGCAACTACCGCATCACCCTCGATGGAATGGGCTATTCCGTGCGCTATAAGGGGCGCACGATCGTGGGAGACAGCCGCCTGGGAGTAGAGATTGACAACCGGCTGTTCGAGTCTGCTCTGGCCGTGCCGCGCGGCATCCACGAAGACTGGTGCAGCGATCTGGAGCTGAAGAGCGAGGAGCGCACGACGGTCGATACCGTCTGGACACCCCTCTACGGCGAGAACGCCCGCATCCGCGACCACTACAACCAGCTCATCCTGCACTACGAGAAGGGCAGCAACGGGCAGGGCACCGTCGCCGAGGGCTACGACAAGCGCAAGTACTACGCGATGGACATCATCGTCCGCGCCTACGACGAGGGCATCGCCTTCCGCTACTTCTTCCCCGAGACGGCCAACAGCCTCTTCCTGCACGTCACCGGCGAGCAGACGACATTCGCCTTGCCCGAGGGCACGACGGCGTGGTACGAGGAGTGGGCACAGGGACCGTATATAAAGAGAGACTTGGCCCCCTATAATCCCCCGGCGGGGGATGAAGCCCCCTATAATCCCCCCGTGGGGGATCATAAAGCTGGCAGCAAACAAGCGCCCCCCACCGGGGGGCTACGGGGGGCCGCTTGGTTTGAGAGCGAGCGGCCGTTGCTGTTGGCCCTCCCCCCTCGGGGGGAAGGAGAGGGGGTTACCTATGTAGCGCTGCTCGAAGCAGCCATGAAGGACTACGCTCGCGGCAAGTTCCGCCTGGCTGCAGACCATGTCCTGCAGGTGGCCCTCTACGGCGCCGCCGACCTCATCTCGCCCTACGCCACCCCGTGGCGCGTCATCATGGCTGCCGACCGTGCCGTGGATCTCATCAACCACAAGGGCCTCATCCTCAACTTAGCTCCCGCCCCACAGAGCGAACGCGCCGCCACTTCCACTATTGAAGCCCCCTCGGGGGCCGTAGGGGGGGCCACTTCCTCGGAGGCCGTAGGAGGGTCTTACTCATGGGTTCGTCCCGGCAAAGCCTTCCGCTCCGGCAAGCTGGAGAAGGCGGCGATCTTCAAGAGCATCGACTTCTGCGAGCAGTTCGGCATCGACTACGTGGAGCTCGACGCGGGCTGGTACGGCCCCGAGGGCAAGGTGGCGAGCGATGCCCGCAAGGTCCTTGAGACGCGTGACTTCACGATGCCCGAGGTGTGCCAGTATGCACGCTCGAAGGGCGTCGGCGTGTGGGTCTATGTCAACCAGCGCGCCCTCTACCAACAGCTCGACGAGCTGCTGCCCCTGTACCGCGAGTGGGGCATCAGCGGCATCAAGTTCGGCTTCGTGCACATCGGCAGTCAGCAGTGGAGCACATGGCTGCACGAGGCCGTCGCCAAGTGCGCCCGCTACGGCATCATGGTCGATATCCACGACGAGTACCGCCCCACCGGCCTCTCCCGCACCTTCCCCAACCTACTGACGCAGGAGGGCATCCGCGGCAACGAGGAGATGCCCGATGCCACACACAACGTCACGCTACCCTTCACGCGTTACCTCTGCGGCCCCGGCGACTACACCCTCTGCTACTTCAACAACCGCGTGAAGAACACCAAGGGCCATCAGCTGGCGATGGCCGCCGTCTATTACAGCCCGCTACAGTTCCTGTTCTGGTATGACAATCCCTTCCCGAAGGGCTGGGATGCCGAGGAGCTGCAGTTCTGGCGCGACTGCCCCACAGTGTTCGACGAGAGCATCGCCCTCGACGGCAGGCCCGGCGAGTTCATCATCCAAGCCCGCCGCTCCGGCGATGAATGGTTCATCGGCGCCATGACCAACACCGAAGCCCGCACCGTCGCCATCCCCACCGACTTCCTCCCCGAGGGGAAATACGAGGTCACCATCTATAACGACGATCCGACGCTCAACACACCGACGAAAGTGGGCGTGACGCATCAAACCGTGAACCGCAAAACATCGAATCGCAAATCATCCAAGGCCATCACGCTACAGCTGCAGGCCAACGGCGGCGCCGCCCTCCACATCGTCCCCAAAAACCATTATCAAGCTGAAGTCTGCCGTCCGCGAACTGAACATCCAAATCAAACGATAAGAGAATGAAAATATTCTGGAGGGGAGCTCCGACCCTCTATAGAGGGTACGCGCAGTCTCTATAGAGGGTTTGCGAGGTCTCTATAGAGGGTCTGCGAGGTCTCAATAGAGAGCGTGCGTCTCACGATATCTTGGCTGGAAGAGCTCTTCCACGAACTGACGCAGATCCTCCTGTGCCATCTTAGCACCTCCCCGTTCGATGGCTCGCTTGCCATTGGGCGACTTGGCGCTGAAGGTAGCGCGGTACTGCTGTCCGTTGAGCTTCGCCGTCAATCGCATAGCACCATTCCCCATCTCCACCCACTGGGCGTCCTCCACATACACGTCGCCCATCATGAAGCTGAACACATGAGGCAGATAGCCATGAAGCCCCGATAGCAGACCGGGTGACATCTCCGCAAAGTGGCGCTCAATGACATCCTGCCAGTATTCACTGATAGCGTATTTTTCTGCATACGAGCGGAAGTTCAGAATCGTTTCTACACATTCCTTGATGATGCCATCAGGCCTGTCGATGCCAGACATGTGGGCATAAGTGAGCATATCATCACAGGTAATAGAGGTACGCCTTCCATTCATGCTGAGATAATGGTATGCGTCTAACTTATTACCCGGATTGAAGCAGGAGAATGTCAAGTCAAAAGCCGGAGTGATGTGCCACTCACCACCCTGTTCCATCATAAACTCAAAATTGCGTATATGGGCATCTACGTTGCAAGTGAGTATGTTGAATACGGCTCGCCTGAACGTCTCTTCGCGTTCCTTGTAGGGCAGCCCTAACCTGATACACACTTCCATCAGTTGCTCGTATGAAGATGCCTCCGGATTCATGCCTGCCAGCGAAACGGTGTGTATCTTCTGCTGTTCCTTCCTGTCGTATCTTTCCGTTAGGAAATGGCTCTCACCGTCGATGTCTATCAACTCGGCTGGCATCATCGTGATGCCGACATCTCTTGCCATCTCTGCATACACCATTTCCACCTTAGTCAGCGGGTAGTAGTTGTTCTCGGCAAACTTCATGAGATAGTAAGTGAAGCCTGCAGGGAGCATCACCTGCCCGCTTCTGATCTCTCCCGTCTCGCGGTTGATGGCGATCACAGCCTTGGAGTGGTTACCGCCTGCTGACGTCCCCACTTCATAGAGTGCATTGAGAGAAAGGTCATCACCCGCGACGGTTACGTTCTCACGTCCTTGTAGAATCTCCATCGCCTTCTTATACAGCTCTGACAGCTCGAAGCTCCGTTCTTGCGTGAACTCTTCTGCCGGTTCAAACTCCAGGGCACCCATACCTCGCTTGCCGATAAACAACAATTTATCGACAGACGTGATTTCCGAGGCACGGATATGGTTCTCTGCCGCCCAGGCATCAAACACAGCATTACCCCATCTTCCGGGCAGTGAGTCGGCAATAAAAGCAGGCAATCCGCAGAAAATATCATCATTGGGCATTCCGTAGATAGGCAGACGGTTACGAGGGTTCTTGATGGATGCCGATAGGGGGGAGATATCAATCCCTTCTTTCAGGAAGTCTGGATGATAAGTGAAAACAGAGCGTTTGCGCCTGTCATCCCAATAGAGGCTGCCAACTTCTTTGCCCCAAAGCACGACCCTTACAATGTTATTTTGCATGTCTTACTCTTTTACGTTTTCCTTGTTGTATCTTCTCTAACTCATACGGAGAGACAGGTATCTCGGGAAGCACCTCATCCAAGCCCTGCATAAAGTCGATGGCACGCAGCAGCTCAATGAAGGTTTCCATACTGATATTTCGCGACTTGCCATTCTCGAAATTCCGAATCGTGACAATGCTGACACCGGCCTTCTCCGAGACTTGTTTTTGCGTGAGATTACTGCCAATACGGTAGTCCTTGAAGCGCCTGCCAAGCATTACTACAATATCGACTGTGTACATCTGTGATATGTCCTTATCTTGAATCATGGCACAAAGGTAAAGATATTTTCTCTTACTGCCAAATAATTCCTATAAAGGATAATATTTTTACGGTTATTATTGACTCGTAGAGTTCCTTCGGCACCCGCTTCGACCGCGTGCGCTGACGTTCACTCCACCATCTCCTCGTCGAGACGCCCCTCCCAGAGGTACTTCCTGGTCTCGCGGGCCACGACGCCGCTGAGCAGGAGCAGGGCCACGAGGTTGGGGATGGCCATGAGGGCGTTCATCGTGTCGGCAATGTTCCAGATGACATCGAGGCTGATGATGCTGCCGAAGAAGAGAGCTACGATGTAGAGGATGCGATAGAAGCGGTTGATGCGGCGCTGCTCAATGTAGTTCACGGCGCTCTCACCGTAGTAGCTCCAGCCGAGGATGGTGCTGAAGGCAAAGGTCAGGATGCCGAAGGTGAGCAGTGGGGCACCCACGTAGGGAATCTTGGCAAAGGCCACCTTCGTCAGCGCGGCACCGTCGGCGTAGGTGATGTCCGGGTAGGCCAGGATGCTGCTGACGAGCACCAGCCCTGTCAGTGCGCAGATGACCACGGTGTCCCAGAAGGTGCCCGTGGAGCTGACCAGCGCCTGCCGCACGGGGTTGCGCGTCTGCGCCGCAGCCGCCACGATGGGCGCGCTGCCCATGCCGCTCTCGTTACTGAACAGGCCACGGGCGATGCCGTAACGAGCCGCCATCATCACCGTAGCCCCCACGAAGCCGCCGCCTGCCGCCGAGGGATTGAAAGCCGACCTCACGATGAGCTGTACGGCAGGCCACACGTAGGCTCCGTTCATGCACAGGATGACCACACAACCCACCACGTAGAGCAGCGCCATGAACGGCACCAGCACGGTACACACGCGGGCAATGGACTTCACACCGCCCATGATGACCAGCGCCGTGAGTCCGCAGATGAGCAGCCCCACCATCCATGTGGGCACGCCGAAGGTCTCGTGGGCCAGCAGCGCGATGGAGTTGGCCTGCACCGTGCAGCCGATGCCGAAGCTGGCCAACGCCGTGAAGACGGCGAAGAGCAGGGCCAGCCACTTCATGCCGAGGCCCAGCTCCAGGGCGTACATCGGGCCTCCGTAGGTGCGGCCGTCCTCGCCCCGCACACGGTACTTCACCGCCAGCAGACCCTCGGCATACTTCGTCGCCATGCCGAAGATCCCCGTCAGCCAGCACCACAGCACGGCACCGGGTCCGCCCAGCGCCACGGCCGTGGCCACACCCACGATGTTACCCGTGCCGATGGTGGCCGCCAGCGCCGTGGCCAGTGCGCCGAACTGCGAGACATCCCCCGTAGCACCCTTGTCCTTCTGCACCGACAGGCGGATGCCCGTCAGCAGCTTGCGCTGCGGCACGCGCAACCGCAATGTCAGGAACACATGTGTGCCCAATAGCAAGATGACCATCGGCCAGCCCCACAGCACGGAGCTCAGCAGCGAGAAAAGTTGATTGATAGCATCCATGACATGATTCTTCTGTTGTATCCTCCATTTCGGGTGCAAAAGTAGAGAAAACAGCGCTCGCCACCAAACTTCCGGCCCACTTTTTGTCATCCTCGCCATCGAGAAAGGCCACAAAGAATTGCAAACACACACCTTCTTATCCCAACAAGATTAGTAATCTTATGCCCCTAAGATTACTATTCTTATCCCGATAAGATTACTAATCTTATGCCCCTAAGATTGGTAATCTTGTTATCTTCGGTTATTACGCTGGGTAACCGGGACTCGAGCTTGCTCGCTTCGCCCATCGAAGAACACATGATGAAAACATGGAAGGCTGTACGAGATTCCCAACGACTCGAAAAACATACATATTGTAGTGGGGAAAAAGGCATTTAAATGTGATTATTTGCTAAATATCTTAGCATAATGTGCTCTGTTTGGATAAAAATGAGTAAGTTTGTAGCATCAACAACAGAAAATCCATTATGGACAAGGACATTGTTGTATTAAAACTCGCTGCTTAATATGGAGAACGAAATATATTATGATTTTACGTCTTATGTATGTACAGATCCAGATTGCTTGCAATTCTGCAAGAAAGAAGGGCAGCGTGTTTGGTGGAGGAGATGATATCCGAGCTGTTAGAGAATGAGCAAATTGCATTGTTGCGACTCTGAGTTCCTGTTAAGATTTGTATTAGAAGAAAATAAAGGTAATATGGCAAAGACAATAACAATAACAGTTCATCTCTACGACGCAACTTTACAAGAGGTAATATCGAATACTGACATGTCGGAGCAGAAGGGCGATTATTACAAATTGAAGGTGGGCATTGAACTTCTGAAATCTTCACGCTCCGACTCCGCAAGTTTTTGTACTGGGGTATCAACTAATGGCAATATCGGTTGGGTAGATAGCCGTGGTCGGACATTCAAGGAAGTTTTCCCCAAATAAGTCATGAGTATGGAAGAAAATATTATTGAGCCACGTATGGTCAAGTCACACGATGTGACACTGGATGCGGAGTAGATAGCAGAAGTGAAACACCGCTATCGCTCGGCTCAGGTGAAGGCTGCCGTCAAGGTGAATGGCGAGAAACTGCTGTTTAATTGGCAAATGGGACGTGACCTTGTCCTAAAGCCGAGGAACATTGGGGGGCTGGTGTCGTAGAGCAGGTGAGCTTAGACTTAAGGCGAGAGTTTCCCAACGAGGACGGATTCTCAACCTCAAACCTGTGGTACATGAAGAAGTGGTATCTCTTCTATACTAATCACGCATCATCAGAAAAACTCCAACGGCTCGTTGGAGAATTACAATCCTCAATAAATCAAGAACGTTTAGAATTGCGACGACCCATTGCAGAAATTGTGAAACAGCCTGTTTCAGAAACAGGAAATGACACCAGCCATGAGTTCCCACCCCCCTTTGCACTTGTGCCTTGGGGGCAGCACATTGAGATTATCACACGAAGCGGCAGTCTTGAAGAAGCGCTGTTCTATATGCAGCATGTGATTGAGAAAGGACTAAGCCGGACCGCATTGATTAACTGCTATAAGGCTCACCTCTTCGACCATCAGGGCAAGTATGCGTACGCGCGAGGAGCATGACTGCCTGGTGTTTGACTTCCGCTGCAGGTCGAGGGTCTATACCCTGAACATCAATGCGGGCGAAGGCATGATCATGGATATTTACGGCACGGCCATCGGCGCTTTCGACGACGGCAACCTGTTCACGCTGGAGGATGTGGAACCATTCGACGTCACGGAGGCGCTGAGGTGTTTAGAGCACACAGCGCCGCAGCGTGAGGAATGAGCCTTTTCGACGTCGTTTCCTCGGATTTTTCTGATAACGTAGCGCGTAAATCATAAATAATGTGTACCTTTGCGCCCGAAAATCAAAAGATTTCAGAAACGATATGCAAATAGAAAGCCAACTCACGGCAGCGATTCAGGCTGCCATCAAGACATTATACGGACAGGAAGTGCCGGAGAAGATGGTGCAACTGAGTGCCACGAAGAAGGAGTTCGAGGGACACCTGACGCTCGTCGTGTTCCCCTTCCTGAAGATGAGCCGTAAGGCACCTGAGGCGACGGCACAGGAGATCGGGCAGTATCTCGTGGAGAACCTGCCGGACGTGGTGGCGCGCTTCAACGTCATCAAGGGATTCCTCAACCTCGTCATCGCCGACGCCTGCTGGGTTGCGCTCCTCGCCGACATCCGGCAGCAGGAGCGCTACGGCATGAAGCCCGTGACGCCCGAGTCGCCGCTCGTGATGATTGAGTACTCCAGCCCCAACACGAACAAGCCCCTCCACCTGGGCCACGTGCGCAACAACCTCCTCGGATGGGCGCTGGCGCAAGTGATGGAGGCCAACGGCAACCGCGTCGTGAAGACGAACATCGTCAACGACCGCGGCATCCACATCTGCAAGTCGATGCTGGCATGGCTGAAATGGGGCAACGGCGCTACGCCCGAGAGCACCGGCAAGAAGGGCGACCACCTCATCGGCGACTACTACGTAGCCTTCGACAAGCACTACCGCGCCGAGCTGAAAGAGCTGACAGAGCAGTTCGTGCTCAGCGGCTTGTCCGCTGAGGAGGCCGCTGAGAAAGCCGAAAAGGAAAGCCCCCTGATGCAGGAGGCCCGCGCGATGCTGGTGAAATGGGAACAGAACGACCCCGAGGTGCGCGCACTGTGGAAGAAGATGAACGACTGGGTGTATGCCGGCTTCGACGAGACGTACAAGGCGCTGGGCGTAGGCTTCGACAAGATCTACTACGAGAGCCAGACCTATCTCGAAGGCAAGGAGAAGGTGATGGAGGGTCTGGAGAAGGGCTTCTTCTATCGCCGCGAGGATGGCAGCGTCTGGGCGAACCTCAATGCCGAGGGCCTCGACGAGAAGCTGCTGCTGCGCGCCGACGGCACCAGTGTCTATATGACGCAGGACATCGGCACGGCGAAGCTGCGCTTCCAGGACTACCCCATCGACAAGATGATCTACGTCGTGGGCAACGAGCAGAACTACCACTTCCAGGTACTCTCCATCCTGCTGGACAAGCTCGGCTTCAAGTGGGGCAAGGACCTCGTCCACTTCTCCTACGGCATGGTGGAGCTCCCCAACGGCAAGATGAAGTCCCGCGAGGGCACCGTCGTGGATGCGGATGATCTGATAGAGAAGATGATTGAGGAGGCAAGGGTGAAGTGGCAAGAAAAGCCCCTCTCTAACTCCCCCCGTGGGGGAGAGGACTCCTTATCCTCTCAAGCGGATACAAGCGGAAAAGCAGCCCTCCCCCCCGCGGGGGGAGCGGGAAGAGGGACCTCCGAGGGAGCTGCCGTTGCCCGCATCGTCGGCATGGGCGCGCTGAAGTACTTCATCCTCAAGGTGGATGCCCGCAAGAATATGCTCTTCAATCCCGAGGAGAGCATCGACTTCAACGGCAACACCGGACCCTTCATTCAATACACCTATGCGAGAATCAGGAGCATACTGAGGAAAGCCCAGTTTGAAGCGCTGCCAGCGCTTCATGCTGAACTTTCCGAGAAGGAGATCGCCATCATCCAGCACCTTGCGGCCTTCGGTGCTGCCGTGCAGCAGGCGGGCACCGACTACAACGTCAGCGTCATCGCCAACTACTGCTACGACCTGGCCAAGGAGTTCAACGGCTTCTACCACGACTTCCAGATCCTGAAGGAACCCGACGAGCAAAAGCGTGCCGTCCGCCTCGCCCTCTGCGAGGCCGTGGCCAAGGTCATCAAGTCGGGCATGGGACTGCTGGGCATCGAGGTGCCGGAGAGGATGTAAGGACCAATTCATAATTCATAATTCATAATTCATAATTCACAATTCATAATTCACAATTCATAATTCATAATGCACAATTGGCTGCGCTCGTAAATCCTCCAGACTACCGTCATGACACGGTGCTACCGCTGCCCATGGAAGTGCCGGCCGAGGCCATCGCTGTGGATGCCGCCTGCAGCGGCAATCCAGGGCCGATGGAGTATAGGGGTATCTACCTGAAAACGGGACAGCAAATTTTCCACTACGGCCCCGTCCACGGGACGAACAACATCGGCGAGTTCCTGGCCATCGTGCACGCGATGGCGCTGCTGAAGCAGAAGGGGCTCTCCATGCCGGTGTATAGCGACAGCCGCACGGCCATCATCTGGGTGCAGAAGCGCAAGGCGAAGACCACGCTCGCACCGACTCCCGAGAACCAACCCCTCCTCAACCTCGTGGCACGCGCCGAGGCGTGGCTGCGCCAGAACGGCACCCCCTACCCGCTCATCAAATGGGAGACGGAGCAGTGGGGCGAGATTCCCGCCGACTTCGGGAGGAAGTGAGGAATGATGACTCGACATATCGGCATAACGAAAACACCTATGAAACGACTCTTGACCTCGATAACTGCCATTATCGCCCTGTGCAGCGCGGTGAGCGCACAGAACTACTTCACCGTTGTCATCTTCTCCGACCCACATATCTCGCAATCGGGACACGACGAGACTACCGTAGAGCAGATGCAGACCTACGTGCAGAACATCTGCGGCATGGGGCGCGCCGGCGGCAAGCGCATCATCTTCCCCGCAGCACCCGACTACGTGCCGACGGCCGACCTCGTGATGTGCCTCGGCGACATGGACTCCGACAGCAAGGATGACCACAACGAGTTCGAGAGCGTCATGAGTGCCTTCAACAACGCCGGAATCCCCTTCATCACGATGGCGGGAAACCACGACTACGTCCCAGACTACTGGACGGGCACCAACGGCGACGAAGCCCTCACGGGCGGCAACGGCGGCATCGCCGACAACGAGACCACCAAGGCCACCGTCAACCGCTTCAAGCAGAGCGCCGCGCAGCTCGGCTGCGAGGACATGTACCTCTTCAAGGACGGCAGCGACCACCGCCAGCCGGAGTGCTTCGCCTTCCGCTTCCGCGGCGTGCGTTTCTACTGCGGACAGACCTACTGGTTCCAGAAGGGCTACAGCGTGGAGAAGGTATTCGGCTATGTCACCGGTCGCGGCAACCTCTACGCCCCCGACGCGCTGCTGAACACCTTAGAGAACTACGTGCGCGAGCACGCGGGAGAGCCCTCTGTGTGGGCACAGCACTACCCCTTCCTCGCCGGCAGCGACTGTGACCGCTGGTGGCTCGACCAGAACGACGTCGGGCGCTACATCAAGACCGCCGACGGCTCCGACTTCGGCACCAACAGTGACCTCGGCAAGTGGACAGACGATGCCACCGCCCGCGACTACGCCCGCAAGAAGAAGGACCGCCTCGCCGGCATCATCAACATGACCAAGAACCCCATCCACTTCTCGGGGCACACCCACCGATGGGCCTACAATGAATACAACGGTCTGCGCGACTACACCGTCTCCTCGACGGGTTACACAGGCACGCCGGGTGCCGCCTACGTGGTGCTGTGCCAGGAGGGCGTCGGAGCCATTCAAGTGCTGAAGACGCAGTTCGACACCAGCGCGCCGAAGGTAGAGGGCGAGCTGACATACCTGCAGAATGTCTATACGGGTCAGTTCCTCTGCGCAGGCAACGCCTGGGGCACCCAGGCCTCACAGAGCGATGTGCCCCTGCCCCTATTCTTCGAGCAGCTGCCCAACGGCACCTACACCATCGACACGGGCATCAACAACGGCGGCGACAGCCACTACCTCGGCTGGACAGAGCTCTACTGTGACCAGCCCGCCGTGGGATGGACGCTGGAGGAGACGGCAGCAGGCAACGGCACCTTCCTCCTCACCACCGACAACAAAAGCTACCTCTATGGCGCCACGAAGAACAAGGCGCTGACGAAGAACTCCTCCTCTTCTGTGAAGAGCAACACGCGAGCCCACTGGCGACGCCTCACCCACGCACAGATGCTGGCGCGCCTCGCCGAAGCCTCGCCTGCGAACCCCGTCGATGCCTCGTTCCTGATCGCCTGCCCCGACTTCGGGCGCAACGACACGCGTTTCGGTGCCTGGGACGGCGGTCCTGTGTTGGGCGGCCCCGATGCCACCTCGGCGGGCGTCAACCTCTGCGCCGAGCGCTGGAATGTCAACTTCGACGTCCGCCAGACGATCGCCGGCGTACCCAACGGCGTCTATCGCCTCAGCTGCCAGGGCTTCTACCGCGCCGGCGACAAGGGCACCACGGCCACCGACCGCCATGCCCTGCTCTACGCCAATGACGTGGAAACGCCCCTCATGAACATCCTCGACGGCGGCAAGAAAAGCAGCGGCAGCGGCTACTCCACCAAAGCTGGCAGCGTCTATGTCCCCAACTCGATGACCGAGGCCAGCACCGTCTTCACCGCCAACGCCTACGCCGCCAACGAGCTCCAGGTCACCGTCCGCGACAACCGCCTGCGCATCGGCATCCGCAAGACCACGCTCCTCGCCGCCGACTGGACCATCTTCGACCGCTTCCGCCTCACCTACCTCGGCACCGAAGACATCTACAACGGCGTGCAGGCTCCCCTCCTGTCCCACCCCACCACCGAGCCCCGCCTCTACGACCTCAGCGGCCGCCCCGTCACCCGCCTCAACCCCGGCATCTACATCAAAGACGGCAAGAAATACATCGTTCAATAGGCCCCATCCCCTCTTTCGGAAAGTTCGTAATGTTTTTCGCAAAAGTTTTACATCGGCTCGCTATGCCTTGTATGATTGACTATGGTGCAAAATCAGGCGTTGAGCTATACTTACCCGTCACAATAGAAAAAGTTTTGGCAAAAAAAATCTCTCATTCTCTCACATCGGCTGATTCTCAATGTATTTCGGTGAGGGAACGGTGAGAGAAAGGGGTGAGAGTGAGGGATATGGGCCGTTTTCATGTACAAAAATGGGGGGCGGCCTGCAACCTAAAGGTGTCGGGGTGAATGACGGAAGGTATGCAGGTGTGGCCGAGTCCCACGCATGGAACTCGGCCACACCTGCCTACCTTCCTAACAGTTCCATGCGTGGAACTCCCCGGAAGGCCGCCGCTAATCATTCGGAAACTCGCCAGTATTCATTCGGAACCGCGTCAGACGGGACAGCTTTTTTCAATTCAACATTTAGGGAATGTTAAATACAAGGCCTCGGTCTTGCATTTTTGTTTTATTCTTCTTTCCTTTGCACCGTCGGAATCGTATAGACATTCCTAATGACCACTATTGCATCATTCTCTAAAGAAGATTTTATGATGAGTAACAAAAAATTTGTCTGCTGCGCCCTTGCACTCACGTCGTTATCCTCATGCGATACTCCTAAGACGATAGCATGGAGTTATTATGATTGTGCAAAGGACACATTGGAAGCCGGAGATCCCTATGCTGCCAGAGAATATCTGAAAGCCTGTAAGAAAACGGTTGATAAAGAACTAACCCTCAAAGCCGACTCCCTCATGGAAGCCATTGAGAAAGCTATTGAGCAAAATACCTCACAACAATGATCAAACTCAGTCAGAAGGAAGAAGAAGTGATGGAGCACATCTGGCAGCTGGGTGAATGTACGCCACGCGAAGCGCTCAACCGTTATCCTGAGCCTCAACCTCAGCTCAACGGCATTCAGAATGTGTTCCAGTCGCTGGAGCGCAAGGGCTATCTCGCCCATCGGCGCGAAGGACGCGGCTATGTCTATTGGCCCATTGTGGAGAAGAAAGACTATGGGCGCTCGCGCCTCAGCTCCTTCGTGGACCGCTACCTCGACGGCTCTATCAAGGAACTCGTCTCGTTCTTTGCTCGCGAACAGAAACTTACATCCGACGACCTGCGGGACATCATTTCTCTCATCGAGGAAAGCGAATGACGATATAATTTGTCAATGAACTCCATTGTAAATAAATCACAAATTGTAAATCTTTAAATCGTAAATATCTATGGTGCTTTACTTCATCAAAGCCAACCTCATCCTTGCACTGCTCTGCCTGTTGTTTCAGGTGCTGATGCATCGCGACACGTTCTTCGGCGTGCGGCGCCTGATGCTGTGGGGCATCTATCTGACGGCCTTCCTACTGCCGATGTGGAATCTCCAAGCGCTGCTGACTGGCGACAGAGGTTCCAGCGAGATGGCTGAGGCATACGCACAATACGTCCTGCCAACGCTCGAAGTCACCGCCCAACGCGTAACCAGCATGGGTATCGAGCAGAGAGAACCTGGCTGCGGCATGTGGTTCGTGGGCGTGATGGCGCTCTGGGCGCTCCTCTATCTCATTCCCGTAGTGTGGATGACGGCGAAGCTGGTCATGCAGATCGCGTACATTATATATTTAAGGTGTACATGCCCGCTCATCGAGCAACTCCCCTCGCCTTTCGGAGAGGGGTCGGGGGTGAGGCTGTTCCCCCGCCCCTGCAGCCCCTTCTCCTTCGGCCCCTGGATTTTCATCCACGCGGAGGGAATGGACGAGCAGACGTTGCGCGAAGTGCTCATTCATGAGCAGACACACGTGCGGCAGTGGCACACCGTAGATATCCTCTTCTCCCAGCTCGTCTGCATCCTCTTCTGGTGGAATCCCGCGGCATGGGTCATGCGGCGCGAGGTGCGGATGAACCTCGAGTTCATCGCTGATGCTGCTGTCATAGGCTGCCAGGCCGACAAGCGGGAGTACCAGTACCGTCTCCTCGGTTTTACCTCTCAAAAGAACGTAGCTACGATTGCAAATAACTTCAATGTCTTACCCTTAAAACGTAGAATCATTATGATGAACTTACGCAGAACCCGTCGCACGGGGATGCTGAAATACATCCTCTTCGTGCCCGTAGCCGCCGCGCTACTCCTCGCCTCCAATGTCGATGCCCTGGCACGCACCATTGCCGACAAGGCTAAGAAACGGCTTGTCATTATTGACGGCCAGCATACTGATAGTACACAACTTCAGCAGCTCAATTCTGAACAGATTCATCACATCGAAGTATTAACTGCAGGGACGGCCACCAAAGTCTATGGCGAAGATGCTAAAGACGGAGCAATTGTCATTGAAACCAAGCAGAGCGCTCCCGACGACATCATCTACAACATTGCCGAGATCATGCCTGAATATCCCGGTGGCTCACAAGCACTCTATCAGGAATTATCCCGGAACATCAAGTACCCGGCCGCTGCTCTGGAACATGGTGTGCAGGGGCGTGTCATGGTCAGTTTCGTCGTAGAGAAAGATGGTGCGCTGTCCGAGGTCCACGCCACCGAGGTGTTTGATACCGCAGGACACAAGCTGACCGAAATCTTTGTCACCGCCAAGAAACAGGGCATGACACCCGAAGAAGCTGAGCAGGCCACTCGGCAAGAGCAACAGCTCGAAGGGTTGAAAGCACTGAAAGAAGAAGCAGAGCGCGTCATCAAGCTTCTGCCTCAGTGGCAACCCGGGAAGCAGAAAGGGCAGCCCGTCCGTGTCCGTTTCACGCTGCCCATCACCTTCAAACTGCAATAACACTGAGCTCTCCAAGCGCTGCCTGCGGACTTCTTGTCGGCAGGCAGCGGATTTATGGCCAAAAGTTTTGGACGTTTGGGGCAAAAGGTGTACCTTTGCAATCGTATGGAATTACCACAGAACTTCGAGAACTATTTCCGGGCGCGATGGCGCGAGGAGGATGTACAGGCGCTGGTGCAGGGACTGGACGGTGAGCCGTCCGTCAGCATCCGCATCAACCCGCGACGGCTACCGACAGACGCGGAGCCCGAGGGAGCAGACGGACGTGTGCCGTGGTGCCCGGAGGGCGTATATCTGAAGGAGCGGCCGGTGTTCACGGCGGATCCGCTGCTGCACGCGGGAGCATACTATGTGCAGGAAGCCAGCTCCATGTTCCTGGCACACGTCGTGCGCACCCTTGTTCAGGGTTCATCCTTCACTTTTCACGCTCGTGCAGCGCTTGACCTGTGCGCGGCACCGGGCGGCAAGAGCACGCTTCTGCGGTCGCTGCTGCCTGATGATTGTTTGCTGGTGAGCAATGAGCCGAACCGTGCCCGGGCACAGGTGTTGGCGGAGAACATGGCCAAATGGGGACATCCGAACATCCTGGTGACGCAGGCATACGCGTCAGAAATCACCCATTCCATCGGCTCGAAAGGATTCGTAGAGCATCCCTTCGGCCTCATCCTGACGGATGTTCCCTGCTCGGGTGAGGGGATGATGCGGAAAGAGGCGGAGGCGGTGGCGCAGTGGTCGCCGACGTTCGTGGCGGAGTGTGCCGCACTGCAGCGTAGCATCCTCACTGACATCTGGCCAGCCCTGCGACCCGGCGGCATCCTGATCTACAGCACCTGCACGTTCAACCCCGAAGAGGACGAAGAGAATGTGGAATGGATCGCGCGGGAGTTGGGGGCTAACATCGTGCCCGTGCCCGTTGACCCAGCGTGGGGCGTCAGAGGC
Organism: Bacteroidaceae bacterium; assembly: GCA_017470425.1. Taxonomy (GTDB): domain Bacteria; phylum Bacteroidota; class Bacteroidia; order Bacteroidales; family Bacteroidaceae; genus Physcousia. The sequence goes on along the minus strand of JAFUYT010000032.1, from coordinate 46,140 downwards.
GACCTGAGAGCAGACCATGCGGAGTCCCCAGATTCTGACAAGGCTGCATTGCCCTTCTGCCATTTCCTGCCGGGACAGGTGCGCGGCGAAGGCTTTTTCCTGGCTGTACTGCAGAAGCAGGGAACGGAAGAGGAGCGGGAAACAGCGAAGAAGGCGCGGGAGGAAAAGAGACAGAAGAAAGAAAAGAGGCGGAGGCAGGGAGAGGCCGCGCCCGCCATCACAGTGCTACCTACGGATCAGCTCGACGCAGAGACGGTGCCGCGCGTGGAGCTCCCGCTCGCCGAGGCTCTCCGCTACCTCCAGCGTGAAGCCCTCGTGCTGCCACCAGAGACGCCACAAGGCATCGTGCAGGTGTGCTTCCGGGGACAGCGTCTCGGTCTGGTAAAGAACCTGGGCACACGCGCCAACAACCTCTACCCGAAAGAGTGGCGCATCCGCAGCGGCCATGTCACGCCGCACAGCCTATTTGGCGAGCAGGTCTGACAGCTGACGGGTGAGATGGATGAACTGTGCCAGGGAGAGTTGTTCCGGGCGCAGGTTGAAGAGCGGATCGGCAAGGAAGGTGCTGAAGTCGGCAGCGGGCGCTAACTCATTGAGCAGCGGACGGATATTGTTGCGGAGCGTCTTGCGGCGCTGGTTGAAGGTAGTCTTCACGACGCGGCGGAAGAGGGCTTCATCGCAGCCGAGCGAGCGGGTGGCGTTGCGCGTTAGCCGGATGACGGCGGAGCGCACCTTGGGAGGCGGGTTGAAGACGTGGGGCTCCACGGTGAACAGATACTCCGGCGTGTACCACGCTTGGATGAGGACGCTGAGGATGCCGTAGGCTTTCGTGCCGGGAGCAGCGCAGATGCGGTCGGCGACCTCCTTCTGGATCATACCCGTGCAGCAGGGAATCAAGTCCTTGTTGTCGAGCATCTTGAAGAAGATCTGCGAGGAGATGTTATAGGGATAGTTGCCCGTGAGTACGAAGGGCTGGCCGTCGAAGGTGCGGTCGAGGTGCATCTTCAGGAAATCGTCCTCGATGATGCCTGCTTCCAGCTGCGGCCACGTGCAGCGCAGGTACTCCACCGACTCGAAATCGAGCTCCACCACCTTCAGCGGTCGCGGCTTCGTCATGAGGAACTGCGTCATCACCCCCATGCCCGGTCCTACCTCCAATACAGGCAGCTCCGGACAGGCATCGACAGTGTCAGCTATGCGCTGTGCAACGTCTAAATCCGTTAAGAAGTGTTGTCCGAGAAATTTTTTAGGCTTAACTGTGCGCATACGCGGGAATAAATGTTTAACTTTGCGCTGCAAAGATACTACTTTATTCTCAAATAACGCTTTTCGACCCACAACTTTAAACTCTAAACTCTCAACTTTAAACTCTCAACTCCAAATGTCCCGCCTCCACTCCATACTCCGGATTGTGTTGCCGCTTTTCTTAGGCGGCGCTATTCTGTGGTGGATGTACCGCGGCTTTGACTGGGCCACGCTGCAGCGCGCACTGACGAGCGAGATGAACTGGACGTGGATGTGGCTGTCGTTCCCCTTCGGCATCCTGGCACAGGTGTTCCGTGCGTTGCGGTGGCGGCAGGTGCTGCGCCCGCTGGGTGAGCACCCTCGTCTGCACACCAGCATCAACGCCATCTTCCTCAGCTATGCCAGCTCGCTGGCGGTGCCGCGAGTGGGCGAGGTGCTGCGGTGCGGCGTGCTGAAGCGCTACGACGGCGTCAGCTTCAGCCGTGGGCTGGGTACGGTCGTGACAGAACGTGTCGTCGATATGGTCATCATCGGCCTCCTTTCGCTGGTGGTCTTTGTCCTGCAGATCCCCGTCTTCGTGGAGTTTTTCGAGCAGACGGGCGTGAGTCTGACGGGCTTCCTCGCGCGTTTCACGACCACCGGTTGGCTGGTGACTGCTGTGAGCGGCGTGCTCATCCTGGCGACGGGTGCCTATCTGCTGCGCCGCTATGAGTTGCTGACACGCACGCGCTCTATCGTAAAAGAGCTGACGGAGGGGCTGCTGTCCATCCGCGAAGTCGATGGAAAGGGTGTTTTTCTGTTCTACAGTGTCGCCATCTGGGTGTGCTACTTCCTGCATTTCTACCTGACGTTCTTCTGCTTCGCGAGCACGACGGACTTAGGGCTCGACGTGGCGCTGGTGGCTTTCATCGTAGGCACCTTCGCCGTGTTGGTGCCCACCCCCAATGGCGCCGGGCCTTGGCATTTCGCTGTAAAGACGGTGCTGATGCTCTACGGCGTCAGCGGCGACGAAGGAGCCCTCTTCGCGCTCATCGTGCACACCGTGCAGACCCTGCTCGTAGCCGTCCTCGGCGTCTATGCTGTTGCAGCACTGGCGATCGGGCACACTCAACCGAAATTACATTCAACTTTAAACTCTTAAACTTTAAACTATAAAATTATGGCAACTATTCATGACCTTGAGCCGAAAGCCATCTTCGGCAACTTCTACAAACTCACACAAGTACCGCGCCCGAGCGGCCATCTGGAAAAGATTCAGCAGTTTCTGCTCGACTGGGCAAAGGAGCGCGGCATCGACGCCTACAAGGATGGCGGCGATAACATCGTCATGCACAAGCCCGCCACGCCCGGGTTCGAGAACCGCAAGGTCTGCACGATGCAGGCACACATGGACATGGTGCCCCAAAAGACCGACGAGAGCACACATAACTTCGAGACAGACCCCATTGAAACATGGATTGACGGTGAATGGCTGAAGGCCAAAGGCACCACACTCGGCTCCGACGACGGTATCGGCGTGGCAGCCATCATGGCGGTCTTCGAAGACAACAGCCTGCAGCACGGACCGCTGGAGGCGCTCATCACGAGCGACGAGGAGACCTGCATGTGGGGCGTCAACCACCTCAGCCCCGACACGCTGAAGGGCGACATCCTGCTGAACATCGACCACGAAAGCGAAGGTGAGTTCTGCATCGGCTCGGCAGGCGGCATCAACGTGACCGCGACCCTCGGCTATCAGGAAGTGGAAACCGACTCCACGGACATCGCCCTGCAGGTGACCATCAGCGGTCTGAAAGGCGGACATAGCGGTCTCGAGATCAACCAGAACCGTGCCAATGCCAATAAGCTCATGGCGCGCCTCGTGCGACAGGCCATCCAGGACGATGAAGCCCGCCTGGCCACCTGGAAGGGCGGCAATATGCGCAACGCCATTCCCCGCACGGCAGAGGTCGTCCTGACCATCCCCGCCGAGAACGAAGCCGACCTGCGCGAGCTGGCCGCCTACTGCCAGAAGACCTTCACCGACGAGTACCGCGGCGTCGAGGAAAGCGTGGAGATTGCCGTGGAGCGTGTGGCGCTGCCCAAGATGCAGGTGCCCGAGGAGGTTCAGGACAACCTCGTCAGTGCCATCCTGGCCTGCCACGACGGCGTGCTGCGCAACATCCCCTCGATTCCTCACGTGGTGGAGACCAGTTCCAATCTGGCCATCATCAACATCGGCGAGGGCAAGGCTGAAGTACTCATTCTGGCACGCTCGTCCTGCGACTCACAGCTGGAGCTCGAGCAGGAGATGTTCGAGAGCACCTTCGGCATGGCGGGCATGAAGGTGGAGTACGGCGGACAGTACGGCGCCTGGCAGCCCAACTTCGACTCTCCCATCGCCGCTCAGATGGCAGCCCTCTACGAGCGCCTCGAAGGCAAGCCCGCCAAGGTGGAGGTCGTCCACGCCGGCCTCGAGTGCAGCCTCATCGGGCAGGTATATCCGAAGATGGACCTCATCTCCTTCGGTCCCACGCTCCGCTCGCCGCACACGCCCAACGAGCGCTGCTTCATCCCCAGCGTAGGCCGCTTCTGGACTTTCATGAAGACTTTGCTGGCAGAGATCCCCGAGAAATAAAAGCCCCCTAAACGGACTCTCCCCCCGCCCTCCCTGTTAGGGAGGGAGCAAATACTTTTCAAGAATAGTAAATACTACTGTAATGAAATATTTCACTTCATTCTTTCTCCTATTATTAATCTGTGCCCCCATTTTTGCTTTGGTAACCGCTCCCTCCCTAATAGGGAGGGCGGGGGGAGAGTCTGCCTTTACGAAACTCTGGAAGCAAGTGGAACAAGAGGAGGCTGACGGCAAACCGCAGTCGGCCTACGCGACCGTGCAGAAGATCCTGCAGAAGGCAGTGGCGGAGGGACAGCAGGGACAGGCGCTCAGCGCCCGTCTGTGCGCCGCTGGCCTGCATCAGGAGTGGGCGCCCGACAGTTTCTTCACGGACATCGCCGAGCTGGAGACACTTCGCGCTCAGGAACAGCAACCCGAGGCACGTGCCATCTATGCCTCCATCCTCGCGGAAATCTACCAGAACAACCGTTACCGCTCACAGGCACGCGATCTGGCCCTGACGAGCAACGAGATGAAGGAATGGACAACTGAGCAGTATGACAGCGCCGCCACAGCCAACTGGCGGCTGTCACTGGAGAACATAGAAGCCTTGGCGAACGCACGCAGCAAGGACTGGCTGCCATTCGTGACGCAGGCCACCCACTCCTCCTATTACCACCATGACCTCCTGCACATCCTATGGCAGCGCTATCGCGAAAGCCGCACGACGCGGTGGAACCAGACATCCGCCGAACGCGCAGCTCTCGGCACGACTGTCCGCGACCTCTATCGACGACTGGGGAACCGGGAGGCGGTGCTGCTGGTGGAACTGAGCTTCAGCACGAACGAGGTGGCACCGCTACAGGTGCTGAAAGAAGAGTTTGCCGACCTGCCCCTCTGCACTGAGGTCTATCTGCGACTGCTCGACACCGATGCCGACGAGGCGCAGAAGGTGGCGTGGTGCCGCGAAGCCATTAGCCGCTACCCCCGCTACGCACGCATCGGCGAGGTGAAGAACCGCCTGAACGATCTCTGCAGGCCACAGGTCAACTGGGTGGGCAACGACATCTATTACCCCGGCAAGCACTACTCCTGGCGGCTGAGCACCAAGAACGCTACCGCCGTCGTGATGACGGTCTATCGTCTCCAAAAGGCGTTCACCGACGAGGACATTGAGCGGAGCAAACTCTCCGTAGCCGAGTACCTGCGCCGACATGGCACGGAGGTGCAGAAAATCAACCATTCCATCGAGTTGAAGGACGCGTTTACCTTCATGGAAGATACCCTCGACTGGACAGCACCCGCAGCAGGGATTTATGCCGTGCTCTACGGTGGCGTCACCGCCGAGAAGGAAGCCAAGCAGCGGACAGTCACGAGCCAGTACCGCCTCTTCCGCGTCACCACATTGAAGACCCTCACACGCTATCTCCCGCAGGACAAGCTGGAGGTGATTGTCGTGGATGCTGAGAGCGGACAACCTGTGCCAGACGCCACCGTGGAACTCTACGAAAACCCCTATCGCGCAGGGCAGGAAGTCCTGCACGCCTCCTACAAGACGGATGCTGAAGGGCGCGCCCTCTGCACGGCGACAAAAGACAACGGCCATCGATGGCAGCTGAATCTCAGGGTACGCACATCAGCCGACACCTATCTCCCCGAGGAGAACCTGTTCCGCAACAGCGTATCATTCCGCGACACCCCCGAAACCACTCAGCTACACCTCTACACCGACCGCGCCATCTACCGTCCCGGACAGACCGTGCACGTCAGCGGTGTCGTCTATGCACAGCAACACTGGGATGCCACCATTGTGGAAGGAAAGGACTATGAGTTGCTGATGCGCGATGCCAACTGGAAGGAGGTGGGCAAGCAGCAGGTCACCACGGACAGCATGGGCGTCTTCGCCGCAGACTTCACGCTGCCCGCAGGCGGGCTGCCTGGCTACTACCGCATCCAGACCCAGGGCGCCAGCGTCGGCTTCCGCGTGGAGGAATACAAGCGGCCGACCTTCGAGGTGACGATGGACGAGGCTCCCGCCCTGCAGTGGCCCCAGGACAGCATCACGCTCACAGGAAAGGCTGTGGGCTACAACGGCGTGCCGATGCGCGATGCCCGCGTGACCGGAACCTTCCGCTTCACCTATCCCTATTGGTGGTGGTTCCGCCACGACGACTCCCCGCGCCAGCAGATCGACACCCTCTCCACCGACGACGAGGGACGTTTTCGCGTGCGCGTTCCTTTAAAAGATATCTCTTCTGAAAGCCTGCGCTATGGGCTCGTCCTACGCGTAGAGGTGGAAGTCCTTAGCAGTGCCGGCGAGACGCGCGAGGGCGCCGCCCGCGTGCCACTGTGCACCACGCCCCTGCGCCTGAACATCACCATGCAGGAACAGCAGGACCGCGACCGCCTGCAGGCACCGACCTTCACCCTCCTCTCCTCCACCGGACAACCCACTACCGGCGACATCCGCTGCGCCATCTACCCCGCCACCGCCCCCTCTCCCATCGTGTCCGACATCACCCCCTCGGGTCTCCTTGACGCCCTCCGCGCCCTCCCCTCGGGCTCCTATGAGCTCCGCGCCACCGCCCGTTCCGGCGCCGACACCGCATCAGCGAAAGCACCCTTCTACCTCTTCTCGATGGCCGACACCCGTCTGCCGCGCCAGGCCGAGAACTGGCTCTATACCCCCACCGACACCTTCGACCTCCAGCATCCCGCCCACCTGCAGGTTGGCAGCAGCTTCGAGGACGTAGCGCTCTACTACAGTCTCGTCGGCAAGGAGGGCATCATCAAGAACGAACTCCTGCGCCTCTCCGATGAGCTGCGCATCATTGAGATTCCCTATCTGCCCGAATATGGCGACGGCGTGACGGTCCACTTCGCCTTCGTCAAGGGCGGAAAGAGCTACATCATGGGGCAGACGCTCAAGCTATCGATGCCCGACAAGCAGTTGCGCTACGAGTGGACAACCTTCCGCGACCGCCTGCACCCGGGCGACAAGGAGACATGGACGCTACGCCTGACGACACCCGACGGGACACCCGCCAGTGCCAACCTCATGGCAACGCTCTACGACGCCTCCCTCGACCAGCTCACCCCCCATTCCTGGACACTGCTCGTGAACCGCTACCACCGCGTGCTCTCGCTGCCATGGCGCTCACGCGACTTCTTCCAGCCCTATACCGCCCACGAGCTCCTCTACTTCCCGATGAAGGATTACCGCGCCGACGCCCTTGTCTTCGATGCCTTCAACAGCCGATGGCTGGATGGCCTCTCTTTCAGAGGCAACGCCTACGGCATCCATCGTGTCGGCTCCTCGATGCGCCTGCGCGGCACGAAAGCTGTCGAGGAGGTGGCCCTCACCTCCGCCGCCTACGATACCGCCGATTTCGCGGCAGCGCCCATGACAATGGCGAAGACGGATGCAGGGAACAATCAGGCATTGAACGGGAGTATCGCCGGCCTCACCCTACACGAAGGAATCGCTGAAGACGAAGCCGCAGAGGAAGAAGAGACCATTGGCGTAGCACCGACAGCGCTCCGCACCAACTTCAACGAGACCGCTTTCTTCCTGCCACATCTCCACAGCGACCCTGCCACAGGTGAAGTGTCCCTCTCCTTCACGCTACCCGAGAGCCTCACCACTTGGCAGTTCTTGGGCATCGCCCACACAGCCGACATGATGACAGCCAACCTCCAGGCACAGGCCATCGCCCGCAAGGAACTGATGGCGCGTCTCTACCTGCCGCGCTTCCTGCGAGCTGGCGATCAAAGTAGTCTGCGTGCGGTTGTGCAGAACCTCACAGATAACGCCCTCAATGGGCAGCTGCGTCTGGAAGTCTTCGACCCCGAGACCGAGAAAGTCATCCTCAAGCAGCAGGCCGCGTTTGAGACCACTGCTCAGGGCGAGACCGTTCTGGCTTTCGACTACAAGCCCACGGAGGAGTACCCCATCGTGGCAGTGCGCCTGACGGCAGAGACCGCTCAGTTCTCCGACGGCGAACAGCTCTACCTGCCCATCCTCGCTTCGAAGGAGTGGATCACTGAGAGCGTGGAGATTCAGGCTGACGGCGCTGGCACGTTCACCACTGACCTCTCCACCTTATTTAATAAGGACAACCCCAGCGCCACCCAGCGCTGCCTCACGGTGGAATATACGACACATCCCGTCTGGAACGTCGTGCAAGCGCTGTCCGCACTGCGTGAGCCGCAGCACGATGATGTGCTCTCCATCTCCTCCGTCCTCTATGCCAACATCCTCTCTTCCCACATCGCCGCTACCACGCCGCGCCTGAAGACCATCATCGAACTGTGGAAACAACAGGGGGCCGCGACGAAGAGTCCGCTCGCCAGCAACGAGGATCTCAAGCAGATCATCCTCGACGAGACATCCTGGCTCCGCGAGGCTGACAGCGACAGCCAGCGCCGCGCACAGCTCATCGATCTCTTCAATGAGAACCTGCTCGCCAGCCGCATCAGCGGCACCCTCCAACGGCTCAGCCAGCGCCAGGAGCCTGACGGTGGCTTCGCCTGGTTCCCAGGGATGCGCAGCAGCGAGCTGATGACGCGCCTCGTCGCCATCGAGTTGACGCGCTTGGGCACTCTGACCGACGGCTACTCCACGCTCCCGCAGGAAACCTCGGAACAAGTCAGCGCGCTCCTCGGCCGTGCCGTCAGCTACATCGCCAAGGAGAATGCCCGTATGATTCAAGAAAAGAAAAAGGCAGAAGCCAAGGGCATCACCGTTAACACGGGCACGCTGATGCACCTGCACTACATCTATATCACCCAGCGCGCAGGCGTCGCCCTTACCGCCAGCCAGCAGGCCGACGTCCGCTACCTCCTCGACCACCTGAAAGGTTCGGTGGCCGGCATGGGCAACGACGAGCGCGCCATGGCCGCCATCGTCTTGAAGACCGCCGGCCGCAGCAAGGAGGCACAACTCTACTTCGACTCCATGCGCGAACACATGACCACCACCGCCGCCCACGGCACCTTCTTCGACTACGCCGGTGGCAGCTTCACGCCGACAGCGCATAAGATCATTCAGCACACCGCCGCGATGGAGGCCGTCCGCGAGCTGGCCTCCGACGACCGTACCCTCCACAGCGGACTGCGCCGCTGGCTCCTCCAGCAGAAGCGCACGCAGATGTGGGAGTCCTCCATCTGCACTGTCAACGCCATCTACGCGCTCCTCCACGACGAAGCCGCCGCTGCCAACCTCCAGAGCACCGCTAAGGATCGCATCACCCTCAACTTCGGCAAGAAGAATGTGAGTTTTCCCGTCGGTTCTCCCGACGGGAAAAGCACCGCTGCCTCCCCCGCCGCCCTCGGCTACCTCCGCGAGACCTACACCGACGGCGCCGCTCCCAAGAGCATCACCGTCGTGCGGCGCTCACCCTCCGAGGCATGGGGTGCCGTCTATGCACAGTACCTCACCCCCATCAGCGATGCCACCGCCCACGCCACGGGCCTCACCATCCGCCGCGAGCAGAGCAGCACCACGCCCCACCTCGGCGACAAGCTCACGACGCGCTACATCATCACCGCTGACCGCGACTACGAGTATGTCCGCCTCAGTGCCCCCCGTGCCGCCTGCACAGAACCCGCCGAACAGCTCTCCGGCTACCATTACCAAGGCGGCCTCGGCTACTACCACGCCGTCCACGACGCTCGCACCGACTACTTCTTTGACCGTCTGCCCAAGGGCACCTACGTCCTCGAAGAAACCGCCTTCATCGACCGCGCAGGTCACTACGCCACTGGCCTCACCACCATCCAGTGCCACTACGCACCCGAGTACGTCGGCAACACCCCATCAGCGGAATTGACCATTAACCCATAAGCCCCAAAAGAATCTTTTAATTCATCCTTCCCCTTGACTCCTCCTCTCATCCTCATCACCAACGACGACGGCTTCCAGGCCTCTGGCATTAGAGACCTGGCTCGCGCCGTTGCACCCCTTGGAGACCTCGTGGTTGTTGCCCCCGACGGCCCCCGTTCCGGTGCGGCCGCTTCCATCTCCAGCACTACCCCTGTCAGCGTTGAGCAGCTTCCCTCAGCCCTCTACCCTCCACAATCAGCCCTCTATTCCTGCACCGGCACCCCCGTGGATTGCGTCAAGCTCGCTCTGGAGCGCATCGTGCCTCGTCGCCCCGACCTCATCCTCAGCGGCATCAACCACGGCGACAACGCCAGCATCAGCATTCACTACAGCGGCACGATGGGCGCCGTGCTGGAGGGTTGCATGAAGGGCATCCCTTCCATCGGCTTCTCGCTGTGGTTGCAGCGCGGCGAGCGCTATGAAGATCATCCCCTCTCCACACAGGCCCTCGATGCCATCGCCGACCTCTGCCAGCGCGTCATCCGACAAGGGCTCCCGCAGGACGTCTGCTTGAACGTCAACTTCCCCGCCGGTCTGTTCCGCGGCTGTCGTGTCTGTCGGCAGGCGCGAGGCAGCTGGAGCGCCGAGTGGCTCCCCCGCGAAGACGGCACCTTCCAGCTCACTGGCCAGTTCACCGACCTGGAGCCCGAAGCCACCGACACCGACTTCGCCGCCCTTCGCGCCGGGTACACCTCCATCGTTCCCATCACAGTTGATATGACGGCACATGATGCACTGGGATTGATAGCTAACCCATTAGCTCCATTAGCCTCATGAAGCCCATCCTATATTTTCACTCATAAAATGCGCTACTATATCATAGCCGGTGAGGCCAGCGGTGACCTCCATGCCTCCCACCTCATCGCCGCCTTGAAAGCTGAAGACCCCGCAGCCGAGTTCCGGGGCTTCGGCGGTGACTTGATGCAGGCTGAGGGCATGACCCTCGTGCGCCACTACCGCGAGCTGGCATACATGGGCTTCGTGGCTGTCATCCTGCACGCCCGCACCATCCTGCAAGGTCTGCAGCAGTGCAAGGACGACATCAAGCAGTGGCAGCCCGACGTCGTCATCCTCGTCGATTACCCAGGCTTCAATCTGAAGATTGCGAAATATGTCCATTCCATCGGACTCTGCCCTGTGTATTATTACATAGCCCCCAAACTATGGGCCTGGAAGGAATACCGCATCAAAGTCCTCAAGCGCGATGTCGGCGAGCTCTTCTCCATCCTCCCCTTCGAGGTCGATTTCTTCGAGAAGAAACACGGCTACACCATCCACTACGTCGGGAATCCCACGATGGATGAAGTGGCCGCGTACAAGGCTGTTGCTGCGCAAACTACGCTGCAACAGCCCTACATCGCCCTCCTCGCCGGTAGCCGCCTGCAGGAGATCCGCGACAACCTACCCCGCATGATGGAGGCCGCTGCCCCGTTCACCGACCGCTACAGACTCGTCATCGCTGCTGCCCCCGGCATCACGGACACCACCTATCAACAGTACATCGGCGTTGCCGAAAGACGGGCAGGACGTAAGATCCCCGTTCAAATCGTTAAAAATCGAACCTATGACGTTTTGTCACAGGCTACCGCCGCCCTCGTCACTTCCGGCACTGCCACCCTGGAGACCGCTCTATTCCAAGTGCCGCAGGTCGTCTGCTACTTCATGCAAGCCCGACAGCTTGCCACCCTCGGACGCCGCCTATTCATCAAGATCCCCTTTATTTCTCTCGTCAACCTCGTTGCCGGTCGCGAAGTCGTCCCCGAGCTCGTCGCCGACCAGATGACCGTAGCCCGCTGCCGCCAACACCTCGCCAGCATCCTCCCCGGCGGTGCCGCCCGCGACGCCCAGCTCCGTGACTACGAAGACGTCGCTACCCGCCTCGGCACCCCCGGCGCCCCGCAACGTGCTGCCCACGAGATCCTCTGCTGCCTCCAGCGGCAACAAACGATTTCAAGAAACAGTCATCCAAGAAATAGTCATCATTTCATTATGAAAACGAAGCATTTACTGGCGGCGGGCTGCCTGGCGGTGCTGTTGGCAGCTTGCGGCAGTAGCCGACATGCCAGCCGACACGCATCTCTCCCCGACAACGCTACAGCGGCACTCGACCGCGAGAGGACGGGGAGTAAGACGACGAGCGTGCGGGAGCGAGAGGAACGGGAAGCACGAGAGGCAGCGAGGCCGCGAGTGGTGGGGCGCATCGACAGCCTACTGCTCTCGGCCGACACGCTGTTGCAGGTGTCGCAGCTCGGACTGCACGTCGTGGATCTGACAAGCGGACAGACGCTCTACGCCCGCGACGAACGACAACGCCTGCGCCCCGCCTCGACAGAGAAGGTGGTAACGGCCATCACAGCGCTCGGTGCCCTCGGCCCATCCTACTGTCTCACGACGCGCCTCCTCGCGACAGCACCCGTCAGCGGGGGTACGCTGCAGGGCGACCTCTACCTACGGGGCGTCATGGACCCGTTGCTCTCGATGGCCGACGTGCGGTCGCTGGCGGCACAGCTGAAGAGCGCCGGCATCCGCCGCATTACCGGACGCCTCATCGCCGACACCTCCTTCAAGGACGGCGATGAATACGGCTGGGGTTGGTGTTGGGACGACGACAACCCCACCCTCTCGCCGCTGCTCTACGGCGGCAAGCCGGGGCTGGCAGCAGCCGTACGGAACGCCCTCTCGAAGGCCGGCATCACGCTGGGCAAGGGCACCGCCACGGGTACGACACCCGCCGCTGCCCGTACCCTCGCCTCCATCTCACGCCCTCTCACAGAGGTGCTGCTGCCGATGATGAAGGAGAGCGATAACCTCTGCGCAGAGGCTGTGTTCTATCAGATGGGGGCGACGCGCAAACAGATCACACCCATCATCCACGGAATCATCGGCACGGAATCTGTCGTGGCCGATGGCAGCGGCCTCTCACTCTACAACTACCAGACACCCGCGACGTTCACGCGCCTGCTCACCTACGCTGCCGCCCGCCCCGACAGCATCCTCACGCCCCTCATGACCGCCCTCCCCATCGCCGCCGTCGATGGCACGTTGAAGAAGCGGATGGCGGGTACAGCGGCGGCGGCCAACGTGCGGGCGAAGACGGGCTCCGTCTCTGCCGTCTCCACGCTCGTGGGCTACACTACGCAGCGCAGCACCGGCCACCTCATCGCCTTCGCCATCATGAACCAGGGTGTGCGCCGCATGGCCGAGGGTCGCGCACTGCAAGACCAGCTCTGCGTGCTACTGAGTGAATAACAACCATCGCCTATGCTACTCCCTTTTCATACCCCCGACGTCCTTGAGGCTGGCTGCGACGAAGCTGGCCGCGGCTGCCTCGCGGGTCCCGTCTTCGCGGCGGCCGTCATCCTGCCTCCCGACTTCCGGAACGACCTCCTCAACGATTCCAAGCAGCTAAGCGCCACCCAGCGAATGACACTGCGCCCCGTCATCGAGCGCGAGGCAGTGGCGTGGGCAGTGGCGGAGTGCTCGGCGGCGGAAATCGACCGGCTGAACATCCTGCGCTGCTCCATCCTGGCGATGCAGCGGGCAGTGGAGAGGCTACGTGTCAGGCCACAGCACCTAATCATTGACGGCAACCGCTGGTACCCCTACGACATCCCTGCAGACACTATCGTGAAGGGCGACGCCACCTATATGAGCATCGCCGCCGCCAGCATTCTGGCCAAGACGTACCGCGACGAGCGCATGACAGCGTTGTCACACGACTTCCCGCAGTACGGATGGGACAAGAACATGGGCTACCCTGCCCCGGCACACCGCGCAGCCATCGAGCAATACGGCCCCACCCCGCACCATCGGATGTCGTTCCGCCTGCTGCCCGAGCACCAGCTGACGCTCTTCGACGAGTGAGGTGCGCAACGGCGGGACATTCTTCGCGCGTACCTATTTATTTTTCACTTCATCTTTTTGCACACACGAAATAAATGTGTACTTTTGTGCCCAAAACAACGAACTAAACCTTTATACAATGATGTTTAGACAACTCCTCACCCTCATGCTCGCAGGCGCAAGCTGTGCCGTGGCGGCACAGGACTACACGTTCAGACTGAAGAACACGTTGGCCTTCGAACGCAGCGGCGAGACCGTGGAGGTGACACTGCCCGCAAGCGTGTCGCCAGTCACCCATACGCTCACGACCGAGGCGGGCACGACGGTGCCCTTCGAAACCCTCGCCGACGGTCAGACCATCCGCTTCCAGGCCACAGTGGGCAGCGGCACCACGACGGGCTACGCGCTACACGAAGGCACGCCGCAGACGCCCACGAAAGTGACCTACACCGCCGTGAAGATGCCCACGAACCGCGCCGACATTGCCTGGGAGAACGACCTCTGCGCCTACCGCATGTACTCCTCAGTGCTGCTCAAGAGCGAGCCGCAGACGGCACAGGGAGTCGATGTATGGTTCAAGAAGCAGGCGACACCCGTCATTGACGCGATGTACAACCTCAGCAACTACCACAACGAGAGCCAGTACGGCGTCGATGCCTACTCCGTCAACGGCAAGCGTCTGGGCTGCGGCGGCACGGCCGCCGTTGTCGGCGGCAAGCTGGTGATGCACGACCCCTACTCCACCTGCGAGATCACAGAGCAGTCGCCGCTACGCTCGGCCTTCACGCTGACCTACGACAACGTGGCCATCGACGGAAAGAGCTACACGAAGACACTGCACGTGGAGACCACCGCCGGAGCACTCCTGAACCGGGGCACCGTGCGCTTCGACGGCCCTGAAGGGCATCTGAAGCTGGCCGTGGCCGTCTATCAGCATACGGACATGACACACCTCACCGAGGGCGTGGCTTTCACCGAGGTGCCGGGCGTCGTGGGCTGGGCCGAAGCAAAGAGCGAGGGCAGCATCACGAGCGTCGGAGCCCGCTTCTTCCAGGGTGCCTGCATCCCAGACGGAGCCACCACCGAGGTCATCGACGACCACCTCTGCCTCACCGTCGATTACGAGGTGGGCACGGAGCTGACGTTCTATTTCGGCGCCGGCTGGAACATCTTCCCCAGTGGCCGCTACACCTCCGACGAGGACTGGTTTGAAGCGCTGACGCAGTTCAAGCAGACGCTCGCCGCGCCCCTCACCCCCACCTCCATGACGACACTGCCACAGCAGAACGACGTGCTGCACATCCTGAACACCGTCAACGAGACATGGCAGCAGCGCAACCCGACGCACGGCGACTACTTCTGGAACCGCGCCGTCTATCACATCGGCAACATGGCCGCCTACGATGCCACTGGCATCGCCGAATATCTGGACTACTCCACCGCATGGGCTAACCGCAGCAATTGGTGGGGCGCCACCGGCACCGACAAGAGCCGCTGGAAATACACACCCTACGGCGAGGGTGCTGACTTCGTGCTCTTCGGCGACAATCAGGTCTGCTTCCAGGTATATATCGACCTCTATAACCTCGACGCCGCGAAAGATCCGCAGAAGATTGCACGCGCGCTGGAGGTCATGGGCTACGAAATCTCAACCTCGAACAACGACTACCTCTGGTGGGTTGATGGACTGTTCATGGTGATGCCCATCATGACGAAGCTCTATAAAATCACGGGGGACGCGACGTACTTAGAGAAGATGCACGCCTACTGGCAGTATGCGGGCAGCATCATGTACGACGAGGAGACAGGGCTCTATTTCCGTGACGCCAAGTACGTCTATCCCGCCCACAAGACCAACGCGGGCAAGAAGGACTTCTGGGCACGCGGCGACGGCTGGATCTTCGCCGCCTTCGCCAAGGTACTGGCCGACCTGCCCGAGGACGCCCCCTACCGCGACGAATACATCCGCTACTACCGCCGCATGGCCGCCGCCCTGAAGGAGTGCCAGCAAGAGGAAGGCTACTGGACTCGCTCCCTCCTCGACCCCGCTCAGGCTCCCGGCCGCGAGACCAGCGGCACAGCGCTCTTCACCTATGGCTATGCCTGGGGCATCCGCAACGGCATCCTCGACGAGGTGGAGTACGGCGCTACACTAGAGCGCGCCTGGAACTATCTCGCCACCATCGCCCTGCAGGAAGACGGCACCGTGGGCTACATCCAGCCCATCGGCGAGAACGCCAGCCCCAACACGACCGTCAAGGCTACGGACTACCACGACTTTGGCGTCGGCGCCTACCTGCTCGCCACGGCCGAGATGAGCCGTCTGGCCGTCAGCAACAGCGACCTGCCGCAGCTGCGCATGAGCAGCGCCACGCTCACCGATGCCGAGCACATCACCGTGCGCTTCAACCACCTCCCCAACGCCGAGGAGGCCCGTCAGGCCGCGAACTACACGCTCCGCTCCACCCTGAACGGTGACCCATACCTGAGCACGGAGACGCCCGTAGATGCCAGCGACATCAGCGTGGCCGACGACGGCACCGTCACCATCACTCTCGCCGAGCCCCTCGACTACGGTCTCTACACGTTCGCCGCCACCGGCATCCACTCCGCCGAAGGCGGTGAGATGGCCGCGAACCAGCACCGCACACTCCTGCGCACCGTGCCACTGGACGGCAAGCAAACGGACGTCACCCTCTCTGCCATCGGTTCCCAAAGCGGCAACCCCTACTCCAACGTCAACGACAACAATCTCTCGACGCGCTGGAGCCAGGAGGGCGACAACCAGTGGCTGCGCTTCGACCTGAAGAGCACCAAACGGATCTACGCTGTCGATGTGGCCTTCTACAACGGTAACCAGCGCGTGTTCTACTTCAAGGTGCAGACCTCCACGAACCGCGTCAGCTGGAAAGATGCCACAGGCAACATCACCAGCAGCGGCCTCACGAACGAGATGGAGCGCTATCGCTTCGAGCCCGTCGAGGCACGCTACGTGCAGCTCCTTTGCAGCGGCAACAGCACCAACAAATGGAACAGCCCCACGGAGGTGCGCATCCGCTTCACCGAGGCCGACGGCATTGAGAGCGTCGAGACAGTTGAGGTCGTCCCGTCCGATGCCGCCCTCGGCGCGGTCTATGACCTCGGCGGCCGTCTCGTCCGTGCCGCAGGCATGAACAGTGCCCTGCCCAAGGGTATCTACATCATTGACGGAAAGAAAGTCGTCGTGAAATAGCACGGCGGCCTCCCGCCCCATCCTCCACGACGCCGCCTGTCAGGAAGACTGGCGGCGTCTTTCACACAGCACCATAAAACAAAATGCGACCCTTCTCACGAAGAGCCGCATCTAAAAGCTATGAACAAATCTTGTTGAATCTCTCAGAATAACTTGGAGAACAAAAAACGATGGTTATGTCTCTTTGCTTTTTCTGGTCGCATCACTGCGGCAGTTGTGCTGAGTCATTCTGAAAAGGGGAACCCCCGAAGGGGTATCCTGCAATCAACTTACCTTAACTAACTTACCTAAAGATGAGCCACCGAAGTGGCTCGGAGATGAAAACCTTTAAAACTAACCTAATACCATGAAAAACCGTATATCTTCGTGCATCTGTCACAGATGCTGCAATTCTGTTGTCGGAAGTCCTTTCTCTTAAGGACACTGCAAAGGTACGGTGTTTTTCGTGTACACCGTACACTCTTCCCATCTTTTTATCGATGAAAATCTTTCTTTCTTGACATAAATCAAAGGAATAAGTAACAAAAGGCTCCCAAATGGGAGCCTTTTGTTACTTTTGGTCATAAGCGTGCTTCGGGTAATCGACCGTGTAGTGGAGCCCTCGGCTCTCCTTTCGCTCAATGGCCTGGCGGGTGATGAGGTAGCCCACGTTGACCATGTTGCGGAGCTCGCAGATGTCCTTCGAAGCTTTTACGCGCTTGAAGAGCTCCTCGGTCTCTTCATAGATAATGTCCAGGCGCGTCCACGCGCGATGCAGGCGCAGGTCGGAGCGCACGATGCCGACGTAGTTCGACATAATCTGTCCCACTTCCTTCATGTCCTGGGCGATGAGGACCTTCTCCTCATTGGTCATCGTGCCCTCGTCGTTCCACTCAGGCACCTGCTCGTTGAACTGGTAGTCATCAATGTGCGCGATGCTGTGCTCTGCAGCCTTGTCGGCATAGACGACGGCCTCGATGAGGGAGTTCGAAGCCAGACGGTTGCCGCCGTGCAGACCCGTGCACGAACATTCGCCGACGGCGTAGAGGCGGTGGATGGTGCTCTCGCCATTGAGATCCACCTTGATACCGCCGCACATGTAGTGGGCACAGGGCACGACAGGGATGTACTGCTTTGTGATGTCGATGCCGATGCTGAGGCACTTGGCATAGATGTTGGGGAAGTGATGCTTGGTCTCCTCGGGGTCCTTGTGGGTCACGTCGAGACAGACGTGGTCGATGCCGTGGATCTTCATCTCCTTGTCGATGGCACGTGCCACAATGTCGCGGGGAGCTAAGGAGAGGCGTTTGTCGTACTTCTGCATGAACTCCTCGCCGTTGGGCAGACGCAGGATGCCGCCATAGCCGCGCATGGCTTCGGTGATAAGGTAGGCAGGGTGCGTCTCGGCCGGGTTGTAGAGCGCCGTGGGGTGGAACTGCACGAACTCCATATCCTTCACGATACCTTTGGCACGATAGACCATCGCAATGCCGTCGCCCGTGGCGATGTTGGGGTTCGTCGTGGTGGCATAGACGGCGCCTGTGCCGCCGGTGGCCATCAGGGTGACGCGAGAGAGGAAGGTGTCGATCTTCTGCGTGTCGGGATCGAGGACGTAGGCGCCGTAGCACTCGATGTCCGTCATGTGTCGGTTCACCTCGCGCCCGAGATGATGCTGCGTGATGATCTCCACGGCAAAGTGGTTCTCCAGCACGGTGATACGTTTATCAGCACGCACGGCGCGGATGAGTCCCTGCTGGATCTCGTGGCCTGTGTCATCGGCGTGATGGAGGATACGGAACTCGCTGTGGCCGCCCTCGCGGTGCAGGTCGAACTCGCCCTCCTCGTTCTTGTCGAAGTTCACGCCCCATTTCACCAGGTCGGCGATGCCCTTGGGGGCGTTGCGGACGACCTGTTCCACGGCGGCGGGGTCGCTGATGAAGTCGCCGGCGACCATTGTGTCCTGGATATGCTTCTCAAAGTTATCGACCTTCAGGTTCGTGACCGATGCCACGCCACCCTGTGCCTTGTCTGTATTGGCCTCGTCGATCGTGGTCTTGCAGATGAGCGCTACCTTGCCCTTGCCGCTTTGTGCGACCTTGAGCGCATAACTCATTCCGGCCACGCCCGAGCCGATGATGAGGTAGTCGAATTTACGTATCATGGTTTTGGTTAGTATGTTGTTATTCATTAACCTACCGTGTTCTCCAGCGAGACGCTGAGGAGCTTCTGCGCTTCTACGGCGAACTCCATCGGCAGCTTGTTCAAGACGTCCTTGGCATAGCCATTGACGATCAGCCCCACAGCCTCCTCGGCGGGGATGCCGCGCTGCTGGCAGTAGAAGAGCTGCTCCTCGGAGATCTTCGACGTCGTGGCCTCATGCTCCACGACCGCCGAGGGGTTCTGGACATCCATGTAGGGGAAGGTATGGGCGCCGCACGTCGGGGACAGCAGCAGGCTGTCGCAAGAGCTGTAGTTGCGACTCCCCTCGGCACGCGGAGCCATGCGCACTAGACCACGGTAGCTGTTCTGGGAGCGTCCTGCGCTGATGCCTTTCGAGATAATGGTGGAGTGCGTATGGGGTGCCAGATGGATCATCTTCGTACCCGTGTCGGCCTGCTGGTAGTTGTTGGTAACAGCCACACTGTAGAACTCTGCCTGCGAGCCCTCGCCCGCCAGCACACAGGAGGGGTATTTCCAGGTGATGGCCGAGCCTGTCTCCACCTGCGTCCAGGATAGCTTCGAGTCGCGACCGCGCAAGAGGCCGCGCTTCGTGACCAGGTTCAGCACGCCGCCGCGGCCGTCCTTGTCGCCGGGGTACCAGTTCTGCACGGTCGAGTACTTCACCTCGGCGCGGTTCTCCACGACAATCTCCACGATGGCGGCGTGGAGCTGGTTCTCGTCGCGCATCGGTGCCGTGCAGCCTTCGAGATAGCTGACGTAGGCATCCTCGTCGCAGACGATGAGCGTGCGCTCGAACTGGCCCGTTCCCTGAGCATTGATGCGGAAGTAGGTGCTGAGCTCCATCGGGCAGCGCACGCCCTTGGGGATATAGACGAATGAGCCATCGGAGAACACCGCCGAGTTCAGCGCCGCAAAGAAATTGTCGCGATAGGGGACGACCGTACCCAGGTACTTACGCACCAGATCGGGGTGCTCGCGCACTGCCTCACTGATGGAGCAGAAGATGATGCCCTGCGCGGCAAGCTTCTCGCGGAACGTGGTCTTCACGCTCACGGAGTCCATCACGGCATCCACTGCCGTGCCGCTAAGCGCCAGGCGCTCCTCGAGCGGGATGCCCAGTTTGTCGAAGGTCTTCATCAGCTCCGGGTCAATCTCGGCGGGAGAACCGCCGGGCGAACTTTTCTTCTTAGTCGGGTCGGCGTAGTAGGAGATGGCCTGATAATCAATCTCCGGCATCTGCAGGTGCCCCCACGTCGGTTGCTCCTGTGTCTGCCAGTAGTGGAAGGCTTTCAGGCGGAAGTCCAGCAGCCATTCGGGTTCCCTTTTCTTCTCTGAAATCAGCCGCACGGTGTCCTCGGTCAGCCCACGGTCGATCACCTCGGTCTCCACGTCGGTCGTGAAGCCGAAGGCGTATGCCTGTTCGACCACTTCATGAACGTAAGCATTGCTGCGTGGTTCTGTATCACTCATGAATTCTATCCTTTCTTGACATTTGCGACTGCAAAGATAGCCCATCGGCGGCAAACCACACAAACACGTAACGTTTTTTAACCTTTTACGTGTGACAAGCGCGTCAGTGGTTGAGAAATTATTTGTATTTTTGCGCCGCATAACGACTGATATTGAACACATACTTCATATACAGACATATAGGTGATATGATGCGGTTTACAGAGAATGCTCTCATGAGCGACTTGATTCACGACGACTACCGGCTGATTCAGGTCATCTCACGCTTCGGCGTGGGGCTGGGCTTCGGCAACCAGACAGTGACGGCGGCGTGTGAGGCCAGCGGCGTAAATGTACCCACGTTTCTGGCGGTGGTGAACTTCGTGCTGAGCGGCGACCATGCGAGCGTGGAGGAGCTGGCCAAGCAGGTGTCGGTGAGCGAGCTGATGCGCTATCTGCAGCGCTCCCACTCCTACTTCGTGGATTTCCGACTGCCGGCTATCCGCCGCAAGCTCATCGAGGCCATCAACTGCTCGGCCCACAACCAGATTGCATTCCTCATGCTGAAGTTCTACGATGAATACGCCGCCGAGGTACAGCGCCACATGGAATACGAGAACACACACATCCACGTCTATGTCAAGCAGTTGCTGGAAGGTCAGGTGCCAGCAGGCGCGCCCAACTACCAGACATTGGCGCAGCAGCACGAGGACAACCACTCAAGTCTGACGAAGAGCTCCAACGAGCTGAAGAACATCATCATCAAATACTACCCAAGCGACTCGGACACGCTCCAGCTTTCGGACACGCTGATGGACATCTACATTATGGAGGAGGATCTCTTCAGCCACTGCCACCTGGAGGACACAGTCTTCGCACAGGCGGTGCGCCTCTTGGAAAAGGACGTGCGCGCTCGTGCCCACCACGAGACGGCGGGCAACAAGGCAGCTTCCAAGGATACGATGGGCACCAACGAGGAGCTCTCGGAGCGCGAGAAGGAGGTCATCCAGCTGGTGGTGCGCGGCCTCTCGAACAAGGAGATTGCCGAGCGGATGTTTATCTCCACTAACACGGTGATGACACACCGCCGCAACATCGCGCGCAAGACGCAAATCCACTCCCCCGCCGGGCTGACCATCTACGCCATCGTCAACGGACTCGTCAACCTCGATGAGGTGAAGCTGTAGGGGGGAGATTGGGAATTGAAAATTGAAAATGGATAATTGACAATTGATACGTGGATACTGAACTGAACAATCTTTTACATTCCGACCAGCTACCTTCTCCACAGACAGGCGGAGGGGCATCCTCTGACTTCGAGAACGCGCTGCGACCGCTGCACTTCGAGGACTTCGCGGGACAGACACAGGTGGTGCAGAACCTGAAGGTATTCGTGGAGGCGGCGCGCTACCGTGGCGAACCGCTCGACCACACGCTACTGCACGGTCCTCCGGGTCTGGGCAAGACAACGCTCTCGAACATCATCGCCAACGAGTTGGGCGTGGGCTTCAAGATTACCAGCGGCCCCGTGCTGGATAAGCCGGGGGACCTGGCAGGCATCCTGACGTCACTGGAACCGCAAGACGTGCTGTTCATCGATGAGATCCACCGCCTGTCGCCCGTCGTGGAGGAATACCTCTACTCGGCGATGGAGGACTACCGCATTGACATCATGATCGACCGCGGCCCCAGCGCACGCTCGATACAGATCGACTTGAACCCCTTCACGCTCGTGGGCGCCACGACGCGCTCAGGCCTGCTAACGGCTCCGCTACGCGCTCGTTTCGGCATCAACCTGCATTTGGAATACTACGATGCGAAGACGCTGCAGGGCATCGTGCTCCGCTCCGCCGGCATCCTGAACCAACCCATCGACGAGGCGGCAGCCACCGAGATTGCGGGACGGTCACGCGGCACGCCACGTATCGCAAACGCCCTGCTGCGCCGCGTGCGCGACTTCGCACAGGTGAAGGGAAACGGACGCATCGACCTGCCCATCGCGCAGTACGCGCTGGAGGCGCTGAACATAGACCGCCACGGCCTCGACCTCATCGACCGCAAGATCCTGCTGGCCATCATCGACAAGTTCAAGGGCGGCCCCGTAGGTATCACGACCATCGCCACCGCCATCGGCGAAGACCCCGGCACGGTGGAGGAGGTCTATGAGCCGTTCCTCATCAAAGAGGGCTTCATCAAGCGCACACCGCGAGGTCGCGAGGTGACGGAGCTCGCCTACGAGCATCTGGGGAGGAAGCGTTATGCGCAGCCGGGCGACCAACCTGGATTATTTGATTCATTCTAGGAAGAACTAGGAGAACCTAGGATAGCCTAGGAAATCCTAGGGGAGCCTAGGAAGTCCTAGAAAATCTTAAAAATTCCCAGGAGAACCTATAGAAAACAAAAAGAATGTTAGAGCTACAAGAAATACGAAAGGACTTCCCCATCCTTGCCCGCGAGGTTTACGACCATCCGCTCGTCTATCTCGACAACGGCGCCACGACGCAGAAGCCGCGCAGCGTCATCGACGCGATGACGAACGAGTACCTCAACGTCAACGCCAACGTGCACCGCGGCGTGCATTTCCTCTCGCAGGAGGCCACGCGCATCTACGAGGAGGCACGCGAGACCGTGCGCGCCTTCATCCATGCGCCCTCGACGGCTGAGATTATCTTCACACGCGGCACCACCGAGAGCATCAACCTTGTGGCAGCGACCTTCGGAGAGGCGTTCACGCAGGAAGGCGACGAGGTGATCATCACTGGAATGGAGCACCACTCCAACATCGTGCCGTGGCAGCTGCTGCAGATGCGTAAAGGCATCGTCATCAAGGTGTGCCCCATCACCGATGAGGGACGCCTCAACCTCGACGTACTCCCCACTCTCTTCTCCCCCAGAACCAAGCTGCTGGCCTGCACCCATGTCAGCAATGTCCTCGGCACGGTCAACCCCGTCGCCGACATCATCCGGCTGGCACACGCCCACGACGTGCCCGTACTCATCGACGGTGCCCAGAGCGTGCCCCATACGACGGTCGATGTGCAGGCCCTCGACTGCGACTTCTTCGCGTTCAGCGGGCATAAAGTGTATGGTCCCACTGGCATCGGCGTGCTCTATGGCAAGCGGCAGTGGCTCGACCGAATGCCGCCCTATATGGGTGGCGGCGAGATGATCCAGAAGGTGACGTTCGAGCGGACGACCTTCAACGAGCTGCCCTACAAGTTCGAGGCAGGCACGCCCGACTATGTAGCTGCCAACGGTCTGGCCCGCGCCCTGGACTATGTCACGGCTATCGGGATGAGTAATATCGAAGCCCACGAAAGGGCGCTCACACGCTACGCCCGTGAGCAGATGGCTCTGATTCCTGGTATGCACTTCTATGGCTCCTCCGACGACGCTGTTATCTCCTTCAACGTAGCAGCTGGGGAGGCTGGAAGGGGGGCATCGCTCATCCATCACCTCGACCTTGGCACACTGCTGGACCGCCTCGGCATCGCCGTGCGCACCGGGCACCACTGCGCCGAGCCGCTGATGCACCGCCTCGGTATCGAGGGCACCGTGCGCGCCAGCTTCGCACTGTACAATACAAAAGAAGAGGTCGATGCCCTCGTAGCAGGCATCGACCGCGTCCGCAAGATGTTCTGACATCCTGCATGGATATTCCGCAGCGTCGCACTACTCTTCCTTCCGCAACACCTCCAGTGCTTTCAGCATGACGGGATCATCCTCGTAGAGAAGCTGGAAGTACTCGGTGAGATCCCAGAGGTCACGCGCCACGAGGGCCTTGAGGATACGATGCATATTCTCACGTGTCTTCTGCAGCTCCTCATCATCGCGGGCGCTGAGGCTGTCCTTCCTGGCGGCATCGGCGAGAATCTTGTCGAGGACTTCCCCGGGCATCGTAAACTGCTCGCGGAAGGTCTCAAACTTCTTATATGTCTTTGACAACTGCTTGCGGTGCTCATCCATATAGTGGAGGCTGGCGTTGTTGATATAGCTGCGGGCACTGAGCTCACGGTAAAGACGGCTGTAGCGGGTGGTATCCAGCGCCACGAAGATGTCGGGCATGATGCCACCACCGCCATAGACGGTACGCCCCTTCTTGAGGGTCTTGTAGCGCAAGGAGTCGGGGAAGTGGATGCTGTCAGAGTTCGTGAGCTCGCCACGGTTGTAGCGGTCTATGACGTCGCGGGCATAGCTCTTCGCATCGCCTTTCTCATAGGGCTTCTGGATGCAGCGGCCGGAGGGGGTGTAGTAGCGGGCCACCGTCAGGCGGATCATACTGCCGTCATCGAGGTTGATGGGTCGCTGCACGAGGCCCTTGCCGAAGGTGCGACGCCCGATGATGGTGCCGCGGTCGTGGTCCTGGACTGCACCGGAGAGGATCTCGGCTGCCGAGGCGGTATGCTCATCGACGAGCACAATGAGACGCCCCTCGGTAAACAGACCCTTGCCCTCAGAATGGTACTCACCCATATTGACGCCGCCACGGCCACGCGTATAGACAATCATCTCGCCCTTCGGCAGCAGCTCGCTGACAATCTCCACGGCCGCGCCCAGATAGCCGCCTCCATTGCCCTGCAGGTCGAGGATAAGGTCTGTCATGCCCTCCTTCTTCAGGCGTTTGATGGCCTCGGCGACTTCGTCGTGGGTGGTGGCGGAGAAGCTGCTGAAGCGGATGAAACCGATGCCGGGCTCCACGATATAGGCGGCGTCGAGGGAGGTGACGGGAATCTTATCGCGCTTGACGGTGAAGGAGAGGACATCGCTGATGCCACGGCGGATGACGCCCAGCTGCACCTTCGTGCCACGAGGACCGCGCAGGCGCCCCATGATGTCCTCGCGGCTCATCTTCACGCCTGCGATGGCGGTGTCGTTGACGCTGACGATGCGGTCACCTGCGAGGATACCCACCTTCTCCGAGGGTCCTTTGGCCACGGGCTGGATGACCACGAGCGTGTCATCGAGCATATTGAACTGCACGCCGATACCATCGAAGTTGCCCTGCAAGGGCTCATTCATCTTCTGGGTGTCCTTGGCATTGGTGTAGGTGGAATGTGGGTCGAGCTTCGAGAGCATCCCCGTGATGGCATCCTCCACCTGGCGGTCGAGGTTGACGGTATCCACGTAAAGCTGGTTGATCATCACGGTCGATTGCAGCAGCTTCCTCACGGCCAGCTCACGCGGGTCATGGGTTTGGGCTTGAAGCCTCATACCCACCCTTACTCCAAAGGGCGAGGGGAGCAGATGGCTGAAAGAAAAGAGGAGGAAAAGGAGATATTTGCGATTGTGTTTCATATTTCTAAGCTTTTAGGGCTGAGGCTCATACCCTTCGGGCAGAAAAGGGCTGATGTTCTTGCCGAAATGGGCGAGCTCACGGACAACAGAACTGGAGATGGCTGCCAGAGCGGGATCGGTGAAGAGACAGAGGGTCTCGATGCCGGTGAGGCGGCGGTTGATGTCGGCCATCTGCTGTTCGTACTCGAAATCCTTCATGGTACGCACGCCACGCAAGATGGCGGTGGCGCCGATAGAACGGGCATAGTCGGTGGTGAGGCCACGGTAACTCTCTACGCGTACGCGCGCGTTCCTATTATATAATGCACGCAGTGCGCGCACGCGCTCGTCGGCCGTTAGCCAGCCCGATTTCTGTTCGTTGATGCCCACGGCAATCACCACTTCGTCAGAGAAGGCGAGAGCTCGCTCCACGAGATTGGCGTGGCCGAGAGTGAAGGGGTCGAAGGAACCCGGGAAGAGGAGAGTCATAGCGTCATTTCTTTATATTCCTTTTCCTCTTCTTCCTCATCGGCTCTATCCTCTTCGATGACGAGGTTGTCAATGATGAAGTTCTGGCGCTCCATCGTGTTCTTTCCCATGTAGTACTCGAGGAGTTCGGCGACCTGGTCACTCTTGTGGAGGCTGACTTGCTCAAGACGGATGTCCTCGCCGATGAAACCGCGGAACTCATCGGGGCTGATTTCACCGAGACCTTTGAAGCGAGTGATCTCCGGCTCGGGACCGAGGAGCTCGATGTTCTGGAGACGCTCCTCCTCGCTGTAGCAGTAGCGAGTGATGAAGTCGCCCTTCGTGTTCTCCTCACCGAGCGCCTTCAGGCGTTCCTTGCCGATGCGCTTGCGGCGCTGGCGCACGCGAAAGAGCGGGGTCTGGAGGATATAGACGTGCCCTTTCTTGATGAGCTCGGGGAAGAACTGCAGGAAGAAGGTGATCATCAGCAGACGGATATGCATACCATCAACATCGGCATCGGTGGCCACGATGACTTTGTTGTAGCGCAGGCCATCGAGACCATCCTCAATGTTGAGGGCCGCCTGCAAGAGGTTGAACTCCTCGTTCTCATAGACGATCTTCTTCGTGAGACCGTAGCTGTTGAGGGGTTTGCCACGGAGGCTGAAGACGGCCTGCGTGAGCACGTCGCGGCTCTTGGTGATGGAGCCGCTGGCGGAGTCGCCCTCGGTGATAAAGATGCAGCTCTCCTCCTGGCGCTCGCCCTTGGGGTCGTTGAAGTGGATCTTGCAGTCGCGGAGCTTACGGTTGTGGAGGTTGGCCTTCTTGGAACGTTCGCGCGCCAGCTTGGCCACACCGGCCATCGCCTTGCGCTCACGCTCACTCTCGCCGACCTTCTGCAGGATAACCTCGGCCACGTCGGGCGTGCGGCGCAGGTAGTTATCGACCTGCTCCTTCACGAAATCACCGATGAACTTATCGATGGAAATGCCGCCATTGGGCTCGGTGCTGAGGGAGCCGAGCTTGATTTTGGTCTGGCTCTCGAAAAGGGGTTCCTGGATGTTGATGCTGATGGCGGCGACGATACCGTTGCGGATGTCAGCATAGTCGAAGTTCTTGCCGGAGAAGTCCTTGATGGTCTCGGCGATGTACTTCTTGAAGGCGCTCTGGTGGGTGCCGCCCTGGGTAGTGTGCTGGCCGTTGACGAAGGAGTGGTACTCCTCGCCGTACTGGCCGTTGGTGTGGGTGAAGGCGATTTCGATGTCCTCACCTTTCAGATGCACGATGGGATAGAGCGGCTGGGTCGTCATCGTATCGGTCAGGAGGTCCTCGAGACCGTTGCGGGAGAGGATGCGGCGGCCGTTGAAGATGATGGCCAGGCCGGTGTTCAGATAGGTATAGTTGCGGAGCATCGTCTCCACGAACTCATCGCGGAAGAGGTAGTTCTTGAAGAGGGTGTTGTCGGGCTCGAACTCAATGAGGGTACCGTTTTCGATGTCGGCGGACAAACCGCCGACAACGGGGCGGAGGGAGGAAGAGCCGGCAACGGGGTTGAGGGAGGAACCGCCAACAGCGGAGCCGGGAGAGGAGGTATCAGGGAGGAGGGAGGAGGCGCCGCTGCTTGCGGTGCCCTCATCGGAGATCAGCTCCCCTTTCTCAAAGGTGGCACGGCGGGTCTCGCCGTCGCGGAAGCTCTGGGCAACGAAGTGGGTGCTGAGGGCGTTGACGGCCTTCAGGCCGACACCGTTCAAGCCGACGCTCTTCTTGAAAGCCTTGGAGTCGTACTTACCGCCTGTGTTCAGCATCGACACGGCCTCCACGAGCTTACCCAACGGGATGCCGCGACCGTAGTCACGGACGGTGACACGCAGGTGCTCGTCGATGGTCACCTCGATGCGCTTACCGGCGTTCATCTTGAACTCATCGATGCTGTTGTCGATGACTTCCTTCAGAAGCACGTAGATACCATCCTCTACATGGGAGCCGTCGCCCAACTTTCCGATATACATACCAGGGCGCGTGCGCACGTGCTCCATATCGGAGAGGTGGCGGATGTTTTCCTCATCGTAGTTCACCGCAGGTTGCTGAACCTCTTCAAATTCTTCTGCCATTCTTTATTTCTTCCTTACAATTCCTTCTGATAACATCTTCTCCGCTTGTGGATGGTGCAGTCGAGGTGTGCCCACTGCCCCTGGCTCTTCTCGTTGTCCTCCAGCTGCGGGTGCGTCTCAGCCCACACGAAGCCCATCTTCTGTGCTACCCGGATAATCTGTGCAAAGAGGGGGGCATTGACGCCTTTATTCTGGTACTCCGGCAGGACACCCACCAGCAACAGGTCGATGACGGGGGCGGGCTTGAAGTAAATCGCCTTCAACAGGTGCCACCAGCCGAAGGGGAAGAGCTTTCCGTGGGCTTTCTGCAAGGCGTAGGAGAGGGAACCAATACCGACACCCATCGCAACGGGCTCATTCTCTTCATTCTCCACAATGGCCAGCAGGCGCATGTCGAGGAACTGGAGGTAGGTGGTGGCATACTGTTGGATCTGCCGTTCGTTCATCTCGGAATAGCCGTAGAGGTTGGCGTAGGCCTTGTTGACGACGTTGAAGACCTTCTGAACATACTGCCCGCCGTCGGCCGCCAGAATCTCCTTGACGTTCTTGAAGTGGCGCATGTGGAGGTTGTAGCGCCTCATGCTGAGCTCCGCCACGCGGAAGTACTTGTCCATGTCGGCCTGATGCTCCTCCGTGGGCACCATCACCTTGCGCTCCACCCAGTCAATCTCCTTCTCGTAGCCCAGCTGTTCGATGAGGCGGGAGTAGTAGGGGTAGTTGTAGATGGTGCTCATGGTGGAAAGCTGGTCAAAGCCGTCGATGAGCATCCCCTCGGGATCCATGTCGGTGAAGCCCAGCGGACCCACAATCTTGTTCATACCGCGCTCGCGCCCCCACTGCTCAACGGTGTCGAGAAGCGCCTTGAGGACTTCGACATCCTCGATGAAATCGATCCAACCGAAGCGTACGTTCTTCGTCTGCCATGTCTTGTTGGCCTTATGGTTGATGATGGCCGCCACACGTCCCACGACCTTCTTGTCCTTATATGCCAGGAACAGCTCTGCCTCGCAGAACTCAAAGGCCGCGTTCTTCTTGCGGTTGAACGTATCCTGCATATCCTCCAGGAAATCGGGAACCGCATAGGGATTGCCCTTGTAGAGATGATAGTTGAACCGGATGAAGGTACGCAAATCGCAGCGTCCTTCCACTTTTTTAATCGTTATCATAAGTAGTGCACTTGATAATTGGTACAAAGATAGTGCATTTTTGATGGATGACGGCACATTGTGCTTTCTTTTTAGCACATTATAAGTTAGAAAGTTAAAAAAAGTTGTGCACTATAGCTCAAAATGTGGATTTTAGGGATTTTTAATGCACGGAAATTTGGGACGTAAGAAAAAAGGCTGTACCTTAGCGGAACAAAAGATGAAAAACTACAGCTAACACCACCATGAACACTCCTTCAGAGTACCATTTCT
Source organism: Bacteroidaceae bacterium (assembly GCA_017470425.1). GTDB lineage: Bacteria > Bacteroidota > Bacteroidia > Bacteroidales > Bacteroidaceae > Physcousia. The sequence goes on along the minus strand of JAFUYT010000032.1, from coordinate 16,460 downwards.
GCCTCATCCTCGCGGGAGGCATCGGCAGCCGACTATGGCCTGCCAGCCGCGAGAGCTTCCCGAAACAATTCATGGACTTCGAGGGGTCTGGGCGCACGCTGATTCAGCAGACCTACGACCGCTTCGTGCGTTTCATCCGTCCGGATCACATCTTCGTAAGCACACAGGAGTCCTACCTCCCCATCCTGCAGGAGCAACTGCCACAGCTGGCGCGCGAGCAGATCCTGGCAGAACCCGTGCGCCGCGGCACACTGGCACCCGTGACATGGGCCACGACGGTCATCAGCCAGCGCTGCCCGGAGGCCTGCATCGCCGTGACGCCGGCCGACCAGGAAATCTATGACGACAACGCTTTCGACAACGACATCCTGCACGCCCTGAAAATGGTGGCCGAGAGCCCCGGCGTCGTGAACATGGGTGTCGCACCAACGCGCCCCGAACCAGGCTACGGCTACGTACAGATGGGCACCCCCGTGGATGCCGACCACCGCATCTACCACGTCAAGACGTTCACCGAGAAACCCGACCTGGAGTTCGCACGCCTGTTCATGGACAGCGGCGAGTTCCTCTGGAACACAGGTCTCTTCGTGTTCGGAGCCCACTACATGCTCAACAACATCATCAAGCATGTGCCCGAGTACCAGGATGTCTATCCCTCGACGGCCACCTACCCCGTGCTACCCAACCTGTCCATCGAACATGCCGTGCTCGAGCACACGGGTCACAGCTACGTGCAGAAGTGCCGCTTCGGGTGGGCCGACCTGGGCACATGGCAGGGCATCGCCACCGACGCGCTCCACGCGCCACAGATGAACACCCCGCATCCGCCCACGGACGTGAAGACCGACGGCCGCGGCAACGTCACCGTGCACAGCGAGGCTCTCTTCGACAATGCCACCGGCAACATCGTGCGCCTGCCCTCCGGACACCTCGCCGCCATCAGCGGGCTCAACAACTTCGTAGTGACCGAAGAGAACGGCGTGCTGATGATCTGCCCGAAGGACGATGCCGCCGCCATGCGCCGCCTCCAGACCCTCGCCCATCTCGACGACCTCAACGAGCCGTAAGAATATTTACTTTTCGCCGTTATCCGTCACGCCTCATCGGCAGCACCCTTGGGAAGGGTCTGGTTGAGGAGGAAGGCGCCAACGAGGGCGGAAGCCAACGTGCCACAGAGGATGCCGAGCTTGGCCTCGTTGAGCATCTCGGCAGCATCGGCACCGAGGTGGGCGGGATAGCTCAGAGCGGCGATGAACATGGAGACGGTGAAGCCGATGCCACAGACCATGCAGACGCTGGCGAACGACTTCCAGTTGCCACCGGCCGGCATCTGGCAGATACCCAGCTTGATGCTGAGCCACGAGAAGCTGAGCACGCCCGTGAACTTACCGATGAGCAGGCCGAGGAACACGCCGAGGGCCACGCCGTGGAACAGGCTCATGAAGCTCATTCCTGTGAAATCCACGCCGGCATTGGCGAAGGCGAAGATAGGGATGATGGCGTAGTTGATGGGCATCGCCAGCTGGTCCTCGATGTCCTGCAGCGGGGAGATGAGGTAGTCGGAGGCCTTCTCGATGCGGCGCAGGATCTGCAGCTCGTTCTTGTCGATGACGATGGCCTTGTCGCGGTCGGCCTCGGTCACCTCGATTTCAGGGTAGCGGTTGACGAGCTTACGGATCTTCTGGGCGTAGTAGCGGGTGCCCTTCACGAGGTTGGCAGGGATGCAGAAGGCGAAGATGACACCGGCGATGGTGGCGTGGATGCCGGAGTTGAGCACCATATACCACAGCACGAGGCCGAAGAACATATAGTACTTTTTTTCTCGCACACCCAGCTTGTTGAACAGCAGCAGGACGGCGACCACGGCGGCAGCGCCCAGGAGGTACTGCCATGCGAGGCCCTGCGAGTAGAAGATGGCGATGACGATGATGCCGCCGAGGTCATCGGCCACGGCCAGCGCCGCCAGAAAGATCTTCAGACCCACGGGTACACGCTTGCCGAACATCGACAGCACGCCAAGCGAGAAGGCGATGTCGGTGGCCATCGGGATGGCACAGCCACGCTCCATCAGCGGGTGGCCGTAGCATACGCAGAAGAACACGATGACGGGCACGATCATACCGCCGCAGGCCCCGATGATGGGCAGCAGCGCCTTCTGGCGGCTGCTGAGTTCTCCGCAGAGCACCTCGCGCTTGATCTCGAGGCCGACGCTCAGGAAGAAGAAGAACATCAGGAAGTCGTTGATGAAGTCCATCAGCGTCATGGCGTGACCGCTATGACTGAAGACGTTGAAGTCGCCGATGCTCAGGTGCACGGGTTGCTGCCATAGCCCGGCGTACAGCTCGCGCGTGGCGGGAAGGTTGGCAAAGATGAGTGCCAGCACGGTGGCAATGATGAGCAGGCCGCTGGCGCTGACATAGCGGCGGATGAGTCCGCCGAGGGAAGTGTCTTGAAGAGTTTCTGCCATAGTATTATTTATAATGTATAATTGACAATAGATAATCGACAATGGATAAACATTCCTTTTTGCGGGTGCAAAGGTACAGCTTTTTGGGCTTAGGGCGGCGACGAAGACAAATCAAAAATTGTTAAATTGCACGGACTTTTTAGCTTGAATGTCCGCTGAGACTGTCACGGAGGTGGCTGCACACGACGAGAGGAGGCTACGTCAAGCATTTGACGTAGCCTCCTCTGTAAATATTGCCGATGACGGCATCTATTGTTCTGCAATGAAAGCGGCCATTTCGTCCTTGAGAGCGTAGGCGCTCTTGAAGAGGGCGAGCTGGTTCTTCACGCGGTCGAGGTTGTGCTCGGGGTACTTACATTTCCAGTACTTGTCGCCGCTGATGTAGTCCCAGAGGAAGCGGACGGCCTGCATGTAGGGGAAGAGGGTTGCTGCGTAGGGCAGTAGTTCCTTCTCCAGCGGTGTGAGGAAGCTCTTGGCGGAGCGCAGGTAGCCACGCGTGAAGGCCTTGAATATCTCCATGTTGAAGCCCACCTTCGACAGGTCGGGATCGTCCTCGGCGGTGAAGTTGGCAGCAGTGCGCAGGAAGTCGCCATAGTCGGAGAAGATGAAGTTGGGCATCACGGTGTCGAGGTCGATGACACAGAGCACGCGGTCCTGCTTGTCGAACATCATGTTGTTGACCTTCGTGTCGCAGTGGCAGATGCGCTTGGGCAGCTTACCCTCGCGACCGAGGCGCTCGGCAACGGTCATCTCGTCGGCATAGCTGAGGAGCTCGTCGATGATGGGCTGCACGCTGGCCACGCGGCCTGCAGGATCCTTCGCAATCACTTCCTTGAGTTGCTGCAGGCGGAACTCCATATTGTGGAAGTCCTTGATGGTCTCACCCAGCTGCACAGGGATGTCAGCCAGCATGGCCTGGAACTCGCCGAAGGCCTCACCAGCGGCCTCGCTCGACTCGGGATTGACAGCCTGCTTGGTGACGGCGTCGTTGATGAACACCATGAGACGCCAAGGCTCAGGGTGACCCTCAGCTGACGCTGAGGGAATGGTGGTGTAGAGCTTCGTGGGGTCGGATTTCAGGGGCACGAAGGTGAGCACCTTGCGGTCGATGTCCTCTTCACCGCGTGCCTGGAGTTTCTGTCGGATATGCCCTGTCACGGCGCGGATGTTGTTCATCAGCATATCCACGTCGGGGAAGACATTGGTGTTCACGCGCTGGAGCACGTAGTTAGGAGCCTCGGTCTGTGCGGTTTTCACGAGGAGAGTGTCATTGATGAGACCCTCGCCAAGGGGTTTGATCTCTGCGACCGTGCCGCGGATGGCGAACTGGTCAACGATGGAAAGCAGTTTTTCGTTCATAAGCTAGGACCCCCTCCCCGCTCCCCTTTGTAGGGGAAGAGTAGTAAGTATCTGAGCGGAAGAGGTTTTAGGGTCATTTTTCTAAGGGTTATTAAAAGTTTTCAATTCTTGTCAGGTATTCACTCTCCCCCTACAAGGTGGAGCGGAGAGGGGGTTCGTAGCAGCGTCCCGTCCGCCGCCTGCCCGTTGGCATCGACGGTGAGGATGGCGGGCTTGCTGCCGGTGAAGAAGGTGACATGGGCCTTACCCTCCTCATCGAGCTGGAGGTCGGGGTTCCAGTAGAGGGTGCGCCGGTAGTCCTTGATGCCCTCGGCAGGCGGCGCGCCTTGATAGTTCGGGTGGTAGAAGTCATCGGCCACGTTGAAGCCCTGCAGGATGTAGCGGCGGTCGCGGTAGGTGACGCGCTCACCCTCGTCGCGCAGCTGCTGTAGGTTGATGCCCAGGCGGCCGAGGTTGTCATCGCTCAGGCGCGGGTCGCCTCCCGCGCGTGGGCTGTAGTCGGTGTAGATCTTCACGCTGTCGATGTGCGTCAGCATATTATAGTGGTCGATGGCCTTGGCCGTCCAGCTGAAGGTGATGTTGCGCCCGTCATAGCGCGGCTCTACGATATAATGGTTACTGACACCCATGTCCCCCACGAAGAGGCGGGCGAGGCTGTTGATGTAATGGATGCGTCCGCGATAGCAACCCGTCATCAAGCCGGCATCGCAGGCATCGTTGAAGGCGGTATAGGCATCCACCACGTTGGCGGGGGTGGAGAGGTTGAGACGACGCTGTCCGCCACGGCGACTGCGCACGGTGATCATCTGCAGGTTGGTCTCGAACATCGAGCTGTACTGCTGACTCTTGCGCACGGCCTGGGTCAGGTTCTGCGGAAGGGGGCACGGCGTAGTATGATAGAAGTCGTAGGGTTTCGTGAAGCGGGGGTAGGGCCACGCGATACGGACGTAGTACTCAGCATCGTCCGTCTCTTCCATGCTCACCCAGATGTGTTTCTCGTTGGGCTTCCATTTCGTAGTGTCGCTGGCGCCGAGGAAGAAGACACAGCTTTCCTCGAAGCGGGGAGCCTGGATGATAAACTGTCCGCCGCGCGTCTCCATGTCGCCATCCACAGGACTGCTGCCCGGCTGCGCGAACTCGGCGTGCACGCGCACCTCTTTCTTCAACGCCTTCTCGCTGGCATCGAAGCGCGAGGTGGCAATGGTGCCCTGCAAACGATAGTTTCCGAATGGGAGCTGCTGGCCGTGGTCGCGGTTCATCTGTAGGAGCGTGGCACAGATCTCTCCCTGTCCCATCCCTACCATCGTGGTCTCCATGGAAGGGGCATTGTCCGAGGGGTCGATGATGAGCTTGCGCAACCCGTCGTGCTGCTCCTGGGTGTGGAACCGCTTGATTTGCTCCTCTATCTCGAAGGGCGTGAGCGTGGACATATCAATGCGCTTCACATCATCCTGTAGCATACTGGCACTGTAGTTCAACACTTCGCCGCGCAGGATCTGCGTCTGCGATTCCACGGGCTGTGTCAGCGCGAAGGCACCGGGCGTAGCCATCGTGTGCCAGTCGAAGCGACGCCAGCCTTGCGTCATCATCAGCAGGTCGAGAGCCTGTCGGTGTTCCTCGTCGTCGGCCTCGAAGAAGTAAGCGGGGTTGGGGATGAAGCCTTTGAGCTCCGAGGCGAGTAGCATCTCGGTTTGGATGTTGCCGTTGTCGTAGGTGTAGTCCTGTGTGCCGGCGTCACGGATGGCCAATGAGAGGACAGACTCTCCCCCCGCCTTCCCTACAAGGGAGGGAGCAGTTACCTGTAGCTCTGCGCGTGCAAAAGGCTCGTATTCTTCTTTTAATCCTTCAATGACCAAGGAGGGTTGCGGGAGTTCGGGTTGGGTGACGAAGAAGAGGCGGTCGGCATAGATGCGGCCGTCGGCATCGAAGACGGTGACTTGGTGAATCCCAGACTCTCCCCCCTGCCCCTCCCTTTCAAGGAGGGGAGTATAATGAATTTGAGTTAAGGAGCCTCCTGTTAGTTCTTGGAATAATTTGGTGCGCCCTTCATGCATAATGGTGAGGCCCAAGGGTTTTGTGGCTGCTGCGCCTGCTGCGTTGACTTGGATTTCCCAAGCATCACCCTTGCGCTCAACGCTCAGCGCCACACCATCGGTCTCCGCTGCTGGCAGCTTGGCCTTGGCCGTGCGGCCGTCTTTGTCTGTGAACGTGAACTCATAGTCCTGTCCTGCCTCGGGCGTGAACGTGAACACACCACGTCCACGGCTGACGGTCGCCACACCCTCAGCAGCTATCTGCCCGCTCAGGGCGGGCAGGGGGAGAATCCGCCCCTCCAACGCCTCACCGCTCTCCGTCGCCGCCTCGAAGGCGACACGGCAGGGGAGCCCCGCCACGACATGGCCGCCCTCAGGGAACAGGGAGAGGACGAGTTGCGGCTCCGGGGCACCGCTCTTGAAGTAGCGTCGCAGGGGGCGCGTGGTCATATCGCGATAGTAGTCGCCGGGCTCCAGCGGCTTGTCATAGACAGGGAAGACACGGGAATAGAGCTTGTCGTAGTCGCGGTAGTACTCCTTCGCCATCGCCGCATTGTAGAACCAGTCCTCGGCACCGATGGAATGTTCCTTCTCCGTGACGCCCCAGTTGAGCTGCCAGCGCGTGTAGGCACGGAGCTCGTAGTAGCCTGCATAGAGCGTATCAAGGAGCACGAAGTTGCCGTGGCCGCGACCGCCTTTCATCTCTACAAGCTGACGCTCCACGAGGAATCCGTCCTGATTCAACAGCTCTACGTACAGCACGCGGCTGACATTCGAGGGGAGATCCTTGTCGGTGCGGCGCGTGTAGGCAGCGTACCAGATGGTGTCACCCAGGAAGTAGCAGGTGTTGTCCAAATGCACGAACACCTTCTCCTGAGGGATAGCATTGCCGAAACGTGTCAGACGGTCTGCCCAGCCCTCAAGGGTAGTCGGGGCGGCCGTCGTCTGTGCCCTCATCGCTCCAGAGGGAACGGATAAGAGCAATATAATAATAATGTACGCCCGCGAGAGCGCGAAAAGGTCGTTCATAAATGTCTATCTTTGTCCTTTCACAGGGCAAAGATAAGGCTTTCTTACAATAAAAGATGAATTTCATCGAAAAATTCTTGGTCAAATAACGCTCTTTCGCTATTTTTGCAGCAAAACTAACCTCAAAAGGCCGTTTTCAACTCCAAACATTCATCTTTTAAACCATAAAACTATCCCATCATGACGCTTATCAAATCTATCTCCGGCATCCGCGGCACCATCGGCGGCCGTGCGGGTGACACCCTGAATCCCCTGGACATCGTGAAGTTCGTGTCGGCATACGCCACACTCATCCGCAAGACCGACAAAATCGGCTCCAACAAGATTGTCGTGGGCCGCGATGCCCGCATCTCCGGTGAAATGGTCAAAAATGTGGTCTGCGGCACACTCATGGGCATGGGCTTCGATGTCGTGAACATTGGCCTCGCCACGACGCCGACCACGGAGATCGCCGTGACGAAGGAAGGTGCCTGCGGCGGCATCATCCTCACCGCCAGCCACAACCCCCGCCAGTGGAACGCCCTGAAGCTGCTCAACAGCGACGGCGAGTTCCTGAATGCTGCTGAAGGTGCTGAGGTGCTGCGCATCGCCGCTGCCGAGGACTTCGAGTATGCCGACGTGGATCATCTCGGCAAGTACCGCGAGGATGACACCTACGACCAGAAGCACATCGACCTCGTGAAGGATCTGGCACTCGTGGATGTCGAAGCCATCAAGGCCCGCAAGTTCAAGGTTGCTTTGGACACCGTGAACAGTGTCGGCGGCATCATCCTGCCGAAGCTGCTGGAGCAGTTGGGTGTGGAAACGGTCACCTGCCTCTATGGCGAGCCCACCGGCGACTTCCAGCACAACCCCGAGCCGCTTGAGAAGAACCTCGGCGACATCAAGGCGCTCATGCAGAAAGGCGGCTACGACATCGCCTTCGTCGTGGATCCCGACGTGGATCGTCTGGCGCTGTTCTGCGAGGACGGCACGATGTATGGTGAGGAATATACGCTTGTCACCGTGGCTGACTACATCCTGCAACACACGCCCGGCAACACCGTCTCAAACCTCTCTTCGACCCGTGCGCTGCGCGACGTCACCCGCAAGTACGGCTGCGAGTACAATGCCGCTGCCGTCGGCGAGGTCAACGTCGTCACGAAGATGAAGGCCACCAACGCCGTTATCGGCGGCGAAGGCAACGGCGGCGTTATCTACCCCGCTGCGCACTACGGCCGCGACGCACTCGTCGGCATTGCCCTCATCCTGACCTATCTGGCCAAGAAGGGCATGAAGACCAGCGAACTGCGCGCCACCTATCCTCCCTACTGCATCGCCAAGAACCGCATCGACCTCACGCCCGACACCGACGTGGATGCCATCCTGGCCAAGGTGAAGGAACTCTATAAGAACGAGGAGGTGAACGACATCGACGGCGTGAAGATCGACTTCCCCGACAAGTGGGTACACCTGCGCAAGTCCAACACCGAACCCATCATCCGCGTCTATTCAGAAGCGGCCACCATGGAGGCGGCCGATGCCATCGGAAAGGAAATCATGGATGTGGTGTATTCAATGACCAAGTAACGGACTCTCCCCCTCCCTATTAGGGAGGGAGCGGATTCTTTTGACTGATTGAAATCTTTTGTCAAGATCTATTCATGCATAGAGCCAAAAGCTTATTGTTCTTTTCCATTCCCGTTGCCCCCCTGTTCGCACAAGCGACTACTCCCCTCCCTACAAGGGAGGGGCAGGGGGGAGAGTCTTCAGGTGGAGAGTTTCGTCCCAATATCGTCTATATCATGACGGACGACCACACGGCGCAGATGATGTCGTGCTACGACACGCGCTTTGTGGAGACACCCAACCTGGACCGCATCGCCCGCGACGGCGTGCGCTTCACGCATAGCTACGTGGCCAACTCGCTCAGTGGCCCCAGCCGCGCCTGTATGCTCACGGGCAAGCACTCTCATAAGAACGGCTTCACGAACAACGAACACGGCATCTTCGACGGCTCCCAGCAGACGATGCCCAAGCTCCTGCAAGCCGCCGGCTACGAGACCTGCCTCATCGGCAAATGGCACCTCGTCTCCACCCCCACAGGCTTCGACCATTGGGAGATCCTGCCCGGGCAGGGCGACTACTACAACCCCGCCTTTATCCACATGGACGGCACACGCTCCGCCGACAGCGGCTACGTCACCCGCATCATCACGGACAAGGCGCTGGAGTGGTTGGAGAAAAGAGGCCCCGCTCCCCGCTCCCCCCGTGGGGGGGAGGGCCGCAAAACCTCTGATGTGTCTGTCTCTACTATCGGAAAGGAAGTCCTCCCCCCCACGGGGGGAGATAGAGAGGGGCCACCCTTCGCCCTCTTCATCCACCACAAAGCCTGCCACCGCGCTTGGCTGCCGGCTCTTGAGGATCTGCGCCTCTACGAGGACAGGACCTTCCCGCTGCCGCTTGGGTTCCACGACGACTACGCCACCCGCGAGGCGGCCGGCAAGACGGAGATGGAGATCGGGAAAGATATGGACATCGTCTATGACACGAAGATGTTCGTCTCGCCTAAGGAGACACCGCGCACGCGCCTCTCTGGTGCCTACCAAGGGATGATTGGGCGCCTCTCGCCCGAGGAGCGCAAGCAGTACGACGACTTCTACGTCCCCCTCTCGCGCCAATTCTATGAGAAGTGGGGCAAGGACTATAACTTCCTGCCCCGTCAGGCGCAGAGCAGCATCGAAGGCAGCGGCGACGCGGAGCTCCTCGAATGGAAGTACCAGCGCTATATGCGCGACTACGCCAAGGTCGTCCATGAGCTGGATGTGCAGGTGGGGCGTGTGCTGGACTACCTCGAAGAGAAGGGACTGCTGGACAACACACTCGTGGTCTATACCTCAGACCAGGGCTTCTACATGGGTGAGCACGGCTGGTTCGATAAGCGCTTCATGTACGAGGAGAGCCTCTCGACGCCACTCGTGATGCGCCTGCCCAAGGGTTACGAGCGCCGCGGAGACATCGATGAAATGGTGCAAAATATCGACTACGCCCCCACCTTCCTCGACCTCGCAGGCGCTGCTATCCCAGAAGACATCCAGGGTGTCTCGCTGTTGCCGCTCCTGAAAGGCAAGGACGCCACGAAGCAGGACAAGCAGGCCATCCGCCACTGGCGCGATGCCATCTACTACCACTACTACGAGTACCCCGCCGAGCACGACGTGCGCCGCCACTACGGCATCCGCACCGACCGCTACAAGCTCATCCACTTCTATGGCCACGATGTCAACGCATGGGAACTTTTCGACCTCAAGGAAGATCCCCGTGAGATGCACAATCTCTATGGCCAGCCCGGCATGGAAAAGCTGCAACGACAGCTCCACGAACGCCTCGAAGCCCTGCAAATCCAGTACGATGACCCGCAGCGATAAAGAATTTCACGCCTCTTTTGCCACAAAAAGGGGCGTTTTTCTTTGTCACCTCGCCAAAATATCTTACTTTTGTGCCATCATTCAACATTTCAAACATTAAATTCTTTATTTTATGTGGTTAATTGATTCATCCATCGGAAGGAAAGTCGTCATGTCCGTCACAGGCTTGGCGCTCGTTCTCTTCCTGACGTTCCATGCGAGCATGAACGTCGTAGCGCTCTTCAGCGCTGAGGGCTACAACATGATCTGTGAGTTCCTCGGCGCAAACTGGTATGCCGTCGTGGCTACCATCGGACTGGCAGCCTTGATGGCGCTGCACTTTGTGTTTGCCATCATCCTGACTATCCAGAACAAGCGGGCCCGTGGTACGGATGCCTATGCCGTGACCGACAAGCCCGAGAAGGTCGAATGGTACAGCCAGAACATGTTCCTTCTGGGTTGCATCATCTGCTTAGGCCTGTGCCTGCACCTCTGGGACTTCTGGTACAACATGATGTGGGCCGAGCTGAAGGATCCCGTGGCTGCCATGGCTGCCATCCCCTCACCCAGCGACGGTTACGCCTGGATTGTTTACAACTTCCACGACCGTCCGGGCGCTCCCATCTTCTCGCTGCTGTACCTCTGCTGGTTCTGCGCCATCTGGTTCCACATGAACCATGGCATCTGGAGCGCTATCCAGACGCTGGGTTGGAGCGGCAAGATCTGGCACAACCGCTGGCAGTGCATCGGTTTCATCTGGTCGTCCATCGTCATCCTGATGTTTGCCGTCGTAGTCATTAAGTTTGCCATCTGGGGCTAACCTGATAACCTAACAACCTTAAAAAACCTCTTACAACTATGTCAGAACAAGTTAAGAAGATTAACAGCAAGATACCCGAGGGACCCGTTGCTGAGAAATGGACCAACTATAAGGCACATCAGCGCTTGGTGAACCCGAAGAACAAACTGAAGCTCGATGTCATCGTGGTGGGTACAGGTCTGGCCGGTGCCAGCGCCGCAGCCTCCCTCGGCGAGATGGGCTTCAACGTCCTCAACTTCTGCATCCAGGACAGCCCCCGCCGTGCACACTCCATCGCCGCACAGGGTGGTATCAATGCAGCCAAGAACTATCAGAACGACGGCGACTCTGTCTATCGTCTGTTCTACGACACCGTGAAGGGCGGTGACTACCGCGCTCGCGAAGCCAACGTCTATCGCCTTGCCGAAGTCTCCAACAATATCATCGACCAGTGCGTGGCACAGGGCGTGCCTTTCGCTCGCGAATATGGCGGCATGTTGGCCAACCGCTCCTTCGGTGGTGCACAGGTCAGCCGTACCTTCTACGCCAAGGGTCAGACTGGTCAGCAGCTGCTGCTCGGTGCCTACAGCTCCCTCAGCGCACAGGTGCAGGCTGGCAAGGTGAAGCTCTTCACCCGCTATGAGATGGAAGACGTGGTCATCGTCGATGGCCGTGCACGCGGCATCATCGCCAAGAACCTCGTCACCGGTAAGCTGGAGCGCTTCAGCGCCAACGCTGTCGTCATCGCCACTGGCGGCTACGGCAACGCTTACTTCCTCAGCACCAACGCCATGGGTTGCAACTGCACGGCTGCCGTACAGTGCTACCGCAAGGGTGCCTACATGGCCAACCCCTCCTACGTACAGATTCACCCCACCTGCATCCCCGTCCACGGCGACAAGCAGTCCAAGCTGACGCTGATGTCCGAGTCCCTGCGTAACGACGGCCGCATCTGGGTGCCCAAGAAACTTGAAGATGCCAAGAAGCTGCAGGAAGGCACGCTGCAAGGCTGGGAGATTCCCGAAGAGGACCGCGACTACTATCTGGAGCGCCGCTATCCTGCCTTCGGTAACCTCGTGCCGCGCGACGTGGCCAGCCGTGCCGCCAAGGAGCGCTGCGACAAGGGCTTCGGCGTGAACAACACCGGCCTCGCTGTCTTCCTCGACTTCTCCGAGAGCATCAACCGCCTCGGCCTCGACGCCATGAAGCAGCGCTACGGCAACCTCTTCGATATGTACGAGGAAATCACCGACGTCTATCCTGGCGACCTCGCCAACGAGATCAACGGCGTGAAGTACTACAAGCCCATGATGATCTACCCCGCCATCCACTACACGATGGGCGGCGTATGGGTTGACTACGAGCTGCAGACCTCCATCCCTGGCCTCTTCGCCATCGGCGAGTGCAACTTCAGCGACCACGGAGCCAACCGCCTCGGCGCCAGCGCTCTCATGCAGGGTCTGGCCGATGGTTACTTCGTGCTCCCCTACACCATCCAGAACTACCTCGCCGACCAGGCCATCTGGCCGCGCATCAGCACCGACCTGCCCGAGTTCGCCGCTGCCGAGAAGGCTGTTGATGACGAGCTCAACCGTCTGCTCAACATCAAGGGCAAGCGCTCTGTAGATAGCATCCACAAGGAACTCGGCCACATCATGTGGGAGTATGTCGGCATGGGTCGCACCGCTGAGGGTCTGAAGACCGGTATCCAGAAGATGAAGGAACTGCAGAAGGAGTTCGACACGAACCTCTTCGTTCCCGGCTCCAAGGAAGGTCTCAACGTGGAGCTCGACAAGGCTATCCACCTCCGCGACTTCTTCACCATGGGCGAGCTCGTGGCTCATGACGCCCTCTCCCGCAACGAGAGCTGCGGCGGTCATTTCCGCGAGGAATACCAGACCGAGGAAGGCGAAGCCAAGCGCGACGACGAGAACTACTTCTACGTCGGCTGCTGGGAGTATCAGGGTGCCGACAAGGATCCTGAGTTGATTAAGGAACCCCTGGAATACGAGGCAATCAAGGTTCAGACACGTAACTATAAGAACTAAAGACCCACCCCGGCCCCTCCCGTGAGGGAGGGGAGAGCCTGCGGGGTGAGGACTTATAATAAAAGAATCAAATCGATAACCATTAAAACAATGACCCTATAAGCAACAACGCGCCAGCCGCTCCCCTCCCTCACGGGAGGGGTCGGGGGTGGGTCTGCTGGGTCTTTAATAATATGGCCAAAAACATTTCTGTTACAATAAAGTTCTGGAAACAGAACGGCCCGAAGGAGAAGGGCCACTTCGACACCCATGAGTTGAAGAACATTCCCGACGACACCTCCTTCCTCGAGGCTCTCGACATCATGAACGAGGAGCTCATCGAGGCCGGTAAGGAGCCTTTCGTCTTCGACCACGACTGCCGCGAGGGCATCTGCGGCATGTGCTCGCTCTACATCAACGGCACGCCTCATGGCAAGACCGAGCGCGGTGCCACCACCTGCCAGCTCTACATGCGTCGCTTCAAGGACGGTGAGACCATCACCGTGGAGCCTTGGCGCTCCGCCGGCTTCCCCGTCATCAAGGACTGCATGGTTGATCGCTCCGCCTTCGACAAGATCATCCAGGCCGGTGGCTACACCACCATCCGCACAGGCCAGGCACAGGATGCCAACGCTATCCTCATCCCCAAGCAGGATGCCGACGAGGCCATGGACTGCGCCAGCTGCATCGGCTGCGGTGCCTGCGTAGCCGCTTGTAAGAACGGTTCCGCCATGCTCTTCGTCAGCTCCAAGGTTTCCCAGCTCGCCCTCCTGCCCCAGGGTCGTCCCGAGGCAGCCAAGCGCGCTAAGGCCATGGTCGCCAAGATGGACGAACTCGGCTTCGGCAACTGCACGAACACCCGCGCCTGCGAGGCCGTGTGCCCGAAGAACGAGACCATCGCCAACATCGCCCGCCTGAACCGCGAGTTCATCAAGGCAAAGCTGGCCGACTAAGGTCAAGCAAGGTAATAAGGTTGTGAGGTCATGAGGTCATTAGGCCTCTGCCTTACAACCTTATCACCTTAAATAATAATGTAATAACATCCTGCCCAATGAAAACGACAAAAGAATACATAGACCTCATTAAGGCACACACTGATGAACTTTGCACACAGTTCGAAGTAAAGTCATTGCGTCTCTTTGGTTCCGTTTCCCGCGGCGAGCAACATGAAGGCAGCGATGTGGACGTATGTGTGGAGATGCCGCCTCGTATCTTCTTAATCGTTCGCCTACAACGTTATCTGGAACAATTACTCCAATGCTCTGTGGATGTTATCCACATGCACAAGCACATGAATCCTTATTTACTTAATAACATTGAACGCGATGGAATTTACATCATTAGATGAGCGCAATCGAGTTAAGGAAATCTTTGAGCAAATCAGTTCTGCTATCAATCAGCTCAAGGAGTGGAATGCAGGGATTACTTCTGCTGAGGAGTATTACATATCTTCTGGAGGGATGCAAAAACTGGCTGCCAGTTGCATGCTAATTGAAGCTATTGGTGAAGGCATCAGACAGATTGATAAAATAAGCCAAGGGAATCTTCTTACAGAACGTCCTGAGATACCTTGGCAAGATGTCATAGGCATTCGGAATCACATTGCCCATGGTTATTTTGACATAAATGGCGACCTTGTGCTGGCCACCATCAAAAACGACCTTGATGCCTTGCAACAGGCCGTTAAGTATTTCTTGGAAACTCTATAGCGAGGTTGATGGGTTGTCCCGCTTTAGGTAAATGAAAGATATTTCACCTTTATATTCGCAACATTATGAAAAGATACACATTATTGTCAATATTATTTGCTATGATCATAACCTATTGTTATGGTAGTGATGAAAAGAAAAAAGAGTCAGATGGTTATGTGTGGACATTACGCATCACTACTGATTCTATCGCAGAAGCACTTGACGCAAGCGGCCAAGTAATAATTCCAGCCGAAAGAGGCTATCGTTATATTGAGTATTGGCCACTTATAAAAGGTTCACTTTCAACATTACCCTGCTTCCGTGTAAGTTATAATATAGAAAATGACTTTGTCGGAATATGCAACCTGAATGGTGAGGAAATAATACCTACTTTCTTTAAGGATGTTGCTGGATTCAAAAGTAAAGAGCTATCATATTACCAAGTAATGACCTTAGATAGCTTGTATGGGATATACGATGAAGCTGGGCGCATGATCATTATGCCACGCTACTATGATAATCCGCCAATTATTTTTAAAGGATCATTTACCATTTCTAATAGAACCCTTACAGAAATAAAGAACAACCCCATTGATGCTAGTGATGCGGCTTTCTCTTTCGTATCTATGCCTGTGTCAAATCCGATAAAAGACTATTATAAACAACAAAATCTTCTAACAAACGCTTATGAGAAAAATATACAGACTGATGATTTGCTACAGGAAGCCATAGCATTAGAAGAAGGTGGAAAACATGTAGAGGCAATAGACAAACTCACTGATGCCATCAAAAAGAAGCCCTCTTCCCTCGCTTACTATCATCGTGGGAAATGCTATTATCAGACAAAAAAATGGAAAAGTGCTCAAGAGGATTTACGTTTTGTATTTTTTCTTGATGACGCGACACCAGATATACTCGTAAAGGCAGACTCAATACTTTTCTTAGCTGATACAGAACAAATGAGTAAGAAAATAAAGAGGGGAGAACGCTTTAGAATGGTATATCATATTATAGGAGCTTTTTCAGATGCAATGGCTCAATCAGCAGAATCCCTAAATAGCACAGAGTTATTGCATACTAGCTCTACATCTTCAGGCTATGGAACAACATCGTCTTTCCAGACATCAGAGAAATCAGCATCAATAAAAGCAGAGACACATTCAAACGATAAAACGCATACACGCAGTTGTTACACTTGTGGAAGAGATGGTAAATGTCGAGGTAAATATCACTGCCACGGCACCGGGGTCTGTAATTGGTGCAATGGCCAAGGATTCACAATAGTTCCCGAAACAAAGAAATATGATAATGACAAAATAACATGTGTAAATTGTAACGGATCTGGGAAATGTACTTTTTGCAAAGGTACAGGTAAATGTTCACGTTGCAAAGGAACTGGCTTTCTCTAATTTGTATCTTTCCTCTATAAATGGGAAACAAATTGCCCCGCCAAAGTAATTAAATCGTGGATTTACTTGAATTAGGCACATAAGCATCCCCACACGGCCATCTTACGATTTCCGTGCTTATGGGTAATACTTTCCTCTACGAGCTCGAAGCTATAGACTGGCTTTCATTGCCGCCCATGTTGTCGGTTAATTTGCAGACGGGGTTACATCTTTCCTGTTTGGGAAGGGCATAGCCACCACAAAGATAATAGCCTTACCAT
>JAFUYT010000012.1 GCA_017470425.1 Bacteroidaceae bacterium | reverse complement strand
TGACATATCGATGAAGCCAGATGCTGATATGGTTATGAGAAAACTTGCACAAAACCCCTCTTTTTGTGGTTTGCAAAAGTTAAATTCGTTAAATCTTCATCCTTTTTGTCCTTCACAGAATCCACGTCGACATTTTTCTACTGTTTAACACACAAGTCGTTGATATAAAACGACTTGCAAATTCACCTCTTGTACCAAACTGGCCACTATCAATATCCCAGAGAACTTGAATATGGTAGGCTGGGCGGCTTTCCATAATACAGCGTGGTACAACAGCCAACCGATTAACGATGTTGTATATTTGGGCGATATAGCCTATACATACAAATACCAATCGCGGAACAGCGTGCCAGACAACTTGGAGATTGTACTGAAAGATGGTGTAAAAAGTATAACAAGCGCAGCATTTTCCGGTTTGACACAACTGAAGGCAGTAACTATTCCCGAAGGTACGATATGCATCGGTAGTGGGGCTTTTTATTACACAGGCTTGAAAGAGGTAAAGATACCCAATAGCGTGAAGTATATCGGAGATTTAATTTGGCCAACCAATGAAAGTACATCTATTGGTGCCTTTTATTGGTGCTCGGAACTTGAAAAAGTAAGTATCGGAAGTAGTGCTGAATTTATAGGTTCAGGAACCTTTGCCGGTTGTAGTGCGTTGAAAGACCTCTATTGTTTAGCCCCCAATCCACCATTTGTATGTGATGGCTTCAGAGAAGGCGTGAACACTGAAAATATCACCCTCCATGTGCCAGAGGCATCCCTCGAAAGCTACAGGGCATCAGAGGTATGGAGCAAGTTTGGTGCGATTGTAGCTATTGACCAACCGGACAACCCCAAGGTGACCGTCCAGACCTTTACCCTGAACTGCGCACGTGGATATGTGGGCTACAATGGCTCTTCCCTGTGTGGCACCAGCAAAGAGAATGCCTCGCAGTTTGCTATCATCGACTATGGCAACACGAACTACCTCTATGATGCCACGCACAAGAACTTTGTGGTCCATACCGTAGCTGCCCAGGCCAGAACTGTAGGCAACCTCGCATTGGAAAGCAGAACAGATCTCGGCAAGGCGGTGACAGGGCTGACGTGGGGCGAAACAGGGTTCCCGGCATATCCTTGGTATCTGGAGGACAGCTTCGGGAACTGGATGAACATGGACAACAAGCCGTCGGTTTACATGAACACATGGAAAGACTTCGAAGGCGGCAATGGCGGCAACACGTATCAGATGACGATTGTCAATACGGAATATGATGCCACGGAGGCGTTGGAGCTCCTGGACGTTTACTTCCATCCCAACAACACCGTCTGCTACGTGTTCGAAGAGCCCGGCGGCGTCGTCACCCGCTCGGAGCCGATGGGGACGGTCGCTGGTACTGTCATCAACAGCGTCCCGACGGAACTACAGAAGGACTACTGCTTCTACACGGTGACACCCGCGACCATGAAGAGCGGAGAGAATACGGTGCAGGTGAAGGTGACGTGGGATTTGCCGTTTGATGTCAGCGAGAGCTATGACGCTGCCGCGTGGTACTACGCCAAGATACGCTATAACTACTACATCTGCATGGATGACACGGAACCCTATTTCCCCACGGCTGTCAAGCAGGAGGAAGATCGTTTCCAGTGGGCGTTCATGGGAACGCCGCACACCGGTTTCATCATCCTCAACAAGGCGGCAGGTGCTGACCAGTGCCTTACCAAGGTCGGCAATTATGCCCTGATGCGTGCCGGGAGTACAGAGCGCTGGGAGCTCATCCGCAACCTCGCCGGGTTCAACCTGCTGCGGTTCGGCTCAGAGCAGGATTACATCACGCAGTATGGTAGCAATGCTGGTTATCTCGGTTTCTGGGTTGACACGCGTGGTCGCACAGACGATGGTGGCATGTGGCAGTTGGAAGCCGTTCCCACGGGCATCTCTGATATCAATCAGATGGAAACCGGCGCCGCTGTCTGGTTCACGCCCAACGGCATCCAAGTAACACGTCCCGTCAAAGGCGTGAACATCATTCGCGCTGCCGACGGCACGACCCGGAAAGTGCTGGTGAAATAGAACTGACTTAATACAGAAAAGGTGCACATTTGTTAAATCATGTGCACCTTTTCTGTATTAAGTCATCTTGAAGGCCGAGCGCGGTGAGCGTCCTGCAAAATGAGCACGGAGAATGGCCTAGTCAGGGAAATGCCTTTTTATCGGAAAGTATTTTTGTGTCTCTTGCCAAATATTTTTCCTTTTTTCTTTGTCGTTTCGCTCCGAATCCTTACTTTTGCGGCGTCTTCATTACGTAGGTGGATGTTTTATGGGTTGAGAGACTCTGATGAGCAGAAGCTGGGCGGGTGGGACACACATCATGTAAAAGGCGTTTACTCAGCGCTTTGTTCTTTGACGGTCTGAATCTAGCAAATTCCAAAGTCAAGTCGAAAACAAAGCAACGGTAGATGCCCTATGTGGGAATATGTATCGTATAGCCCTCAGTGTACCCTAATATTATTAAGGTACGCGCGAGAGGCATATAACATATCTCCTTGCGTGGGCTTCTGCGTTGCACCGTTCAGACTTGATGGGCAATGCTAGAGCCTTAGACCGTGGGACGATGCAACAGGGTACAGTCTCCCACGCTTTTTTTATGTATGTGTCAGTTGATTGACGAACCCTAAAGCATTATTGCTTATGAATATTTTGGGCATCTTTATTAAGCAGGCAAGCAATATCTGGTTGGGTATTGTAGCGGCTATTGTTGTGATCGCTGTCATATATCTCATCATCTATGTGCTACAGGGAGGAAACAAGAAATTTACACCTCTCAGCTACCTCATTGCTGTTCCGCTATTGCCCCTCTTGGCGATTCAGCTATTCTTGCTCTTTGGTTCTATCAGCCTAAAACACACCTGCTCGGAAGTGGCCTCTTGGATTGACGTTCTTGTCCCGGAGAAGTCCACGGACGGCTCTTTCTCTCGCGAAGACATCAACGATGCGGTCTCTCAGGCCGTTGCTGCTTTCCCCGTAGCAGCGACGTTGATAGATGCCGAACTCATCACTCAGGATGAAGATATGACTTTGGGCGAAGCCCTCACCCATAAAGTTCATGTCTATCTCAATTGGTACATTGTCCGCCGTGTAGCGTGGAGTATGTGTTTCATTGCAGTAGCCATATTGGGTATTTCTATACTGATGGAACACACGAAGGGAAGGGGAGTGCAAATTCGAAGAGGTACAGTATCTCGTAGAGGAAATCATACGCTCTCTCAGGGCAGGAGCGATGAACGTCTCCGGCGCAATTCTCGTCGCCGATAATGACAGATCAGATATTATAAACTAAATACACATCAATTATGGCAACAAATCACATTTTAGTGGGATTAGGTGGCACAGGTGGCAAGATCCTGCGTGCCTTTAAAATGCGTATGTTCGAGGAGTTTCCTGATTTTGAGGAACGCAGCAGGAAACCTGTTGCGCTCCTCTATGTTGATTCTACTCGTGAGATGATGGGTATTGGGCGCGAAGATTTCAATGTGATGGGCAAGGATGCTTCCTTTACGGAAGATGAGTTCCTGTTCATCAAGGGAATCGATGTGCCAGCCCTTCTGGACAACATTGGGAATTATCCGCAGTTAAAAGCTATTGTGAACAATGTGCAGGCTGTGCGCACAGCTATCGGCTCTCTTGGTGAGGCGGCAGGTCAGAAGCGTCGCGCCGGTCGCCTGCTCTTCGCTGCCAATGCGTCGAGTTATGTACGTGCGTTGCAAAATGCCTATGGCCGTTGCCATGCACAATCTGGTAATAATACGAAAGTGGTCCACATCTTTGCCGGTTTGAATGGTGGTACCGGTTCCGGCTCTATCATCGATGCCATTGCACAGGCTCGTAAGTTATGGGACGATGCAATCATCAATGTCTATGCAATGATGCCAGAGAGGGACCTCCCTAAACCCGATATGGATAAAGGACGGTATTATCAAAACGGCTATGCCGCCCTTAACGAGCTCAATGCCCTGCAGTGCGGACGTCTGCAACTGCATGATGTGACGGGTGAGGGCGCACTTATGACCGACCTTTTCGATCCCCGTATAAAGGGCGTAGCCAATGGTATTACGATTTATAGTAATGCCAATGAGAATGGGCGCATCGTGGATTCCTTCAACGAACTGCCGAAGATAGTGAGTGACTATGTCTATTCGCGCGTCTTCCTCATCAATCCCGACATCGACGGTTGCAAGGACATCATACGTGCGTACAACTTCGAGAATATGGATGATTTCGCGTTGGAGTTCGACGAGACAGTGCCCCCCACAGAGTTGAGAGACGACATGGAACTGCCCATCGTCCGCACAAAGAAGATCAATAGTTTCGGCATCAAGCGTGTCATATACCCTGAGTTGCGCGTACTCAAACATATCACCTATACAACGGGTAAGGCCGCCCTGGATCAGTTCAAGTTCAATAATTGGCGCGAAAGCATCGGCTACGTGGAGGAAGAGGCAAACAAAGACTATCGCGGCCTCTATCTGACAGAGAAACATCTGACGGACTGGATGCTCGACCTCAAGCACATCACGCTCGAGAGCAAGGTGCTGCCGAGCGATGCTGCATACCCCGCATTCTTCGATGACTGGCAGTCACTCATCAGTGACTTTGCCGAGACAAGCGCTGAGGCAGATAATCCCTTGCAGGAGCTGCAGTCGCAGATGGACTTCATGTTCACTAACTCGTTCCGTGGTGTCGGTGTTGAGGAATACTACAAAGGAAAGGAGCGATCCCTTAAGGAGATTGCTGCAGAGATTCGAAAAGTGTCCGAGATCGAACTCTTCAACAAGTGGCGTTCGGGCGAGATTTCCATTATAGAGCTGACTCGCGTGGCAGACATCCTGCTTGAGTATGTCCATGAGTTGAAGAAGGAAGTTCTCGATGTGGAGGTTGAAAAGACAGCCGAAAAGCTGGAAGAGAGTAAGGTGAATCTCGACAATATCCGTAGGGACTGGTCGAGTGCCCGTGGTCTGGGCGTGATGGTGGGTTTGAAGAAGAACAAAGATGATTTTTATTCTGATTTTCAAGTGGAGTTGCCTTACTACTTCGAGGCACGCACGATGTCCGTCGCACTGGCCTTTGCCATTAAACTGCAACAGGCGCTTGTACGTGAGTTTACGGCCTTGAGCAGTGAGATTGGCGGCTTCAGCAAACTTGTGAGTGATGCCATTGACGAGACCAACCGCCTCATCACCAGCCAGCGTAAGGTCAATAAGGGCCTGGATGACATGAAGGGTGCTGTCGTGGAAGTCAGCGAGGACGAGAGCATGGTGGATTTCGAGCAGGAACTGACGCATGATAAGACTGTTATGACTCAGATATCCCAGAAACTACGTGAAGCCATCATCACTGGGTCCTTTATCAGCTTTGGCGATTTGACACTACGTTTGAGTGTAGAAGATATCAAGAAAGCTTTCGACGTGACACTCTCTGAAATCGTCAAGACTAAGCACGCCGACAAGCCCAAGACAGATACCAAGGTGCTGGGATTGAATATCCTGACACAGTTGCAGCAGAAGCTCGACACGGAGAAGAAGATCCACGAGTTCGCCCACGATATCCTGGAGCAGAGTGGTGCGTACCTCTATTTGGACGCCAATCAGATGAGCTTCCACGTGCGCAACAACCCCATTCCCGATGACAACCAGAACATCAAGCTGAAGGAAGTGTTTATCTCTATGCCAGCTCCAGATGATAACCCGAATGTTGTGCGCTTTGCCCAACAGCTGGAAGCCGCTTTCAGAGCACAGACTACACAAGGCAACAAGGCTCCCACGGTGTTCACCGAGAGCACGCGCAAGAATGAACTTTCCATCATCACTATCAGCTATTGCTACCCCATGCGTGCAATGACGTGGATGAGGGACTACTGCAGAAGGTACGAAAGGTATCTCAATACAGGAAATGCCAATAATGACCTGAGTCATCGGATTCTGTTGCATTGTGAAGGTGATGGCAGCAACCTGCCTTCCATTTTTGCGCTTTCCAACGAAGAATTGAAGGAAATGGACGCAAAGCGCGTAGCTGAACAGCCAGCACAACCTATGCAGCCAGCCGCAGGTTCTGCTGTACCACCTGTTGCCGGTCCTACTCCGCCGCCCATAACCCCTCCTGTCACCCCTCCGCCTTTTGGTGGTGTCACCCCTCCACCTGTTGAGCCGCAGGTGCAGCTCTTCCTGAATATTGGGGGGCAGAACTATGGACCCTATGATTGGGGCACCTGTAAACAATTGAAACAGAATAACCAACTCACGCCAGAGACGATGGTGTGGGAACAAGGTATGGCCGCATGGATGCCTGCTGGACAGGTCTCCAAACTGGCACCCCTCTTTGCACCCGCTGTTCCCCCTGCCATGCCGGGGATGCCTCCCATGCCGCCTGCGGGTCCTACCCCCCCGCCTCTTGCGTGAATAACAGGAAATATCTAATTCTAAAAGTCAGAAGATAATGGCAAATGAAGTAAGGCGGACTACTAGTCGCCAAAGCAGATGGGGCATCTGCACCAATCCCAATTGCCCCAATTACCGCCAGAAGATAGAAATAGAACGTGGCGACCTCATCTGTCCCGAGGAAAACTGTAAGAAACCACTTTCACCCTGTGCCCCTCCCCATAAGAAGGGCAAGGGCGGTATGAGCAAGAATGGCAGGCTCATCATCATCGTGGTGGCTGCCCTCGCACTCCTCGGTGGTGGCGGCTTCGGCATCGCGCAGCTCTTCAAAGGCAGCAACTCCAAGAATGTCAAGATAGAGCTCGATAAGAAGGAACTGGTGCTGCAACCGGGACAACGCGTGTTGCTGAATCCAACGGTTGAGCCCTCAGACGCTAAGGTCACCTATACGTGGACGTCCAACGATGAGGCCGTTGTAACTGTCACAAAGGGAGGTGAGGTCACAGCCCTTAAGGCAGGTGAGACGACTATTATCCTCTCTACAGAGGAGAATAACATGCTCAAGAGCCGATGCAAGGTAAAGGTAGAAGAGGCAGGACCCTCCGACGAGGAGTTGGAGCGGCAGCGTCAGGAAGCTGAAGCACAAGCGGCAGCTGAGGCACAGGCGGCAGCCGAGGCAGCAGCTCGGCAGAAAGCCATCGAAGACTCCCTCCGACAAGATTCCATACTGAAAGCCAAGAAAAAGCAGAAGCCAGGGACTACAGGCCGCAAATCCAGCGGTTCCAAGAATTTAGGCTATGCCACCTATAAGGGTGAGATGGAGAATGGACAGCCTCATGGAACCGGCACCCTCACCTTCACAACCTCTCACACCATAGACAGCCGTGATAGCAAAGGACGTGTGGCAGAGGCTGGCGACTACGTGAGCGGCCTGTTCTACAAGGGTCACGTGGAAACGGCCAAGTGGTATGGTGCCGACGGATCCCAAAAGGGAAGCCTGCTGCTGGGACGCCCCGAATAATTGTAACTTGAACTCATACCATTGACATGACACTACGCCGGTTGTTTTTTCTCTGCATTGTCACCCTGTCCGCCCTCACGCTCCGAGGGCAGACAGGGGTGACTGCGGAGACGGCCGCCTTGCTGCAGGACTTTGCACATCGCTATGCAAGACAGCTGACAGCCTTGAAGAATCCCTTGTTGGTTGAGCGGCAGCTGGCCGATGACAAAGTCCTCTTTCTGCAGGGCACGCTCAAGGAT
The DNA here is from genome assembly GCA_017470425.1 of Bacteroidaceae bacterium. Classification (GTDB taxonomy): domain Bacteria; phylum Bacteroidota; class Bacteroidia; order Bacteroidales; family Bacteroidaceae; genus Physcousia. The sequence continues at coordinate 53,714 of JAFUYT010000012.1, read as the reverse complement.
CTCGTTCATCTGCCCGCCGACTATGACTTGAACATCACAGCCGGGAGCGGATACTACGAAATGACTTGGTCTCATGGAACGCTGCCCTTCCTGTGTCTTGCCTTTCCTGCACAGAATACACTCATTACGGGTCTCTCACAGCGGGAACTGGTCGAACGTCTTCCCGTAGAATTGCGCAGCCAACCTCAAGGGTTCGCGCAGCAGCCCACGCCCCAAGGTCTGGAAGAGGTCGAGAAGGGTGTATGGGCAACTCCGGAGGAGAGCTACTACCTCCCGTCGCTGAACGATGCTCTCTATTATGTGAAGAACCAGCAAGCTGGCTTCGAGCCCCTCTTCTCTCAAGAACATCTTGACTATTCGGCTGCCAACCTGTTGCATGGCCTTATCCATCGTGATTTCTCTCTGCATGTGGAGCTCTCGCTTTTTGACTTTAGCAGTCTCCATATTAAATTGTCTCTTTCCCAGTGGGTTCACTTCTGCCGGTCACACGGTCTGCATGTGTATTGCGGTCTTGAGGAAGAGCGCGAGGATGGGCTGAAGATGCTCCTTGTGGCTGAGAGTCGTGAGCTCAAGTACAACCATACGCTCTCCGTCATCATTCCCAGCGGTTTCGTGACGGCCCCCGATGTTGTGCTGCAGGCACGGCTGAACGGCTACATTCCCACGCACAACGTGAAAAATCTGTATAAACAATATATCGAAAAGAAGCAAAAACGATTCAAGATATGAGAACCCTATGTCTTCCCCTCATCGCTCTTCTGCTAAGTCTTATGCCTGCATCGCTTATGGCACAGACACCCGCTGATGCCGCCAAGGAAATCAACCGCATCAAGCTCAGCAAGGATTATCTCTATGCGGAGACCACCATGCGCGACGAGGCTGAAGCCCTCAGCGGCGCACAGGCTATCCTTGAGATGACCATCTCGGACTGGATGGCATCCCAGAAGAAAGGCAGCAACGCCGATGCCTTTATCATTCAGGCTAAGCAGCATTTCACGCCCATCAAGACCAAGCGTGGAGAGTACCACCGCGCTTTCGTCTATGTCAAGAAGAACGACATCATTCCCGTAGGGGTCGGCAGTGGCACAATGGTTATTGAGAACCGCAACTCACAGGCTGTTGCCGACGAGGTTACCGACAATGCCAACGAGGGCACTGAGGTCTCCTCCGTGGAGGTCCTCAAGGCTGCCGTCACCCTTACATCCCAGGAGAAGGAGCTTGCAGCGATTAGATTGTTCAGTGAAGTAGAAGGAAAGGTGAAGGCGCTTCAAGATGCAGACCTGCTCGAAAGCTATGGTAAGTACAAGACCCTTCCACAGGCGGGAAGATGCTACCTGCTGGTCTATGACCGTCAAGGGAACATCGCTGCCAATCTGCGGCGTGAGGCAGACGGCACGCTGCTTAATCTCAATACGATGCAGGACGACAACATCGAGAACTATAAGGGTTGCGGTGCCATTTGGCTACAGCTGAAAGCCGGAAATAAAGAATAATAGAGATAATGCTTTAAACATGATGAAAAAGATATTTTTGTTCATTACCCTCCTTTCCAGCCTCTCTGTGAAGGCTGATCATATCAAAGTGATGGTTACCGACGTGGATGATCCCAATATTCAGGCTGCTATGGAGGCCACTATTACTGTGCTTTTGGACGAGGCTAATGCCGCACAGGCTGCAGGGCGCGAGCTGGATTGTTCGCACTTGCATCTGGCAGATGGCGTGAGCACCTCACTGAGTATGTTGTGGGAGAATACGCCTTTCATGTGTGAGGACACGGAACTCGTCCTGCGCGCCCTCACCACCTCCACAGGCTGGCAGGTGCGCAACATCCCCTTGATGATGCGCCCCATCGGCGGCAACTTCAATGAGCGTGAGTACCACGAGGCTGTGCTCGACTTCGACAGGAAAGGACATATCGAGAGCCTCCATCTCACCATCGACCAGCAACTCTATATGCAGGTCATCAAGAGTAATCTGGAGATGACCGACCTGCGCCGCCGACAGCTCATCCTCGACTATGTAGAACGCTTCCGTACGGCCTACAACGAGAAGAACAAGAACTTTCTTGAAGATATTTTCAGTGACGATGCCCTCATCATTACGGGAAAGGTTGTCACTCAACGCACCAAGGATGGCATCAAGCTGCCGGATAAGATTATCTACAAGAAGCAAGGAAAGCGTGAGTATCTGAATAGCCTTTTTGCCATCTTCGACAACAATGGGCGCATTAACGTCTCTTTTGATGAAATCGAAGTGATGCGTCATCCCACGAGGTCCGACTTTTATGGTGTCACGCTGCATCAGGGGTATAGCTCCTTCAAGAAAAACGGTGCTCAGGGATACCACGACGATGGTTACGTCTTCCTGCTATGGGACTTCCAGAACGAGCAGCATCCGCAGATCCACGTGCGCACCTGGCAGCCTGACGCCTTCGACCAGACGGGTAGCGGCCAGAAGACCCGTATCCCCAAAGATCAGGTCCTCAGCCTCGCGGACTTCGACATTGATGATGATTGAACCTATTAGAAATAAATATTACCCCCCAACGGAGAACTTATCCTATGAGAAAGATTCTGCTAATAAGTCTTTGCCTGCTGGCAGCAGGTTTCACTCAGGCGCAGGAGATCAAGGTCAAGAGCATTACTTGGCTGCAGAACGATTTGGCCGCCCGTACACATCCCCGCTTGAGCAGCGACGGTAAGGAGTGTGCTCTCGTGCGCATTGCCGTGCCGATGGTGAAGGAAATCCAGTTCAGCAACAGCTTCATGGTAGGTGACCAGGAATATATACCTGGTGAGTATAAGGTGTGGGTCTATCCTGGCGCGAAGAAACTCAAGTTCCGCCACGAGAACTTCCCTTCCGGGGAAATCATCTTTGCCGACTATCTGAAGGACGAGGCGGGCAACCCCATTCCCATCGAGGGAAAGAATGTCTATCGCATCGAGCTCGATGTCCCCACCATCGCCACCACTTTCGAAGAGCTCATAGATATCGCCCGCGAATACAGTCGCAACTATCGCGAACATACCGAGAGCAGCTATTATCTCGCAGCTGTCACAGCCTACGACCAGGCCATCGGGCACAACGACTGCCCGCAGGCAGAGCGGGATGCCATCTATCAGGAGCGCAACCGGCTGGCAGCCATTCGTAAGACTGCATATTTCCGGGAGCGCAGTGACACACTTGCCCGCAAGGCTGAGGCCGAGAAAGGATTCGAGAGTGATGATGTCTATAAGTATCTCAGCGGAGAGTACAAGTTCATCTCGAAACTCGTGGAGGAATATCCTGAGGTGGGGGGCTTCAAGCCTATCCAAGACGAGGTGCACGGACGTCTGGTGCAGCATCCCAAGGCTTCTGACATTGTGCGGCAGGAAGTAACGGTGCAGCGTCAGCAGGTCACGGGGCACGTCAGCTTCAAGAACGAATACGAGGCAATTCCCTTCAACTCGCTCAGCGTCTATGCCTCTCCGACTGCGAAAATTGACCGCAAGAACTGTCGCCTCATTGGACGTGTCCGATCCGATGGCACATTCACGATTGTTGTTCCCGACGATATGAAATATATTTTTGTCGATGGGGAAAAGAAACAGGCACACTACGTCAGTCCGAAAGACACAGATATCCATATAGTCATTCACTAAAATATACTATTCACCTAAAATTCATTCAACTATGAAAAAGATTCTTTGGCTTGCTGTCGCAATGCTTACGTTGGGTACTACCTTGAACGCCACACCCGCACCTAAGGAGAAGAAAAAGAAAGAAATCAAATGGGACTGGGATGGCACACGCTCAGGCAATGCCACGATTGACAACTATCTCGTGACGATAGATAAGACCTACAAGGAGATCCAACAATACAAAGAGACGATGGATAACTACCGCATGGCGGGCGATACCATTTCCATCAACGGCAAGTATTATGCTGTGGCGTATATGCTGAATGCCCAAAATGAAATGGTGACGCGTGGTCAGGTGAACTGGCAGTGTGCCAACGCGGTGGCTGATGGATTGAACATCGTACTCGATATCACGAATGCACAGCTCCTCACGGCCGATGCTGTCCTGGAACTTCCTGAATTGGGTTTGAAAGCGTTCTCATTTGGCAAATATGTCAAGGGAGGAGCCGTCATCTTCACCCAGGGCATCAAGGAAATCAAGGCTGTACGCGGGCAGTGGGTGGCCAACTCCAAGAAATGGAAGGCACTCAAGAACGGCGCCATCGAAGACCCTGCATCATTGAACTATTTCGACGAAGCAGCCCTCAAGAAGTTGAACAAATGCTGCTATATCAAGGAAATCCTGCCCGAGGACGAGGCATACACCGCCATCGTGGAGCAGAAGCAAGCCAAGAGCGAGGATGAGCTCAAAGCCGAGGCTGAGGCTTTCGCACAGCAGTTTGCCCAGTACAATGTAGCACCGGAAGATGCCAGCAAGAGCCTCGACGATATCTCCGACGATGAGCTGGAGAAGGAACTCGCAGCATAAAGCAATGCATACAAGATGAAAATCTTCTCCTATCTCTTTGCAGCCGTGGTGGTAACAGCCATCACGGCTTGCAGTCGTCCTCTGAATTCTGAGGAAATCTATCAAAAAGTTGCATCGGGAGTGGTGCTTATTGTAAATGATTACTACTATTCAGTCACTCTCCCTACGGGTGAAGAGCTGTACTTTACGGATGTCGATGACGAAGGAAGGGTGAGCGGACTGACAGATGATGCGGGCGAAGCCTATGCTCACAGCAATGTGGCGACAGGTACAGGCTTCTTTATCACCACCGATGGGCAGATAATGACCAACCACCACGTGGCACGTCCGGAGGTGAGCGAGAGTAATGTCAAACTTTTCCTACGGGGAGTGAAGAAGGTAATCAAGAGCAGCTATCAGGAGCGTATCAATGAGTTGACACGGCAGTTCCATGCCTATGCAGGGCAGGATGCCATGCAGGCGCAGATTTATCAAAGGTACCAAGCCTATCAGAGAGCGCTTGAGAGCGTGGATGACATGGACATGAGTGAGTCTGACATCCATATCCATAGCAAGCTCTATGTGGTCTATAACAATCAGCATGTGCTGTCCTACGATGATATGGCTCCCTGTGACTTCGTTGCAGTTGCCAACGACGGGGTAGATCTGGCTATCATTCAGCTCGATGACGGCACGACACCCGAAGATGCTCACGTCTTTTCCCTGCGCGATGAAGCCGCCGACAAACCTCTCACGCTTGACCAAAAATTGTACATGATTGGTTTCAATCGCGGTTTCACTATCGGTAAGACATCATCCGGCGAAGTGCAGTCACAGATTTATAGCGGTAATGTCACACAGCGTGGTGACGGCGAGAGCATCCTCTACAGCATACCTTCGCTCCACGGTTCCAGCGGTAGCCCTGTGGTGAATGAATATGGCTTCCTCGTTGCCGTCAACTATGCCGGCTACGATGGCACACAGGGTTTCAACTACGGCATTCCCTCAAAGAAAATCCGCCAGTTTCTGCAGGAATACTAAACACCACTCATCTTCCAAGTTCTCGGTTAAGAGTTTGGAAGAATTATGATTATGTAGGGCCATACCCCCAACTCTATTCGGGGTATGGCTCTACAGTTTGTCTATTAACGTGACTTCGGTATAAGAAATTCATCCGTAAGCATCCGATAGAATACCCGTTGTAGCAGTTGTAGTTTAGCTGTACCTTTGCCGCCGCAATAGTGCACAAACTGCAACTGTTACATTTATGATCAAGGAAGAATTTGAAGAATTGCAGATGGATGACATAATATAATATTTACTTTTTAGACATTTTCACTAAATATGGCTTATATAGTTGTATTTCTTATGATTAGCTCTTTGCTAAATCGCAATTAATTAGTGAAAATATAGGATTTAATAGCATAATATGGGTGAAAAAAGGCGATTTATGGTTGTTTTGATGATGTTTTTTTGGCTTTTTTGAGTGATAATTTGCCTCAATTGAGTGAAAATTTGCCTCAATTCTTATCATTATTTCGCAATTTACACCATATAAATATCCTTGACATTGACTTTATGATGTAATTTTTTTGCAGTAATTTTGATGAATAATGCAAATAAAAAAGGCAAATAATGCGAAAAATTCCCTATTTAAATATGATTTTTACACATTAAACGGCATAATTTACGCTATTTTCACCTTAAAAATACCCTATTTTCACTGTTATTTGCCATTTATTTCACAATTATTGGGCATTTATTTGGCCTTTTTCATCAGTTTATTTAGTTGTATCTGAATAATTTACAGCACATTTAGTGAAAATAGCATCATCACATTATAAATTATATTTAATTAGCAGGAGACGGCCTGAACACTGCAGGCTTTGGGCAACAACCCCATGTCCCGTCGGGACACACGTCAAGCCCTGCGCCGCCACACCTCACAACGTACTGAGTGGATCACCTTGGTGATCCACCCTAAACCACGCATCCTTCTGCGCTACACCTCGTGCCCTATCAGGTGGATCACCACGGTGATCCACCCAACACTCCCTGTCCTTTCGGCTAACACCCCCTGTCCTCTCGGCTAACACCCTCTGTCCTGTCGGCCAATGGCCCGCAGCCCGTCAGCCAACACCCCCTGCCCTGTCGGCCAATGGCCCGCAGCCCTTCGACCAACACCCCCTGCCCTTTCGGCCGACATCATCTGCCCTTTCGGCCGACGGCAGCACACCTGCCCTTTGTCGAATGTTTACCTGCAAAATGAGCACGGAGAATGTCCAAGTCGGGGAAATGCGTAATGTTCGTATAGTTTCTCGCAAAAATAATTTGCGGAATAGGGAATAATGTGTTACTTTGCAGCCGCAATGAGTAATAAACGGTTTATTGTCATAGGTATCACGGATGCGCCGCAGCCGTTCTTTTCTCCTGAGATAGTGGAGATTATAAATGGCGGGCGCGTGTTCTCGGGCGGCAAGCGGCATCATGAGATTGTGGCGCCCCTGCTGCCGCAGGGGGTGACGTGGATTGATGTCACGGTGCCGCTGGAGGGGGTCTTCACACACTACCAGTCTCTCCCTCCTACGGGGGGAGTAGGAGAGGGGCTTCCAATCATCGTTTTTGCCAGCGGGGATCCGTTGTTCTTCGGGTTCGCGAATACGCTGCGGCGGAGGTTCCCGGAGGCGGAGATACGGGTGTTCCCGACTTTCAACTCGCTGCAGATGCTGGCGCACCGGTTGGTGATGCCTTATCATGATATGCGCGTAGTCTCGCTGACGGGACGCCCGTGGCCGGAGTTCGACCGGGCGCTCATCGAGCGGGCGCCGAAGATCGGGGTGCTGACGGATAAGGAACATACGCCTGCTGCTATCGCGCAGCGGATGCTGGAGTATGGCTACAAGGAGTATATGATGTACGTGGGTGAGCACTTGGGCAATCCTGAGAAGGAGAGGGTGACGGGGCTCACGCTCGAAGAGGCAGCGGGACGGGAGTTCACGATGCCGAACTGCCTGATATTAGCCCCTCTCCCTGCTCCCCCCGTGGGGGGGAGGGACCCAAAGCAGACGTCTGCATTCCCTCCAAATAACAAAGTGTTCTCCCCCCAACGGGGGGAGTTAGAGAGGGGCTCTTTTGGCCTCCCTGATTCCTCTTTTGCGCTCTTGGATGGTCGCGAGAAGATGATTACCAAGATGCCGATACGGTTGCTGACGCTGCAGGCGCTGGAGCTGCCGCACCGCCATATGTTCTGGGACGTCGGCGCTTGCACGGGTAGCGTCTCCATCGAGGCACGCCTGCTGTTTCCGCATCTTCGGATTGAGGCTTTTGAGATACGTCCGGAGTGCGAGGCTATCATCCACGAGAATATGCGCCGCCATGGGGCGATGGGCATTGAGGTGCATATCGGGGATTTCTTGGAAGCCCCCGCCCTGCCCCCCCGAGGGGGGGCGATGGTTCCCGATGCGGTGTTCATTGGTGGCCACGGCGGACGGCTGAAGGAGATCATGGCGAAGGTCGTGGAGGTCTTGGCGCCAGGTGGTGTCATCGTGTTGAACAGCGTGAAGGCACCGAAGGTGCTCACGGACAGTCATCGTCTCTGGGATGAGGCTTGCCGGGAGCTGGGGCTCAGGCAAGAGCCACCTACGCGCATTGTTCTCGATGATCATCATCCGATTGAGATCCTAAAGGCGAGGAAGGACAGTTCTCGAAGTATCGAGCGAGCAAGCTCGAGCGGATAGGTGACAGTTCTCGAAGTATCGAGCGAGCAAGCTCGAGCGGATAGTTAATAGATTATGGTAAAGATAGCGATTATACAGATTAGTGAGGCGGGCAACCGCGTGGCACAAAGGGTGCAGCAACTTACAGGCGGCGAGCTCATAGCCCGCGCCGAGGTAGAAGGAAGGTGGCATGACTACGAGGCGTTTGTCTTCGTGGGTGCCTTGGGCATCTGCGTCCGCACCATCGCCCCGCTCATCGAGGATAAGCACAGCGACCCGGCTGTCCTCTGCATCGACACGTTAGGCTACCACGTCATTTCCGTCCTCTCGGGGCATGTGGGTGGCGCTAACCGTCTGACGGAGCTGTTGTCTGAACACCTCTCCGCCCACCCTGTCATCACCACGCAGAGTGATCTCACGGGGCTGTGGGCGCTGGATTGTCTGGATCAGCAGTTCGGGTGGCATAAGCTGTCGGGCGACGATGAGAACCGGGTGCTCTTCGCCTTCGTGAACCGCCGTCCCGTGGCGCAGATCTTAGGCGTGCGCGATGAGGGTACCGACTACCTGGAGCAGACCTGTCCCGAGCATGTCACCATCTTCGAGGAAGCCGACTGGGATCCCGCGACCGCTGCGGACTTCGAGGCGCTGGTCTTCGTCTCCTTCCGCAACCACGACTACGACCCTTCCATCCCCGCCATCCATTATATCCCCCGGGTGCTCTCCGTGGGCATCGGGCTGGCGCATCAGGCAGTGCCCGCTCAGGTCATCTGGGGCGAGATCTACAGCGACCTATGGGGGCGGCAGGATTTGCTGACCTATGCGATCCGCGAGTTTGCCACCATCGACGTGAAGGCCGATGAGCCGGTCATCCGGCAACTGCAGGAAGAGGGCTTCCCTGTCCGCTTCTATACAGCCGACGAGCTGGCACAGATAGAGGTGCCCACACCCAGTGACACCGTTGCCCGCCACGTGGGCACGCCCAGCGTCAGCGAGGCCGCCGCCCTGCTGTCCAGCGAGGGCGGCGAGCTCCTTGTCGAGAAGCAGAAGGGCGAGAAGTGGACCTACGCTGTAGCCATTGAGCGCCGCTTCTTAAGAGGAGGGGGGGGACCCGGCGATCAAATCGCCGGGCGCTATCGGCAGGGCGAAGGCGGGGGACAGGGCGAAAGCGGGCAGCGGGGAGAAAGCGGGGGACAGGACGAAGGCGGGCAGCGGGGAGAAAGCGGGGGACAGGGCGAAAGCGGGGGACAGGACGAAAGCGGGCAGCGGGGAGAAGGCGGGGGACAGGACGAAGGCGGGCAGCGGGGAGAAGGCGGGGGACAGGGCGAAGGCGGGCAGCGGGGAGAAAGCGGGGGGCATATTGAGATTGTGGGGGCGGGGCCCGGTGACCCGGATCTTGTCAGTGTTCGCGGGCGCCGCTTTCTGGAGCAGGCGGACTTGATTCTATATGCTGGCTCGTTGGTTCCCAAGGCCTTGACAGAGTGTCACAAGGCGGGCGCCGTCGTTCGCTCTTCAGCGGATATGGCTTTGGAGGAGCAGTGCGTGCTGATGAAGGAGCACTACGACAAGGGACACCTCATCGTGCGCCTCCACACTGGCGACCCCTGCATCTTCGGTGCCATTCAGGAGCAGATGGCTTTCTTCGATGCCCACGGCATGAGCTACCATATCACCCCAGGCATCTCCTCGTTCCTGGCTGCTGCCGCCGAACTGCGGAGCCAGTTCACCATCCCCGAGCGCACACAGACCATCATCCTCACACGCGGCGAGGGCCGCACACCGATGCCCGATCGCGAGAAGCTGCACCTGCTGGCCCGCAGCCAGAGCACTATGTGCATCTTCCTCAGCGCCGCCATCGTAGATGACGTGCAGAAGGAGCTCCTGCAGGAGTACCCCGCGGATACACCCGTCGCTGCCTGCTACCACCTGACCTGGCCTGACCAGCACATCTACCGCGGCAAGCTGAAGGATCTTGCCCAGATAGTCCACGACAACCATCTGACGCTCACCACGATGCTCGTCGTGGGCGAGGCCATTGACAACCGAAAGGGGCTTTCGGAACTCTATAACAAACATTTCACCCATCTTTTCCGTAAGGGAGTTGACAGTTGATAGTTCTCGAAGTATCGAGCGAGCAAGCTCAAGCGGACAATTGATAGTTGACAATTGACAGTGGACAATTGACAGTTGACCGCTCGGCCCAACGGGACGCTTGACCCTTCAAGAATGGACAATGGGCAGGGGAAAGTTCTTCCAAAAGGAAGGTATTTTTGAAAAAAGTTGTCGTTTTACTTGACATCGCCTTTCTGAGGTAGTATCTTTGCACCCGAAATTGAGCTGATAAGCAATCATTGAAGATGAAGAAGCTTTTGATAGAGACCTACGGGTGCCAGATGAACGTGGCCGATTCCGAAGTGGTGGCGTCGGTGATGCAGATGGTGGGCTATGAGGTCACGGAGACCATCGAGGAGGCCGATGCGGTGTTCCTGAATACGTGTTCGGTGCGCGACAATGCGGAACAGAAGATCCTGTCGCGCCTGGAGTTCCTGCGGAGCATCCGCCGCCGCCGGCCGCTCATTATCGGTGTGCTGGGCTGCATGGCGGAACGCGTGAAGAACGCGTTGCTGGAGCAGCATGGCGCAGACCTCGTCTGCGGCCCCGACGCCTATATGGCGCTGCCCGACCTGATCGGGCAGGTGGAGCTTGGGCACAAGGCCATCGACGTGGAGCTATCTACCACGGAGACCTACCGTGATGTGGTGCCGCAGCGCCTCCACGCCAATCTGATCGGTGGCTTCGTGAGCATCATGCGCGGTTGCAATAACTTCTGCCACTATTGCATCGTGCCTTACACACGTGGTCGCGAGCGCAGCCGCGATGTGGAGAGCATCCTGCGCGAGGTGCGTGACCTGCGCGACCGCGGCTTCAAGGAAGTGACGCTCTTGGGACAGAACGTGAACAGCTATCAATGGACAATGGACAGTGGACAGTGGACAATTCGTTTCCCCGAGTTGTTGAAGCGCGTCGCCCAAGCTGTGCCCGAGATGCGGGTTCGGTTCACCACCAGCCACCCCAAGGACATGTCCGACGAGACGCTGCGGGTGATTGCTGAGGAGCCGAACGTCTGCCGACACATCCACCTTCCCGTGCAGAGCGGATCAGATGCCGTGCTGGCACGGATGAATCGGAAATACACCCGCGCGTGGTACCTCGACCGCGTGGCCGCCATCCGCCGTATCATCCCCGACTGCGGCCTCTCGACCGACATCTTCGTGGGCTACTGCGGCGAGACCGAGGAGGACCACCAGCTGTCGCTGTCGCTGATGCGCGAGGTGGGTTACGACTCGGCGTTCATGTTCAAGTACAGCGAGCGCCCTGGCACCTACGCCAGCAAGCACCTGCCCGACGACATCCCCGAGGAGGTGAAGATCCGCCGCTTGAACGAACTCATCGCACTCCAGAACGAGATCTCTGCCGAGCGCAATGCGGTGCAGGTGGGGAAGCGGGTGGAAGTCCTCGTGGAAGGCACCAGCAAGCGCTCCCGCGACCAGCTCTTCGGGCGCACGGAGCAGAACCGCGTCGTGGTCTTCGACCGCGGCAGTCACCACATCGGCGACCGCGTGGAGGTGCTCATCACTGACAGCAGCTCCGCTACGCTGAAGGGAAGAGAAGAATGACGAATAAAAGTTTCACTTCGAAATATTGAAATGTCGAAGAATTAGATGAAAAAGAAAAGAAATAAAGCTTTCGGGCGGATGCAGTGGGTGACTTCCTGCATCTCCACCACATTGGTCCTGCTGTTGCTGGGTCTGGTTGTGTTGTTCGGGCTGTCGGCGCGTGAGCTGTCGAAGTCCGTGCGCGAGAACCTGACCATCACGCTGCTGCTCGACGACGATGTCGAGACGGCACAGGCCGACACGCTGGCGATGCGCTTGCAGGCGAAGCCCTATGTGCGCCAGACCACCGTCATCTCCAAGGAGCAGGCGCTGAAGGAGGAGAGCGAGCGCATGGGCACCGACCCCACGGAGTTCCTGGGTGGCGAGAACCCCTACACTGCCAGCATAGAGATGAACGTGGGCGCTGACTACGCCTGCACCGACAGCCTCCTGGTCATCACGAAGGAGCTCCGGTCGATGTGGCAGATCACGGATGTCGTGTATCAGCGCGACCTCGTGGATAACCTCAACGCTACGCTCCAGAAGGCCACCCTCGTGCTGGCCGTGCTGGCGCTGTTGCTGATGATCATCTCCGTGGTGCTCATCAACAACACGGTGCGGCTGAGCGTCTATGCGCGCCGCTTCACGATCCACACGATGCGCCTCGTGGGTGCCTCGTGGGGCTTCATCCGCTGGCCGTTCATCAAGCGCAGCCTCGGCATCGGCCTGACGGCTGCCGTGCTCGCCGACGGCCTGCTGCTCGGCGGCATCCACTGGGCGATGGTGCAGGACGAGATGGTGGCGACCATCGTCACGCCCGAGATCATTGTCATCATGGCCGGTTCCGTGCTCGCTGCCGGTCTGCTGCTCACCTTTGTGTGCACGTGGCTGAGCGTCGGACACTTCTTGCGGATGAAGGAGGCGGAGATGTACCGGTAGGGGACCCTCTCCCTGCCCTCCCTTGTAGGGAGGGAGCTATTACTAAAAAAATCTTTATTTGATAGAAACAATTCTAATGGCACAACAAAACAACACTCAAAAAGAAACTACTCCCTCCCTACAAGGGAGGGCGGGGGGTGGGTCCTCCTTTGCTTTTGACCGCATGAACTACATCCTGATAGCCATCGGGATGGCGGTGGTCATCCTGGGATTCGTGCTGATGTCGGGCGCAGGTTCCGATGAGACCCAGTTCAATCCCGACATCTTCAGCACCTTGCGCGTCAAGGTGGCTCCCGTGACGGCCTTCCTCGGCTTCGTCTTCATCATTTACGGAATCATGTACCATCCCAAGCAGGGAACCGAATCAGAGCGTTCAGAATGAATACCATCGAAGCAATCCTGATGGGCCTTGTGCAAGGCCTCACGGAGTACCTGCCTGTCAGCAGCAGCGGCCATCTGGCCATTGGCGCCGCCCTCTTCGGCGTGGATGGTGAGCAGAACCTCACGTTCACGATTGCCGTGCACGTGGCCACGGTGTTCTCCACGCTCGTCATCCTGTGGCGTGAGATCGTGTGGATTCTGAAAGGGCTGTTCCGCTGGGACGGCCAGCTCAACAAGGAGCAGCGCTATGCGCTGGCCATCCTCGTGTCGATGATTCCCGTGGGCATCGTCGGCGTGTTCTTCAAGGACTATGTCGAGGAGATCTTCGGCGCAGGCCTCTTCGTCGTGGGTTGCTGCCTGCTCGTGACGGCCGCCCTGCTCATCTTCAGTTACTACGCCCGTCCGCGTCATAAAGAAGAGATTTCCCTGAAGGATGCCTTCATCATCGGTCTGGCACAGGCCGTGGCCGTGCTGCCGGGCGTCAGCCGCTCGGGCTCCACCATCGCCACGGGTCTGCTCCTGGGCAACAAGAAGGAGACGCTGGCGCAGTTCAGCTTCCTCATGGTCATCCCGCCCATCCTGGGTGAGGCGCTGCTGGATGTGCTGAAGATGCTGAAGGGTGGGGCCGAGGCCGCCACCGCCGGCATCGGCACCGTGCCCCTCGTGGCCGGTTTCCTCGCCGCGTTCATCAGCGGTTGTCTGGCCTGCAAGTGGATGATCGGCATCGTCCGTCGCGGCAAGCTTATCTACTTTGGTATCTACTGCGCCATCGTGGGTGCACTGCTGATCATCTTTGGTTGAATAAAAGACCCACCCCCAACCCCTCCCGTTAGGGAGGGGAGTACCTGTGGGGTGGTAGTCGAGATGTCGAAATAACGGAATATCGAAATGTTGAATAGTATCTCCACTTCTTCGCACCAGCCACTTCCCTCCCTGACGGGAGTGATTGAGGGTGGGTCTGCCGGGTCCTGGGTTGACCCCGGCCGCATCCTCTACATCGACAAGCCCCTGCGCTGGACCTCGTTCGACGTGGTCAACAAGGTGCGGTGGCTGTTGTGCAAGCATCTGGGCACGAAGAAGCTGAAGGTGGGGCACGCCGGCACACTCGATCCGCTGGCCACGGGCGTGATGATTGTCTGCACGGGTCGTGCCACCAAGCGCATCGATGAGCTGCAGGCCCACACGAAGGAATATGTGGCCACGTTGCGCCTCGGTGCCACCACGCCCAGCTTCGACCTGGAACATGAGATCGATGCCTACTATCCCACTGAGCACATCACCCGCGAGCTGGTGGAGGAAACCCTGAAGCAGTTCCTCGGGCGCATTGAACAGGTGCCGCCCGCCTACTCTGCCGTGAAGGTCGATGGTAAACGTGCCTACGACCTCGCCCGCAAGGAGAAGGACGTGGAACTCAAACCCAAGGTGCTGGTCATCGACGAGATAGAGTTGCTGGAGTACAAAGAGCCCCTCTCTAACTCCCCCCGTGGGGGGGAGGACTCCCTATACCCTGGAGGAAAAGATGACACGGCTATGCGGCCCTCCCCCCCACGGGGGGAGCGGGGAGAGGGGCCAATCCCCCGCACCGGTATGCGCAACAAAGCCTTCCTCACCGCTCCCACCACTCCGCAGGACACCGCCGACTACCCCAGCATCACCCTCCGCGTGGTCTGCTCCAAGGGCACCTACATCCGGGCGCTGGCCCGTGATATCGGTCAGGCTCTCGGCAGCGGCGCCCACCTGACAGCGCTGCGACGCACGCGCGTCGGCGAAGTCCGCGTGGAGGACTGCATGAGCATGGAGGAGTTTCCTGCCTGGCTCGACACACAAATCTCCCATTAGCCTCATAAAAAACCTACCCAATATGAAACTATCCCAATTCAAGTTTAAACTCGACCCCGCACGCATTGCACAGGAGCCCACCCCGTTCCGCGACGACTGCCGACTGATGGTGTTGCACACCAAGAGCGGCGTCATCGAGCACCGCGATCATTTCTATGACATCCTGGACTACTTCGATGACAAGGACGTCTTCGTGTTCAACGACACGAAGGTCTTCCCCGCCCGCCTCGAAGGCAATAAGGAGAAGACGGGAGCGAAGATCGAGGTCTTCCTGCTGCGCGAGCTGAACCAGGAGCTGCGCCTGTGGGATGTCCTCGTGGAGCCTGCCCGCAAGATCCGCATCGGCAACAAGCTCTATTTCGGCGAGGACGAGAGCATGGTGGCCGAGGTCATCGATAACACCACCAGCCGCGGCCGCACGCTGCGCTTCCTCTACGACGGCCCCCACGAGGAGTTCAAGGAGGCCCTCTACGCCCTCGGCGAGGCACCGCTGCCCCGACAGATGATCACCCGCAAGGCCACGCCGCAAGACATGGAGGACTTCCAGTGTGTCTTCGCCAAGAACGAGGGCGCCGTCACCGCTCCTACCTCGGGTCTCCACTTCTCCAAGAACCTGCTCAAGCGCATGGAGATCAAGGGCATCGAGATGGCCTTCATCACGATGCACTGCGGTCTTGGCAACTTCCGTGAGATCGATGTCGAGGATCTCTCCAAGCACAAGATGGAGAGCGAGGAGATCCACGTGGGTGCTGAGGCTTGTCGCATCGTCAACACGGCCAAGGATGCCGGGCGCCGCATCTGTGCCGTAGGCACCACCGTGCAGCGCACCCTCGAAACCGCCATCGGCGCGGATCAGCACCTGAAGGAGTTCGACGGCTGGACCAATAAGTTCATCTATCCGCCCTACGATTTCGGCATTGCCAACGCGATGGTGGCCAATTTCTATCTCCCTTATTCCACCTTACTCATGCTCACCTGTGCCTATGGTGGCTACGACCTTGTCATGAAGGGCTACAAGGAAGCTCTCCGCGACAGCCGCTACCGCTTCGGCACCTACGGCGACGCTATGCTCATCCTCAATGACTGACGTTTATCTGGGTTTAGGCAGCAATCTCGGCGACCGCCACACGTTGCTCCTCGCCGCCATCGAGCAACTGGTGCAGCGGGTGGGACGTCTTGTGCGCTGCTCCTCGTTCATTGAGACCGAGCCGTGGGGCTTCGTCTCTGAGCATCCCTTCCTCAATGCCGTGGCCTTGTTCCGCACCACGCTCTCACCGCGTGAGCTTCTGGTCATCACACAAGCCATTGAGCGTGAACTGGGGCGTAAAGAGAAGACAACTGCCGTGTCCGTACCGTCAGGCACGGTCCCCCTCCCCTCCTATCAGGACCGCCCCATCGACATCGACATCCTTCTCTATGGCGACGAACACATCGATGAGCCCGACCTCAAGATTCCTCATCCTCTCATGCATGACCGCGACTTCGTCATGCGTCCTCTGTCCGAGCTTCGCTCGCTGCTCGCCGCCAGCTGACAGTAACTCCAGAACTATCAAAAACAAATCATAACACCATTCAATAATGAAAAAAATCGTCGTTTCGCTCATGATGCTGGTAGCCACGGCTGCTGCATGGGCACAGGGCATGGAAGCCATGATGCAACCCATGCCCATTGATTCCAAAGTACGGGTAGGTCGTCTGGACAACGGTCTGACCTACTACATCCGCCACAACGAAGAACCCAAGAACCAGGCCTTCTTCTACATCGCCCAGAAGGTGGGCTCCATTCAGGAGGAAGAGAGCCAGCGCGGCCTCGCCCACTTCCTGGAGCACATGTGCTTCAACGGTACCACTCACTTCCCCGACAGCTCCCTCGTGAACTATCTGGAGAGCATCGGTGTGAAGTTCGGTGCACAGCTCAATGCCTACACGAGCGTGGAAGAGACAGTCTATAATATAGATAATGTACCTGCGCGCGAGGGTGCCATCGACTCCTGTCTGCTGATCCTGCACGACTGGAGCCATGATCTGACCCTCGACGGCAAGGAGATTGACAAGGAGCGTGGTGTCATCCACGGTGAATGGCGTATGCGCAACACCGGTTTCACGCGCATCCTGGTGAAGCATCTCGAGAAGCTGATGTCTGACAGCCGCTACGGCCGCCGCTTCCCCATCGGTCTGATGGAGGTCGTCGATGAGTGCCCCTACGACACGCTGCGCGCCTACTACCACAAATGGTACCGTCCCGACTTGCAGGGCATCATCGTCGTGGGTGACATCGACGTGAATCAGATTGAGAGCAAGATCCGCAATCTCTTCGGCTCCATCACCGTGGAGCAGCCCGTGGCTCAGCGCGTGAACTACAGCGTGCCCGACAATACGGAGGCCATCGTCATTGCTGACAAGGACCCTGAGGTGACCTCGCAGGTAGTGATGATCTCCCTCAAGCACGAAGCCATCCCTGACAGCATCCGCAACACCTTCGGCATCTATCTTTCCGAGGTGGTCAAGAGCATCGCCTGTTCCGCCCTCAACCAGCGTCTGGGTGAGTTGGCCCTGAAGCCCGAGTGCCCCTTCAAGGGTGCCAGCATCAGCGATGGTGCCTTCCTGCTCTCCTCGAAGGTCACTGGAGCCTTCAACATCGAGGTCATGCCCAAGGAAGGACGCGTGGAGGAAGCCGTGCAGGCGGTCATGGCTGAGGTCTATCGACTGGATCAGTTCGGTTTCACCAAGGGCGAGATTGACCGCATGGTGGCCGAGACCATCAGCAACTACGAGCGATCCTACAACAACCGCGAGAAGCAGAAGTCCATCTCCTACGCCCGTGAGTACTACCGCTCATTCCTCGACAACGACCCCATCCCCGGTATCGAGATGGAGTACCAGCTGGTGCAGCAGATGCTGCCCAACATCCCCGTGGAAGCATATAACATGACCCTGCAGGAGCTCATCAGCCGCACCGACACGAACCTCGTCGTGCTCTCGCTGAACCCCGACAAGGATGGTTTGGAGATTCCTGCCGAGCAGGCGCTTTTGAACGCCATCCACGCCGCCCAGCAGCAGGAGCTCACCGCCTGGGAGGACAATGTGAAGACGGGTCCGCTCATTGAACAGCTGCCCGCTGCCGGCACCATCAAGAAGGAGAGCGCAGGTCCCTTCGACTCCAAGATCCTCACCCTCAGCAACGGCGTGAAGGTTGTGATGAAGGAGACCGACTTCAAGGATGATGAGATCCGCATGACAGCCTGGAGCGATGGCGGCACCAGCCGCTATGGTCTGGGCGAGCGCGTGAACCTCGATGTCTTCGACGGCGTCATCGGGCGTAGCGGTCTCGGCGGCTTCACACAGGTGGAGCTGGGCAAGGCGCTGGCCGGTAAGCAGGCCGGAGCGAGCGCAGACGTCAGCGGTCGCCAGGAGAGCATGAGCGGCCACAGCAGCAAGAAGGATGTGCAGACGCTCTTCGAGCTCATCTACCTCAGCTTCCAGCCCCGTCTGAAGGACACCGATGCCGTGGATGCCTATCTATCCAGCCTCCGCGAGAGCCTCCGCAACAAGAACCTGAACCCGATGTCCAGTCTCGGCGACAGCATCAGCGCCACGCTGTACGGTCATCACCCGATGCTCACACCCCTCACCGAGGCCGAGGTTGATCAAGTGAACTACGACCGCATCCTGGAGATCTATGCCGACCGCTTCGCTGATGCCAGCGACTTCACCTTCTTCTTCATTGGCAACATCAACGAGGACCAGATCCGCGAGCTCTCCAAGCAGTATCTGGCCACGCTGTCCACCGTGAAGCGCAACGATAAGCCCGTAGATAGCGGCGTCCGCTTCGTCAAGGGCGATGTCCTCAACCGCTACCAGAAGAAGATGGAGACGCCGCAGAGCTTCATCGTCAGCGCCTGGACGGGACCCATCAAGCTCACCGTCAAGAACGACATCGTGATGGACATCCTCGGCACCTGTATCGCCGAGACCTATCTCAAGAAAATCCGTGAGGAGCTCGGTGCAGCCTACAGCACCAGCGCACAGGGCGGTATCAACCGTGGTGCCGACGACAAGACCTACTACATCCTGCAAGCTGCTTTCCCGCTGAAGCCCGAGATGACCGACACCTGCCTGCAGATTGTGCAGGATGTGCTGGAGGACGTTGCTGCCAACGGCGCCAATGAAGAGAGCATCAGCAAGGCCAAGGAGTATATGCTCAAGACCTTCACGCAGAACCAGCGCGAGAACGGTTACTGGATGGGACGCATCGGCGGCATCCTGCGCCGCAAGTACGATTCCTCTAAGGCGTACGAGCAGACTCTCGCCGGCATCACAGCCCGCGACATCCAGCAGATGGCAAAGACCATCCTCAAGAACGGCAACCGCGTGCGCGTGGTGATGGAACCTGAAAACAAAGAAGAATAAGCGATATGGCATTGAAAGCAGGCATTGTGGGCCTCCCCAACGTGGGTAAATCCACACTCTTCAACTGTCTGTCGAGCGCCAAGGCGCAGGCAGCGAACTTCCCTTTTTGTACTATCGACGCTCAGATGGGGCAGATTACTGTCCCTGACGAGCGCCTGAATAAACTGGCAGAGCTGGTGCATCCCGGACGCATCGTCCCCGCGACCTGCGAGATTGTTGACATCGCCGGTCTGGTGAAGGGTGCCTCGAAGGGCGAGGGGCTGGGCAACCAGTTCCTCGGTAACATTCGCGAGTGCGATGCCATCATCCACGTCCTGCGCTGCTTCGACGATCCGAACATCGTGCATGTCGATGGCAGCGTGGATCCCGTGCGCGACAAGGAAATCATCGACACGGAGTTGCAGCTGAAGGACCTCGAGACCATCGAGAGCCGTATGCAACGTGTGGAGAAACAGGCGCGTGTGGGCGGCGACAAGCAGGCCAAAGTGGAGCTGGGCGTGCTCGAGGCCTATAAGGCGGCGCTCGTGGAAGGGCGTAGCGCACGCACCGTCAGCTTCGACACTGAGGATGAGGAGACAGCAGCCAAGAACCTGTTCCTGCTGACGACGAAGCCCGTGCTCTACGTGTGCAACGTCGATGATGCCTCGGCGGCTGCCGGCAATGCCTACGTGGAAGCCGTCCGCAAGGCCATTGCCGACGAGGATGCGGCACTACTCATCATCTCGGCACAGACCGAGGCCGACATCGCCGAGCTGGAGAGCTACGAGGAGAAGCAGATGTTCCTTGAGGACATGGGCCTCACGGAGAGCGGCTGCGACCGCCTCATCAAGGCAATCTACTCGCTGCTGGGACTCCAGACGTTCATCACCGCCGGCGAGATGGAGGTGAAGGCGTGGACGTTCCGTCGCGGCTGGAAGGCTCCGCAGTGCGCGGGCGTCATCCACACCGACTTCGAGAAGGGCTTCATTCGCGCTGAGGTCATCAAGTACGACGACTATATCCAGTACGGCTCTGAGGCTGCTGTCCGCGAGGCGGGCAAGATGGGCGTCGAGGGCAAGGACTATGTCGTACAGGACGGCGATATCATGCATTTCCGGTTTAATGTTTAGAATATGAATCTCCTTTATATTGTTTGGAATCCCGACGTCATAGCCTTTAGCATCGGCTCGTTCGGCATCCGCTGGTACTCGTTGTGCTGGTGTCTCGGTCTGCTGGCAGTGTTCTTGCTGGAGCAGCGTCTGTTCAAGGAGCAGAGGATTCCCGACGAGAAGTTTGAGCCGCTGTTCATGTACTCGTTCCTGGGTATTCTGATAGGCGCACGCCTGGGACACTGTCTATTCTATGAGCCCGAATACTTCCTGAGCTCGCCCCAGCACATGCTGGAGATGGTGGTTCCTGCCAAGCTGGGTGCCGACGGCTCCTGGCACTTCACGGGCTACACCGGGCTGGCCAGCCACGGCGGCACGCTCATGTTCATCGTGGCACTGTGGCTCTACTCACGCCGCACGAAGGTGCCGTTCCTGACGGTGCTCGACAACATCGCCATCGTCACCCCCATCTGCGCCTGTGCCATCCGTCTGGGCAATCTGATGAACTCCGAGATCATCGGCAAACCCACCGATGTACCTTGGGCATTCATCTTCGAGCAGGTGGATCAGCTGCCACGCCATCCGGGACAGCTCTATGAGGCCATCGCCTACTTCCTGTTCTTCTTCGTCGGCTGGTGGTTCTATCGCCGCCGCCCGGAGCGAGTGGGCACGGGTTTCTTCTTCGGGCTGTGCATCTTCCTGATCTTCACGTTCCGCTTCTTCATCGAATACACCAAGGAGGTGCAGGTCTCGTTCGAGAACGGGATGCTGTTCAACATGGGTCAGCTGCTGTCTGTGCCCTTCATCCTTCTGGGCGCTTATTGGATGTGGAGAGGGAGTAGGAAATTGAAAATTGAAAATTGAAGTCAGCAAAGCTAAAATCAGAACATGGTGAAGAAGCTACTGATGATAGGGATGACGGCGATGGCGGCGATGCCGCTGTCGGCACAGTCCGTCGGCGAACAACTCAAGCAGAACACCACCTTTGGCGGCTATGTCATCGGTAAGGTAAATGCCACGACGCAGGACAACGCCGACGTGAAGGCCGACATGGGTGTGCGCATGGCGCGCGTCTATGTTGATACGAAGATCGGGGACTTCGCCATGAAGTTGCAGATGCACGTCTCAGGCAGTCCCCTGAACAAGAAGGAGAACAGCGTGCACCTCGTGGATGCGTGGGCCGAGTGGCAGCACTGGAAGGAGCTGCGCGTGAAGTTCGGACAGTTCAAGCGCTGCTTCACGTTTGAGAACCCGATGCATCCGTGGCTGCTCGGTTGTGGCACCTACTCCCAGTTGACTGACCGTCTGGCGGGCTTCAACGACCGCACGGGCGAACACGCCTCCAACGGCCGCGATTTCGGTCTCCAGCTGCAAGGCGACCTCTTCGCCTCGAAGCGCGACGGTCACCGATGGCTCCACTATCAGGCGGGCGTCTATACGGGTCAGGGCATCAACCACGCTGACAAGAACACGCGCAAGGATATCATTGGAGGCCTCTGGGTGGTGCCTGTCAAGGATCTCCAGATTGGAGCGTTCGGCTGGCGCGGTGACTACGTGCGCGACGACGGCACTACCGTTGATCGCAAGCGCTATAGCTTCGGCGTCAACTACACAGGTGACTGGACGGCTCGTGCAGAGTATGCGGTGGAAAGTGCCGACGAGGGTGCCGATGCCTGGTATGCCATCGTGGGCACTCCGGCTTGGCACCGCACGAAGCTCTTTGTCCGTTATGATGTCTATCGCGAAGGTCGCACGATGGACCGCGCCAAGAGCATCTACGGCCTTTCCGCGCAACACACCTTCCATCCCAATCTGATGCTCCAGGCCAACTACGGCTTCCTCGTGGATAAGACCTCGGCGGATGAGCGCTACCACACCGTCGATCTGCAGCTTTATTGGAGATTTTAAAATGGATGAATAATTATTTGATAGGATCGTGGCTAATCAGTTTTCACAGACAGGCACGCAGGTGCAGACACAGACTCAGCAGTTGTCACTCCAGCAGCTGTTGGTGAGCCAGCTCACGGAGATGCCCGTGGAGGCGCTCTATGAGCGGGTGGATCAGGAACTGAAGGAGAATATCGCCCTGGAGCGTGACAGCAGCGAGGAAGAGTCCCCCCTGTCGTCTGCCGACGGGGACGCGACCGCATCGGCAGAGAGCGGGGACGACGACGGCATCCAGAGCTATGGCGATGCGGGAGACTTCGGCGATGCACTGCTGGCCGAGGACTACGGCGGTGGCGCCTCCTCGCGTGAAGAACGTGGGGGCGTCGTCGGCGAGATGATGTCGTTCTACGATCAGCTGGAGGAGCAGATCGGTTTCTTCCATCTCACCGAACATGAGGAAGAGATCATCCGCTACCTCATCGGCTCGCTGGATGACGACGGCCTGCTGCGCACCTCTCTGCAACAGATTCAGGACGAGCTGGAGGTCTATCACAACATTCCGACTTCACAGGATGAGCTGGAGCATATACTGAGCACCCTGCAGCGCTTCGAACCTGCCGGCATCGGTGCTCGCAGTCTTCAGGAGTGCCTGCTCCTGCAAGTGCGGCGCTCCCCCGACCACGCCTCACCATTGAAGCAGAAGCTGGAGCGCGTGCTCACTGAGCAGTTCGACAACCTGATGCAGAACCACTGGGATCGCATCCAGCGGTCCATGAAACTGACTGATTCCGACGTGGCGCGCTTGCAGCGTGAGGTGCGGCGCCTGAACCCTCGTCCCGGCAGTTCCATGGGCGAGGCGCTGGGCAAGAGCTTGCAGCAAATCACCCCCGACTTCATCGTTGATACCGATCCCTACGGCCATCTGACCCTGTCGCTGAACAACGGGCGCATCCCGCCGTTGCGCGTCAGCGAGGACGACCTTGGTTTTCTGCACTCCTACGAGGGTCGCGATCCCAAGACGCTGTCGCGTTCTGAGCGCGACGGAGTCCTCTACCTGCGCGAACGTGTCGAGAAAGCGCGTAGCTTCATCGATGCCTTGCAGCAGCGCCGCCGCACTCTCACGCAGACCATGAAGACCATCATGCAGCTGCAACACTCCTTCTTCGAGAGCGGCGACGAGACGCTGCTGCGCCCCATGACTCTCGAGGACGTAGCACAGCGCACAGGACTGCATCTTTCCACGGTCTCACGCGTGAGCAACAGCAAATGGGTGCAGACGCCCTATGGCATCTACCCCCTGCGCTGGTTCTTCACTTCGGCCGCCCGGATGCAGGACGGAGACGAGGTCAGTGTGCGTAGCATCAAGGCTACCTTGCAGGAAATCATTGATGCCGAGGACAAGCGCCACCCGCTCTCTGATGATGCACTGGCCACCCAACTCCAGCGCCACGGCTTCGATGTGGCGCGCCGCACCGTGACAAAATACCGCATCGCTCTGGGCATTCCCGTGGCGCGCCTGCGGCGATAAGAATGTACATCATACACGTCATATAATAAGATTTTCTGCACTCAAATGAGCACACAACCCCACCTCTCCCAGGACCGTCTGGAGTCCTACCTCCTGCTGGTGGCCCATTGGCTCTCTGCCATCTTCCGTCCGGAGTTCTTCCCGCTGCTGGGCTTCGGGGCGCTGTTCCTGTTCACCTACCTGAGTCTCCTGCCCTG
Source organism: Bacteroidaceae bacterium (assembly GCA_017470425.1). Classification (GTDB taxonomy): domain Bacteria; phylum Bacteroidota; class Bacteroidia; order Bacteroidales; family Bacteroidaceae; genus Physcousia. The sequence goes on along the minus strand of JAFUYT010000012.1, from coordinate 29,609 downwards.
GGCGTTCAAGGGTGCTGTGCTGCTGTTGGTGTTGCTGGGCACGGTGCTGCTGCCTCGCTGGACCATCCTCTTTTGGCGCCGCGCCCGCGGATGGGAACGCCATCTGTTGCGCCTCCGGCAGAACCGCTACTTCCCCTACCTTATATATATATTATATTACGCCTTCACGCTCCACACGCTGAACCGCTTCCATCTGCCCCACTACATGTCGGGCATCCTCGTGGGTTCACTGCTCATCCAGAGCGCCTGCTTCCTTATCAATCTGCGCTGGAAGATCTCGATGCACTGTGCGGGTGCGGGTGGTGTCATCGGTGCGCTGGCGGGCTACAGCATCCTTTTCTATTTCAATCCCCTCGGGTGGCTCTGCCTTTGCATCCTCTTTGCCGGTTTGCTGGGTAGCAGCCGTATGCTCCTGCGCCAACATACGCTGTGGCAGGTCATTGCCGGCACGCTCCTGGGTGTCCTCTGCGGTTTCCTGGGTGTTTGGATCTATTGACTATAGGTAGAAGATGGCTTCGGGTCCCATGTTGAAGAGGAGATCGACGATGCTGAGATCCGGGAGGAATCCCAGACGCTGACGGAAAACCTGGTAGTAGGGGAGGGGTGCACCCTCGCGGCTGCGCTGCAAGGTGGCGGGCACTTCTTGCTGCAGGTCGATCAGTGCGCTGACGAGCTCGTGCAGGGCGGCATTGAAGTCGATGAGGTAGTCGTGGGTACGGGAGAGATAGAACGGCGCGAAGTCATCGGCGTAGTACTCGAAGAACGGACTCTTACCGTAAGCTGTGCGCAGGGCGTTCCAGTGGTGGTGGCGCCAGTTGCCGTGTTCGCTGATGCGGATGTCGCGGATGGGTACATGGCTGGATGCCGCCTCCACGGGGATAACGAGGTGCTGGGGACCGTCGGGCATGGCGATGGTGCAGCGGTTGCGTAGAGTCTGCTTTACATAGCGCTCTGCGGTGTCGATGACGGGATTGGCTGCGGCGCGGTAGCTGTGATACCACGAGATTGGGGCGAGATAGGCAGTGGGGAGGGGGCTATGGTTCATGGTGTAGGATTCTTTCTACGCGGAGGAGGCATTTCTGACGGGCTAAGGTCGTAGCAATCAGATGATGCTGTCCACCTTCGCTGAGACGGAGCTGTCGCCGCAGTGCCGCTACGGGCATGGGGAAGCCGCGCACGGTCAGGTCGGCGGCGGTGATGCCGGCGAGAAGGCGTTTCAGTTCTTTCTTGTTGAACGTGGCGTGGTCGAGGATGCGCCAGCGGCGACCAGGGAAGTCGGCGATGAACTGGTCGGAGGTGTAGAGATGGGCTTCTGGTGATAGCTTGCATACGGGATAGCGCTGGCAAATGGTTTTGAAGGCACCAGCCTTCAGGATGCTGGCGTTGGGTTCATAAAGGTACTTGCAGAGGTGCTCCGCCATTTGTGCCACCGCTGCCTCTTCCTCAGCCATCTGGAAGGTGAAGGTGCTCTCGGAGGGCAGGTTCACGCAGTGGATGGCGGGTGCAGACGGGGGCATGCTATCTGCGGTCATCACCAGCAGCAGCTCCTTACATTCGCCCTCTACGCTCACGATGTGCACCTCCTCGATGCCTCGCAGTGCCCGCACGGCGGCGGTCACGTCGAGCATGGGTGAGAGTTTGATGAGCGTGTAGTCGGCGAGGGCGCGCAGCTGCTCTTGCAGACGGCAGACATCGGGCGTGCAGGCCTCGATGAGCGCTACCTTGCGCCCTGCCGCATCGCGGCGTGCCGGGTCTATCATGAGGACACGCTTCTGTTGCGGTTCCTTTGCCAAGGCGTCCAGCATCTCTTCTGCCGACGTGCAGCAGACCTTGGCCTTAGTGCAGCCCAGCAGCGGCAGGTTGTGGCGCGCGAGACGGCAGAGCTCTTCCTGCTTATCGACATACGTCGCGCTGGTGAACAAGGGAGCGATGGCGGCAAAATCGACCCCAAAGCCTGCGGTGAGGTCTATGAAAGAAGCATCTTCTGGCCTCTTTTCTCTTAACACTACTTGCTTGTACCGTGCTGTCGCCTCACTGGAGCACTGCTCCATCGCCAGGCGAGGGGGAAACAGGAGGCCGTCGGTGGCCGCCCACGTGGGAATCTTGCGGGCGGCCAGCTGACGGCCTTCAATCTGAGTGAGTGCGGTGCGCAAATCGACTTCTGCCGGCGCTGTGCGCAGTGCCAGCTGGCGCACGTCATCCTGCGCGTGCTGCTGGATGAAGTCAAGCGTTGCAGCGTTCACCGTCTTCTCTTCTTTTCTCTATTTCAGCAGTTCACCGACCTTCTCTGCGAGCTTCTCGCCGCGGAGGTCACGGGCAACAATCTTGCCGCCCTTGATGAGTACGGTGGCGGGGATGGAGCGCACGGTGTAGGTGGCAGCGCCTTCGCACTCCCAGCCCTTCAGGTCAGAGATCTGCGGCCACGTCATCCCCAGGTCAGCGATGGCCTGCTTCCAGGCACCGGCATCCTTGTCGAGGCTGACGCCGATGATCTCGAAGCCCTGTGAATGGTACTGCTCATAGGCAGCCTTCACAGCGGGCATCTCGCGGCGGCAGGGGCCGCACCAGCTTGCCCAGAAGTCGATCATGAGCACCTTGGCACCAGCAGCAACCTCGCTGACGCTGAGCTCTCCGCCTTCGGGCGTAGCAGCCTTGATGTCCAGAAAGTCTTGGCCGACAGCCGTCTTGGCCTTTTCGGCATAGACTTCGCGCAGTTCGTTGATCTCCTCGGAGTTGGCATCTTCGGGCAGCGCTGCAAGCTGCTCAGCGACGAACTCATCGCTCAGCATACCAGCATAGCCGGTGAGATAGGTCTGCCCAGCCACGTTCTGAATATTGGCAGTGATGAACTCCTGGTAGATTGCTGTTATCTGGTCTTGCAGGTCGTTGAGGACCTTCTCAGCAGCAGCCTTGGCTTCGTCGGTGGCCTCCACGTCGTTGAGAACCAGGAAGACATCCTGTGCCTGGCGGTTCACGTCGAGTTCCTGTCGTGCGAGCGCGGTGAGAGCCTCGTTGGCGGGTGTGCCGCTGATCTCAGCGACCGCGTTCTCGGCGGTGTCGAGCTGGATGGTGATGTCGGCATTCTCCAGCGCGAACTGCGTGGCAATCAGCAGGTCGGGGTTGTTGTTGGACTTCCAGATGACATAGCGGATGGCAGCGGTCTCCTGAACGCCCTTGAAGACGAACTTGCCGTCGTTGATGACGGTGGTCTGGAAGGTGTCGATGTCAAGCATACTGCGTACGGTGGCCAGGATGACGGTGTCGCCGTCCTCGGCACCCGTGACGGTACCGGTGATCTTGTAGCCGTCGTTCTTACATGCTGCTACGCACAACATCAGTGCGATGGCAGCGAGGGAGAGGATTTTTTTCATCATGATGATAGGGGTTAAGGGGGTATATGCGGGAAAGGAGACCCGCCGGGTAAACCAGCGGGCACACTTTATCTATTGAGGAGGGCGAGGGCTCGGTTTTCGGCAGCTTCCATCAACTCGCGCTCGCCGGGGCCTTTGTCGCCCAGGCCGCAGAGATGGAGGATGCCGTGGATGATGACGCGGTGGAGCTCCTGCTCGTAGGCGACACCCAGCCCCTCAGCATTCGTGCGCACGGTGTCGAGGCTGATGAAGAGGTCGCCGCTGATGAGGGAGCCGCCGCTGTAGTCGAAGGTGATGATGTCGGTGTAGTAGTCGTGCTGGAGGAACTGGCGGTTCACACGCAGGATTTCCTCGTCATCGACGAAGATGTAGGCGATGTCGCCCATGCGGCGGCCGTAGCTTGCGCCAACGGCCTGCACCCATGCCGTCACGGCCTGTGTGTCGATGGCGGGCATCTCTGCGTGGATGGTCTGGAAGGTAATCATTACTTACAAAGTTGGCAGTTCTCGCAGGAGCGGAAGCGTTTCTCCACGAGCACGTGCAGCCGCTGACGCAGCGCCTCGTGGGGGATTTCGTTGAGCACCTCGCTGGCGAAAGCCTGCTTCAGGAGCGTGCGGGCTTCCGTCTCGCTGATGCCGCGTTGCCGCATATAGAAGAGGGCGTCGTCGTTGAGTTGTCCTACGGTGGAGCCGTGGGAGCACTTCACATCGTCGGCGTAGATCTCCAGCATCGGCTGCGTCCACATCCGCGCCTGACTGGTGCAGACGAGGTTGGCATTGCGCTCCACGGAGTCGGTCTGCACGGCGCCCTCGCGCACGAGGACACGTCCGGCGAAGGCGCCCGTGGCCTGCTGGTCCACGACATATTTATAGAGCTCGCGGCTGGTGCAACCCGGTGCGAGGTGGTCGATGAGCGTGTTGTTGTCGGCGTGCTGCGTTCCTCCCAGCACGGCGCAACCCAGCAGTTGCACGGCGGCACCTTCGCCCGTGAGTCGTATGTCGGTCTGGTTGCGGCTGACACCTCCCGCGAGCGTGAAGACGCCGTGCGTCAAGTGCCCGCCCGCAGTGACCTGTGCGAAGACTTGGTGAAAGCGGTGGCAGCGCTCCTGCGTGTCCTCGATGTCGTAAAGCTCCACGTGGGCACCCTCGCCCACAAAGACCTCCGTCACCTGCGTCGTCAGGAAGTCCTGTCCCGCTACAGCCTTGTCCGTGAGGATGACCGTCAGCTCCGCACCCGCTTCTGCCACGATGAGCAGGCGGCGGTTCTGCATCAGCGGCGCTGTGGCCTGTAGCGTGCGAGTAATCTGTACGGGGTGCTCCTTACGCTCGCCAGGGGCCGCATAGATGACCGTCACATCCTGCACGAGCATCGTGTTCAGCGCAGTAATCGCGTCGGCGTTCACATCAGTCAGGGTGGCGTAGTGCGACAGGGCTTCCGGGTGTGACGGGGAAACCGTAGCGGGCGAGTGCTTTTCGGGTTCTAGCGAGTGCTTTTCGGTGGTGTCTGCGGGTTTCTGCGGGGTGAGCTCGATGCCGTAGTTGGGCGCGAAGGCAGCTTCCACGTCGGTGTATTTGTAGCGTTCCACCTTCTGCGAGGGGAACTGCAGGCGCTCCAACGCTGCCGCGGCCGCCTCGCGCTGCGCGTTCAGCAGCGGTAGTGACCCCGCTTCGAGGCGCTGGCGCTCACTGCGGAAGAAATCCAGATATTGCCTGACTGCCTTCATTGTCCCAGTTCCTCTTTCTTGATCCAGTCAAAGCCGCGTGCCTCAATCTCCGCTGCCAGCTCCGGGCCGCCTGTCTTGACGATACGGCCGTCGATGAGCACGTGCACCACATCGGGTTTCAGATAGTCCAGCAGACGCTGGTAGTGGGTAATCACGATGGCCGATGTCTCGGGCTTGCGCAGCTTGTTGAAGCCTTCTGCCACGATGCGCAGGGCATCCACGTCGAGCCCAGAGTCTGTCTCGTCGAGGATGCACATCGACGGCTCCAGCATCGCCATCTGGAAGATCTCGTTGCGCTTCTTCTCGCCGCCGCTGAAGCCTTCGTTCACGGAGCGGCTTGTCAGCTTGTTGTCCAGCTCCACGATCTTCCGCTTCTCGCGCATCAGCTTCAGAAAGGCACCCGCGTCCATCGGGTCAAGACCCTGGTACTTGCGCTTGGCGTTCACGGCAGCGCGCATGAAGTTCACCATCGAGACCCCCGGGATCTCCACCGGCTGCTGAAACGAGAGGAACAGTCCCTCGTGGCTGCGCTCGTCCGGCGACAACGCCAACAGATCCTTGCCGTGGAACGTGACCGATCCCTCTGTGACTGTGTAGGCAGGATGGCCCACGAGCACGTTGCTGAGGGTGCTCTTGCCCGCGCCGTTGGTGCCCATGAGCGCGTGAATCTCGCCTGGCCGGATCACCAGGTCAATGCCTTTCAATATCTCCTTGTCGCCGACGGTGGCGTGCAGGTTCTTGATTTCTAACATCTGATACTTCCATTAAGAGACAATCATGCCTCATTTTGGCTGCAAAGATAGTGTTTGTTTTCCACGCAGCCAAAGAAAACCCTTTTTTTCCGACATTAGGCCCCTCTCTCCGCCATGTTCTATCGTGGTATAAGTGGGAAAATGTTGTAGTATGAGTTAAGAGAAAGTGTAAAAAAACAGGTGAATGTGGCCGATTTTAATCAGCGGCAGACGATTCCTTTGTGATTTATGAGGCTTATCCCAACATTTTGTTGTAACTTTGACCCCGAAATGGAGAAGCAAGGTCTCACAATGCCGTTTATTGGACAGAAGGCGACGTGGCAACGGCTGCTCGCCGACCTGCAGGCTGACCGCGTGCCCCATGCGCTGATGCTGTGTGGCCCCGAGGGTTCGGGAAAGCTGGCGCTGGCGGTGGCGTTCGCGCAGACGCTGCTGTGTCAGCACCCGCGTGAGGACGGCAGTGCGTGCGGCGAGTGTGCCTCGTGCAAGATGGCTGCGAAGCTGGAGCACCCTGACTTGCATTTCACCTTCCCCATCGTGAAGGGGGCGCGCATCAAGACGCCTGAGGGCGCCGTCTCGGATGTCTATATTAAGGAATGGCGCGCACGTGTGCTCGAAAGCCCTTATTTCGACCTGAACGACTGGCTCGAGGATATGGGGGCTGCCAATCAGCAGGCGACGTACTACGTGGCAGAGAGCGATAATATCCAGCGCAAGCTGGCGCTGAAGTCGAACCAGGGCGGGCGTAAGGTGATGGTGGTGTGGCTGCCGGAGAAGATGAACCAGGAGACGGCGAACAAACTGCTGAAGCTTTTCGAGGAGCCGCCGGCGGGCACGCATTTCCTGATGGTCTCTGAGGAGCCCGATCTGGTGCTGGGCACTATCCTAAGCCGCACGCAACGGCTGCTGGTGCCACCTCTCTCGCAGGAGGAGTACCGACAAGCGCATCCGCCGAAGGACGAACGCCAGTTCCTGGATTTGTTCATCATGCTGATGCGCCTCTCCTACCAGCGCAAGGTGAAGGATATGCGCGACTGGAGCGAGCATCTGGCCGGCATGGGACGTGAGACGCAGAAGAGCTTCCTGCAGTTCTGCCAACGGCAGGTGCGCGAGAACTTTGTCTATAACTTCCATGAGTCGGCGCTCAACAGCCAAACAGAGGAGGAAGCCGCCTTCAGCCGCAACTTTGCGCGCTTCGTGAACGAGCGCAATGTCATCCCCATCACCGAGGAGCTGGCAGCTGCGGAGCGCGATATTGCGCAGAACGTGAACGCCCGCATGGTGTTCTTCGATTTATCCCTGAAAATGATTGTCTTACTGATACAGAAATAATGGAAAACGTATATCGCGGCCTCATCTATCGGGGCTGCCCCAAGCAGAGCTGCCAACTGAATGTCTATGACTATCTGGCGGACATCCCCGGCAATGCGGAGGCCACGGATCTCGTGGAGGTGCAGTTCAAGAACACCCGTAAGGGGTTCTATCATAACAGTAACAACTTGCCACTGGAGAAGGGCGACGTGGTGGCGGTGGAGGCCTCGCCAGGGCACGATATCGGCACCGTCACGCTCACGGGCAAACTGGTGTTGCTGCAGATGAAGCGTACGCCGCCGCGCAATCCCGACGACATCAAGCGTATCTATCGTAAGGTGCGCCCCGTGGATATGGAGAAGTACGAGGAAGCGAAGGCGCGTGAGCACGAGACGATGATCCGCAGTCGGCAGATTGCCAAGGACCTGGGGCTGGAGATGAAGATCGGCGACGTGGAATACCAGGGCGACGGCAACAAAGCAATCTTCTATTATATCGCCGATGGGCGTGTGGATTTCCGGCAGCTCATCAAGGTGTTGGCCGATGCCTTCCATGTGCGCATTGAGATGAAGCAGATCGGTGCCCGCCAGGAGGCCGGGCGCATCGGCGGCTTCGGTCCCTGCGGCCGCGAGCTGTGTTGCACCACGTGGATGAAGAACTTCGTCAGCGTGGGCACAGCTGCCGCCCGCTTTCAGGACCTCAGCCTCAATCCGCAGAAGCTTGCCGGACAGTGTGCGAAGCTGAAGTGCTGCATGAACTACGAGGTGGATCAGTATGTGGAGGCAAGTCGCCGCCTGCCCTCGCGCGAGATCCAGCTGGAGACCATCGACGGTACCTATTACTATTTCAAGGCTGACATCCTCTCGAACATGATCACCTACAGCACCGACCGCCGCATCGCCGCCAATCTGACGACCATCACGGCTGAGCGCGCCAAGGAAATCATCGCCATGAACCGCGAGGGCCAGAAGCCCGATGCGCTTGACGACCGCGTCGTGGCACAGCCGCAGAAGCCCATCGACCTGGCTACGCAGGAGGATCTGACGCGCTTCGACAGTGCGCGCAAGAAGAAGAAAAAGAAGAAGAGAAAGCCACAGGAAGGGAGAGGGGAGAATAAAGATTGAGCATGGATTGGCGATGAAGCGGATTTGTTTATGGGCAATGATGCTGATGGGCTGTCTCTGCGCTTGTCGCCAGCGACCTCTGTTCTATGTCTATCAGCCGCTACCCTCGGGCGAGTGGCACACGACGGACACGCTGTGCTTTGAGCTGGCAGAGGTGCCTGTGGACGGTCGCTACCAGGTGAGCGTGGGCGTGCGCACCACAAACCTATATCCTTATGAGGATTTGTGGCTGGTCGTGGAGCGGCGCGACGCTGATGACAGCCGCCATCGCGACACACTATGCTTGCAGGTGAACGGGGAACAAGGTGCAGGAGGTCTGCAGAGAAGTGGGCAGCAGATGTCAGTGTGGCAGACGACAGGGACGGTCATCCATGAGTGCGAGGACAGCGTCGCCACCATTGACCTGACGGTACAGCAAATGCCTGTCCGGCTGTTGGTCTATCACATCATGCGACGCCAGAGCCTGACAGGCATTTCGGATGTCGGAGTGAAAGTTCAATAGACTTTCATGAGGATGATCCTGAAGCGTACGGAACTGTAAGCCGGGATGGTGCCGCTGCCTTGTTCCTGATCGTTGTAGAACTGGGAATAGGGGATGCAGACCATCCATTCTGCGCCCTCGGTCATGTACTGCAGGGCTGTCTCGAAACCTTCGGTGAACGAGGACACGGTGTTCTCTGTGGAGGCTGCCGTCTGCTCATTGTAGGCACCGTAGAACGTCTGGGAGAACACTTTCTCGAAGGTGTTGCCTGCGGCGTCCTGCGTGGGCATCAGCCATCCGCGGAAAGCCACCTTTACGACGTCTGTCAGCAGTGGTTGGTGCGTGCCGGTGCCCGGTTTGACGATGCGCACGCAAATGCTGTCCTCGACGATGCCACTTTGGTAGCTCGGGCTCTTGCGCAGCGATTTGTACATACGCCAGTCGCAGTGTTCCTGCCACGCATCGCCGTATTCGGCCTTGGCGGCGTTGATGGCCGTGCGCGCCGTATCGGCAACGTGGCGGAACCACTCCGTGTTGCGCTCCTGCCAGTCGTCGTAGGGGTTATATTCTTCGTTGTCACTGCAGGAGACGAAAACAGCCGAAATAATAAATAATAAATGATAAATAATAAATGATAATAATGCATGGCGATGGCCTATGCAACGTGAGGAATGTGACAAAGGATGGTTCATGCTCTTATGCTTATTATTTATCATTTATTATTTATCATTTATCATTTCACAAGTCATAGCAGCTTCTTCAGCAGGCTGGTGATGCTAACCTTGTCCTCGATGATGCTGCGGAGGTCAGCGATGGGCACGCGCTTCTGCTCCATCGTGTCGCGGTCGCGCAGGGTGACGCAGTGGTCCTCGAGCGTGTCGTGGTCGATGGTGACGCAGTAGGGGCATCCGATGGCGTCCATACGGCGGTAGCGCTTGCCGATGGTGTCCTTCTCGTCGTACTTGCAGTTGAAGTGGAAGCGCAGGTCGTTGACAATCTGCTGTGCCACCTCGGGCAGGCCGTCCTTCTTCACGAGCGGTAGCACGGCGAGCTTCACTGGAGCCAGGGCTGCGGGCAGGCGCAGTACGACGCGCGTCTCGCCGTTCTCGAGCTGCTCCTCGCAGTAAGAGTGGCACATGACGCTGAGGAACATACGATCCACACCGATGGAGGTCTCGATGACGAACGGCGTGTAGCTCTCGTTGGTCTCGGGGTCGAAGTATTCAATCTTCTTGCCGCTGTACTTGGCGTGCTGCGAAAGGTCGAAGTTGGTGCGGGAGTGGATACCCTCGACCTCTTTGAAGCCGAAGGGCATGTGGAACTCGATGTCGGTGGCGGCGTTGGCGTAGTGGGCCAGCTTGTCGTGGTCGTGGAAGCGGTAGTTCTCGGCGCCGAAGCCTAAGGCCTGGTGCCAGGCCATGCGTGTCTGCTTCCACTTGGCGAACCAGTCGAGCTCGGTGCCAGGCTTGACGAAGAACTGCATCTCCATCTGCTCGAACTCGCGCATGCGGAAGATGAACTGGCGGGCCACGATCTCGTTACGGAAGGCCTTACCGATCTGTGCGATGCCGAAGGGGAGCTTCATGCGGCCCGTCTTCTGCACGTTGAGGTAGTTAACGAAGATGCCCTGTGCGGTCTCGGGGCGCAGGTAGATGGTTGAGGTGCCTTCGGCGGTGGAACCTACCTCGGTCTTGAACATGAGGTTGAACTGGCGCACGTCGGTCCAGTTGCGTGTGCCGCTGATGGGGCAAACGATTTCCTCGTCGATGATGATCTGCTTCAGCTCGTCGAGGTCGTTGGCGTTCATGGCCTTCTGGAAGCGCTCGTGCAGAGCGTCACGCTTGGCCTGATACTCGAGCACGCGGCCGTTGGTGGTGCGGAACTGCTCCTCGTCGAAGGCGTCGCCGAAGCGCTTGCGGGCCTTGGCAACCTCCTTGTCGATCTTCTCGTCGTACTTGGCCATCTGGTCCTCGATGAGGACGTCGGCGCGGTAGCGCTTCTTCGAGTCGCGGTTGTCGATGAGGGGGTCGTTGAAGGCATCTACGTGTCCGCTGGCCTTCCACGTGGTGGGGTGCATGAAGATGGCGGCATCGATGCCGACGATGTTTTGATGCAGGAGCACCATCGACTGCCACCAGTACTGCTTGATGTTGTTCTTCAGCTCCACGCCGTTCTGTCCGTAGTCATAGACAGCGCCGAGGCCATCGTAGATATCACTTGAGGGGAACACGAAACCGTACTCCTTGCAGTGGGAGACGATCTTCTTGAAAACGTCTTCTTGTTGTGCCATGCTTATCGCGGCTTAGCCGCAGTTTAAAGTTTAAAGTTTAAAGTTTAAAGTTTAATGAGGTCGGCTGCTCTGCTAACTTCGCGGGCAGTGCGGGCAATTCGGGCGCAAAGGTAAGGAAAATAATCTGTAACGGGGTCATAAAGCGTCTGAAAAATGCAAATACGCAGTGCGATTTGCCCTACTCCGACACAGAATCACTCCGCTGAGTCCTGTAAGTAAGTGAACAAATTATAAAAAACGACGGTAAATGTGAGGGGAAAACGGAAAAGGTTATATCTTTGCCGTTGCTTTCAAGATTATCACAGGAACGAATGAACGAGCTGTTCTATGCAGAAGTCTATGATGTCGTGCGGCAGATTCCCGCCGGAAGGGTGCTGTCGTACGGGCGCATTGCGGAGCTCATCGGGTGGCCGCATCACTCGCGGCTGGTGGGGCGTGCGATGCACGATGCTCCGCTGGCGCTGGAGCTGCCCTGCCACCGCGTGGTCAACAGCGTGGGGCGCACGGTGCCGGGATGGCATCAGCAGGCGGTGCTGCTCATGTCCGAGGGCGTGCGCATCAAGGCGAACGGCTGTGTGGATATGCGCGCGCATGAGTGGGTGATTGATGAAGGTGATGTAAAAACAGTATAATGAGTGAATGGACGTATGAAACCACAGTTGGCTATCTTAGTGTTCCTGTTGCTGGTGTCCTCGGCAGTGCTGACGGGCATCGACAGTCTCTGTCGCACGGAGCGACGGGCACAGCAGGCGGTTGATCAGGCGCTGGCGCGCACCATCGAACTCTGTGAACCTGACCGCATTGATACGGACACGATTCAGGTCTATCGTAGCTTCATCACCATGAACGGTGTGCGCGACACGGCTTACCTGACGTTGGACATGCGGGGCGAGGAGCGTCAGCTGAAGCTTACGGCACGCACGGGGCTGACCTTTGCGGGGCTGTGGGCGCTGTCTGACCAACGCGCCTCAGGCGCCTTGTCTGTCGTGGCGGTTCTGTGGTTGCTGCTCAGCCTGTTTTTCAAGCCGGTTCCCGGTACTCGTGCGGAGGAGCAGAACAGCGAAATTTTCCGATTTGACCGGCCTCAGCAGTGCTTCTATGCCGGCGGTCGCGCGGTGCACTTCACGCCGATGCAGCAGACACTGATGGAGCTGTTCTGGCAGGCTCCCGGCCACCGCCTGTCGCAACAGGAGATCTGCGACCGCCTGTGGCCCAAGAAGCCTGATGCCTCGGCCACGCTCTACACGCTCATTCGCCGTCTGAAACCTGTGTTGCGGGCGGAGACAGGCATGACAATTGTGTGCCGCCGCGGTGACTCCTATCAGCTGATACTCAACGGGGAAGAAGTCTGACAATGTCGCTGACCGTGCATTGTCAGACAAATGTCAGACAGATGTCAGACTTTTCGCTTGGCTACGTTCACGCTTTTTGATGACCTTTGCAGCGTGTTTCCTAAAAAGCAAAGGTTATGAAAAGACAAGAAAAAACAACAACGAAGCAGACTGTCACGCGGTGGCATAGTGTCTTCGGGCGGTGGCACTATGCGCTGACGGGCATTGCTCTGGCGTGTATCGTCGCAGGCTGCTTGCTGATGCTGCCTGAGAAGGATGTCCGCAACACGGTGGGCGGGCGCTATGCGGCGGCACCGGGACCTGGCGCTTTTGCGGCGCAGCGCATCCGGTGGGCACCTATTCCCTTGTTCATTGGCTATGCGATGATGATCCCTGTCATCCTGTTTGTGCCGCCTCATCAACACCCGACACATGGCGCGGAAGGCTCCGAAACTGAAAAATGAAGGCCGCAGGCAGAGAATCTTTGTTTTTTCTGCGGCTATTCCATCTAAATTATCTAATTTTGCCACGCATTATGCGCAGCGGATGATTGCATCACCCGTTCAACAACCTCAAAACCAACTATCAATGAAACATTTCCGCTTAGTTGATAACCTGCTGGGATGGCTCGCATTCGCCATCGCGGCCTTTACTTACTGCTCGACGGTGGAGCCCACAGCCTCGTTCTGGGACTGCCCCGAGTTCATCACCACCGCTTACAAGCTCGAAGTGGGTCACCCGCCCGGGGCACCCTTCTTCATGCTCACGGGTAATTTGTTCACGCAGCTGGCCAGCGACCCGTCGCAGGTGGCGCTGATGGTGAACATCATGAATGCCCTGCTGAGTGCCTTGTGCATCATGTTCCTCTATTGGAGTATCTCGCATCTGGCCCGCAAGCTCATCTGCCCAGGTGGATGGGTGCAGAACGTGGCGCAGCTTATCACCGTGGAAGCTGCTGCCATGACAGGCGCTCTGGCCTACTGCTGGAGCGATACGTTCTGGTATTCGGCCGTCGAGGGCGAGGTCTATGCCTACTCCAGCCTGTTCACGGCGCTGGTGTTCTGGCTGATGCTGAAATGGGAGGACAATGCAGACAAACCTCATAGCGACCGCTGGCTGGTGCTGATTGCCTACCTGACGGGTCTCAGCATTGGCGTACACCTATTGAACCTGCTTTGCCTGCCGGCGCTGGTGCTGATCTACTACTACAAACGCTCCGCTCATGCCACGCTGAAGGGCAGTATCCTGGCGCTTCTGGGCAGTTTCGTACTCGTGGCGGCCGTGCTCTACGGCATCGTGCCGGGTATCGTGAAGGTGGGTGGCTGGTTCGAGCTGTTGTTCGTGAATACCCTCAACTTGCCTTTCAATAGCGGCCTCATCGTGTATATCCTGTTGCTCATCGCTGTGGTGCTGTGGGCTATCTGGGAGACGCAGAGGGGGGGAGGAGTTGCGACACAGTCGCAACAGACGGAACGCTCCCAGCGGACGGACCGCTTGCAACAGGCTGGATTTTCGCGGTTGCGCGCGAACATCTCTTATTTAGTGAGCGTGGCCATGCTCGGTATCCCGTTCTATGGCTACGGCTGGACAAGCATCCTGATCGGTCTTGTCATCCTGGCGGTCATCTACGGCCTGCTCGAGTGGAAGCGCGAGGGGCGGCCGGTGGTGTCGGCGCGGGTGATGAACACTTCGCTGTTGTGTATGCTGATGATCATGATCGGCTACTCTTCGTATGCCGTCATCGTGATCCGCTCCACCGCCAACACACCGATGGATCAGAACTCCCCCGAGGACATCTTCACGCTTGGACAGTACCTCAACCGTGAGCAGTACGGCTCGCGTCCGCTGTTCTACGGCCAGGCCTACACCTCGCAGGTGAAGCTGAAGACCGAGGGCGGCTATTGTGTACCCGTCTCCAAGGAGGGTGCACCCGTCTATCAGCGCAAGGAAAAGGCATCGCCCGACGAGCCCGACCGCTATGAGATTCAGCGCTATGACATCGAATATGTCTATGCCCAGAATATGCTCTTCCCCCGTATGTACAGCGACCGCCACGCTCAGGCCTATGAGTCGTGGCTGGGCGGCGTCACGGGCACGCAGATTCCCTTCGACCGCTGCGGTGAGCCTATCATGGTGAAGATGCCGTCGCAGCTGGAGAACATCCGCTTCTTCCTCAGCTATCAGGTCAACTTCATGTACTGGCGCTATTTCATGTGGAACTTCGTCGGCCGGCAGAACGACATTCAGGGCAACGGCGAACTGGAGCACGGCAACTGGCTCTCGGGACTGCCCGCGCTCGACAATGCCCGCCTTGGCGACCAGAGCAAGCTACCCAGCGACCTTCGGGAGAATAAGGGTCGCAACGTGTTCTACTGCCTGCCCTTGCTGCTCGGCCTGCTGGGCCTCATCTGGCAAGCGTGGAAGGAGGTCGAGGATCCCGACGGCACCCGCTCGCCCAAGGGCATCCAGCAGTTCTGGGTGGTCTTCTTCCTGTTCTTCATGACCGGCCTGGCCATCGTGGTCTATCTGAACCAGACACCGATGCAGCCGCGCGAGCGTGACTATGCCTACGCAGGTTCCTTCTATGCTTTCGCCATTTGGATTGGCTTAGGCGCTGCTGCTATCGCCGACCTGATCAATGAGAAATTAAAATTGAAAGATGGGAAATTGATCATCGGCTCGCTTGCCGCGCTGCTCTGCCTGCTCGTGCCCGTGCAGATGGTTTCCCAGACATGGGATGACCACGACCGCAGCGGTCGCTACACCTGTCGCGACTTCGGACAGAACTACTTGATGACGCTGCCCGACGAGGGTTACCCCATCATCTTCACCAACGGCGACAACGACACCTTCCCGCTCTGGTACAATCAGGAGACCGAGGGCGTGCGCACCGATGCCCGCGTCTGCAATCTCTCCTACTTACAGACAGACTGGTACATCGACCAGATGAAGCGTCCCGCCTACGACTCGCCCAGCGTGCCCATCTCCTGGAAGCGCATCGACTACGTGGCCGGTACGCGTGAGGGCATCCGCGTCAGCCCCGGTACGCTTGAGCAGGTGCTCGAGCACTATAAGGATGACCCCATCACCTGCCGCCAGCTCGTGGGCGAGAACCCCTACGAACTCTCCACCATCATCGAGAAGTGGATTCTCCACCCCAACCCCGACATGCAGATCTTCCCCACCGACAGCGTCGTCATCACCATCGACAAGGACGCTGTCCGCCGCTCTGGCACGATGATGGCTGGTGACAGCATCCCCGACGTGATGCATATTTCTCTGAAAGGCAAGCGTGCCGTGTATAAGAGCGAGATGATGATGTACGAGATGCTGGCGCGCTGCAACTGGGAACGCCCGCTATACGTGGCGATGACCGTTGGCAGCGAGAACTACGGCAACCTCGGCAATAACTTCGTCCAGGAGGGTCTTGCCAACCGCATCACACCCTTCAACACGAAGCAGAGTGGCCGCCGCGTGGATACAGAGAAGATGTATGACAACGTGATGAACCGCTTCAAGTTCGGCGGCATCGACAACCCCGACATCTATCTCGACGAGACCGTGGCCCGGATGTGCTACACCCACCGCCGCATCTTCTCGCAGCTCGCCACCGAGCTTCTCAAGGAGGGCAAGCGCGATAAGGCACTCAAGGTGGTTGAACGCGCTGAGGAAGCTATCCCCGAGGCGACACTGCCCCACAACTATCAGGGCGGCTCACTGGAGCTGGCACGCACGTGGCTGGCGCTGGGCAAGAAAACCGAGGCCGCACACATCGCCGATGCCGTGGCCCGGAGTGCTGCCGAGTACTGCGAGTGGTACACCAGCCTCAGCGACCGGCGCTTGCAGCTCAGCCAGGAGGAGTGCCTCTACTACCTCTATCAGCTCAACGACGCCCTGCGCATCCTCGACGATGCTGCACCCGAGAAGAGCCAGACCTACGACGTGGCACTGCGCCACTATAGCGACCAACTCCAAAGTCGCACCAACTACTGATGATCATCGAACAACCCGCCCGCTTCCTGCGGTGGCTATACCCCCATGCCACCTGGCGCATGGACCCGTCGGTGAAGGCCGTCTATCTGACCTTCGACGACGGGCCCATCCCAGAGGCGACGCCCTTCGTGCTGGACACGCTGGCGCGCTACGGCATCAAGGCCACTTTCTTCGTGGTGGGTGACAACGTCCGCAAGCATCCTGACCTCTTCCGCCGCATCATCGCCGAGGGGCATCAGGTCGGTAATCACACTTTCAATCACATTGGCGGCTTTCGCTGGCTCTCCCGCAACTACTTGCGCAACACGAAGAAGGCGCAGGAGCTGATCAATACCTTTCTTCCTCACCATGATAACAGCGCCCATCCCCTCTTCCGTCCCCCTCATGGGTGGATGCGTCCCCTTCAATATCGCATCATACGGCGGAAGGGCTATCGCATCGTCATGTGGGACCTCGTCACGCGTGATTACAGCCGCCGCCTCAATGCCGCCGAGGTACTGGCGAACGTGAAGCGCTACGCGCGGGCTGGCTCCATTATCACCTTCCACGACAGTCTCCGTAGCATTGCCAAGTTGGAGCAGATACTCCCCACCGCCCTCGAGTGGCTCATTGCCGAGGGCTACGAGTTCCGTGTGTTTGACTGATTACTTACCGGTGAGGATGCGTTGGATGCTGGCGAGCTTGTTGAGGGCATCAATGGGGGTGAGGCTGTTTATGTCGAGGCCGAGGATCTGGTCACGGATCTGGCTGAGCACAGGGTCGTCGAGCTGGAAGAAGGAGAGTTGCATGTGATCCGTCTCGGGCATAGCGCCGATCTTGGCTCCCGTTCCGAGGCCTTCGCGGTCGGCGCTGCTCTCCAGTTGTTTCAGGATGACCTCGGCGCGGCGTACAATGTCGCGTGGCATTCCGGCGAGCTTCGCCACGTGGATGCCAAACGAGTGCTCCGAGCCGCCAGCCTCGAGCTTGCGCACGAAGATAACCTTCCCCCGCACCTCGCGCACGCTGACATTGAAGTTCTTGATGCGGGCGAAGTGCTTCTCCATCTCGTTGAGTTCGTGGTAGTGCGTGGCGAAGAGCGTGCGAGCCCGCCCACGGGCGTTCTCGTGGATGAACTCTACGATGGCCCAGGCGATGCTGATGCCGTCGTAGGTCGAGGTGCCGCGTCCGAGCTCATCGAACAGGACGAGGGAGCGTTCTGAAATGTTGTTCAGGATGTTGGCCGCCTCGCTCATCTCCACCATGAACGTGCTCTCGCCGACGGAGATGTTATCGCTCGCTCCCACGCGGGTGAAGATCTTATCCACCCACCCGATGCGAGCGCTCTCGGCGGGCACGAATGAGCCAATCTGTGCTAACAGCGTGATGAGCGCTGTCTGGCGCAGCAGTGCGCTCTTACCTGCCATGTTGGGACCCGTGATGATGAGGATCTGCTGGCTGGCAGTGTCCAAGTGCACGTCGTTGGCGATGTAGCGTTCGCCGGCTGGCATCTGGCGCTCGATGACGGGGTGGCGCCCTTGGCGGATATCGATGTCAGTGGAGTCATCTACAACGGGGCGGATGTAGTGGTTTTCGGCCGCTGTAGTTGCGAAGGAGAGGAGGCTGTCGAGCTGTGCCACGAGCTGTGCGTCGCGCTGGATTTCGGGTGTGAAGGTGGCGGCGGTGCCCACGAGCGCTGCAAAGAGCTGCCCCTCGAGGCCCAGGATTCTGTCCTCGGCGCCCAGGATTTTCTCCTCGTACTCCTTCAGTTCCTGTGTGATATAGCGTTCGGCGTTGACGAGTGTCTGCTTGCGGATCCACTCCGCCGGCACGCGGTCCTTGTAGGTGTTGCGAACCTCAAGATAGTAGCCGAAGACGTTGTTGTAGGCTACCTTGAGGCTCTGGATGCCGGTGGCTTCTGCCTCGCGCTGCTGAATCTGCAGGAGGTAGTCCTTGCCGCTGTAGGCGATCTGCCGGAGCTCATCGAGTTCGGCGGAGACGCCGGAGGCGATCACGCCACCCTTCTGCACGGCGAGAGGCGGGTCGGGCTGTATCTCGCGGGCGATGCGGTCGCGGAGGTCTGTGCAGAGGCTGAGCTGCTGGCCGATCTGCTGTAGGGTGGCATCGTCAGCAGCCTGGCACACCTTCTTGATCGGCTCGATGGCCTGCAGGGCTACGCGCAGTTGCACGACGTCGCGCGGCGAGACGCGTCCCGTGACGATCTTCGATGTGATGCGCTCCAGGTCGCCAATCTGATGCAGCTGCTCCGCGATAAATTCGCGGAATTCAGGATGCCGGAAGTAGTAATCGACCACGTCCAGGCGCTGGTTGACCTGTGCCGTGTCGCGCAGCGGGAACAGCAGCCAGCGGTGCAGCATGCGGGCGCCCATCGGCGTGATGGTGTGGTCGATGACATCCAGCAGCGAGCGGCCGCCCTCGTTCATCGACTGGATGAGCTCCAGGTTGCGCACCGTGAATTTGTCCAGTCGCACGTAGCGCTCCTCCTCGATGCGGCTGATGGAGGTAATATGGCGGAGCTGTGTGTGCTGCGTCAGCTCCAGGTATTGCAGGATGGCGCCGGCGGCGATGACGCCTGCTCGGAGGCCGTCGATGCCGAAGCCCTTCAGGTTCTTCACCTCGAAGTGGCGTGTCAGCTTGTCGTGGGCCGTCTGGGGCGTGAACACCCAATCGTCGAGCTCGAAGGTCACGAACTTCTTGCCAAAGCACCCTTCGAACAGCCCCTTGCGGCCACGCTCGTAGAGCACCTCCTTGGGGCCGAAGTTGCCCATCAGCTTATCCACGTACTCCGCAGGACCCTCCGCCACGAGCCACTCGCCCGTGGAGATGTCCAGAAAGCTCACGCCCACGAGGTCCTCTTTCATGAAGTGCACGGCGGCCAGGAAGTTGTTCTCGCGGTAGTTGAGTACCGTGTCCGTCATGGCCACACCGGGCGTTACCAGCTCCGTGATGCCGCGCTTGACGAGCTTCTTCGTCAGCTTCGGATCCTCCAGCTGGTCGCAGATCGCTACGCGGCGCCCCGCGCGCACCAGCTTCGGCAGGTAGGTGTCCAGCGCGTGGTGCGGAAAACCCGCCATCGCCGTGCTCTCGTTCTCCTTGCCGTTGTTGCGCTTGGTGAGTGTGATGCCGAGAATGTCTGCGGCCTCTACGGCATCCTGCGCGTAGGTCTCATAAAAGTCTCCGCATCTGAAGAGCAGGATCGCATCGGGATGCTTCGCCTTCAGGTCGAAGAACTGTTTCATCATGGGGGTGACTTCGGGCATGTTTTTTTAGTTGAAAGTCTATGGTTTAAAGTTGACCTACTTCTATCTGCCGTACAATGCGCTCGATCATCGCGTCTTCGCCCTCCGCGTCGTACTCCTTCTTGAGGCTTGCCTTGAAGGTCCAGGCGAAGATCTGGTAGAAGGTGGCGCGGGCGGGGCCGAGGAAAGCCTTGACGATTTCGAAGCTCGACTGATTGCACTCGCGATCGACAAGCTTGATGAGGAGCTTGCCCTGCGTGAAGGTGAGCTTCTTCATCTCCGGGGTGTATTGCCGCTTGATCTCCTGCTCGATGAGCTTGATGTGATGATCCTTGGCTTCCTTTGTGGGCAGTGTCTCCAGCACCTCGTAGGTCTCGCAGAGCATCATGTTGACCTTCTTGGCCAGAGGCAGTACGCGCTTGACGTTGATGACCATGCGGTCGTAGCGCTGCCGTTCTTTCTTGCTCTTGAAGACGAGAGGCTTATAGACGGGCAACTCGGGCATGAGGTAGGTCCAGATGGTGTCGCCGTGGAGAGGGTCGTAGTAGGGGTTCTTGTAGCGATAGAACTGGAGGTTGATGAGCGACGGCATGTCGATAGGATCCCGGGGCATCAGGTCCTCCTCGGGAATCTCCTCCTGCGCGCGTAAGGTGACGGCGGCGAGGAACATCAGACAGATCAGTCGGAATCGTAGCATAGTTCCTGCGGCGTCAGTTCTGGCGAATCAGGGGATCGATGTGTGGTGCGATGTCTTTTTCCCAGTTGCGCCCAAGGGCCACCACGCGGCGGAGCGTGTCGGTGAGGACGTAGTAGGGGATGTCGCGGATGCCGAGCTGCTGCACCACGGGCGTGTCCCACGCCAGGCGGTAGCAGCGCGAGGCCCATGTGATGGAATCGTAGCGCACCGTGTAGAAGTATTTCGAGAGGTCGGCGTCGAGGCTGACGCTGACGGGTTGCAGACGGTGGCGGCGGTCGGCATCCTCGTTGGCACGGAGCGTGCGTCGGATGAGGTAGAAAGCATCCTGGCTGTCGCGCTTCCAGTTGGCCCAGAAGATGAGCAGTGCGGGCTGTCCGCTGTCGATGCGCAGCGTGTCTTCATCGGTCGAGAGACCGTCGGGCGGCAGGGTGATGGCGGGCAGCGGCTGCCCCGTGCGGAGACGCGAGAGCTGGCTCTTGCGCAGCGTGAGCTGGTGTTGCAGATAGGTGCTGACGCGGCTGTCGGGGTTGTCGTTGACGTACTGCCGCATGGCCTCGTCGTACTGTGCAGGACTGTCTTCGAGGTGTTCGAGGCGGAAGCGCGTGAGCTGGTCGTTGTCGGCGCTGCCCTCGACGCGTGTGGCGCGCAAGTGCTCTGCATCACCCCGCATCTTCACGCTCTTGCCCGGCGCAGCGAAGACGATCTGCTCGCTCTGGTTGGGGAAGATGACGTGGAAGGTGGCCTCATGCTCCAGCGGGGTCGTCCAGTCGAACTGCCCATCGACCACGTGGAGGGTATCGATGTCGTCGATACCGCCGTCGGTGCTGTAGATGAAGAACTCCGACTGCCGAAGGTGGCGGAAGTCGCCGCGCAGGCGGAAGGTGCTGCCGTCCTGACATCCATAAAACATTACGCATGGCAGTAACCATGCGTAATATCTGATGGATGTCAGGATTCTCAGCATTTTATTTCACCAGGCTGGCAATCTGAGAGGCGTAGTTGGCGAACTCCAGATCCTGAGCTGCGCGTGCGGCGAGGCTGGGGTTCTGCTGGATGGCGCTCTGGAGGCCGCTGACGACAGCGTCGGCATCGCCCTGGCGGGCACCGAGGACAGCCTTCAGGTAGGCGGTGTATGCGTCGGCGTTCTTCACGGCGCCGAGGGTCTTCGTGGCGGCAGCGTAGTCGCGGTTGAGGATCTGTGCGAGGGCGGCGCTGTTCGTGTTGCTGCCTGCGAGGTTGCTGGCGGCGGCAGCGTAGTTGCCCTTGGCGAGGTTGAGGTTACCCAGGATCTCGGAGTAGCTGTTGGCGCTGGTGCCCTTGGCCAGTGCGGTCTCCGCAGTGGTCACGTCGCCCTTGGCCAGTGCCAGAAGAGCCTCGTTCGTAGCCACCTCGGCGCTGTTCGGGTTCAGGCTCTTGGCTTTCTGGAGGTAGTTGGCGGCAGCCGTCAGGTCGCCACGCTGATAGGCCAGGTTGGCCAGGTTGTTGAAGGCGCGGGCATCGTTGGAGTAGATCTGTGCCGTGCGCTCGTACCACTGCTGCTTCTGCTGGTTGTCGCCCTGCAGGTTGGCGCCGTAGAGCAGTTCCTCGATGCTCAGCTCCTGCGCGTCGGCGGCGAACTGCTCCTGGATCTGCTCGTCGCTGCGACCGATGACGTCGTAGTTGGCGATGAGGCGTGCGCGGCGCAGCTCGGGCAGGATGCCCTTGGCGAGCTCGTCATAGACGACGCTCATGTTGCGGATCTGTGCTTCGCGCTCGGCGGGATCCTGGTACATCGAGAGTACGCGCAGGATCACATCCTTATCCTGAATGGTGCTGGTGCTGACGAGCTGCTGGAAGCCGTCCCAGTCCTCAGCCGTGAACTTCGTATCGACATCGGCGGCCATCTTGTTCTTCTTCAGCTGCTCGCTGACGTATGCCGAGGAGGTGTTCTGGCGCTTCTCGGCCAGCTTCTCGTTGAAGTCGTAACGGCCTTCCGGTGAGGCGTAGGCGCTCACCTCGATGTTCTGCAGGCGCAGCGTCTCCTGATTGTCGTTGATCTCCTTGAGGATCTTGGCGAAGTCCTGGATGCTGGTGGTCTTCAGCTCGCTGGCGCGGATGTTGGCCTGGTTGACGAGGTACTTGATCTGTGCCTCCTGCTTTTGCTTGATGATGCGCTGGTAGGCATCGGGGGCCAGAGCGGGGTTCGCGCTGCCCACGGTGTAGCGCAGCAGGTCACTCGTAGCGACGACGCCGTAGCCCACTTTCAGGTCAGGCAGTGCGACGACCTTCTTGCCCAGCTTCGCGTCGAAGCGCAGGTAGAGGTCGCTCTGTAGCATCTCCTCGCGGAAGGGGAAGTTGGCGCGCATCGTGTAGTTGCCACCGGCCTTGTAGGCGACGGTGGTGCCGTTGCCCTGTACCTTCTCACCCTGGAAGGTGGAGCTGGCAGAGGTCGCCTCGCCATCTGCATATTTCAGGACCGGCGTGATGGTGACGGTGGCCTTCTTCTTCATATACTTCTCGGGGAAGGTGGCGTTGATGGTGGCCGACACTTCACCGCCCACTGCTTCGAGCGGAGTCGGGGTGACAGTCACGTTGTCGGCGCTCAGTGCACCGAGCTTGCTGCAAGAGGTCAGCACGAGAGCCGACATGGCAGCGACGGAGAGAAACGTAAGTTTACGCATAGGGGTGTGATATTGAATGTAATGTTTGAAATTCCGCGCAAAGGTACGACGAATAAAAATAATAACAGCAACCGAAACGCAAAAAACTCATAAAAGAAACAAAAAAACACACTTTCGCCATCCGCACCACACCACTTTCCACAAAAACTTTTTCGGAAAACATTACGAACCTTCCGCACTGCTACTGGAATCTCTGTATTCTCATCTCTCGATAATGATAGAGCAACTATGACATGATCTTTCGCTTTTGGGGGCGCTCACTGCTCCTCCTTCCCGAGGTGGCAGTTCACGCCAACCATCATGATGCCCTCAGATCCATAGCCGACTTCCATGAAGAAGCGAACCGTCTTCTTCCCAAACTCAATGCCGACGGGTGTGACTTGGTAACCGAACTGGAACTTGACATCGTTGTGTGTGCCGCAACCGGCGCCCTGAAGACGAAACCATTGCACGTCACCTCCCAAGCCGACCTTGGAATAAAGCTGGACGCGCTTGCTGATGAGCCATGTATATTTCACCATGGGCATCAGCGAGAAGTAATTGCCGAGGATATCACCGTTCCGCTCTTCGACCAGGCGCCATCGGTCCTGCGGGGTAGAGGGTGCCTCATAGATAGAGCGCGTGACACGGGCCTCATACGTGGTACAGCAACTCAAGAGGCCGCCCAGGGCTAAACGGTCGTTGAAGTGGTACATATAGTGCCCGCTAAGGGAAAAGGGGACTATGTCAATATGATCTTTATCCAGTAGATAACGATACTGATTCTCTTCCACGTAGTCGCTGAACCTGTGGGCCCTGTCGGAGCGTGAAGAGATGCCCCAGGTAAGGCCAAACTCATGGCGGTGGAAGTAGCTGCGATGGTATTTGAAGCGGCTGATATGCCCCTCGTCGTTGTCCTGGGCGAAGGCAGATCCGGCGCTGACGGCCGCGATGCAGAGAGCAAGAAATATCTTTTTCATGACGCAAACCAGATTAGTTGTTATTCGGAATAGCGGGCTCAGCCGAAGGGAACTTCACAATCCATTTCTGCTGCCGCAGTCCCTGCTCCGTCAGCTCATAGCGGGCACGCTCCGCATGGTGTTCACGCAGGAATACGCCCAGAGGCACTTCATAGTCATAGACGAAGAGCTGAAGAACAGGATTCTCGCGGAACCACTCCCCCAGCGCCCGGTCGCCGATTCGTATGTCGGACTTCGGCATCACATAGCGATACGTTCCTTCAGCATCAATGGGATACTGCGTGTCGGGGTACTCCGTGCTGATTACCAGCTTCAGCGTGTCATTGCTCTCGTTCTGGAAGATGAAGCCATCGTCCAGATCCTCGTAGTCATCGGAGCACGTGCTGGATGACAGCATCAATCCCAGGGCAACAGGAAGAAAGAACAGCATTTTTTTCATCTTGGTTGTGTATGTTTAAGAATTTGACTCCGCAAAGGTACGGCTTATTGCCTTTTGAGCAAAGGAATCCCTCTTTTTTAACGGTTTCCTTTACTCATTTCACAAGAACCTTTCTGCCATCTCGGATATAGATGCCTTTGGCGGGTAGGGCAGTGAGGCGGCGGCCGGTAAGGTCGAAGAGGTGGACAGGAGTGGTGGCGGACGTGTTGGGAATGTCGCGGACAGCCACATCATCGAGCGGCAGGGTGAGTGTGGCAACGTATTGCTCCTCGCCGTTCTCCACTGTAAGGGTATATCTACCATCCTCATATTTCGTCAAGTCGGTATTGAGTGCTATGACGCTGCTCGTCTGTACCTCCTTGCGATAGACCTCTTTGCCAGTGGCGTCAGTGAGGGAAATGGTGTATGGTCCCGATAGTGTCTTCAGGTTGACCGTGAGCTCCTTGGCTGAATATTCACCCTGTAGCTCTTCCAGAGCATCCTCGTCGTCGGTGTCACCGCTCACCTCTCTCAGCTCAGCATATCTTGGAGCTTTGGGTCTCGGCTTCATAATGTGCGTGAAGTCGAGCCACTGTTTCTTCACGTCTGTTTCCACGGGTGTCACTCCATCCACGATATTGGGAGAGGGATGTTTGTAGATGACCTCGTCGCCTATGTAGCATGTCATCAGACAATAATAGTTTCCTGCGACATCATTCTCGATGCAATTGAGCAACGGGCTCATCCCCATGCCAACACCTTCCAGCCAATGATTTAAATGATCGGGCATGAAGTCGAAGTCATAACCGTCCATCATCCCCGTCGCGTCGTTCAGAACCATTTGGTATAAGGCTATATGGGTGTAGTTACCCTTAAAAAATGATTCTCGGGAAACACCTCTGCCCGCGATAATACAGGAGCCTCCGTGAATCGAAAGAGTGGTCCCTATCGCAGAAGAGAAGTCGTAAAGCAGTTCAAGATTTTCGCTTTCGGGGAAAGCGCAATAGACTCGTCGTTCCTCTTCGTACACGGCTCCGGCATACTCTACCCACGGCTCTGTATTGCCCCAACCTTCAGCAGCTTCATGCCGACACATCATCTTCTTGCAGGGGCAGTAGTTGATAATCGTATCCCCGTCAAAATAGTAGTAATCCAATTTCTTCGCCGTATCCGTTCCACCTGGGAACCAACCCACCTTCCACACTTTTCCTTCCTCTATAAAGTGACGATAGGTAGTTGATTGGCGGACGGGTACAACGTGATCACCTTGTTTATCAGTAATGATATAGGTCTTATTTTTGTCGAAGAAGGGAAAGGAGTAGCTGACGTATTGTGCACTTTTGCAGTCTGCAACAGGCTCCAAATCTTCAATCTTGAACTTCAGTCGCTGAACCATGATATCTTCAGTCGGTTCGGTGATGCAGTAAATATAGTGGTTCGGACCACAACTTATGCGTTGCCATCCATATACATGAAGGCTACATAGATCTTTTTCGGGATAATACACCAGGTCATAGGTCAAACTATCTGTCTGTTGACGATATATTTTTCTGCCAAATTGCTTCAGCTGTGTACCCCACCAGCCATTCCAGCTTGCACCGAAGGTAAGGGGCCAATAGCTTGATCCTAAAACGTATGCAGTATAATGGGATCTTGAAACTGGTGTATCATTATAGAAATATTTCAGTGGCTCTTGTGGGTTACCGATGCCTTCCACCCACTCTGCTGTATGTACTCCATCAAGAGCGTCAAGGCGCAGCGCTTTCAGCGTGTCGCCATTGACAATCAGCTGGTCGGTGCGCTCGACGATGTACGAGATATCGTTTCGGGCGTCATAGAACGTGTCGCCCGCTTCCAGTGAGAAGTCATAGATGGCATATTCCGTCTGCCCTTCTTCATCATAGCGATACACCTTTTGCCCCTCTTCGCGGAACCAACCTATATGCTCCTCCTCTCCATCCTCCATTCTGGCACACAGTTCTTCGTAGCTATGTCCGTTTCTCTCGAACAAGACCTTATCACGTGAGAAATAATAATCGGTGACAGTGTGGTGGCTTCCCATGCTGAAGTCGTGAACCTTCCATAGCTTTCCGATCTCAATGAAAGGGTGGTATAGAAAAGGCTTCTTAATATCTGGTCCTAAATAAGTGAAGCAAATTCGGCCGTCCTCTTTATCTTGTAGGAGAGTGTAACAATTATTATCGGTATCTTCCACTCGGAACATGATTTCTAAGATATAGTTTTTGCCCTGTATCAGATCTTCTGTTATATTTAGGTTGACAAGTGGAGATGTTTCGTATGTCACATGTCTTTCCCAGATCATGGTTTCTATTTTATATTGCATACTTGTTAAGGATGAAGTGGCATCAATCTCAGACCATTCGGAATCTGTACCCTCTTCATACACTTTGTACAGCATACTTACGTTCTTGATTTCAACATCCTCATTGAGAATGAGATTAACGTAAAATCGGTCAAGATACAACGTCCTTGTATTCCCTATCTGTTCATTGGGATTACGTTCACCATCACCTGTAAAAGTATAATTATTACCACTTAAATTCACTGAGGCGGCAGTATTTGGGGAGAACTTGATACGCCAGTCGTAGCCACTGCCCTCGCCTGTAGTGAATGTCACTTTGTAGTTCTCGCCACCATTATTATATAACACGTTAGTTCCATCGGATTTTGCTTTGATATAGAACACAAAGGTCTTTGTGACGTCCTCATTGAGCCATTCGGGTTCAATGAGTTCAAGTCCATTTCCATAATCGAGTTCCCAATGGCCACGTTTTTTTTCCTTTAATTCCATTTCATGCCACGTGATATCACTTGTGGCTCCTGTAGCAGTATCGTATATTGCAGCGCAGAATATCACATCTGTTATTTCTGTGGATGTAGTCACCTGGATGAGTTTGATGATAAATGAAGTAGTCCTTCGTTGCGTCATGTCTGCTGAAGGAACATCCGATTCTCTGAACAGAATGCCATCAGTCCCCCCTTGATTATGAGAAATCGTCATGACAAAATTATAGATTCCACTTTTAGGCACAGCGGGATCTTCATTGGGAGATGTTTCTTGTCCCCTCATGTTCCCACATAGCAACAAGCAGCCAAGCATGATGGATAATAGTCGTTTCATAGTTGTATAGGTTTAATGTAGATTCTGTCTATCGATTACCTGCTCCAGCGTGGTCTCCGGGTCTTCCTCGCCGAAGACTTCCTTCTTCAGTTTGAGCTTACGGTGCTGCACGGCAGAGATGCTGATGCCGAAGATGTTGCCGATGGCGCGGTTGGTGAGATGGAGGCGGATGAGAATGCAGAGGCGGACATCTTCATCCTTCAAATCGGGGTATCGGGCGCGCAAACGCATGAAGCGGTCACTGTCGATGGCATCGAGGGTGCGCTCCATCTCCTCCCATTCGTGCGGTGATATGTGGATATGGCGGTCTGCGCTCTCGCCGAGCTTTTGGATAATCTCTGAACGTTCCAGAATGAAGTCCTGCAGGAAATGAATCATGCTGTCACGCTGTCGCAGCTGCTCCTGCTGTGCCACGGCCTCCTGGCGGTGTAGCAATTCGCGGGTGCGCAGGCGCCCTTGCATGGCTACAAAGATGGCAAGCGCCACAGTGCTTATCAGCACCAAACTGCCCCATAACATCATACGATGCAGTGCATCGGTATATCGCAACCGTTCGTTCTCGCGTTCCTGGGAGAGCGCTGTTTCGTAGTAGTCATCTTTTTGCCGTAGGGCTCTGTAGTGTAGTTCCTCGGCATGGCTGAAAGCCTCGTCGATGGCGGCCTCTGCTGACTCCGTGTCGTGGCGGCGCAAAGCCAGTTTGGCTAAATTGCTCTGCACGATATATGCAGCCTGCACATCATCACCCGGTTCCATCTGTTGATAGATTGCTTCAGCCGCGGCGACCGAGTCGCAGCTGACCAGACAGCGCGCCAACACCTGCAAGGTTCCCGGCAACAGGTATTCGGGTGCGTATCTCTCAGCTTCCCGCGCGCATCGAAGCGCCTCTTGAAAGTCTTCCGTGGCTCAGTGGATATTGGCGAGGCTCGTCAGGGTCTCACAGAGCAGTTCTGCATCTTCCAGACTATCTGCCAGTTCATAGGCACGTTGTGTATAGGCAAAAGCTTCGGTGAAATCGGTGGTTTCATTAAATGCCACCTGCGAGGCATACGTGCCAGCGTAGTCTAATAGCATGATGTGGTTCCGCTCATCGTCGGGGTGCTGCTCGTAGGTTCTCAATGCCTGTTGAGCCATCTCCAGTGCCGCTTGGCTGTTCCCCCATGCCAGCGACTCCGCCAGCCGTTGCTGTGCCAGATATAGCGTATGCCAGTCTTTCTCTTTGTGCGCCAGGCGGATAGCGTCGTTCAGCAGCAGCTCACCCGTCCGCACGCTGTCGCTGTCCAGTGCTGCGATGGCCTGCTCGAAGCGCTGTTGGGCACTATGCTTTCCCTCTCCTGCGGCTCCACCCCTGTGACAGGCCGCAGCAGACAGCATAAGCAATAATACGATAAGCGTTCGACAGGTCTTCATGTCATCAGGCTTTGAAATCTGCGGCAAAGGTACGCCTTTTTCTTGTAGGTTGTGTCAATGGACTCATGGAAAAAATGCATTTGTTCCGAATCGTATAACTCCGCTGTTCATGAGCATCTTACCTCCGTTACCCACCTCCGCCCCTATGGAAAAGTACCAATATTGTACAAGAATCGCCTGAAAAAACTTTTGCGGAAAACATGGCGAACTTTGCGACTGGAGGTCAAAGCCGCTCGATCCGGCAATAGTGCTGCTTGGTCTGGCGGTCGTAGCTGATGCCCACGAGCAGCAGGCGGTCGGCATAGTCGGCGACCTTCGCCGGGTACTGCTTGCGGCGGATCTGCTCGATGGCGCTGTCAGCATCGCGGTTCACCTTCAGCTCGAGGATGATGGCGGGAGAGTCCACGTTCTTCCGGGGGATGAGCACGATGTCGGCGAAGCCTTTCCCGCTTGCCAGTTCGCGGTGCATCACGTAGTCGTTGCGGGCATAGTAGTAGGCGATGGAGAGCACGCAGGCCAGGGAATTCTCGTTGTTGTACGAGAGGATGCTCGTGTTCTCGTCGTGGGCCGCCTCCACACCGCGCGCCACCGCCTCGGCATCGCCGTCGAGCGTCGCCTGTAACAGCTGACGCGATTGCTCGATGGCATCGACCACGGGTTTCCACTGGTTCTTCCTGACAGCATTCACCATCTCGCCTGCTACCTCACGGTTGG
>JAFUYT010000031.1 GCA_017470425.1 Bacteroidaceae bacterium | reverse complement strand
GATGCTGGCGGGAGAACGGAGCAAGGTGGATCCCACCGGTTTTGGCAATGATATGTCGGACATACAGAGCCGCGACGATGTGCTGACGGTACTGATTCACTTGGGCTACCTCAGCTACGACTGGCGCAAAGATGAATGTTACATTCCCAACCGTGAGGTGGCCGGCGAGATGGTGAATGCTGTCAGGAAGAACCAGTGGAAACCCGTGGTCGATGCCATCGAGCAAATCCGCCGCAAACAGTACCCGGCGAAGGTTGCCGACTATGCCGACCGTCTGCTGCTCGTGGGCATCAGTTACGACCGTCAGACAAAGCAGCACAGTTGCCGGATCGAGCGGCCTTGAGCAGCCGTCGCTCAGGGAACAATTGACGTAGCTACCCTTCTCGCAAGCGCGTGGCACACGTGTCACTCGCTTCTGCCATACATGGCAAAAGTCTCCACGCCTGCAATAAGTGCTATCATGATGATACACAATAACAGCAGCTACGCCATCCGTAGGTGCTGTTGCACTTACTAAAAGAGGCCGGGCTTCACAGCCCAGCCTCCCCAGAAAAAACTATTATTACTCTATGTTGTGCTAAATATTAAGGATTTCCCTTGGCCGAACCACGGGAATGATATATCTTTGCACAAGTAAAACTCAATACAATGGCAAAAATGGGATCAGATACATTACAGTTTACTCATCCCGTAGGCTTCTTTAAGGATTCCGTGAGAGCCTACCGAAAGTACAAGCAAGAATGGAGAGCTCAGATGGAAGAGAAACTGGCAAAGATGGAAGAGGAAATACGACAAGCACAAAAAGACCCGTTCTTTAAGGTTGAATCCGTATGAATCCACTTGACACAGAGCACCTTTTCTTGACTTGTCCATATCCTGTCAAACAAGATGGCAACGAATACACCTTTAAGACAGACTATGGTATCGTATATTCTGTGGATTTCAAGGAAGAGCCCACGTTCTCTCCTTTACCTGCCTATTGGTTTGATTTGACAAATTTGACGCATAAGGCATCTCCTAATGATCTGAAAGTTCGCGAAACTGTCATACGTATTATCGTAGAATTCTTCCGCGTCAATCCCGACATCATGCTTTATATGTGTGATAGTGCCAACGATCAGCAGGCTCAGCGTAACAGATTATTCCTTCGATGGTTCACAGGAACGGAGCAGAGCAAGAAATTCTTCATAAAGACAGCTCTAGTGATGGATGAGGGCATTGAGAATTTCATTGCCATCATTGTGCCACGCCAACACCCCTTTATTGAAGATATTATAGCCCGTTTTGATGCTGAAATAGCAATGTTCCAGACCAACAAGCCGCAATAAGTGCTACCATGATGATACACAATAACAGCAGCTACGCCATCCGTAGGTGCTGTTGCACTTACTAAAAGAGGCCGGGCTTCACAGCCCAGCCTCCCCAGAAAAAACTATTATTACTCTATATTGTGCTAATAGAGCCACAGGAAATTACTCTGACCAGATGTCGTTCCAGTCAGCGTTGTCTTCTTTGGTCCAGCCACCTGCTGTACCTTCAACAGTTGCTGATCCCTTTGCTAAGGAGCCATCGAGAATAGAGGTAACAACGTTGACTGCAACTGTTGTCGCTGTAGGAATGATATATATTTTCTTTTTCATAGTCGTATGTATTTGAAATTTATGATTAATTCGTGAATCTAATTCGTGGACATTTATGTAATAGATCCCTCACATGAATTTACCAAGAATTATCTCATTAATTATCCATGAATGAAGTTACTTCACGAGCACCTTCTTACCGCTCACGATGTTCACGCCCTTCTGCAACTTGCTGAGGCGCTGACCTGCGAGGTTGTAGATTTGGGCATTTGTCAATTGTCCGTTATCCATAGCCTGGATGCCCGTTGCATTGTCCCAATTGATGACGAAGCCCTTAACAGGAGATTCAGGAGTATCTATGTATGCACGGTTGGCAGCCAGATCGTTGCTTTTCCAGTGATAGAAGCCAACGACTCCTTCACTAATACCAAGCACGTAGTCGTTTGCGCCTTCGATGGACGTAGCCAAGTAGGTTCCCGTGAGAGCTGTTCCTGTAACAGGCGTTGCAGCCCATCCCGTGCCGATGGTCAAGGAAGCTGTGCCCGACGTGCCCTTCAACAGAACTGGCGTACCAGCTGCCACCTCTCCATCAACGGCTGTAGGAATAAGCCAATCCCCGCTTTCTTCCAAAGTATAAGCCGTTGTTCCACTACCAACCGTATAACTGAAAGGAGCACAGAAGGTAGCGTAGTAGGTTGCAGGCTCTGCTCCATCGCTGTTCATATTGACTGTAACACTCGTCGCAGCCTCAATCACCCACTGGGCAGCATCAGCAGTCTCATCTGTACCACCAATCACAGACTCATCAGTAGTGTCAGCCGTATAGATGCCCTTTTTAAGGTATGAAGCATAGCTACCTGTACCATTGCCAAGACAAATGGCAAAGGCGATCTGATTAGCGGCCTTTCCAGGGAACCAGTGGACGTATTTGTCAGCGTTAGTGGTGATATAGCCTAAACCTGCACCGTATTGCTTATCAGAAACGACCCAACCGAAACCATAGCCTTGGTTGTACATATAAATACCATCTTCAAGACGTGCATCGCCTGTAATTTCTTTCAACTGTATAACCGTTGCAGCACTGGTATTATCACCATTAGCATATACGTACTTGTTTGTATCTAAATAACCAGACAATGCAGTAGCGTTAAGATACTTACCTGTAGCCACGTTCTTCAAACGATAGAGTCCAGCTGTAGGCTCAACCAATGCTGTATTACCCTTGACCGTCAGCAAGGCTGTATAACAACTGGGATAGGCCGATGTCTGAGCACCAGCAATCGCAGTGCCCACAGCTCCAAGCGTACTGGTCGCTTGTACATCTGTCACCGTTGCTGCATCCGTTGTATGCATCTGACCTACGCTTGTGCCGAAAGACCAATCCTTCATGCTGTCATAGAGAGCAAAGAGGACATCCTCATCTGTTGAAGCGATAATAGTGGAACCAGCATCATTGTGAACGGCACTCCATTCACTCATACTGCAAGTACGAAGGAACTTATTTGTACTGTCATGGTGGAAATAGATGCTAGTATTCTCCTTCATGCGAAGAACGAAGCCGCTATTATTGGTGTCAATCACCCAATATTCATCGTTGAAACTGCCATCTGCCACAAATCCGATGTTGTTCTTTCCAACGTTTCCTCCTGTGACAACACTGGTATAGGTCAGGTATTTATCAGTACCGTTGGCCTTATTAATTAGCTTAAAGCCCGTGTGAGGATCGCCAATGAATGCCCACGAAGCATCATTATTGAACGGTTCACTTGTACTCTGAAGTGCAACTTCACCTGTAGCCTCGCTGTTATAGACGAGATACTGGCTACGGATATTCAGGTTATAGTATTCGGGAGCAGACGTTGTTGCGGTGTATTTGACCGGACCGTTCCAAGTGTACTTAGCATATACAGTGGCAGTAGTGCTTGCATAATCGCCAGCAAAGTTTGTAATAGGTTCTGTACAGTCAGCATCCGAGAAATACTCGTAGGTGCAGCAGTATGCAGCGAGGCTTGACGGCAGCTCAATATTCTTTTCACGATAGACATTTCCATGGCCGCTTACAACCGTAGAGCCACCAGCCTCTGCTACAACATTGAAGGTAACATCAATCGGACCTTTCAGCATATTGACAGCATCGTCGAGTGTATAGGTTCCAGCTTCCAAAAGTGCAAAGTTGTTACCAGCATCAGACTGATTCCAATTAGCAAGCACACCATAAGTCCAGCCCGTAGAAATGTTCAACATCTGCGTGCCTCCGTGCCAAATCTGACTATAGCCATCATAGGTGCCTTCATTTACATCCTTAATTGTAACAAAATAGTCGGTATTGCTGGCAGTGTTTCCTGTTGGGACGTAGCCTCCACTGATTGCCTGCGGGAATGTTTTTGTACCAACGTTATAGAGATATAGCTTCTCATTATAAGGAACGAAGCCGAACTGTTGATTGGCACTGGTGATATCCATTGCCACGCCAGTGTTATTGGCGCTCTGGGCTGTTCCACCACAAGCATCAAGATATGAGCCTCCATTTGCAACATACAGAGCACCACGTGTCTTGTCATAAGGAAGAATCATATAGGACTTTCCTGACTCTACATCGGCTGCTGCCACTTTCTTGGCAAGGGTGACGGTCATAGCTCTAACTGCTAACCAATTGTTAGTCGAAGAAGTCTGTTTGATGGTAAAAGAGAAAGAAGATTCTATCACATTAGAAGCTGTAAATGTAGCGGAACTTGCCCCCGTCACATTAGTCGTGCTACCATTGAAAGTAATGTCGTAGGGATTGTTGGAAGAGATAGCCTGCATAATCATGTTGATGCTCATGATGACATACCCCATAGGAGCTGTAATCGTCACGGTTTCATCGGTCTGAACAGCTGAAGGCTTCAGTGCCAAACAATATAAATTCCACCATCCTTTATATCGGTCAATAACAGGTGCGGAAAGCACCAATCGTTCCAAACCCGAAGTCGCGTTGGAAGTAAGGGTGTTGGGGGTTGCGGCTGTACTGCGAGAGCCAAAGTAGTCGAAAGGTGCATTCGTTCCATCCACGATTGTAACCGTGACAGGTTGCGCCCACGCCCCGCCGGCACCCAGTGTCAGCAGGGTCATTAAAAGTAGTAAAGTTTTTTTCATTTGTTGATTGAAGTTAGATAGTGTTGAATATCCCGCGATGTGAGATGGATGGGACTGCACTCTCTCGACTTCCGGTGGCCTCGCCGCTGCGAAGGACGTCAGGGCATGAAAAAAGCGCAGGTCTTCACCATACGCTGCTCAGGTCTAGGCCAACCTATCATATCCTATGGGAGAACCTGCGTTTGTGGACGCAAGTCTCAGCGGATATGATCCAGCAGTCAGCCGTGTAGGCGGCTTCCTGCCTTTTGCTCTTTGCTTTTCGAGGGCCTAGTTCGAGCAGCGGTTGAGCAAATAAGATGTAGTGCCCCTATGGGGCACAGTTATATAGTCGTCAGTCGCCGGAAGCGGCTGCCTTCTTTTTCTTGTCATCAAAGTGTAATGCGGTCAGCACGAAGACGACAGCAAACACTAACATGATAAACCAAGCATATTGTTCCATTTGATGTTATTTGAAACTTTTACTTAGCACTTTGCGGCGCAAATATAACGAGAATGTTTGGAATGGCAAAGGATTTGGCGGAAAAATTTGTGAAACGGGATGTTTTCGGGCTCGTGGGCATGGATAATATACACTTATTCTGCCCTTTTTGATGTTTGGGGGATCAGTGAAGGGATGTTTTCTTGCGCAGGCGCATGAGGGCACGGAGGCCGACGACGGGCCATGTGGGGAAGCGACGGGCGTGACGGCGCACGAGGGGGATGTCCCATAGCAGGAAGCCGAGGGAGAGGAAACCGGCGATGTAGAGCACCCAGCCGTAGAGCTGCTTGATGGTGACGGCCATCATGTCGGGGATGAAGGCGTCCATCCACGTGCCGATGTCGAAGGGCGCGGCGGTGAAGGCGGGCATATCGAGGTAGGCGGTGTAGCGCAGGATGTTGTCGGCCATGTAGTAGCGCAGGCCCCAGGCGTAGAGGGCACAGCCGATGACACCGCCGATGTACATGTGCATGAAGTTGAACACGGAGAGCGACTGGAAGAAGTGCTCGAAGGTCATGATCTCATGCAGGCACCACATCAGCGAGATGCTCAGCACGGCATAGCCGAAGCCCCGGAACATGAGGGGCAGGCGCAGCACCTCGATGTTGATATGGTCGGCCACGAGGAAGTAGAAGCCGGCGGCATAGAGGGTGATGCCGATGAGGCCGAGGGCGATGAGCTTATAGACGTTGAAGTGCCACACCTTCAGCCACAGCCATGAGAGCAGACAACCCGCCCAGATGCCGGGGAGAGCCCAGAGGGTGAGGGCGCGCGAGGTGAGCATCTCGTAGTCCATCACCTCCTCGTAGAACACCTCCTCCAGCACGTGCTCGGAGGCCAGCAGGCCCTCCACGACGGCGATGAGCAGGAGGATGGGCACGAGGTGGCGATAGGTCCACATCTTTGGTTCGAAGTAGGGCTGCTGCTTGGTCCACATACGATGGAGGCAGCCGCCGAGGGTGATGAGCGAGGTGCCGGTGAGGGTGCGGATGGCGGGTGAGTGCCACCAGTCGAGCCAGTCGCCGTAGTTGAAGATATAGGCGATCTGCAGGCCCAGGAGGCTCCAGAACGCTGCTCCGAGCCAGTCGATGCCCTTGAGGGGCACGCGCTCGGGCATGGGGCACCACGGCCGGGTCAGGAACAGCTGGATGCAGACGACGAGCATCATCAGGCCGATGACGAGCCAGTGGGAGGCGTACCAGTGGAGGTGGTGGCCGAAGAAGGCGCTGTACCAGGCCTGCAGCTCGATGCTCGTGAGCAGGATGATGTGGAGGCAGGGGAAGAAGACGCCCATGTCGCGCGTCGGCGTCATCCAGAGCTGGATGTTGGACATGTTCTCGAACGTCCCCTGGATCTTGGCCATGCCAGCCACGAAGCACAGCACCCACATCAGCGGCAGGAAGGTGGTCTGCGTGAAGAGCCAGTTGCAGAGCGCCAGCACCAGCGCTGCGGTGATGAGCAGCGCGCGGTTGGTGAAGTGGAACTTCATGCGGAACAGCACAGGGAACCAGATGGCCATGCCGGCGAGGTTGGAGTAGAGGCACATCGTGACGTCCTCACGCATGATGGCCCGCCCGCCGATCATCTCGTTCAGCGCGCCCAGATAGACGCAGCCGGCGAGCTGGAAGCAGAAGGCCTGCACGACGTAGATCCACGGCCGCAGCCGCTCGGGCACGAACGAGCGGAACATGGGCATGGAGAAGGGGGGAGCAGACCCACCCCCCTGCCCCTCCCTTGTAGGGAGGGGAGTATAATGCTTTTGATGGTTATAAGATTTCATAGAAGGAGCACTTGATAGGTGATTACAGCTCTACCTCACATTCCACATTCAGCCCTGCCCTCAGCTTGGCCAGATCTTCCGCCTTGTTCCCTTCGAGGCTGATGCGGACGGGCACGCGCTGTTCGACCTTCACGAAGTTGCCGGTGGCGTTGTCCTGCGGGATGAGGCTGTAGGCGCTGCCCGTGGCGTCGGAGATGCGTTCGACGGTGCCGGTGTATTCTACGTCGGGCACGGCATCGGCCTTGATGCGCACCTTCGCGCCCACCGTGATGCGCGGCAGCTGCGTCTCGCGGTAGTTGGCGACGACCCAGAGGTCGCTGGCATCCACGATATCGACCATCGTCTGTCCGGGCTGCACGAGCTGTCCCTCGTGGATCTCCTTGCGGCCGAGCACGCCGTCGGCGGTGGCAGTGATGACTGTATAAGAGAGGTTCAGGCGCGCGAGGTCGAGCTGCGCGCGGGCCACCTCGATGGCGGCTTCGCTCTGCTGGAGGTGGTGGCCCTGCTCGCTGCGCACGAGCGTCATGGAGTGGCGCTGGCGGTTGGCAGCCTCGTAGCGGGCGCGGGCAGCGAGGTAGGCGGTGTGGACGTTGTCGGCCTGCTGCTGCGTGACGCTCTGCTCGGCCAGTAGCTTCTGGAAGCGGGCATCCTCGCGCTGGGCATTGTCCATCGTGGCGCGCAGTTCCTCGATGGTGGCGTCGGTCACGCCGATATTGCTGGAGGTGGTGGCCATGCCCGTAGTGGTGGCGCGGCTGCCAGCCTCGGCGTTTGCCAGCCCGGCCTCTGCCTGTGCCAGTGCGAGACGGAACTCTGCATCCTCGATGATGACGAGCGTGTCGCCCTTCCGGACGGGCTGGAACTCCTCGAAGCGGATCTCACGGATGAAGCCCGGCACGCGCGTGTTGACGGGCGTGATGTGCTGCCGCACGTGGGCGTTGTCCGTCCACTCCACCTTACCGAAGTGGGCGAAGTTCAGAATGACGACGGTGGCGCCCGCGATCAGCAGCACCAGCACGATGACGTTGTACATCCAACGATAGAAAGTTTTCTTTTCCATTACAATGTATTACTGATATATCTGAGTTGATAGTAGTTGTAGATCACGTTGATGCGGGCGCTGACGAGGGCGAGCTCCGCGTCGAGCTTCACGTTGGCGGCATCCACCATGTCGGTGATGAGTGCCAGGCCGTTGTCGTAGCGGTTCTGGATGATGCGGTAGTTCTGCGCTGCCAGCTCCACGCTCTTCTCGCGCGTCGTCAGTTCGGTGAACGACGTGAGGTAGTCGGTGTAGGCAGCCTGCACGGCGTTCTCCACGCCCTCGGCCGCCTCGCGCTGCTGTTGGCGGCTGCGCTGCACGGCAGTGCGTGCCTGCTGCAGGCGGCGGTTGTTCTTCCAGAGCGATGAGAAGTTATACGACACGCCGACGCCGACGTACCAGTAGTTGATGTTCTTGTCCAGCGTGGGGATCTCGAAGGTCACGGGGCCGTCGAAGTGGTCCTCGGCCACGAGGGCTATCTTCGGCAGCCGCTCCGCCCGCTCCAGCTGCACCTTCTGTTCGGCCATGCGTGTGCCCAGTGCCGCCTTCTGCAGGCCCGTGCTGTTGTCGGTGGCCCGTACCTGCCAGGCATCCTCGCCCTCCTGCGGACAGAGTGCCGTGGAGAAGTCGTCCTGCGGCAGGATCGTCACGGTGCTGTCCAGCCCCAGTGCCGTCGTGAGCTGATGGCTGATGATGCGCTGTGCATCCTGCACACGTGTGCGCCCCAGGCGCAGGTTCTCCAGCTGCAGCTCGTGGCGCGTGATGTCGTTGTCGAGGGCTACGCCCTGGTCGCGCCGCTGACGTGTCTGCCGGATGAGCGTCTCGGTGAGTGCGATGTTCTGGTTGAATACCTCCTCCTGGTTGCGCAGGTTGTGGAGCTGCAGATAATGCCCCGTGAGCAGGAAGCGCACGCGCTGGCGGTTCTCCTCGGCCTCCGTCGCCGCCATCTCGCGCCCCAGCCGTGCCAGGCGGATGCCACTCGTGATGGCACCGCCGCTATACACCGTCTGGCGCGCCATCAGCGCGAAGTTGTTGCCGAAGTGGGGTGTCGTGGCCGTGAACTTATTCTTCAGCGGGCGGTCCCAGATGGCCACGTTGCCGAGGTAGCTGACCGATGCCGTCGCCTCCACGTCGGGGCGCCAAGCGGCACGTGCTGCCGCGATGCCCTGTTCCGCCTCCGTGATGGCTGTGGCGTGGGACTGGATGGACGCGTTATGCGCCTCGGCCGTGGCAAAGAGCTGTTGAAGTGTCATCCTGAGCGGTTCTGCGGCAGATGCGCAGACCATATTGGCTGCGAGCGCAAGGGTCGCCAGCCATCTTCTTTCGTGTGTCATCAATATGTTGTTTAGAGGTGATTCCGCATAAAACGGCTGCAAAGATACGAATTTTTCCCGTCCCTTGTAACCTTACTATAGCATCATCTTTCACATCTTTTAACACCTGCACGTTCCCCACCCCCTCCTGAATAGACACCTACACCTTATTATATATATAAAAAGGAGTGCCCTTGCGGACACTCCCTGAAAACGTAGGAAATGGGGGATTTTAGAAGACGTAGCCGATGCCGAGGTTGACGCTGCTGAAGCGAGTGCGCTCAGCGATGCGGTTGAAGTCCATCTCGTAGCCAGCCTCCACATAGAAAGCTTCGCTGATGACCATCTTAGCGCCAGCTCTCCAAGCGATCTGGAAGCGGCTCCAGGTGTTATCGCTGCCGCCCATGTCATCCTTTGAGAACAAATTAAGCGTTTCCTTCTCTGTATCCGAGCTGTTGCCAACCTTCACAGTTGCCTTCTCTGTTTCTGTTGCCAGCAGATTAAGACGCAGACGGACACCCACGTACGGATTCAGCGCGAGACCGTCACCCAGACGGATGCTGTAGCCGAAGTTCACGGGGACATTCAGGGATAACATATTAAGGCGGTCAGTGACATCCACTGAGACTTTTGTTCCCTCAATGATACGGCTTTCAGATTCCGACTTGGATTTGAAGGCATATTGCAGATTTGCACCCACCTCCAAAAACAGCGGAGAATTGTCACCTGCGATGCCGAAGGATTTGGTATAACCCAGCGTGAAGCCATTCAGATAGTCACTCTTCGCGCCACTGACATTGTAGCTGAGCCATGAGGGGTTGTACTGGAAATAAACGCTACTGTAGTTGGTTTCCTGTGCTGCTGCGTTACCACTGAAAAGGCAGAGGGCTGCCACTGCCAAAAGATTCTTTGCTTTCATTTTGATGCTTGTTTTAAATAGGTATTGAATAAAGTGTTGCTTGAAAAGCGCTGCAAAAGTAGCGGTTTCGCGCGAGACCTCCAAATTTAGCGGAGAGAAATACGGGAGAAAATGCAGTATGTACCAAGATGTGACGTCACAGACCGTTTTGGCGCTGCCGCACGGCCTCGAAGAGGAGGATGGCGGCGCTGACGCTGACGTTGAGGGAGTCCAGGCGGCCGAGCATGGGGATGCGGATGTGGGCGTCGGCAGCTTGGCGCCAAATATCGGTGAGGCCGGTGCTCTCGGTGCCCATGACGATGGCGGTGGGACGGGTCATGTCGGTGTCGTAGTAGAGGCTGGAGTCCTGTAGCTGGGCGGTGAGGATCTGCACGCCGTGCGCCTTGAGGAAGCGGATGCACTCCTCGGAGGTGCAGGCCACCGTGGGCACTGTGAAGCAGGCGCCGATGCTGGCGCGGATGAGATTGGGGTTGTAGAGGTCCGTCAGCGGGTCGCAGACGATGACGGCGGTGGCACCGGCAGCATCGGCCGAGCGCAGCACGGCGCCCAGGTTGCCGGGCTTCTCGACGGACTCGAGGATGACAAACAAAGCCCCGCTCCCCGCTCCCCCCGTGGGGGGGAGAGCCGCCAAGCCTATGCTCAGATCCTCGAGGGTGCGCTGCTTGGCGCGG
This sequence comes from Bacteroidaceae bacterium, assembly GCA_017470425.1. Lineage (GTDB taxonomy): Bacteria > Bacteroidota > Bacteroidia > Bacteroidales > Bacteroidaceae > Physcousia. The sequence continues at coordinate 7,641 of JAFUYT010000031.1, read as the reverse complement.
ACGATGGCCACGACGCCTTCGGTGCTGCCGCGGTAGGCGATGCGCTCATAGACGTGCGGGGAGACATAGAATAAGGCCCCGCTCCCCGCTCCCCCCGTGGGGGGGAGGGCCGCCAAGCCTATGTTAACTTCTTCAGCCTTAGAGGATAGGGAGTCCGCTGCCCCTGTTTGGGGGAGAGGGGCAAAGGCTATGTTTTCATTTTTGTCTTCAGAGGTAATGGAGTCCTCCCCCCCACGGGGGGAGTTAGAGAGGGGCCTCACAAACACCGTTTCCACCTCGTAGCCTGCGGCGAGGCAGTGCTCCAGCTCCCGCCGCCCCTCCACCACGAAGAGGCCGCTCCGCCGGCGCTCCGAGGATTTCTCCTGAAGCGCCAGCAGGCGCTTGATCCGTGGGTTCTGCGTACTGGTGATGATGTCCATTTACTCGCGAACTTCCCAGATGTCGTTGGTCTCGAGGAGTTCAGCGAAGTTGTGGTACTTCTTCGCGGCCTTGACCTCTTCGATTTGGGCGGTGACGGCGTCGTTGTAGGTGGGAGCTGGGACGTCGCGGATGACGCCGAGGGCGATGGGGAAGCCGTCGCCGTCGCCCATGAGGGCGAGCTTCAGCTGGAGGGTGTTGTCCTCGCAGTGGGCGTCGTGGACGAGGACATCATCGAGCGTGTAGCCGTCCTTGCCGATCTCGACGACCTTGAGGCCGAAGCCCTCCTGCACGAGGCCGTACTCCGAATTCTCGCCGAAGACGAGCTTCTCGCCGTGGCGCACGTAGATGGCGTTGCGCTTGCGGCCTTCCTTGTCATAGACGCTGTCGTGGGTGCCGTTGTTGAAGATGACGCAGTTCTGCAGGATCTCGCAGACGCTGGCACCTTTGTGGTCGTGGGCGGCCTTCAGCACCTCGATGGTGCCGGGGGCGTCGGTGGCCACGGCACGGGCGAAGAAATGGCCGCGGGCGCCGAAGCAGAGCTCAGCGGGGCGGAACGGGTCCTCGACGGTGCCGTAGGGGCTGGACTTGCTGACGAAACCGCGCGGCGAGGTGGGGCTGTACTGTCCCTTCGTGAGGCCGTAGATGCGGTTGTTCAGCAGGATCATGTTGAGGTCGATGTTGCGGCGGTTGGCGTGGATGAAGTGGTTACCGCCGATGGCGAGGCCGTCGCCGTCGCCGCTGACCTGCCACACGTCGAGGTTGGGGTTGGTGACCTTGGCGCCGGTGGCGATGGCGGCGGCACGACCGTGGATGGTGTTCATGCCGTAGGTGGCCATGTAGTGGGGCAGACGGCTGCTGCAGCCGATACCGCTGATGACGGCGATGTCCTTGGGTGCTACGCCAATCTCAGCCAGCGCCTTGTGCAGGCTGGCCAGGAAGAAGTGATCTCCGCAGCCCGGACACCACCGCGGCTGCCCTTTCTTATAATCTTTACTTTCCATACTACTTAATATTTTTTGAACCACGAATTACACGAATTGAACGAATTATTTTTAGCTATCTGTATCTTCATTTTTACGAATTTCACTAATTTAAAGCGGCACGCTACGCTGGTTCCGAATGATAACCTTGCTGGGCGGCTGGAATGTATGCTGTCGATTGTATCCGTTTTTTCCTTCTTAAACAATATAGCGTTCGTATCGAAGGGAAGGTTCGCCGAAATTGATAAGGAGTGCTATGCTCATGTTCGCTACTTTGGCATAATTGATTGCCTGAGAACGTTGATAGTCTTCTAACTCTTGCACAGCCTTCAGTTCCACGATGATGCTACCAAAACAGATGAAGTCGGGTATAAACTCGGTCTTTAGTTTCTGGTTGTGATAGGTCGCAAAGATGGGTTCTTCACGCAAGAACGGAATATTCTGTTCCTGGAATTCAATCTCTAAGGCATCTTGATAGACCTTTTCCGAGAAGCCACAGCCAAAGTGCCGGTGAACAGCCATTGCTGCCCCCACTATCTTATATGCCTCTTCTTTGAATAAAAGATCCATTTTTTCGTGTTACTTGAATCCCACCTTATTCCCGTATCATTCGAAACCTGCGTAGCGTTTCGCTGAAAATTCGTGAAATCAGTTAATAATTCATGAAAACTATTAGCTCAGAATTCGTTTAATTCGTGAAATTCGTGGTTTTATTATTTCTTATTTTACTAGTTTCTTGAATGCTTCTACGAGTTCACTGACCACGAAGGGTTGGCCTTTGACTTGGTTGAACTGGGCGGGCACGAAGCCATCGACCTTCATGCGGAGGTAGGCGGCGAGCTGGCCCATGTTCTGTTCGGCCACGACGACCTTCGGGTAGCGCTTCAGCACCTCTGCCGTGTTCGCAGGCAGCGGGTTGAGATAGCGGAACTGAGCGAGGGCCACCTTGTAGGGGCGGCCCACCCCCTGCCCCACCCCAAGGGAGGGGAGAGCGTTCCCGCTTGCTTCCAGAGGACTTGAGTTCCCCTCCCTTGGGGAGGGGTTAGGGGTGGGCCAATTCCTCAGTTCATCCATCGCGGCGTGGAGGTGGCCGTAGGTGCTGCCGAAGCCTACGATGAGGAGGTCGGCGTCGGCGACGTCACCCTCCACTTCGAGGTCGGGGACCTGGATCTTGGCTATCTTCTCGGCGCGCAGGCGCGTCATCAGGTCGTGGTTCTCGGGGTTCGTGGAGATGGCACCCGTGCGGTTGTCCTTCTCCAGTCCGCCGAGGATGTGCTCGAAGCCTTCGCGACCCGGCACAGCCCAGTAGCGGGTGCCGTTCTCGGCGCGCATGTAAGGCGTCCACGAGCCCTTCAGCTCCTCCGGCACGTAGGGCGGATTGATGGCGGGGTATTCGGCGAGGTTGGGGAGCTTGAAGGCGCCGGAGCCGTTGGCGATGAAGGCATCGGTCAAGAGCACGACGGGCGTCATGTGCTCCAGGGCCATCTTGGCGGCATCGTAGGCGGCATCGAAGCAGTCCGTGGGCGAGAGGGCAGCGATGACGGGCATCGGGCTCTCGCCGTTGCGGCCGAAGAGGACCTGCAGCAGGTCCGTCTGCTCGGACTTCGTGGGCAGACCCGTGGCAGGACCGCCGCGCTGCACGTCGAGCACCACCAGCGGCAGCTCCATGATGACAGCCAGGTTCATGGCCTCGCTCTTGAGGCAGATGCCGGGGCCGGAGGTCGAGGTGACGGCCAGCGCACCAGCAAAGCTGGCGCCTACAGCGGAAGCGCAGCCGGCAATCTCGTCCTCGCACTGCACGGTCTTCACGCCGAGCGACTTGTGCTTGGAGAGCTCGTGGAGCACGTCCGTGGCGGGCGTGATGGGGTAGCTGCCTAAGTAGAGTTGCAGGCCAGCCTTCTCGGCAGCGGCGATGAAGCCGTAGGCCGTGGCCTTGTTGCCGGTGATGTCCATATAGCGGCCGGGCACCTTCGTCTTCGACTCGATGCGATAGACGTTCATGGCCGAGGAGTGCGTGTTGTGCCCGTAGTCGTAGCCCGCCTGGATCACCTTGATGTTAGCCTCTGCGATGGCCGGCTTCTTGGCGAATTTCTCGCGCAGGAAGTTGAAGGCCACGTCCAGGTCGCGGCTGAAGAGCCAGCATACGAGGCCGAGGGCAAACATGTTGCGGCATTTGAGAGCGGTCTTGAGGTCGATGGCCCCCCGTGGCCCCCCGGCGGGGGGCGTTTGGAGGCTACCTTTGTCTCCCCCCACCGGGGGGGTAGGGGGGGCTAATACCTCTTTCACCATCGTCGTAATCGGGCACGCAATCACCCTGTCGGGATCTACGCCCATCTCGGCGATGTAGTCGGGGGTTTTGAACTCGGCCTTTTCGAGGTCCTTGGGGCCGAAGGCATCGGTGTCGATGATGATAGTGGCGTCGGGCTTGGCGTAGCGCAGCTGCGTCTTGAAGGCTGCCGCGTTCATGGCCACGAGCACGTCGCACTGGTCGCCCGGCGTATAGACCCGTCCGGCACCGATGTGCACCTGGAAGCCGGAGACACCCGTCAGCGAGCCCTGCGGGGCGCGGATGTCTGCGGGATAGTCGGGGAAGGTAGAGATACTGTTGCCCACGGTGGCACTGACCGTGGAGAAGATGTTACCAGCGAGCTGCATTCCGTCGCCGCTGTCGCCGGAGAAGCGGACTACCACCTGCTCCAGCTCTTGAATGTGTAAACTATCTGCCATGTATTTGGTTGAGAGTTGAAAGTTACGGGCGCAAAAGTACACATTATTTATGATAGGCGCGCGAGAATGTTTGCAAAATATCCGCCTCGTGGCCTATTTTCATGATAAAAAGCAAAAACTTTCAACTTTCAACTTTCAACTTTTTATTACCTTTGCGCCGCAAAATATCGTAAAGACCATCAGAAATGACCAAAAACATCACCCCCGACATCCGCTACATCGGCGTCGATGACCCCGAACAGCACCTGTTTGAAAGCCAGTACCACACGCCCGACGGCATGTGCTATAACTCCTATGTCATCCTCGACGAGAAGGTGGCCGTCATGGACACCAGCGACAGCCGCACGATGGAGGCGTGGAAGGCGAACCTCGCCGAGGCCCTCAACGGCCGTCAGCCCGACTACCTCATCGTGCACCATCTCGAACCCGACCACGCCAGCGGCATCGCCGAGGTGTGTGCCCTCTACCCCCAGATGCAGATTGTCTGCTCCGCCAAGGCCCTGCAGATGATGCCGCAATATATGACGACCCCCCATTCAGCCCCCGAGGGGGCTACGGCACCTTTGAAGGCTGCCAGCACAACAACAGAAGCCCCCTCGGGGGCAGTAGGGGGGGGCACCCCCATTTTGACCGTCAAGGAGGGCGACACGCTCGCGCTGGGTCGCCACACGCTGCACTTCGTGATGGCACCGATGGTGCACTGGCCCGAGGTGATGGTCAGCTATGACGACGCCGACCGCGTGCTCTTCTCCGCCGATGGATTCGGCAAATTTGGCGTCTATGATGCCGATGCCGACGACTGGGCCTGCGAGGCGCGCCGCTACTATTTCAACATCTGCGGCAAGTACGGCACACCCGTCAGCACTCTGCTGAAGAAAGCCGCCGCCCTCGACATCCAGAAGATCCTGCCCCTGCACGGTCCCGTCCTCGAGGGCGAGAAGCTGGCCGAGGCCGTGCGCCTCTACACCATCTGGAGCGCCTACGACGTGGAGACCGAGGGCGTGTTCATCGCCCATGCGAGCATCCACGGCAACACCGCCGCTGCCGCCGCACGCCTCGCGGAGATCCTGAAAGCCAAGGGCTGCCCGAAGGTAGCCGTCAGCGACCTCTGCCGCGACGACCTGGCCGAGGCCATCGAGGACGCCTTCCGCTACGGCCGCATGATCTGCATGGCCAGCAGCTACGACGCCGGCGTCTTCCCCCCGATGTACGACTTCCTGCACCACCTCGAGATCAAGGCCTACCAGCGCCGCCGCGTCGCCCTCGTGGAGAACGGCTCCTGGGCACCCAGCGCCGCCAAGACCATGCGCCCGATGCTCGAAGGCATGAAGCAGGTGGAGGTCGTGGAGCCCGTCGTCACCCTGCGCGGCACCCTCAAGGACACCGACATCCCCGCCCTCGAAGCCCTCGCTGAGGCCTTGATCAATGCATAATTCATAATGCACAATTCATAATGCACAATTGATAATGCATAATTCATAATGCATAATTCATAATGCACAATTCATGATGCACAATTCATAATGCATAATTCACCGTTTAACAACTGAACAACTATGAAAAAGTATGTTTGCGACCCTTGTGGTTACGTGTATGACCCCGAACTGGGCGATCCCGACAACGGCATCGCTCCCGGCACCGCTTTCGAAGACCTCCCCGAGGACTGGGTATGCCCCATCTGCGGCGTGGGCAAGGAAGACTTCTCAGCCGAAGAGTAACGGATTGGGAAAATCGTCGGAGTGGCAACTTTTGACGAACAACTCAGCCGCATGGCGGCCCTCTGCAGCGTGAGCGAACATTGCGAGAGCGAGATCCGCGAGAAGCTGCAGAGGGCTGCCATGCCTGAGCATGACATCCAGCGCATCATCGATGCGCTGTACGACGGCGGCTTTCTCGACACCGCCCGCTACTGCCGTGCCTTCTCGCGCGACAAGCTGCGGTTCGCCCACTGGGGACGCATCAAGATCCAGCAGGCACTCCGCCAGAAAGGGCTCCCCGACGCCGACATCCGGCAGGCTCTCCGCGATCTCGACGAGGAGCTGGGCGACGACTACCGCCGCATCCTCGCTGACACGCTGCGCCAGAAAGCACGTTCGCTGGGCGTGCGCCTGGCAGACGGCCGTGACGACGGAGATGACCGCGGCAGCGGCCGTGACGACGATGATGACGACGACGAAGCCGCCGACCACTATGTCCGTCGCCAGAAACTCATCCGCTTTGCCGCCTCCCGCGGCTTCACGCTGGACGAGATCATGGAAATGATGTCGTGATGTTGCGATGTCATGATGCAGCGAGGCTGCGTTGTTCTACATGAGCAACGCAGCCTCGATTTCGTGTGCATGTGGGTTCGTGTTCAAAAGCATTGCGGTGAGCGCTTACTGTACGATGCCAGCGGCATGTGCGCCCAGGGTGGTGAGTAGCGCGGTGAGAATCGTGATCACGATTTCACCAATGCGCTTGATGGTTTTCTTGGTGGATTCTGTCATAACATTTTATTTTTAAAGTTAAATTCTCGTCTTGAAAGGTGACCCCTCCCCTCCCTCGGGAGGGGTTGGGGGTGGGGTCTTAGGCTCTTTACTCGCCGCCCTCTTCCTCAGGCGTTTCAGACGTCTCAGGTTCGCTCCAGTCGGCGCTGCTCTGTCCCTTCTTCTGTGCGCGCTTGGCGGCAGCCTGAGCCTTGCGGCTGGTGGTGAACTCGAAGTCGAAGTCGTCGCGGCGGAAGTCGAGGCCGGCGCCCAGCTCGTAGTTCACGTTGACCTGCTTGATGTTGGCCTCGGTGAAGGCCTCCATGGCGGTGACGGGGTTGCCGTCCTGGTCGGTGGTGGCGAGTGCGCCTTCGCTGTTGATGGAGGGGGTGAAGCGTCCCAGGTCGCCGAGCGTGACGGCGTTGCCTTCGGTGATGGCCTCCTTGATGCAGTGGCACATGTCGGTGATCACGCCTACGATGGTGCCCTTGGTGTAGATGCTGTTGTGGTCGGCCATGTGGGCTGCCAGGGCGTTGATGTCGAGCACGCCGTTGAGCTGCAGGCTGGCGTATGCCTTCTCGGGCTCGTCGGGGTGTGCGGGGTTCTTCTGCATGTGCAGGGAATACTTGAGAGTAGTCTTCATGGTGTTTGTGTGTGGCCAGGGGGTGTGCTAAATGCACTTTCTGGACTTGTCGGTTCCGCGAAAAATGCGGAAAAGTGAGTGTTTTGTGTTTGTGTCGTGACGAGGTCTGGGGACCTCGCTGGGGAAGACCGCGGTCTTCCGGGCTTCAGACCACGCTCTTCGGCCGATAAGACCGCGGTCTTCTTGTTTTGACAGTGCAAAGGTACGAAAAATATTGACACACACCAAATATTTAAGGAATTATTTTTACATTATTTCGCGCCTTCGCGCCATCGCACCATCACGCCATCAGTCGTCGCAACATCGCGCCATCGCAACATCACGACTACATTTGCGGATTTCTCGGTGCACCAGGAAATATTGAGATGATGTTACATCATATTATATATTATTATATATAATATAT
>JAFUYT010000011.1 GCA_017470425.1 Bacteroidaceae bacterium | reverse complement strand
CTCTTGCGACCGGGAAGCTGCCTGATGAAATAGGGATTCACCAGCTTCAACTCGAAGTGCGGCTCAAGGATGCGCCAGATGGGAATCCAATAGACGCTGGTGCTCTCCATCGACACCTCGCTGACACCGTATTTCTTCATGTCACGGCACATACCATGAAGCTGATGCGTTAAAACTCCATAAACATTCTCAAAAATCTCGCCTGTGTCGCACAAGATACAAAGAAATACGCTATCTTTGTGCACGTCAAGGCCACATACTGCTCTCATAAGCCTACAGTCTTGAAGTTAAACATAAAATTATCGCTTCAAAGATACAAAAGATTTGTGACTTAGAGCACGTAAAAGGATAAAAATTGAGCGTATGTGAGCCTTGATCTCTTTTTTCGGGGCAATTTGTTCACATTTTTATCTCGACTGGCTTATAAGCTCGGAGATTTTATCTATATTTGCAGGGTCAAACCTACCTAACCCAAAGCACACTCATTATGGAGATCAAATTCACCATTGCTAAACGCGGCACAGTGCCTGCCGAAGGCGGCGAGATTCGCCTGCAACCCCGCTTAGAGAAGCGCCCCACCGTCAATGCCGTAGAGTTCCAGCGGGGTCCCTTCCGTCTCCCCTCCTCGCTGTCATCGGGAGAACTCGCACACGCGCTGGACGACCTGCGCCGCGTCATGCTCCACGAAATGGAGAAGGGCAATGCCGTCACGCTCCCCGGCATCGGCACCTTCCGCCTCTCCCTCAAGGGCGGCATCGAGGTGAAGGACGGCAACTACCACGGTCGCGATGTCCACGTCGCCGGCATCAACTTCCAGCCCGACCGCGAGCTGCTGTCCCGCGTCAAGGGATTCGAAGTCAGCCAAGTACCCTACGGCCAGGCCATCCGCACCGACGACGAAGACGTCGAGCAGCGCCTCACCGCCCTCTTCGCCGACCACGAGGCCATCACCCACAAGGACGTCCGCTTCGCCTTCGAGCTGACCCTCACGCCCCACCGCGTCACCAGCCTCCTCCAGCGCCTCGTCCGCGAAGGCCGCCTCATCCGCATCGGCGACGGCGCCCAGACCCGCTACCGCCCCGCCCCCGGCCATTTCGGGCGGTGAACCGTATTCAACCCCAACCCTTTTTCACTACATATCTCAATAAAGCCCATCACTTTTCGCCCCTCTCAAAGAAAATGTCTATCTTTGTGGCGAAATTCAGCAAGAACAATGAAAAAGAACGCCTTTCAAGGCCCAAAGACTCTCATATAATGGGATGGTGCCGGACGAGGAAAGAAAAGGAACACTCATCTTAATTGAATGACTCTATGGAAAAAAAGAATATGACAGTGACAAAGAAGATAATCCCGTCGAATTCGATGCGTTTAGAAATCAATCTGGATTAATTTCGTTTTCTCTTACCAGTTTTCAATAAAAGTGCTATAATTTGAAAGTAGTATGGCTAAGATAATAGTTCAAAATACAGAGATTACAATCCTTTCGCATAACGACAAGGACTATATTTCGCTCACAGATATGGCCAACGGCAAGCAGGACGAAAGCCGTGCCGCCGATGTCATCAAGAACTGGATACGCACTCGCTACACCATTGAATTTCTTGGCACTTGGGAGATGATTCACAACCCCAATTTCAAAGTGGTCGAATTTGACCACTTTAGGATGCAGGCTGGCCTTCCCAATTTCACGTTGAGTGCCAGCGAGTGGATAGAGAAAACCAACGCCATCGGAATCATCGTTAAGCGTGGCCGCTATGGCGGTACGTAACATCCGTGACTACGCTACCATCAACGAGCTCATCTGCCTCTCAAACATGGAGAACATCAATGCTGTGCTCATCGACGATGGCGTGCCTCAAGGCGAACGACTCATCAAACTCAATCGGATAGCCATCCAGCAGATGCAGGTACTTGAGGGGAATGAGGGTAGGAATCTACTGAAGTAAGCTAAATGACCTAGTGTATTCTCAAGACGTTCAATAATTATGCCGACACTGAACTGGATAGGAAAAGATAAGGTGGTGAATCATCATCACGAGGTGCCTTTCAGGGTGCTGGAACACAAGTATGGGTTCCGTGCTGATGATGAGAGGGACACCTCGGAGACGAAGAGCGGGAACAAGATTATTCATGGTGATAATCTGGACAATGTTCTTTATTGGCATCGCAATCCTGAGCGTGGACGTGGTTTCTGCATCAACGGCTTCATCAATCACTACCCTAATTTCATCGTGAGAATGAAATCGGGCCGGATTGTTGTCATCGAGACAAAGGGCAAGCAACTGAAGAACGATGATAGCAAGGAGAAGCTGGAACTTGGCAAGGCCTGGGCCCGTAAGGCTGGCGATAATTACCGCTACTTTATGGCGTTCAAACAAGACCCGCTGGATGGAGCTGTCAGCATAGAGCGGTTGCTTCAGATTATGGAAAGTTTATGATGACATGACTATGGACTATTTATCTTTACTTGCTATAACTTCTGGTATTTGTAGCATAATAGGACTTTTCATTCCAGAGAAAATTAAATCGCGTAAGTGGCTATTAGCAATAACTGTCTTCATCTTGACTTTTGCAAGCGGATATGCAGTTCATTATAATAGTGAACTCGAGCGAGTTAAAAATGTACATAGACAAGCTGTCGCTATTGCTGGGCATCGTGATGCATGGGGTTCTGATATTGAGTATATCCAAGAGGTTCTAACGTTTCTAGAAGAGAACAAGGAGTTATATCCCGATGCATACAAACGAGCCACAAAAATCTACACAGACATGAAAGCAAACAATGAAACATATTTCAATGATGAAGCCACAGAACTCCATGGAATCGTCAAAAGTATAGCAACATTGAATGAGGGGGAGTAATCGAACTTGATCGTACGCATCAAATGTGAATATACAAATTGAAGAAACCTATATATTATGTGGAATCATTGAATCACCCATCAAATGGAAGGAAGCATGAAGCATGACCTTGAATATAGAGGTCTGTTGAACTATAAAAGCAAACGAAACATGAATAAAGAGATACAATTCATACTGTACCAATTGCCGGATGAAGAAGGCAGGGTGCAAGTGGTAATCAAGGATGAGACAATATGGGCTACGCAGAAGGCGATGGCGCAGTTGTTTGGTGTTGATAAGTCTGGCATTAGCCGACATATTGCCAACATCTTCAAAGATGGGGAACTACGTCAAGACACGACGGTTGCAAAAATTGCAACCGTCGTAAATAGAGGTATAAGAGGAGAGGTTGAGGAACTAGTGGATTTCTATAATCTTGATATGATCATCGCTGTCGGCTATCGTGTGTCTTCTGCCCGTGCCACGAAGTTCCGTATCTGGGCGACAAGGATACTGAATGAGTATATCCGTAAAGGGTTTGTGCTGGATGACGAGCGGCTGAAACAAGGCAAGGCTGTATTTGGGAAAGACTATTTCCGCGAGTTGTTGGAGAGAGTCAGGAGCATCCGTGCCAGCGAGCGACGCATCTGGCAGCAAATAACAGACATCTATGCAGAATGTTCTTATGACTACGACCGCAACTCTCCAACAACGCGAGAGTTCTATCAGATGATACAGAATCGCTTCCACTATGCTATTACGGGGCAGACCGCTCCCGAAATTATATACACCCGTGCTGACCACAGTAAAGAACACATGGGATTGCAGACATGGAAGAATGCTCCCGACGGGCGGATATTGTTGAGTGACACTAAGGTTGCCAAAAACTATTTGCCAGAAAAGGAAATTCGGCAGTTGGAAAGGGCCGTCACTGGCTATTTTGATTATATCGAAGATTTGATAGAGCGAGAGAATGCTTTCAACATGGAGCAGTTTGCCGCCTCGGTTAATGAGTTCCTGACTTTCAGAAGATATGCTCTATTGCCTGATAAGGGCAGAGTGAGCAGAGAAGAGGCTGACCGGAAGGCGGAAGAAGAGTATTGGTTGTTCAATCCGACCCAGACCATAGACTCGGACTTCGACAAACAAGTCAGAGGGCTGTTTGATGAAACATAAAAAGAGAAACGATATGGAAGAAAACAAAGGACAGATATTACTCTACCAGACTCCTGATGGGGAGTCGCGTATAGAAATGCGGCTGGAGGGGGAAACGGTATGGCTCAATCTGGAGCAGATGGCAGAGTTGTTCCAGCGTAATAAGTCAACAATTTCCAGGCACATCAAGAATGTGTTCGAGGAAGGGGAACTAAGTGCTGATTCAACAGTTGCGTTTTTTGCAACAGTTCAAACAGAAGGTAAAAGGGAGGTAGAAAGGGATATCGCTTTCTATAACCTCGATATGATTATCAGCGTGGGCTATCGCGTACATTCCTATCGTGGTGTGCAGTTCCGCATGTGGGCTACAAAAGTGTTGAAAGAGTATATCGTTAAGGGGTTTGCACTGAACGACGACCTGCTGAAGCGAGCTGGTGGCGGCAACTACTTTGATGAGCTGTTGGCTCGCATTCGGGATATCCGCTCATCGGAGAAGGTGTTTTACAGGAAGGTGCTGGAAATCTATGCGCTTAGCATTGACTACGACCCGAGGGTGGAGATGACACAGGAGTTCTTCAGGACGGTACAGAACAAGATGCACTATTCTGTGCATGGTCATACGGCAGCGGAAATTATCTATGAGCGTGCTGATGCACAGAAAGACTTTATGGGGCTGACGACATGGAGCGGTGCATTGCCCAAGAAGAATGATGCAGAGACAGCAAAGAACTACCTGTCGCAAGAAGAGATTTCGACACTTAACCGCATCGTAAGCCTGTATCTGGACTTCGCCGAGTTGCAGGCAGAGGAGCATCGGCCTATGTATATGAAAGACTGGATCTCGATTCTCGATGATTTCCTGCGTATATCTCGCAAGGACATCCTGACTCATGCAGGACGTATTTCAGCACAACTCGCCAAAGCAAAGGCTGATGCGGAATATGATAAGTTCAAGGAGCGGACGAAGAACGAATTGACTCCTGTTGAAATACATTTCTTAGAACAATTCGAACGGGAGCAGAAGAAACTGAGCGACAAGAAGAAAATGAGCCAATAACGAAATAGCGAAATAACAACATTTATCCATCAAAACAATGAAACAGAAATCCTCTTTGAAATCCACCATCGCGGTATCGTTGAACAACTACCTCGATGCGGGTGCCATTGTGGCGGGTGCCAGCGGCATCACGCTGTGGCAAAACTATTTAGGGCTGAGCGAGATGCACCTCGGGTGGCTGAATGCCATCAGTGCCAACGCGCTGGGCGCAGCCATCGGAGCCATCATTGGCGGCTTCCTGGCCGACAAGTTCGGGCGCAAGTTCATCTTCACCTACAACCTGCTGGTGTATATGACCGGCGTGCTGCTGGTGATGCTCAGCGTCAACTACCCGATGCTGCTGTGCGGCTTCCTCGTCACGGGCATCTCCGTAGGCGTGGGTGTGCCCGCCTCGTGGACCTATATTTCCGAGAGCTCGGAGGTACACAACCGCGGACGCAACATCTGCATCTCGCAGATGTCGTGGGGCATAGGCCCGATGGTCATCCTGTTCCTGGGAATGCTCTTTGCGCCGGGCGGCTACCTGTTCTCGTGGGTAGAGAGCATCGCACATCTCATCGGCGGTGCCGACCTCACGGGCGACGCCCTGAACGTATTCAGTTCCCGCATCGTCTTCTTCTCCCTCTTCGTGATTGCTTTCATCGCCTGGACGCTGCAGCGGCAGTTGGAAGAGAGTCAGGAGTGGAAGAAGGCCCCCCTTACGCCCCCCGAGGGGGGCACGGCACCTTCGTCAACAGCACACAAAGGTACAGAAGCCCCCTCGGGGGCCGTAGGGGGGGCCAGCATAGGGGGTGCCAACGCTTCTATCGTTGACAATATCCGCGCATTGTTCACCAACAAGATTGCCGTCCGCACCGTCGCCTACCTGGCCGTCATCTACCTGACGTGGAACCTCGTGGCATCAGTCATGGGCTTCTTCCTGCCCCATATCTACGAGACGGCAGGCGGCGTGAGCAACGAACAGGCCAACTGGCTCAGCTGCGTCCTCTGGTTCTGCACCGTCGCCACCACGGCAGTCCTCTCGCAGTTCATCGACCGCATCAGCCACAAGTTCGTCTATGTCCTCGGCCTCCTCGTGGCCATCTCGCCCTGGGCGATGGTCGTCACGACAGGCATCGGCAGCACCGCCTCCCTCTGGGCCTTTGCCATCCTGTGGGGTATCGAGGGCGGCCTCAGCGTGCAGATCTTCTACGCCCTCTGGGGCAGCGAGCTTTTCCCTGCCCGCTTCCGTGCCGGCGCTCAGGGCCTGATGTTCTTCGCCGTCCGCGGCCTCTCCGCCATCTGGGGCCTCGTCTTCACCTTCATCTACGGCGAGAACGGCGAAGGCTTCACCCTCGCCGCCTGGTGCATGATCGCCCTGCTCCTCATCTCCCTCGTCGTCGGCATCCTCGGTGCCCCCGACACCCGCGGCAAGTCCCTCGCACAGATCACCAAGGAACGCTACGGCGAGGAGCTATAACCAACAGCCCGTCTTTTTCTCACAAATTATCATAAAATATTGCAGATTATCGCTCCATCCTTGCGATAATCTGCAATTATTTAAATATCTTTGTCGTCAGAATTGCACATCCAATAAAGGATTATGGCTGTGTGATTGAATAATAGAATGACTATATGGCGAAAAAGAATATGATAACAGTCAAGGATGTAAACATCAGAACGATGACTGTCTATGGCATCGACTATATTTGCATCACCGATATTGCTCGGCAAAAGAACGAGGCTGAGCCGAAAGATGTCGTGAAGAACTGGATGCGACAGAAAAACACCTTGGAGTATCTGGGGCTTTGGGAGAGGTTGCACAACCCCAATTTTAAAGGGGTCGAATTCGACCCCCTTTTGGCAGAAGCCGGTAGCAATGAAGGTTACATAAAAATAATAGAAGATGGAACAAACAATCATCTCTTCAGAATACATACAGGCTGTAAAAGCTATTAAACAAGCGATTCTGGAAAGCCGTTATAGAGCAGCACGCCATGTCAACAAAGAGGTGCTGGCACTGAACTATGGCATAGGACGTTTCATTTCCAATAAAAGCCGAACAGCAAAATGGGGGAGCAATGCGATTGCTGTCATATCTAAGCTTCTGAAACAAGAATTGCCTGGCGTAAAAGGATATTCAGAAGCAAGTATAAAAATGATGCGTACTTTCTATGAAGAATGGAAAGAACTCTTCGAGAATCGTCAATCACCAATTGACGACTTCGGCAATCACCTGGAAATAAACGGAATAAATGTGGCCATAGAAATTCGTCAATTGACAACTAACGAATTGTCGGCTTCCGACTTGGCCAGTTTCTTGAGTGTGGGGTTCACCAACCACTATACAATATTGACTAAGGCAAAATCCAAGGAAGAGCGTCTTTTCTATATCAGACGTTGTGCCACTGAGTTTTGGAAGGTGGAAGCCACAAAATACTATTTAAACGAAGACCTTTATAAGAAGGAGGGTAGCATCCGACAGACGAATTTCAACAAAACTATAGATGACTCTGCATTCAAGCAACGAGCCTTGCAGTCGTTTAAGGATGAGTACTTTCTGGACTTTGTCAACGTGGAAGATCCGGAATTAGTAGACGAGCGGGTGATAGAGCAAAGCATTGTTTTGAATATCAAGAACTTTATCATGGCATTCGGTGCAGACTTCACTTTTCTTGGCAATCAATATCGCCTTGAAGTGGCTGGTCAAGAATTTGTCATTGATCTGTTATTCTTCTCACGACGATTAAGAAGTCTGGTGGCATTCGAACTGAAGCGAGGAGAGTTCAAGCCAGAATATACAGGTAAAATGAACTTCTACTTGGCTGCCCTAGACAAGTATGTGAAGCTTCCAGACGAAAACCCTTCTATTGGTATTATCCTTTGCAAGACCAAAAACGAAGAAATCGTTGAGCTTTCATTCTCAGATACATCCAAGCCTATGGGTGTCGCCACCTATCGCACATCTAAAGACCTTCCTCCGAAAATACGGGAAGCCTTGCCTGACATGAACGAGCTTAAGAAACTGATCAAATAAACGAAATATAGAAACTGCAAACAAAATAGATGATTGTTCAATAATTATGCCAACACTGAATTGGATAGGAAAAGATAAGGGACTTGAAGTCCACGAGGCTTTGCAGAAAGCCAACGAGAGTGATAGCAAATTAGGGGTTGTGCCAATCGACGTTGCTTTGACGAGGACTTATTCGACCGTATGGTAATAATTCAACATCATGCAGCATATAAAAACAAAACTTACAATTAAGAATACGACTTAACTATTATTTCTATAAATTATGATAGAAGATATTGAATACAACGAGGATGGATTGATTGTTGATGGTCTGGACGGCAGTCTTCTGCAAGACACTCCAGAAGAGAGAGTACGTCAGAGATTCATCAGGACACTCCAAGTAGATTATGGATATCCTAAGAATGTTATCAGACGCGAAGTTGCTATACAGTCAGGCTCCAGCATTCTTTTAGACGAAAAAGACGGTAGCCCTATACGCGCTGATATTGTGGTCTACAACTCCAAAGCAGCAGCTATGAGAAAAGACCAGGGGAACATCCTGTTTGTCGTAGAGTGCAAGCAGCCAACCAGACAAGATGGATATACACAACTGGTCAGCTACATATTCAACACGTCTGCTATAGGAGGCGTTTGGACTAACGGCAATGGAATGGACGTGTATCGTGTACGTCGTAAGCCACAACAAGGTTTGGAAGAATTGCTTTCGCTGCCACGCTTCAAAGATAACTGGGAAGACGAGGAGCGCATACCCCGTAAGAATGATTTACCACGTCCAGTTAATGTGAGATTTATCCTTTCCCAATGTCACAACAAACTCTATGGACGTGGTATGGAGAATGAAGACTTCGATTTGGCAATGGATATGGTGCGTATCCTTTTGGCAAAGATACAGGACGAGACTTCAGCCGGGGAGTATGCAAAGTTTTGGATTACCAATGCCGAATACAGAACAAAAGAAGGGAGAAAGGCGGCAGCTGAAACTGTACAAGGTCTGTTCCGTGAGTACGCGAATCAATACCCTGACGTATTTGACAAGCATGAGAAGATACAGGTCGGCGATGATTGTATTGCCGAGGCAGTAGGTGTACTGAAAGACTGGAGTCTTGCCGCCCGTGATGAAGATGCAGACGAGTGGGACTTGATGGGCGAGACCTACGAGCAGTTCACTCACATTAACTTGAAGCGGGCACAGGGGCAGTTCTTTACTAACCGTCTTGTAATAGATATGATGGTGAAGGTACTTGACCCTGAAATAGGAAAGACGGCACTCGACCCTGCCGGTGGCAGTGGTGGCTTCTGTACGGCCATATTCAGGTATCTGCGCCGAAAAATCATAAATAGCACAGCACCGAACTCTGCAGCACGCGACCGACAAATAGCAAGTATCAAGCAGAATGTGTTCCTTGTTGAGAAGGCAAAGCGGCTGGTGAAGATAGCCAAGTGTGCCATGCTGATGACAGGCGACGGCCAGTCTGGTATGACACGCGGCAACTCACTTGGGGCTTACGATGAATTTGATCCCTGGATTCAGTCTCGGTGCAACAAATATGACACTACAGCCCCTTCGGTTATTGCAACGAATCCACCGTTCTCGGGTCAGAAAACAGAGTCTATGATAACCGACATAAGCCTATTGCAGAATTTCGACTTTGGTCATAGCTGCAAGTTGGATGACAACGGAGTGTTCGTATTCAGCAAGGAGGATGAAGACATATTACAGCAACAGGCACCAGAGTTTTTGTTCCTTGAACGATGCCTTGACTGGCTGGCTCCTGGTGGCAGGATGGGTATTATCATGCCGAAAGGTTTCCTTGATAATATCAGCTATGAACAGTACCGTCAATGGCTATTGAACAAGTGTATATTGAACGGTGTGGTAACGCTGCACAAAGATACATTCCAGCCAGACACGGGAGTTAGGACGTGCATACTTTTCCTGACCAAACCTAAAGAAAATGAAAGTATTCCCGATGACTATCCCATATTCTTTGCCATATCCCAACGCATAGGCCGCGATTCAAAAGGCAATAACGTATATATACTGGACGGAAACGGAAAGAGCACGGGAGAGCTGAACCATGACCTGAACGAGATAGCCGATGCGTATATCAAGTTCCGTAATGGTGAGGATACGAAAGCAAGCGAATATATCTTCACTTGTACAAAGTCGAAGCTGAAAGACCATCTGAACATAAACCCGCAACACTATTCACCCAGACTGAACGCCGCACTTGAACGGGTACTGGCTTTTGACAACAAAGACGGTTGGGCAACGACCACCCTCGGACAGTTAGAATCGGGTATCGAAATCTATATGGGGCCGCGATGGAACTCCTCTGACATCAAAATTGACAGCCCGACATCTACAGAAGGACTTGTGCCGTATCTGACGGCAAACAATGTGCTTGAACTACGCAGGTTTAAAATGAAATGGATAGACCCATCGCTTGCCAACAGCGAGCAAACCGTCTGTATGAAGAAGTTAAAAGTAAAACAAGGCGATATCCTGATAAGCCGTTCTGGAACTGTTGGCAGGGTGACTTACGCCACCCGTGACCTTGCAGACAACTATCTTGTAAGTGACGACTTGGTAAGGGTGCGCGTAAAGAACAGGGACTTGCGGGCATACCTTGTCGGCTACCTGTGCTCCGACACTGCATTAAAACTGATGCTGCTCGACGAATACGGTTCTGTTCAGCAGCACCTCCAGCCACGCCACATACAACAGCTTATAGTGCCGATACCCGACAAGTGGGAACTTGCCAGCGACATTGTTGCCGCAGGGCGGAAGTTTATTGCTGCCATGGAAACTATGTCGAAAGCAGACAAGACAATTCGTGAAAACGGATTTGACCAATTATGTGGGAGATTAAATGACGAAGAACCATCTGATTTGTAACCGAGAGATACTCAATATGGCTTTCAAAACCATATTTAAGAACTCTCTTACGTGCCTGTTTTTATACCTGTTTACTGGTTAACTTTTAAAAGTTCTTTGCAAGCAAAGCGGCAGAACCGAGCGAGCGGGTAACTGCAATACACTTAGTGGGTAACTCGAAACGAGATGGTTTTGAAAAAAGGAACAAAACATGAATAACGAAATACAATTCATATTATACCAGTTGCCTGACGAGGAAGGCAGGGTGCAGGTGGTAATCAAGGACGAAACGATATGGGCTACGCAGAAAGCGATGTCGCAGTTGTTTGGTGTGGGCATACCAGCCATTAGCAAACATCTGACACACATATTTGAAGAAGGAGAATTGGACAAAGATGTGGTTGTTTCCAAAATGGAAATAGCCACTCAACACGGAGCCATTGAGGGTAAAACGCAAAAAAGCGAGACTGCCTTTTATTCTCTTGATGCCATCATCGCTGTCGGCTATCGTGTGTCTTCTGCCCGTGCCACGAAGTTCCGTATCTGGGCAACGAAGATACTGAATGAGTATATCCGTAAAGGGTTTGTGCTGGATGACGAGCGGCTGAAACAAGGGAAGGCTGTATTCTTATACAACAAAAAATCCGCCCATGGGCTAACGAATCATTGACCCAAGGGCGGATTTTTTGTGCCTATGGAAAATGGAACGAACCTCTACGGCTTGACTAAGAGCTTCTTGCCACGGCTAATGGTGACACCCGGACGAGTAGAGTTCGGGGAGATTCGGCGGCCACTGAGATCGTAGAGCTGTTCCGAATGTACATTTACGACCTGAGCATTGAACTGCGAACCGCCCTGTTCCCTGATATCACGGATGCCGTCATCGAGGTCGGCGCTGTTATCTACGCCATTATAGACATAGACAGATGAGGCGGACAGGCGCAGGCTCAGGGGCGTGTCGATGTCTATGGGCTCGCCGATGGGCAGGCCGCTGAGTGCGGTCTGAGTGAAGGCGTTGGAGAGCGTGATGGTGGTGTGAACGTAGTCGGGAATGTCGAGCGCCTCGCGCAGTGTGGTCGTGAAGGTCTTGGTGCTGGCCGAGGGATTGCGCAGGGCGAGCGTTGCCTTGCGTGCGTTCCACGAAGCCCAGCCATAGACGTTGGCCTGCGAGCCATCCCACGGATTGCCGCCCACCCAGTGGATGTCGGGCAGCACGTCGGCGTTGTCGCGTTGCCAGCGGATGCAATCTGCCAGGTCGCTCCACAGACGACCGTTGCTAATGCTGTTCATCAAGGAGTAGTCGGCATAAACCTCCACCATGCCCGACCCGCAGGCAAAGGCACAGCGCAGCTCACGGCGGACGGCGGAGTATGCCACATCGGAGCTGACATTGCCGAACTTGCTGAGGATGAAGCCGTGGGTCATCAACGTGTTGATGGGACAGAGCGGTGAGCGCTCTACGAAGTTCTGATAGACGAGGCGGTCGCGGTAGGTGATCCATTGCTCGCGGTCGCTACCCTGATTGCCGATGGTGCCGTAGTCGTTCTCCTGACGCCATACGGCATCGGTGAACTGGAACCAGAAGGGCGATGCCCACGTGCCTACGGTCGTGTTAAGGAACACGTCGGGCTTCACCTGGCGTACGCGCCGCTCAATCTCAATGATGCCCTCGGCGTTCTCTTCGCCCGTGGCACCGCCGTCAGGACCTGTCGCACTGAACTGCGCACTGATGCCGTCGAACTTGAAGAAGTTGAAACTGTAGTCGGTGAGCATCCGCGTGCAGGCCGTGAGGAAGGTGTCGAAGTATGCTTTGTTGCTCAGCTGCATCCCGCCACGGTTGCTCCAGTAGTTGCGGCGGTAGGTGCCGCTCTGCCCGTAGCCTCCCACAGGCCCGAGCCATGCGCCGATGTGACTGTCCATCTCCACGGCTTTATCGCTCATGAGCTGGAAGCCATTAGGGAAGTTCTTGTTGAAGGTCCACGTGCCGTACTCGTCCCAGCCGTCGTCCCAGGCAAAAGATGAGATGCTCAGCCCGTGGGCATCGTAGAGCTTCTGCTTCCACTGCGCCAGGACGTCAAGACACTGTGCCTCGGTGAAGTTGCCCGTGTAGTCGGGGTCGTTGTTGCGGTTGATATTCAACTCAAACCATGAGTTGTAGAGCGTGAAGGGGCGCCAGGGAACGGCACGTTCGCGCTCGCTGTAGCAGAGGAACGAGCGGCGAACCTGTCCTGGGGCAATAAGTCCCACGACGGCGCTGACAGTCCATGTCTCGCCCGCCTTGAGCGTCGTCTGACGGCTCCATTCGCCACGGATCTGCGTCTCGGTGGGAGCTGCCAGATGCAGTACATTCTCGGACAGATCGTTCTCACGACCGTCATACACCACTTGCGGCGCAGTGACAGTGCCGCTCCACGTGATCGTGCCGTTGCTGTTAAACGAGCCGCTGATGATCCCGTTGCGCTCCTCGGTCAGGTCGCGGAAGTAACGGACGAGATAGTAGCCGCTCGCGGGGATATTCAATGTGTAAGTGTTCTTGGAACTACTGCCGCCCGTGGTGCCTTTGTGATAGTCACTGGCCACGACCTCGCCCGTGAAGGGGTCGAGCACATCGACGCCAGCGATGTCAAGGCGGTGGCTGCCGCTCGCGTATTGGAAGCGGACGGTGTGGTTGCCCGCCTCGGCGATGCCCAGATAGCCTTTTACGCCGCTGATGTAGTCGGTCGTGAATCCCAGGGCGAGGATGCCCTGCGGTGTCTCATCACCGGGTGTCCAGTTGAAGGTGCTGCCCGTCCAGGCGGTGTAGGCAAACGGTTCGCCCGATGCCATGCCATCGCCGGCGGTGTTGATGCCCATGGGCGTCTCTAAGCCTGCAAAGATATGGTCGCTGGCGATGACCGCTCCGCGCGTGTTGCCCACGACGGCGGGGGCCTTTGTGCTGCTGGCGTTATCCACGGTGTAGAGCATCGGCGTGATGGCTTTCATGGCCACGTCCTTGCGGGCGGTGAGCGAGAGTTCCGTGCGAAGGTAATGGCTGCCGTCGCGTAGCACAGCGCGCCATGTCAGGTCAAGGTCGCCGTAGGTGAAGTCTGCTTCCAGTGCCTTGCCGGAGAAGTGCTGTGCGCCGCGCACGGCCGCAGCATCGGCAGGCAGTTCCACCGTACGGACGTCACCCATCGTCATCTCCGACGACGCCACCTCGGTGCCGTTGGCTAAGCGCAGTCGGAACAGTTCCGTGCCACCATTCAATCCTAACGCTTCCGAGCCGCCGAACAGCAAGTGGCCGTCCTGCATATGGTAAGCAGCGCTGAACAGATCGTTGACAAGCGAATAGGTCTGCCCGTCACTCGTCTCCAAACGAGCCATTCCCGCCTGCTGCTCCTGCGGGAAGATGACACTCTGCGCCAGCAGAGAACCGGTAAAACACGACAATAATAGCAAAAGGGAATTGCGCTTCAGTACGTTCATAAGGCAAGCTTTTAAAGGTTTACGGCAGCGAAGATACAACATCTTCCGCAAATGCCAAAGGATTTATGGCAAAAAAATGTATGAAACCACCTTTTTCCTTCGAGTATTCGAAAACCGCAACAGAACTATTCTCACCTCGCTACAATGCCGATAGGGCAAGAAACAAAGGAGAAAAAGAATATAGAGGCATTTATTTTGTCGCGAAAAGCTGTTTTTTCTTCCCAAAACCACATACATTGAAATATTTTATGTATATTTGTCGCCAAAATAAACCATACACACATGGATGGATTTAAGAATATAGAGATAAAGAACTTCAGAGGCATCGACCATCTGAGGATAGACGACTTCTCCCGCGTGAACGTCTTCCTCGGACAGAATAATTCGGGAAAGACAACCGTGCTTGAGGCCATAGCTATGTTGATGAGTATGTCGAATCCAGACATACCCCAGGCTATTAATGCAGTACGTGCCCGCAAGCCGTTTGGTAAATTTATAGATATTCAGTACTACTTCAATAACTTGAATGTTGCGACACCACCGGAAGTAGAGGCAAAACAGACGGATGGTAGTTCTCGGTATTTAAGTTTAGCACTTTCTTATGTATTTGATGAGTTGGCAGACCCCCAGAATGAGCCACAACAGCAAATGGGGACTGTCAAATATGTCAATACATTGGAAATGAATTTCGATGTTTCTAATGGAACGTCTAAGCAGAGCTATCAAAGTTGGCTGCGAGTAAACTCACAAGGCTTGGTTGTTAACCGAAAGGTAGCTGACGGGTATCTGGAGAACAAAAGGGCATGGCTGACCCCATCTGATTTGATGACGAGCAATCTGGCTAACGACTTGGCAGAGTTGTTCAAGCGCAATCGGAAAACAGCAATTCTGGCCTTGCTGAATTTGTTCGATCCTCGTATTAACGGTATTGAGATTCTTACGGATGACATCTACGTAGGATTCGAAGGCATGACCCAAATGCTGTCTCTGAGCATGATGGGGGATGGTCTGCGCCGTTATCTGAACATTGTGGCAGCTGCCGCTAATCCTCTAATTGATATTCTCCTTATTGATGAGATAGACAACGGGCTCCATTATTCTGTCTACAGGAAGTTGTGGCAATCTTTGTTCGCCTTGGCCTGTGCAACAGACAAGCAGGTCTTCATTACCACCCATAGCAAGGAGACCTTGTATTATCTAAATGAAATGCTGCAAGAAGCCCCCGACTACAAGCCCGACATACGGTTATACACTTTAGAGAGAACTATCAAAAAAGGTATGCAGGCTTATATGCTCACCCATGAGGGGTTGAGAGGAGCCTGTGAGAATAACCTCGAAATTAGGGGGAATGTGTAGTTCATATATATTAAGCATTTTTGAATTATGCCTATAGGAATTGACATATTTAGTGGCGCAGGAGGGCTGAGCTTGGGAGCAGAATTAGCAGGTTTCCAAGTTCGTTTTGCTGTGGAAAAAGACAAGAGTGCGGCTGCGACATATAGACACAACCATCCTGATACTCTCGTTTTGGAGGATGATATACATAACATAAATCCAATAGAATATATTCAGCCAGAAGAGCATATTTCTATTGTTTTTGGAGGCCCTCCATGTCAAGGCTTTTCTTTGTCGAATACGATGTCCAGAAATATGGATAACCCTAATAACTCTTTGTTTGAGGAGTTCTTGCGATTTGTATTTGAGATTGAACCAGATTGGTTCCTATTTGAGAATGTAGAGGGCTTTGCCCATTTTGAAAAAGGTAAAATTCAGCATGTGGTGGAACAACGCTTTAGAGATATGGGATATAACGTATTCCCCAAAGTCCTTTGGGCATCTGACTATGGGGTGCCACAGCACCGAAACCGTTTCTTTATGGTTGGCAACCGTCTTGGCATAAACTTTGAATACCCTGAGCCATTCGGAACGAAGATAACGGTGAATGATGCAATAGGCGATTTACCCGAATTAGCAAATGGACAACAAGTAGACTCTATGTCTTATAAGTTACCTGCAAATAAGGCCAGCAACTATGCAAGAATGATGCGCAAAGGGTCAAAACGTAGTAGGCAGAATTATGTATCGAGGAATGCTGACTATGTGATTGATCGTTATCATTATATCGGGCAAGGTGAGAATTGGGAAGCTATACCCGACGAGTTGATGCAGAACTATGCAAACAAGCAGAATTGTCATAGTGGCATATATAGACGTCTGAGGGCAAATGAACCTTCTGTAGTTATTTCGAACTATCGAAAAAACATGCTGATACACCCATTTCAAGACAGAGGTTTGTCTGTGAGAGAAGCTGCACGTTTACAAAGTTTCCCAGACAAGTTTATTTTTAAGGGAAGTTTGATGCACATACAACAACAAATAGGTAACGCTGTACCGCCACTATTGGCTAAGGCCGTGTTTGAAAAAATATTGAGTTATGGCAGAACCATTTAAATTGAAGTTCAATTTTGATGTCAGTACGTTTCGGTTACTGGGGCGTGAATTAATTACTGACCGAATCACAGCTTTATTTGAGTTGGTGAAAAATTGTTATGATGCCAATTCTGATAGTGCTATTTTGGAATTTCACAATGTGAATACCCTTTCAGAAGATAGCTATATTAGTATCAAGGATGATGGACTTGGAATGTCCTTGAATGATATACGTTACAAGTGGATGGTAATTGGCACTAATAGTAAAAGAGCTCAAAGTGTCTCTCCTGCACCATATAATCGTAAAGTTGTTGGTGAAAAAGGGGTGGGACGATTTGCCGTTGAAAAGCTTGGCTCCAAAGTAAAGATTGAAACAACTCAAAAGGGTACGACACGCAAAATCATTTTGGAATTGGATTGGAGCAAATATGACGAATTAGCGAATAGCCAAGTAAAGAAAAATGTTAAGAAGAATGTCTTCTTCACGGAAATTGAAAATAACTGTTGGATAGAAAGCTGTGATAGAGAAGAACACGGCACTACTATTAAAATTGATTTTGGCCTTGAAGAACAAACATGGTCAGCTTCTGATGTCGAACGGGCTTATTCTGAATTATCAAAGTTAGTATCTCCTATCTTAAAGCCAACCTATCCATTTCAGATTATAGTTAAAAGTAATGAGTTCTCTAATTATTCAGAAAGGGAAGTCTTAAATGATTTCAATATTGCAACAGCTCATCACTACAAATTGAATGCCATAGAAAAGGACGGACGAAAGAGCCAAGAATATTTATATTTTGATGAAAAATCAGGGACTATCCAAATAGGCGTTTCTGATGAGAGAAGCTTTGGACCTGTCTCGATGGAGTTTTTCTATTTAGATAAAAATGAAATCCGCAAATATAAAACAGCTTATAAAGGTGATAGAATTGATGGCATTATCATTTATAGAGATGGTATCATCACAACACCTTTTGCCGAGAATGAGTCGAGTTTAGAAAAGAAACGCGATATTCTGGGAATTGACAAGAGAAGATATTCAGGTTTCTTTGATAAAATCAGTTCAAATAATCTCATTGGATATCTCAACATCACAAAAGAAGATAACCCCAAGATAAAAGATGCAACAAATAGACAGGACTTCATAGAATGCAAAGAATATAGTGAATTAAAGCAATATATTATAGATCAGATACAAGCATTAGAAAAGTATTTGGCATTTGAAAAGAGAAAGGATGCTGCAAGAACAATTAACAGACTTGTTGATGCTAATAATCAGTTAACAGAAATTTCAGGGATTATCTCTCAAATGTCAGAGGATGCTTCACCTGAAGTTAAATCACGATTAACTGAAATTGACAGAAAAGCAAGAAGTGTCCAAAGGCACGTCAGCAAAGGCATTAAGCAATATGAGAAACTAAAGGAGGACTCGGAACGTAAAGAAGATTTATTCTTGAGTCTATTGTCTCTGCAAGATTATGCTGCCGAGTTGTCACATATGGTAAAGACAACTATTGGTAATATCAAAGCAATGGCAGAATTCTTTAAAACGGATTTCCCCAACCCAGCTTATGATAACCTTTTTAAGGACTACGCGACAAACATATATCGTGAAATGGAGAAACTGAGCATAGGGGTTAAGTTTATGCTTAGTTATGCAAGTTCTGGAAGTGATTTTGAAACTTTTGAGGTGTTTAGCCTTATAAAATATTTATTCAATGTAATCTATAAAGACAGATTTGAAGCAAAAGGAATTAAAACTATTCTGGAATACTCTCAGGAATTAAAGATAACTCATAATCGTAAATTCTTTGAGGATATATTTGAGAATTTAATATCAAATTCTATGAAGGCTTTATGTGACACGACCAACCCTATTATAAAGTGCACTGGCTTCATTGAAGAAGAAAAAATGTCAATACGCTTCTCTGATAATGGTTGTGGCATTCCTCGGGAAGATTGGGAAAGCATTTTTGAGATTTTCAAAACAACAACTCAGAATCAAGGAGGTGCAGGTATTGGCTTGTTTACAGTAAAAAAGCGTATAGAAGCACTGAATGGTGAAATAAAGGTTGTAGAACCCGAATATACAGAACATGGTGCAACATTTTTAATAACATTACCTTTTAACAAATAAACGACATGGAAAAGTCAGAAACAAAAGTATACATTGTAGATGATGAACTAAAAAGTAACCATCCCATTATAGTAAAGCTTGGACAAGCTTTTGCCGAAGTAAAGCTGTTTAAAAAAGCTTCAGATGCGATAGCCGCAATAAAGGAGTCTTTAGGAAGTAAGGTCATTCTATTACTTGACTTGAAATTATCCGGTGGGGAGAGTGGATATAGAACTCTTGCCTCGTTAAGAGATTTGTCATATCAAATACCTGTTATTATATGGACAGGTTTAGATGAAAAGACTTCGGAATTTTTCAGCTTGATCAATCTAAAGACATACGCAATCCGGGACAAAGTTGAATCAACTGACAACATGGTGGAATTGGTTAAACGAGCTGATGCTGATATGAACTATTCTTTATCCAATGCATTAGAGCGCTGGATAATGGCACAGCCAGGTAATCATGACGATATATTTGCTGTATCTACAGGTGGAGAGACCATCTCTTTAAACCAAATGTTGGATGAAGTTCGAAAAGACACGCCAAAAGGTAAGGAATTTACACAGGACTTGGTCAATCTTACAATTGAATTAATGGAAAAAGAACATCATGAATAATCCCATATACATAGCTTGTGACAACGAAGATAAATTGCTTGGCCATTTCTTCCAATCTTGTCACGACAAAATTCGCGAGGTGGCTGTGGAGAACGGCTTCACCTATGAGTCTTTGACTTCAGGCTATTTAACCAAAGGAAATGTAAACAACTACACATCAGAAGCAGATGAGTATGTGTTTTCTGCTTTTTCTCATGGAACAGATGACTCTCTTCTGTGTGGTAAAGATACTTATATAAAAGCGAATGATAACGTAAAAAACTTTTATAGTTCTGTATTTTACACATTCGCATGTTATTCTGCAAACGGTATTGGAAAGGAATTTAACGAGTCGTATGTTTTAGGTTATGTAGGATATAATAATAAAGCATGGGTAGTTCCTTCATATGAGGACATTTTTGTGAAATGTGCTACCAAAGGACTTGTTTCATACATCGAGGGTAAAACCTTAAAGGAATCCGTATCAGATTTGATAGCTGAATATGATTACTCCCTTAAGAATGCCAAAATAAATCCCATATACGGCTTTCTTCTAAGAAACAAACAAGCATTGGTTACAATAGTTAATAATGAAGAGAAAACTATTAATGACGAGCAGATGTAAAGCTACACTCAACGATAACTGCACGTGTCTCGAGTTAGTGGGTAACTATAATACACTTAATGGGTAACTCGGAAAAGTTAGTAGGTAAGTCGAAATCGAATAATAAAGTAACTATATGACTAACGTGAATAAAAATTGGACGGAAGAACAGATAACGAAAGTGCTCTATGAGTATTGTCGGAATCCATTTAGACGATTTTCTTCTTTAATGTCGCAGAAAATGCTTACCTTTGTATACGAAATATGATTGGTGATAAGCCAATAGCAAATGAAAACATTATAAGAAACAATAAAACTGAGAATATGACATAAATAATAATTGAGTCTTGAACATCCTTGACGAGACTGATTAACCAGAACTTGCACTTCAACGAACACATCGGTTAGACAAGGCAACGGGTGTTTACGCTCTTCAACATGAGGGCGTGGACAGAATAGTTGTTGTCTGATGTGGGCTGTGCAAGGCCTTGGTTAAACACTTCTTTCTTCTACGCCCTCTTTTTTAAAAACGAAAAGGGGGCTTTTTAGTGCTCTCAAACTAAAAATATGGCAAAGAAGAAAGAAAAAGACGACCTGAAACTTGAAGCCTTCCCCGAGGAAATCACCGAGGAGGGCATCAAGATTTATGGCGAGACATCATACGAGAATCAGATGGCGGTGCTGAGCCAGTTCCTTCACAATGGAGGAATTGAGGGCAACGACATCGAGGCGAGAGGCAGGCGCGAGGACATCGTGCTGGCCATCCAAGAATTTTTGGAGCGGAAGAATGCTGTAGAAGATATTGAGGATTATGAGGAATATGCGTGGAGAGTTGCCGAGAACCCTGCCGAATACTACTTGTTTGCCGATTTCTTCCGAGTTCCATTCCCCGACCCGCAACCAGCACAATTTACATTCATTGACCTTTTCGCGGGCATGGGCGGCTTCCGCCTGGCCATGCAAGCGCAAGGCGGCAAGTGCGTTTTTTCTTCGGAATGGAACAAGTACGCACAGAAAACCTACTTTGCGAACTTCGGCGAAATGCCTTTTGGCGACATCACAAAGGAATCGACCAAAGGCTATATCCCAGAGCACTTCGACATCCTCTGTGCAGGCTTCCCCTGCCAGCCGTTCTCCATCGCTGGCGTTTCCAAGAAGAAAAGCCTCGGACGCGAGACGGGCTTCAAGGACAAGACGCAGGGAACACTCTTTTTCGACGTGGCCGACATCATCAGCCGCCATCGCCCAAAGGCTTTCTATCTTGAAAACGTGAAGAATCTGACTTCACACGACAAGGGCAACACCTTCCGTGTAATACGCGAGACGCTGGAGGAACTGAACTACTCCATCCATTACCAAGTGATGGACGGCCAGACCTACGTTCCTCAGCACCGAGAGCGCATTATGATTGTCGGCTTCGACCGCGAGCGATACCACGGCGAGGAAAACTTCACATTCCCAGAGCAGCACGAAGCCACAAGAGCCATCCGCGAAATACTCGACCCCAACGCCGACCCAAAATATACTTTGAGCAATAAACTTTGGGGCTATCTGCAAGCCTACGCGGAGAAGCACAAGGCCAAGGGCAACGGTTTCGGTTTCGGTCTCGTAGACCTTAACGGAATCAGCCGAACCCTCAGTGCCCGTTATTACAAAGATGGTTCCGAAATTCTAATTCCACAAGGCGACGGCGTGAATCCCCGCAAACTCTCGCCTCGCGAGTGCGCCCGACTGATGGGCTATCCCGACAATTACCGCCTCGACCAAGTTTCCGATGTTCAGGCCTATCGTCAGTGCGGAAACTCCGTCATCGTTCCCCTCATTACCGCAGTATCAGAGCAAATCATCCAAACCATCAACGACTATGAGCGAAATATTGAACTCCGCAATCCGCAGCGTGCAACAATCTAAGGCCGCGTGGTGTCGTTTCATCACGGGCAACGACACTGGAACCACAGGCTCACATCAAGCAGGCTTCTACATTCCAAAGTGCGCATCCTCCCTGCTTTTCGACAAGCCCGGCGTTAAGGGAGAGTTTAAGGAGAAAACCGTAAAAGTCAAATGGCAGGATGACTTTACGACCGAAAGCTGTATGAAATACTACGGCCAAAAGACGCGCAACGAATACCGCATCACTCGCTTTGGTCACGGATTTCCATTCTTGCAGGATGATAACGTTGGTGACCTGCTCATCTTGGCTAAATTCACTGAAGAGGACTACGCTGGCTATGTTTTGAGCAGCGACGAGGACATAGATGAGTTCTTTGCCACGTTCAACCTCGCTCCCGACGAAACCAACCAGCTTATAGACGTGGCCGGAATTGTCAAGCCCGACGTGAAGATTGCTCATCTCCTAAAGGAATTTGTTGACCTCTTTTCCGACTTCCCAGAAACCCGCCAGATGGCACAAGGCGCACGTGATTGTTTCAACAAGGCATACAGCGTGGCCGACGCAATGCTGAAAAGCAAGCCCGACGAGGTGCTGCTGAACTGGGTCGATACCGAGTACCGCCTGTTCAAGTGCATGGAGGAAAAGGTCTATGCTGATGTCATGACAAAGCCATTCGGCAGCATTGACGCCTTTGTGCAAATGGCAAACGAAGTGCTCAACCGCCGCAAGTCCCGTGCCGGGAAGTCGCTCGAACATCACCTCGCCGACATTTTCACAAAGAACGAGTTGGTCTTTGAAGAGCAAGCCGTCACCGAGGACAACAAGAAGCCCGACTTCCTCTTCCCCAACGCCGAGTGCTACCACAACTTGCAGTTCCCTGCCGACGACTTGATTGTGCTGGGCGCAAAAACCACCTGCAAAGACCGCTGGCGCCAGGTCCTGACCGAGGCCGACCGTGTAGATGTCAAGTTCCTATTCACGTTGCAACAAGGAATCTCCAAGAATCAATTAAAAGAAATGCACGACTCCCGCTTGACGCTCGTTGTTCCACACAAATACATTGCCAGTTTCCCGCAAGAGTATCAATCCGAAATAAGCGACTTAACGGGATTCATACAAATGGTGCAGAAAAAGCAAGAAAATTTGCCCAAATTTTATTTGTTTACATGATATGTATATAGGAAAGATAGAAGAGTTATATCAGGAATGGCAGAGCCTGCAGCCTGTCAAGGAAGAATATCTGCAGCGGCTGAACAGAAAGTTCATGCTGGAGTTCAACTACAATAGCAACCATATTGAGGGCAATACCCTGACGTATGGGCAGACGGAACTATTGCTGATGTTTGGTCGTGTGGTCGGTGAAGCCAACATGAAGGATCTTGAAGAGATGAAGGCTCACAATGTCTGCTTGAAGATGATGCAGGAAGAGGCTAACGAGAAGAACAAACCACTGACAGAGTTTTTCATCCGCACTCTTCATCAAACGATGTTGCGAGAAGACTATACCGTCTATAGGCAATTGCCTGGTGGCGTAAATACGAGTTACGTGGTTCATGCGGGTTGTTACAAAACGCGCCCCAATTCCGTCATCACACCGTCAGGAGAACGCTTTGAGTATGCTTCACCAGAGGAGACACCAGCCTTGATTGCGGATTTGGTTGCTTGGTATAATCAGTTAGAGGCAGAAAAGTCTATGTCACCGATAGAACTGGCAGCCTTGTTTCACTATCGTTATATACGTATCCACCCGTTTGAAGATGGAAATGGTCGTATTGCCCGTCTGATAATGAACTATATTCTGACGAAACATGACTATCCGATGCTGGTGATTCGGAGCAGTGCTAAGAAACAGTATCTCGATGCATTGGGCAAAGCCGACAAAAATGTGGGGCCGATTCCGTCAGCTGGTGCACATGCTTCTTTGGAACAGGCTCGTGATTTTGTTGCCTATATATCGCAACAGATGGAAAACACGCTGGAGGCTAATTTGAGATTCTTGAGTGAAAAGGCTGATAGTGTTTGGTGGCTTAATGGAGAGTTCGTGACGATAAAGAATGAAACCGTTGTAAAGCTCTTAAGGCTTTTGATAGACAATCCTTCGATAACTATTCCAGAAATGGCAAAGTTTTTGTCGATCAATCCGTCTGCTGTCCAAAAGCACTTGAAGACCTTGCAGGATAAAGGCTATATGGAGCGGACAGGAACCAATAAAAATGTTCGCCGTAATATTCTGCTGGTATCAACCACCTAAAAAGGTGGTAGATAAGAACCTTGGTGGTAGATAGAAGTAAGATGGACTTGCTGACCATACAACTGGAAGGTACAGAGGTAACGGACGACATTCGTCTGGCCTTTGAACTGTCGTATTGTCGGAGTCTATCGGATGATTTCGTGAAAATAAGCACCAGAGGTATGATCAAGGACACTTTTATTGACACTACATTTGAGAATCTGGAGAGCCTGTATCATGGATAAGCTCACTCCACAACAGCGGCACAGGAATATGGCGGCGATTCGGTCGAAGGACACGAAGCCGGAGATGATTGTGCGGAGGGGGCTGTGGAAGAGGGGATTCCGATATAGGCTGAATGACAGGCGGCTGCCGGGGCATCCGGACTTGGTGCTGAGGAAGTACAGGACGTGTGTGTTCGTGAATGGGTGCTTCTGGCATGGACACGAAATTCAATTCACAATGCATAATTCACAATTCATAATGGAGAGTTCGGCGTGCTGCAAGATTCCGCGGACGAACAGGGAGTTCTGGGTGGCGAAGATACGGAGGAATAAAGAGCGGGACAGGGAGGAACTGAGGAAGCTGGCGGCGATGGGATGGCACTGCATCACGGTGTGGGAGTGCGAACTGACGTCCAAGAGGCGGGAGGAGACACTGGAGTCAATAGCGTTCACGCTGAATCATATCTGGCTGCAGGATCATTGTTTGCAGCCTCACTCCCAAGCGTTCTCCAAGGGGAGAGGGGAACCAGGGGAGATGGTTTATCCGCTGTTTGAGGAGGAGGACGATGGTGGGGTGCTGATGGCGGCGGAAGAGGTATCATACGAATAAATTAGGGAGGGTAATACATGAGTGAGAAAAAATTTTGGGGCTTTTGGCGGTGCGGGTAAAGAATTAGTTGTAACTTTGCACCCGAAAAGTGCATCGGAAGATGATTGTGTGACCAACAACGAAAAGATTAACGAAATAAACAACTATGGAAAGTATTCTTGAGAACAGAGACGAACTGAAAAGAGTAGTGGGTGATGTGGCAGAGGTGGCTGGCTACCTGTGGCAAAAGGGATGGGCCGAGCGCAATGGCGGCAACATCACGGTGAACATCACGGAACAGGTGGATGACGAGATCAAGGCGTTGCCCGCCATCTCGCCAGTGTACCAGATTGGCACTACCCTGCCCCACCTGAAGGGTTGCTACTTCTATTGTAAAGGTACGCAGATGCGTATGCGCGACCTAGCCCGCTGGCCGATGGACAACGGGAGCATCATCCGCATCCTGGACGACTGCGCCTCGTATGTCATCATCGCTGACAAGGCGGTGAAGCCGACGTCGGAACTGCCCTCGCACCTGGCTGTGCACGACTACCTGCTGGCCAAGGGCTCGCCTTACCGCGCCAGCCTTCATACGCACCCCATCGAGCTGGTGGCGCTGACGCACAACAAGAAGTTCATGGAGAAGGACGTGGCCACGCGGATGCTGTGGTCGATGATTCCCGAGACGAAGGCATTCTGCCCGCGCGGTCTCGGCATGGTGCCGTATATGCTGCCGTCGAGCGTAGAGCTGGCTGACGCCACCATCAAGGCCATCGATGATGACTACGACGTGGTGATGTGGGAGAAGCACGGGGTCTTCGCCGTAGATACCGACATCATGAGCGCCTTCGACCAGGTGGATGTCCTCAACAAAGCAGCTCTCATCTACATCGCCGGCAAGAACATGGGCTTCGAACCCGACGGCATGACGGATGCGCAGATGAAGGAACTCTCCGATGTCTTTGGATTGGCCAAATAAAATACGTCCTATGAAACATATTATCTTTGCTACATTAGCAACATTCACGTTCACAGTGGCTCAAGCGCAATATGTGAATAAGACGTTTGACGTATGGCCCAATACCATACCTGATGCCAAGGAGGCCAAGACGGCGCCCGTAGTCAAGATGGGAAACGATAAGGTGCTGCGCTTCGACAAGGTCACGAACCCAACGCTGGAGGTCTTTGAACCTGCGGCAGAGAAGAAGAACGGTAAAGCTGTCATCGTATGCCCAGGCGGAGCCTATAACATTCTCGCCTACGACAAGGAAGGGCAGGAGGTGGCACAATGGCTGGCAGGGCAGGGCTATCAGGCCTACGTGCTGGCATACCGCGTGCCGCAGAACCGCTTAGGCGCCCTTCAGGATGCGCAGCGCGCCATCCGCACGGTACGCGCCAAGGGCTACAAGACGGTGGGCATCATCGGCTTCTCTGCCGGTGCCTCGCTCTCCTGCCGTGCTGCCACACGCTGGGCACAGCCCGCCTATGAAGCGCAGGACGACATCGACCAGCAGTCGTGTCGCCCCGACTTCGGTATCCTCATCTACCCCGCCTATCTGGATGAAGGTCCCGACCACACGCTGACGCCGGAGCTGACCGTCTCCGCCAGCACCTCGCCCCTCTTCGTGTTTGGCACAGAGGACGATGTGAAATACAGCGGTCCCAGCTCGCTCACCATCGCCGACGCCATGCAACGTGCCGGCGCACCCATCGAGCTCCACTATCTCACCAAAGGCGGCCACGGCTACGGTATGCGTAGCGGCGCCGGCCTCATCTGGCCCAAGCTCACCGAGACCTGGCTGAAAGGACTGAACGATTGAACGATGACTGATCACTACGATTCCCTGCCCTACCGTCCCGAAGAGATGGAAGAGGAGTTGTGCCAATGGTGGGGCGAGCGCTTCGAAGCGCCCATCCCCGAGGATGTCCGGAATTGGATGCGTACGTTCTTCCGCAAGGAAGTCTCGCGCACACGGTTACATGAGCAGCTGCTCGACGATGTCACCCTGCAACAGATTCACGAGAGCCGACGGCTCTGCCTGACGAAGCTCGCACACCTGGATGACAGTTGCGTGGAGCTGAAGCGGCAGCAGGAGCGCCTCCATCAGTTCCTCACCGTCAACACAGAACTGGTAGAGCAGCGCGAACGCCTGTTCCGCGTCAACAAGGAGATGGCCATCACGCAGACGGAGCGCCAGGAGCTGGAACGCTTCGAGGCCTTCGAGCCCGTGAGCGGGCAGGTGCAGCGCATCCATCTGCTGTCCGGCGACATTGAGCAGACGCGCCAAGCCAGCGGCCGCCAAGCAGCTGAGATCGACACCGTGCAGCGCCGCGCCGACACCGCCGAGCAGCAGATGCTCATTGAGAAGGAGAAGGTCGAGGACGCCCGACAGCGATTAGAAGCTACGGCGCTGAAGATGAGCGAAGGAGAACGCCTCGCCATCCAGGCGGAAGAGGGACGGCAACACGCCGACACGATGGAGGAGGATCTCCGACAGCAGCGGGAACGCGACAGCATCCTGCAGAAGAGCATCGCCGAGAACCAGAAGGCGATGGAGCAACTGCAACAGGAAATGACCGACCTGCGCGTGCAGCGACAAGCGCTCGACGTGCACCATCAGATGCTTCAGCGCAGCGACGCCGTGAAGATCATGCTCGATGAGCTGCTGATCGTCTCGGAGCAACGCGAGACGCTCCGCCAAGAGCTGAACCAAGCCACGCGCCGCCAA
The DNA here is from genome assembly GCA_017470425.1 of Bacteroidaceae bacterium. Classification (GTDB taxonomy): domain Bacteria; phylum Bacteroidota; class Bacteroidia; order Bacteroidales; family Bacteroidaceae; genus Physcousia. The sequence goes on along the minus strand of JAFUYT010000011.1, from coordinate 113,224 downwards.
AGCGAACGCGACGAACAGCTCGGCCGCCTCTTCACAGAGAGCCAGAACCTCAGCGCCGCCATCAGCTCCAAGCAAGAGGAGGCCGACGGCCACCGCCGCGGCATCGCAGGACAGGACAGCTACACGCTACAGCGCCGCGCCCTGGAGCTACGCAGTCGTCTGCTGATGCTCAAGATGAGTGCGTCGCTCTGGCACGGCATCGCCACGGGCTACGACCTGATCGAGCAAAAAGAACAGAACATCACGCAACTGCGCCTCCACGCCGACCATCTCCACCGCGACATCGACACGTTGGAGACCGACGTGCGCCAGCTCTCGCAACAGCTGGAGCACAAGACCTACCACCTGACGCTCTCGAAGAGCCAGAACGTCATCGAGCTGCGCACCGACCTCGCCGAGGGCACGCCCTGCACCGTCTGCGGCGCCACGCACCACCCCTGGGAGGGCGAGACCATCATCGAGCAGAACGCCCTCATCGCCTCGCTGAAAGCCGAGTGCGAGCTGCTGCGCCGCGAGCTCGACGGCAAGCGCCGCGAGCTCGGCGAACTGCAGAAAGACCTGACGCAGACGCTGACCCGCTTAGAGACAGAGAACGAGCACCTCAGCATCCTGCGCCAGCGCCAGAGCGGCGACGTCAGCGAGTGGCAGACGTTCCGCAGCCTCGACCCGTCGTTCTCCGACTGCTCCCCCTCCACCAACCGCGAGGCACGCAAGACGCTCATTCAACTGCTCATCGAGAAGACATCCGTAGATGCAGAGAATGCAGAGAAAGAGCTGGAGGCGTTCACCTTCCACCTCGACTCCATCTCCAACATCAGCGTCGAGATCAAGCACTTGCAACAGCAGGCCGACGACCTCAGCGTGCGCCTGAACGAGGCGAACACCGCCTGCCAGGTGATGGCAGGGCAGGTGGAGCGCCTAAACCAGCGCCTGCAGCAATCAACCAACGCCTACCGCCAGCGCTACGACGCCCTCGAACAGGCCATCACGCTTCCCGAATGGTTCACACAGTGGAAGAAAGCACCCGAGAGCCTCAAGCAGCACATCCAAGGGCTGCGCGACCAGTGGGAAGCCACCGAGAGCCGCCTGCACACCGATGCGCTCGAGGAGATGCGCCTGAAGACCGAGGGCGACATCCTGCAGAGCTGCCACCAGCAGATGCTCACCGACATCGCCACCGGGGAAGCCTACGTAGCTAAGCTCCGCGAGCAGACGGAGAAAGCCGGGAACGCCCTCCAGAAGCTGATTCCCGAAGGCGACGGCAAGGCGCTCTTCGAGCACGCCCGCGACCTCTACGCCGTGCAGATGGCAACCCTGGAACATGCCGAGAAGGAATATCAGGAGCAGCTGCGGGCACTCTTGGCCGCCCAAGCTCTCAAGCAGTTCCTCGACAGCCACACCCACGACCAGGAAGCAATCCTCGCCGAGGAGCGCCGCGACCTGGATCTCTGGATGAACCGCTACAACGCCAGCCACCCGCCCGTGCAGGCAGCAGAGCTGGAGCGCGTGCTGGCGGGCGACCGCGAGTGGAGCGTCATCCGGGAGCGCGTGCGGCAGGTGCAGCTGGATCAGGCCACGACGGAAGCGCGCGTCGATTATCTGCGTGCACAAATCATCGCCCTGCAAGCAGAGGGGCTGCGCCCCATCTCCGGCAACGGCGACGCCGAGCACAAGGCGCTAAAGGAGAAACTCGCCGAGCTGGAACGCCAGCAGCGCGACCTCCTGCAGCAGCTCGCACAGCACGAGTTGCGGCTGCAAGCCCACGAACAAGCATCCGCGTTGTTTCTTAAAAAATCATAAATCGGAGCGTCTGTCATACATTTTTCTATCCACCATTGCCCGCCATCGCCGTTTTCTGACTACTTTTGCAACGCAATCATCCAAAAACAACACAAAAACACTGACATCTCATCCCTTATGACCAAGTACAACCTCCGCGAAAAGAAAGAGGCACCGGCCCTCTACCGAACAGCCATCAGAACGGAAGTCATCGATGACATCTACGAACAGATCCTGCGCAAGATGATTGTAGAGAAGCGCTATCGCGACCCGCGCTACAACGCCCAGCGTCTGGCAGAGGAAATCGGCACCAACGCCCGCTACATCAGCGCCGCCGTGAGCCTGCGTTTCCAGACGAACTTCCCCACGCTCATCGCCGGCTACCGCCTGCGCGATGCCATCGCCGTCATGACGGACAAGCGCACGAAGAGCCTCAACATGGGCACCGTGGCCACCCAGAGCGGCTTCGCCAACCGGCAGTCGTTCTACTCCGCGTTCTTCCGCGCCTATGGCAAGACGCCCAAGCAATACCAGAATGAGTTCTTCGCGCGCCTAGCACAACCCAAGGGCGGGAAGGGCAAAACAGAATAAAGCTCCATGAATCGTCAAATCCTCACACTCAGCATGCTGATTATCACAGCTACCCTCGCCACCTCCTGTGGCACCCAGAAAGAAGAAACAGAATTCCAGTACAACGACGAGCGCTTCGCAGACCTTCAGATGCTGCGCTACCGGGTCGAAGGCTTCGACGAGCTGTCGCTCCGGCAGAAGACGCTCATCTACTACCTCTCCGAGGCGGCGCTCAGCGGGCGCGACATCCTCTGGGATCAGAACGGACGCTACAACCTGCGCATCCGCAAGATGCTGGAAACCATCTACACCGACTACACTGGCGACCGTGAGAGTGAGGACTTCAAGCAGTTCGTTATCTACCTCAAGCGCGTCTGGTTCTCCAACGGCATCCACCACCACTACGGCTCCGAGAAGTTCCAGCCCGGCTTTTCCGAGGACTTCCTGCGCGCAGCATTAAAATACATCGACGCCGCGAAGCTGCCCTTCGACACAGAGGAACTCTTCCCCGTCATCTTCGACCCCAGCGTGATGCCCAAGCGCACCAACCAGGCCGACGGCCAGGACCTTGTGCTCACGAGTGCCGGTAACTATTATGGCCCGGGCGTCACCCAGCAAGAGGCCGAGGACTTCTACCTCCGCATGAAGGAGGCTGACCCCGATCCCGCACACCCCATTATGTTCGGCATGAACAGCCGCCTCGTGAAGGAGAACGGTGTGCTCACTGAGAAGGTATGGCGCAGCGGAGGTCTCTACGGCCAGGCCATCGACCGCATCATCTACTGGCTTGAAAAGGCCAAGACGGTCGCCGAGAGCGAGAAGCAAGTGGCCGTCATCGACAAGCTCATCGAGTACTACCACACAGGCGACCTCCGCACCTTCGACGCCTACAGCATCCTATGGGTGGAGGACACCGAGGGCGATGTCGATTTCACCAATGGATTCACCGAGAGCTACGGCGACCCGCTGGGCATGAAGGCCAGCTGGGAGGGCTATGCCAACTTCAAGGACAAAGCCGCCACCGAGCGCACCACGAAGCTGTCTGCCAACGCGCAGTGGTTCGAGGACCACTCGCCCGTCGATGCCCGTTTCAAGAAGGAGAACTGCCGCGGCATCACCGCCAAGGTCATCACCGCCGCCATCCTCGGTGGCGACCTCTATCCCTCGACCGCCATCGGCATCAACCTGCCCAACAGCAACTGGGTACGCGCCGAGCACGGTTCCAAGAGCGTCACCATCGGCAACCTCACCGATGCCTATAACAAGGCAGCCCGCGGCAACGGCTTCCAGGAGGAGTTCGTCATCGACGCACCCACGCGCGAACTTATAAATAAATACGGCGACGTGTGCGACGACCTCCACACCGACCTCCACGAGTGCCTCGGCCACGGCTCCGGCAAGCTCCTCCCGGGCGTTGACCCGGATTCGCTGAAGGCCTACGGTAGCGCCATCGAGGAGGCGCGTGCCGATCTCTTCGGCCTCTACTACATCGCCGACCCGAAGCTCACCGAGCTCGGCCTCACGCCCAACGCCGATGCCTACAAGAGCCAGTACTACACCTATCTGATGAACGGTCTGATGACGCAGCTCGTGCGCATCGAGGCCGGCAACACCATCGAGGAGGCCCACATGCGCAACCGCGCCCTCATCGCCCATTGGGTGCTGGAGCACGCTTTATCCTCAGCGGACGCCGCCACAGTTCCCTCAGCATCCGATGAGGGTAGCAGACCCGCCGTGGAGCTCATCCAGTGCGATGGCAAGACCTACGTGCAGATCAACGACTACGCCGCCCTGCGCCACCTCTTCGGCGAGCTGCTGGCTGAGATCCAGCGCGTGAAGAGCGAGGGCGACTACGAAGGTGCCCGCCGCCTCATCGAGACCTACGCCGTGAAGGTCGATCCCGAGCTCCACGCCGAGGTTCTCGCCCGCTACAAAGCCCTCGATCTGGCGCCCTACAAGGGCTTCATCAACCCCGAGTACATCGTGACAGAGGACAAAGACGGCCACATCACCGACGTGCAGATCCGCTACGGCGAAGCCTACGACCACCAGATGCTCCGCTACAGCCAAGAATACAGCACCCTCCCTTATATTAATGAGTAACTCCCCCCGTCCCGTTGTCGGCGGTTCGTCCGCCGACCTCCTCCCCCAACTCCGCGCCGACCTCCGCGCCGCCATGAACGGCGTCGCCGCAAAGGCCATCCGCGAGAGCGGCATGGGCTACCGCCTCGCCTACGGCATTGAGCTGCCGCGCCTGCGCGAGATTGCCGCCGGCTACACCCCCGACCGCCGTCTGGCCTTGGAGCTCTGGCAGGAGGACGTCCGCGAGTACCGCCTGCTGGCCATCATGCTCTTCCCCGCCGAGGAGTTCGACACCGACATGGCCGACCTCTGGGTCAGCAGCCTGCGCCCCGAGCAGGCGGAGCTGGCGCAGCTGCTCTCGATGGATCTGCTCTCGCGCCAGCCCTACGCCGCCGAGCTGTCGTTCCAGTGGATGGCCGCCGAGCGCCCCGTGCAGCAGCTCTGCGGCTTCCTCGTCCTGGGGCGCCTGCTGATGAACGGCGCCGAGCTTGCCCCCGACGCCGCCGAGGAGTTCCTTGACCAGGCTGCCGCCACACTGCCCACCGCCTCGCTGCCCCTGCGCAAAGCCGTCCAGAACGCACTCCTGCGCTACGGCGAGAGTTCTCCCGAGGCCGCGCGCCGTGCGGATCGTATTTTGGCAAGTTAAATTACGCTACATTCTTTGGCCGTTCAGCGGAAAAGCTGTAACTTTGTCGCCGCATGAGCGAAAAAGCCAACATACAAGAGACCGTCGCCGAGCAATTCAGAACTTTTCTGATTGCCCACCAGTTGCGCCAGACCAAGGAGCGCTACGCTATCCTGCGCGCCATCTACGACCTCGAGGGCACCTTCACCATCGAAGAGCTTCAGCAGACGATGCAGGAGCGGCGCTTCCCCGTCAGCACCGGCACACTCTACCAGACGGCACAGCTCCTCGTGCAGGCCAACCTGCTCATCCAGCACCCCTTCTCTTCGTCCTCCGCCGTCTTCGAGCGCATCGATGACGACCGCCCGCGCAGCTACCAGATCTGCGCCGACTGTCACCGCATCACGCGCATCAAGAGCAAGGAGCTCGCCGCGAGCCTCGACACCTACCGCCCGCGCACCTTCACCGTCAGCCACCGCATCGTCTATGTCTATGGCACCTGCGCCACCTGCATGCGCCAAATGCGGCGCCAGCTACGCCTCTACCAACAAAACGCTTCCCACAACAAAAAACAGAATAAGTCATGAAACAAGGTCATGTTGACGCCCTTCTGGGCATCGTCTTCGGCGATGAAGGCAAGGGCAAAGTCGTCGATGTCTTCACGCCCCGCTACGATGTCGTAGCGCGCTTCGCCGGTGGCCCCAATGCGGGTCACACCATCATCTTCGAAGGCAAGAAGTTCGTCCTCCGCTCCATCCCCTCCGGCATCTTCGACGAGGGCAAGCTCAACATCATCGGCAACGGCTGTGTCATCGCTCCCGACCTGTTCATGGCCGAGGCGCGCGAGCTCGAAGCCGCCGGCTACGACCTCCGCAGCCGCCTCCACATCAGCACTCGCGCCCACCTCATCCTGCCCACGCACCGCGTCCTCGACCGCGCCTACGAGGCCGCCAAGGGCAAGAACAAAGTGGGTACCACCGGCAAAGGCATCGGACCCACCTACAGCGAGAAGGCCAGCCGCACGGGTCTCCGCGTGGGCGACATCCTCGAGGGTTTCAACGAGAAATACCAGGCATTGAAAGCGCGCCACGAGCAGCAGCTCCGCGACCTCCACTACACCGACTACGACATCACCGACGAGGAGCGTCTCTGGCTCGAGGGCATTGAGTATATGCGCCAGTTCCCCCTCACCGACACGGAGATCGAGATCAACCGCCTGCTGGCCGAGGGCAAGAACGTCCTTGCCGAGGGCGCACAGGGCACCATGCTCGACATCGACCACGGCACCTACCCCTTCGTGAGCTCCTCCAGCACCACCACCGGCGGCGTCTGCACGGGTCTCGGCGTAGGGCCGAACAAGATTGGCGAGGTCTATGGAATCTTCAAGGCCTACAGCACCCGCGTCGGCGCAGGCCCCTTCCCCGTGGAACTCTTCGACGAGACCGGCGATCGCCTGCGCGAGATCGGCCATGAGTACGGCGCCGTCACGGGCCGCAACCGTCGTTGCGGATGGGTCGATCTCGTGGCGCTGAAGTACGCCATCATGATCAATGGCGTCACGCAGCTCATCATGATGAAGTCCGACGTCCTCGACGGCTTCCCCGTCATCCGTGCCTGCGTGGCCTATGAGAAGGACGGCCGCCGCACCACCGACATGCCCTACGACACCGAAGGCTGGACAGCCGTCTATCAGGACCTCCCCGGCTGGAGCGAGGATCTCTCCACGATGACCTCCGAGACGGAGTTCCCGCAGGCCTTCCGCGACTACATCGACTACCTTGAGCGCGAACTGCAGACGCCCATCACCATTCTCTCCGTAGGCCCCGACCGCGCACAGACTATCATCCGCCAGCGATAAGCGCTTCACCAACGCCCACCCTCTCGCTCGTCCGGCACATCTATGAGTCGGGGCAGGCGCCTGCCGCCCTCACCCCGGACCACGTCCGCCGGGCCGTCGATGTCGTCTCCCGTCTTTTCCCGCCCGCCGATGCCGCAGAGTGCTTCGCCCTGCTGGCAGCCCTGAACCTGCTCAACGCCGCCGTCAAGCAGCCGTGGGGTCGCAAGATGGTGGTCTATGGCTACGTCAAGGGCGCCGCCGCCCTCCTCTTCGAGCACCTGACGCTCTACCCCGTCCGCGGCGTGCAGATCTACCACGACTGCCACGAGCACATCACCTACTTCCGCGTCTGGGGCATCCAGATCAGCTTCCACTACGCCCCTGTCAGCCGCGCCACGCCGGCCGGCAAACCCGCCCAGCGATGGGACGGTATGCGCCTGCAGCTCATCGCCGTAGAGCTCTTCACGCTGGCCTGCGCCGACCTGCCCTGCGGTCGCCTGCCCGCCCACTGCGGTCTCCCGTCGGCCTTCACCCCCACCATGCGCGGCAACCGCCTCGTGGAGCACGTCGTCACCGTCAACGGCAGCCATCGTCGCCTCTGGGCACGATGGCATCCGCGCGCCCTCTTCGAGCAAAAGCTGCAGTCGCTCGACATGGCCCTCCATTTCAGCATCTGGCGCACGAACCGTTTCACACTGCTGTGCCGCAAAGACATGCAACTCGTCCGCTTCATGCGCTACGACGGCAGCAACTACGATGCCCTCGTCGGCACCCTCATCGACTACCGCTACCCCATCCCGCGCCGCACGCCCCACGAGCTCTTCCCCGGCTACCTCTACTATATCACGCCGCGCCTCCGCCTCCGCGCCATGCGCCTGCAGGACTACGTCCGCCTGCTGTCGCAGAACAGCTACCTCTACAGCGGTGCCGGGCAGTTCTACAACCTCCTCGTCACCTACGACATCGCCTGCCACCTCACCCTCCGCTTCCCCACCCTGCGCTGCGCCTGCACCCTCATCACCAACCGCCATGCCGTCGCCGACCGCCATTTCACCCACGCCATGCTCCTGCGCATCCCGCCCCACTCGCGGATGCGCCGCCTGAAGGTGTGGCTCCTCATCGACCCCGCCGGGCTCCTCCGCCACTTCCGCATCGAGGAGCTGCCGCCCGCCCTCATCGGCGCCTACCTCTCGGCCGAGGACTACTACCAAGAGTTCGAGATCACTACCCGTGGCGGCCGCAAGGGCATCTACGCCTACCGCCGCCACCATCTCCTGCCGCCCCGGTTCCGCGACATCCAGATCTTCCGCTACCACGCCTACGTGCAGCGCCAGGACGGCCTCTGGGCCATCTACTCCCTCCACCGCGAGCGCTTCGTGAGCCCCTTCATCTACACCCGCATCTGGTACGACCGCCATCTCTTCATCATCTTCGGCGAGGTCGCCGGCCGTCCCACCGTCATCCACGAATTCTTCAACCCCGACAGCCCCGACTACTTCTGACCCCGCTCCGGCGACAGGAAAAAATACAGGGCAGAGAGAAAATAAATGCCTCTGATTCATTGCACTTTGGGGAGAAATGCGTACCTTTGCGCCCGCTTTAGGCAATCTCGCACGAGAAATTGTCGAGACAACATAAAGTCTAACGTTTTCAAAACATTCATCTTTTATTAATTAACTCTATGTCTAACTTAACAAACATCCAGCCCCTCGAGGACTTCGACTGGGAAGGCTACGAGCAGGGTGGTGCCCAGACAGGGCAAAGCCGCGAAGATCAGGCTGCGGCTTACGAAAAGAGCCTGACGGGCGTTGCTGATCACGATGTCGTAGAAGGTACGGTCATCTCCATCAACAAGCGCGAGGTCGTCGTGAACATCGGCTACAAGAGCGATGGCATCATCTCGGCCAACGAATTCCGCTACAATCCCGAGCTGAAGGTCGGCGACACTGTAGAGGTCTATATCGAGAATCAGGAAGACAAGAAAGGTCAGCTCATTCTCTCCCACAAGAAGGCTCGCGCCGCCAAGAGCTGGGAGCGCGTCAACGCCGCACTCGAGAACGAGGAGATTATCAAGGGCTTCATCAAGTGCCGCACCAAGGGCGGCATGATCGTCGATGTCTTCGGCATCGAGGCATTCCTGCCCGGCAGCCAGATCGACGTGAAGCCCATCCGCGACTACGACGTGTTCGTAGGCAAGACGATGGAGTTCAAGATCGTCAAGATCAATCAGGACTACCGCAACGTGGTCGTCAGCCACAAGGCCCTCATCGAGGCCGAGCTCGAGCAGCAGAAGAAGGAGATCATCTCCAAGCTCGAGAAGGGGCAGGTCCTCGAGGGTACCGTCAAGAACATCACCTCCTACGGCGTGTTCATCGACCTGGGCGGCGTCGATGGTCTCGTGCACATCACAGACCTCAGCTGGGGTCGTGTCAGCGATCCGCATGAGGTCGTGGAGCTCGACCAGAAGCTCAACGTCGTTATCCTGGACTTCGACGAGGAGAAGAAGCGCATCGCCCTCGGCCTGAAGCAGCTCACGCCCCATCCCTGGGACGCACTCGATCCCAACCTCAAGGTGGGCGACAAGGTGCACGGCAAGGTCGTCGTCATGGCCGACTACGGTGCATTCATCGAGGTCGCTCCCGGCGTGGAGGGTCTCATCCACGTCAGCGAGATGTCGTGGAGCCAGCACCTGCGCAGCGCACAGGACTTCATGAAGGTCGGCGACGAGGTCGAGGCCGTCATCCTGACGCTGGACCGCGAGGAGCGCAAGATGTCCCTCGGCATCAAGCAGCTCAAGGAAGATCCCTGGGAGAACATCGAAGTGAAGTTCCCCGTCGGCAGCAAGCACACCGCCCGCGTCCGCAACTTCACCAACTTCGGCGTCTTCGTAGAGCTCGAAGAGGGCGTCGATGGCCTCATCCACATCTCTGACCTCAGCTGGACTAAGAAGGTCAAGCACCCCAGCGAGTTCACCAAGATCGGCGAGGACATCGAAGTCGTCGTCCTCGAGATCGACAAGGAGAACCGTCGTCTCTCCCTCGGCCACAAGCAGCTCGAGGAGAACCCCTGGGACGTCTTCGAGACCGTCTTCACGCGCGACAGCGTCCACGAGGGCACCATCACCGAGATGCTCGACAAGGGTGCCGTCATCCAGCTCGAGTACGGCGTCGAGGGCTTCGCTACCCCCAAGCACCTCGTCAAGGAAGATGGCTCTCAGGCTCAGCAGGGCGAGAAGCTCCAGTTCAAGGTCATCGAGTTTAACAAGGACAGCAAGCGCATCATCCTCTCCCACAGCCGCATCTACGAAGATGCTGCCCGCACCGAGCAGCGCGAGGCCCGCAAGGCTGAGCGTGCGGCCGCCAAGCGCCCCGCCAAGGAGCAGCAGCCCGTCATCCAGAACCAGGCTGCCAGCACCACCCTCGGCGACATCGACGCACTGGCCGAGCTGAAGGCTAAGCTGGAGAAGGGCGAGTAAGCCTCACTAAGCTCACACGCGCGTACACACGCGTACATTCATAAATAATGGATTCCCGCGGGATGCGGGAATCCATTATTGTATTTAGGGATTTTCTCCTGCGGTTTTCGGGCTTTTCCTTTTCGTATGTCGCGGAAAAGCTGTTCCTTTGCAACGTCATAAGACATAAAACACTCAAAACAAATACGACTATGAAACGCCTGATGACCCTCTTCGCCGCTCTGGCAATCTTCGCGGTCTCCGCCTCCGCCATGAGTCTTTCCAAAGCCCGCACCGAGGCCCTGTTCCTCTCCGACAAGATGGCTTACGAGCTCAGCCTTAGCCTCTCACAATACGAGGCTGTCTATGAAATCAACCTCGACTACATGCTCGGTCTCTCCACCATCGCCGACCTCGAAGGCGTCTATTGGATGCGTCGCAACGCCGACCTGCACTACGTCCTGAGCGGCTGGCAGTGGGAACGCTACACACAGATCGCCGACTTCTACCGCCCGATGTCCTACGTCAAGCGGAACAGCTTTGACCTCATCCTGCGCTCACGCTACACGCAGAAGCACAGCTTCTTCTACGAGCGCCCCGCCATCTATGGTTCCTATCGCGGCGGCCACAACGCCGGTAACCAGAGCTACTATGCAAACCGCGACTTCCACAAACCCACGGCCAGCACGGCACCCCACTACGGCAGCTCCGCGCCCCAGCCCTATGGCACCACGCACGGCTCTACCCGTGGCAACCCCTCCTACCACAGCACCACACCGCCTTCCCACAACGCCACACCGGCCCAGCCCCCTACACCCTCCCAGAGCGCAGCCGGCGGCCGCACCCCCGGCACCGCCAGCACCCGTGGCGGCTCTCGAGGACGTTGAAAAGCTCACAGATGTTCCGACGAAGAGTGAGCGTACTCTGACGGTGTGCATCTCGCCGTACCTGTCGCCCATTTCCGCCAACAGCTCCGCAGCGTGCTGCTGCACGCCAGGCCGCAGCCGCTGACAGTCTGGAGAGGCCAAATGTACCTGTTGTTTCAAGGAAAGCCGTCCGCCGCGTGAACGATACCACCCGGAAGGGTATCTACATCGTGAACGGCAAGAAGGTCGTGGTGAACTTACTTTCCCGGCGAACCAACAAAATCGCAGAGAAATCTTTGGCAATTCAAGATAAAGCCGTACCTTTGCGCAGAGATTTCAGGCTACATCAATAGAATAGGATTATGCGAAAGATTAACTGTATAGGCATTCTCACGTCGGGCGGCGACGCTCCAGGCATGAATGCAGCCATCCGCGCCGTCACGCGCGCAGCCATCGCCAACGGCTTCACGGTCAAGGGTATCTACCGCGGCTACGAAGGTCTCATCAACAATGAGATCAAGGAGTTCACCACTGAGAGCGTCTCGAACATCATCGGGCGCGGCGGCACCATCCTGAAGACGGCGCGCTCCAAGGACTTCATGACCGAGGAGGGCCGCAAGAAGGCGTACGACAACATGGTGGCCGCCGGCATCGACGCCCTCGTGGTCATCGGCGGCAACGGCTCCCTGACGGGTGCGCGCCTGTTCGCTGCGGAGTACGACGTGCCCTGCATCGGTCTCCCCGGCACCATCGACAACGACCTCAACGGCACAGACCTGACCATCGGCTACGACACATCGCTGAACACCATCATGGAGTGCGTGGACAAGATCCGCGACACGGCGAACTCCCACGAGCGCATCTTCTTCGTGGAGGTGATGGGCCGCGATGCGGGCTTCCTGGCCCAGAACTCGGCCATCGCCGTGGGCGCCGAGGCTGCCATCATCCCCGAGGACAACACGGCAGTGGATCAGCTGGCGCAGTTCATCGGGCGCGGCATCCGCAAGTCGAAGTCGTCGAGCATCGTCATCGTCTCGGAGAGCCCCAAGTGCGGTGCCATGTATTATGCGGAACGCGTGCGCAACGAGTACCCGGAGTACGACGTGCGCGTCTCCATCCTCGGCCACCTGCAGCGCGGCGGCTCGCCGTCGGCGCAGGACCGCATCCTGGCCTCGCGATTAGGCGTGGGCGCCATCAACGCCCTCCTGGACGGGCAGCGCAACGTGATGGTGGGCATCCGCAACGACGAGGTGGTCTATGTCCCGTTCTCCAACGCCGTCAAGAGCGACAAGCCGCTGAAGAAGGAGCTCATCACGGCGCTGGAAGTGCTAAGCCTGTGATAGTTGACAGGTGATAGTTGACAGGTGATAGTTGACAGGTGAAAATTGAGAATTGAAAATTGAAAGATATGATGAGGAGGTGGTTTCTGAAAGGTTTCGTATGGGCGGCAGTGCTGCTGGCGCCCCTCTTGGCACAGGCCCAGACGTGCTCGCCGAAGGCGGTGTTCTCCTACACGAAGGACGGTGAGGAGGTCGAGGAGGAGCTCACGGAGTACACGGGACAGGCGCCCGTGACGGGGCGCTTCACGGCGAACCCCGAGAACTACGACGGCTATGAGCCCAGCTACGAATGGCGCGTCTATTCATCGGACAAGACATGGGAGACGTACGACGTGCTGACGCGCACGGGCGAGACCCTTGAATACACGTTCTCGCAGAGCGGCACCTTCTACGTGGAACTTCGCGTGACATTCAACAAGACGGTGGGCGGCACGATCACGGACACCGTCATCTACCCCGAAGAGGGCGATGATGCCGTGCGATTCGCCGTGACCGTGGCCGAATCGAAGCTGGAGATGCCCAACGCCTTCTCGCCCAACGGCGACGGCAAGAACGACATCTACCGCGCCAAATCTACCCACCAGAGCATCGTGGAGTTCAGGGCCACCGTCTTCAACCGCTGGGGACAGAAGCTCTACTCTTGGAACGATGTCAACGGCGGATGGGACGGAACGGTGAACGGCAAGACCGTCCGCGACGGCGTCTATTTCGTGAACGTCGTGGCCAAGGGCGCCGACGGCATAGAGTATAAGTTCCGCAAGGATGTGAACGTGCTGACACGATATACCGAGGATGAAGGAGCAACCGACAATTAAGGTACAGGGCGCCCGCGTTCACAACCTGAAGAACGTGGACGTGGAGATTCCGCGCCACAGCCTCACCGTCATCACGGGGCTGTCCGGCTCGGGTAAGTCATCGCTGGCTTTCGACACCATCTTCGCCGAGGGCCAGCGCCGCTATATTGAGACGTTCTCGGCCTACGCCCGCAACTTCCTGGGCGGCATGGAGCGCCCCGACGTGGATAAGATCTCGGGCCTCTCGCCCGTCATCAGCATTGAGCAGAAGACAACAAACAAGAACCCGCGCTCCACGGTGGGCACGACGACTGAGATCTTCGATTTCCTGCGCCTGCTCTATGCCCGTGCCGGCGACGCCTTCTCGTGGCAGACGGGCGAACCGATGGTGAAATACACCGAGGAGCAGATTGTAGATCTCCTGATCCACGACTACGCCGGCCAGAAGGTACAGCTACTGGCGCCCCTCGTGAAGAACCGCAAGGGACATTACCGCGAGCTCTTCGACAGCGTGCGCCGCAAGGGATTCATGTGGGTGCGCGTGGATGGCGAGCTGAAAGAGCTGCAGCCGGGCATGAAAGTGGATCGCTACGTGAACCACTCCATCGAGGTGGTGGTGGACCGCCTGGCATTGGATGCGTCGGCCGACGCTTCTAACACCAGAATCAGGAAGAGCGTGGAGCTGGCACTGAAGATGGGCGAGGGACTGATGATGGTATTAGCCCCCTCCCGAGGGGATGTAGAGGGGGCATCCCTACGTTATTACTCGCGGCGGCTGATGTGCCCCACGACGGGCATGAGCTACGCCGACCCCGCACCGCACAACTTCTCGTTCAACTCGCCGCAAGGCTGGTGCCCGCGTTGCAAGGGCCTCGGCTACGTCAACCTCATCGACGTGAACAAGGTCATCCCCGACCGTTCTCTCTCCGTGCACGACGGAGGCATCGCCCCGCTCGGCAAGGCTAAGAACCAGATGATATTCTGGCAGATGGAGGCGCTGCTGGAGCGCCACGGCGTGACGATGCAGACGCCCCTCAGCGACGTCCCCGACGAGGCCATCGACGAGATCCTCAACGGCTGCCCTGAGCGCCTGCGCATCCCCGCCGCCACGGCACACACGACCAACGACTACTACATCGAATACGACGGCCTCGTGAAGTACATCCAGATGATGCAGGACAGCGAGGCCAGCGCCACGGCACAGAAATGGGCGGAGCAGTTCTCGAAGACCGACACCTGCCCCGACTGCCACGGCGCCCGCCTCAACCGAGAAGCCCTCCACTTCCGCATCGCTGGCAAGAACATCGCCGAGCTGGCCGACATGGACATCAAGGACCTGTTGCAGTGGATAGATGAGTTAAGGTCGATGATTGCTCAGCAATCACCAGCCTTAACGCGTCAGTTCTGCCAGATTGCACCCGAGATTCTCAAGGAGATCCGCGCGAGGCTGCAGTTCCTCTTCGATGTGGGTCTGGACTATCTCGCGCTCTCGCGCTCCAGCATGAGCCTCTCGGGTGGCGAGAGCCAGCGCATCCGTCTGGCCACGCAGATCGGCGCCAAGCTGGTCAACGTCCTCTACATCCTGGACGAGCCCAGCATCGGCCTGCACCAGCGCGACAACCGCCGCCTCATCCACTCTCTGAAGGAGCTGCGCGACGCTGGCAACACCGTCATCGTAGTGGAGCACGACGAGGAGATGATGCGCGAAGCCGACTATATCGTGGATATGGGGCCGCTGGCGGGGCGGAAAGGCGGCGAAGTGATGTTCCAGGGGACGTATCAGGAACTTGTTGGCCCCTCTCCCAGCTCCCCCCGTGGTGGGGAGGGCTCCTTGACCCGCGATTATTTAACATCTGCTCGTGCAATCGAGATACCCGCCACCCGACGCGAAGGCAACGGGAAGTTCCTGGAGCTGAAGGGCGCACGCGGCAACAACCTCAAGGGTGTCGATGTGCGCTTCCCGCTGGGCACATTCATCTGTGTGACCGGCGTCTCGGGCTCCGGCAAGAGCACCCTCATCAACGAGACCCTGCAACCCATCCTCTCCCAGCATTTCTACCGTTCGCTGCGTGACCCGCTGCCCTACGACAGCATCAGCGGCCTGGAACATATCGACAAGGTCGTGAATGTCGATCAGAGCCCCATCGGGCGCACACCGCGCAGCAACCCCGCCACCTACACGGGCGTCTTCTCCGACATCCGCGACCTCTTCGTGTCACTGCCCGAGGCCCGCATCCGCGGCTACAAGCCCGGCCGTTTCTCCTTCAACGTGAAGGGCGGCCGCTGCGAGACCTGCGGCGGCAACGGCTACAAGACCATCGAGATGAACTTCCTGCCCGATGTGATGGTGCCCTGCGAGGAGTGCCACGGACGCCGCTACAACCGCGAGACACTGGAGGTGCGCTTCAAGGGCAAGAGCATCGCCGACGTGCTCGACATGACCATCAACCGTGCCGTGGAGTTCTTCGAGAACCAGCCGAACATCCTGCAGAAGATCAAGACCCTGCAGGACGTGGGCCTCGGCTACATCAAGCTCGGGCAGTCCTCTACGACGCTCTCCGGCGGCGAGAGCCAGCGCGTGAAGCTCGCCACGGAGCTCTCCAAGCGCGACACAGGCCGCACGCTCTACATCCTCGACGAGCCCACGACAGGCCTCCACTTCGAGGACATCCGCGTGCTGCTGGGAGTCCTGCAGCGGCTCGTCGATAAGGGCAACACCGTCCTCGTCATCGAGCACAACCTCGATGTCATCAAGTCGGCCGACTATCTCAACGACATGGGTCCCGATGGCGGGCGCGGCGGTGGACAGCTGTTAGCGACGGGCACGCCCGAGGAGGTGGCGCAATGCCAGGAAGGCTACACGGCCCCCTTCTTACGCGAGATACTGAAACAATAAATCTATATCAACCCCAAAATCATACAGCTATGTTAATGACAACCACGCCGACCATAGAGGGTCAGCCCATTCGCGAGTACAAAGGCGTTGTGACAGGCGAAGTCATCATCGGTGCCAATGTCCTGAAAGATTTCATGGCCGGCCTCACCGACTTCTTCGGGGGCCGCAGCGGTTCCTATGAGAAAGTGCTCATCGAGGCCAAGGAGAAAGCTATGGAGGAGATGATGCAGCGCGCTCGTGCCCTCGGAGCAAATGCCATTGTCGGCATCGACCTTGACTATGAGACCATCGGTCAGTCCAGTTCCATGCTGATGGTAGCAACCAGCGGCACCGCCGTTGTGCTCTAATCCCCGTCACACATCCCCCTACCTCTCCGCCACCCACGGAGAGGTATTTTGTTGCCTTACCACCCCAGAAAAACATCCCATTTCTTTTGTCAATCCAGCAAACATCACTACTTTTGTGACATTAAACTGAAAAATGATGCTTAAAAATGAATGATATACAAATCATACAACAGAAGATTCATGAGATTCGTGGTCAGCGCGTAATTCTTGATTACGACTTGGCAGAATTGTATCAGGTGACAACCGGCAATTTGAACAAGGCTGTAAAAAGGAATATTAGGCGTTTCCCTTCGGATTTTATGTTTCAACTGACAAAGGCTGAATTTGAAGAGTTGAAAAACAACTTGATATTCCAATTTGGAATTTCGAGATGGGGTGGTACACGCAAGTTGCCTCATGCATTCACTGAACAAGGTGTCGCAATGCTCTCTGGTGTTTTACACAGCACGATAGCCATTGACATGAATATTGCCATTATGCGTGCATTCGTAGCGATTCGGCATATGGCTGCTTCATTGCCTCAACCATCAGAAGACATCAGACAACTTCGTCAGGACTTCGAAGAACTGAAGCTCGACATTGAGGATATCCTTGCGAACCAAAATGATATTAATGAGGATACACGTGCGCAACTGGAACTCATCAATCAGTCTCTGGCAGCATTACAAACTACTCATAAACAACCTCGCCGTCCCATCATTGGGTTCAGGATACCAGCCAGGGACGAGAAACAATGATTACCCCTTTAACTTAAACTCTTTAACCATTTATTCTAACTTAAGATATACAGACAGAAGCGTCCGCGTAGATTCTTGCTGTCGCTCCCTTGTCTCTCCGCCACCTTTGGGGAGGCTTTTTTTCTAAGATGCATCCACAAAGCTTAATGTCTGAGATAGCCGGAAGACTTCCTGATGTTGAACTGACAGGCTTGCGAAACACTGTATATAAGATGGTTGGACACGAATTAACCGCCAGTGGCGGTAGGACATACCGTAGATATGAGTTGAGTGATGGCAGAAAAGAAAAGAAATAAAAAAAGAAAATGAGAAAAGATATTTGTAAACACTTGATATTCAGACGGAATTTCTTTTTCACGAGTTCTTTTATACCTTAAAAGAATTATTGTGTGATTCTATTAAACAGTATTAATTTGTAGATGAAGTCCCTGAATACAGTAAATCGGAAGCAGTTTGATAGTGGAATAAACGCAATCGCCAACAACACTTTTGCACCTCATATTTAGTTGAATTTAGGCCTATTTGCCAAGGAAAATACTGAACACTCAATTGACCCCCTTTTAACGCCTTGCAAAGTCGGCTTTGCAATCAAAGATTATTTAAGACCTCTCTGCCCTTATTTGTCAAGTAGTATGACTGCATAGGATGATTGGGGGATTCTGGATATAGCATTGCTATATAACCATCTGATAAGTTCTGGGTTATGTAAGCATTGACAAAACTTGACCTGTTACGCAAATTCATTTCCTCCATCAAAGTTTTCAAGTTCGCGCCTTTTTCGCCGACTACCGACAAGAACTTCTTTAGGCGTTTAGCCTTGGAGGGGGGTATAGGGGTTGTATGGTGAACTTGTATGGTTGTATGGTTGTATGGTGAACTTGTATGGTTGTACGGTTGTATGGTACTCCGCTTGAATGTGACCCAGACAAAAGATGCGTTCTGGTTATATTCGGGTTCGGGAAGGTTTGCTTCTCGACAGGCATCCATGATGCGACCAACACCACTGCCCCAATTCTCCAAGAATGTGGTTTTGAAAAGTACGTCGGCAATGGTGGGGTTTTGTGGGAAGGAGTGATGCGACTGCTTAATGGTCTCTGTAGTCAACTCCTCGGGCAGATGGCCTGAGTTCTCAATTTCAATGCGATCATCATAGATGGCGATGCCGACAGAGCTGCTTGTATTGTGGAATAGCCTATGGCAAAGGGCATTCGTCAATGCTTCTCGCAGTGCCTCGGCAGGAATCTCCAGTTTCTCCTCTCTCGTAAAACCGACAATCTTGCCGCTGATGGAAAGGTGCTTGAAGAATCACCTCCTGAGTACAGAAATACGTGAGACGATTGGTCTAAATCGGCTCAAAATAGGTAAACTTTTTGTATCTTTAAGCTCGGAATGAGCCGATAATTGGATAATAATCGTTATCTTTGCGCCGATTTATAGGTTTTAAACAATGGATATATCAAGAACAATACTGCAGTTTCTGCACTATCATCCACTTTCTTCACGCGAAGAAATAGCAAAGGGGACGGCCTTCGAGGGTAGCGATGCCACCTTGAAGCGTCTCATTGCGGCTGGCGTCCAGCATGGTGACATTGTTGCCCGGGGTAAGGCCCGTGCTACACGTTATCGCCTGTCTGATCAGGCTCATCTGCTGATGCCGCTCAATCTGGATACCTATTTTGCACAAGATGTTGACGAGAGACAAGTTCAAACGTCATTCAACTTCAATCTTATTCGCGAACAACTGCCAGCCGTAAATCTATTTACTGACGAAGAGAATGCGCATCTGCAAGAGCTACAGGATGAGTTTCGCCGTCATGTAAGCGAGATGACCGAAAACGAGTATCGCAAGGAGATGGAACGGCTGGGTATCGATCTCAGTTGGAAATCGTCGCAGATAGAAGGCAATACCTATTCACTGTTAGAGACCGAGCGTCTGCTTCGCGAGAGCAAGACAGCCGACGGAAAGACCAAGGAGGAAGCCGTGATGCTGCTCAACCATAAGGATGCCTTGCGCTTCATTCTCGATAATCCTGATTATCTTCAGACCTTGACGGTGAGCCACATTGAGGACATTCATCAGTTGCTCACCAAGGAACTTTCTGTTGACAGAGGTATCCGTCATCGTCGTGTAGGTATCACAGGCACCAACTACCATCCGTTGGACAATGAATTCCAGATTCGTGAAGCCATGCACGACACATGCGACCTGATAAACAGCAAGGAAAGCATATTCGAGAAAGCACTTCTGACGCTTGTGTTACTGTCGTATATCCAAGCCTTCTCAGATGGAAACAAACGTACTGCTCGAATTACCAGCAATGCCATATTGATAGCCAACGGCTACTGCCCATTGAGTTTCCGTTCTGTTGACTCCATAGACTACAAAAAGGCCATGCTCATCTTCTACGAGCAGAACAATCTCTATGCCTTCAAGCAGATATTCATCGACCAGTTTGAGTTTGCAGTCAGAGAATATTTTTAAAGATACTTTCATCTTCATCGTATGATTTTGTAATGATTTTGCTATAGATTTGATGGATTTTGCTAATAAATAGGGCAAATAATGCGAAAAAATCCACAATTTTACATCGATTTTCACGCATTAAACGGCAAAATTCACGCTATTTTCGCTTAAAAACGCCCCATACTTCGCATTTAAATGGCATTTTTCACTTAGCTATTCACGTATGTCTGAATAAGTTATACCACATTTAGTGAAAACGACATCATAACAACATAAAATAATTTATATCAGCAGGAGACGGCCTAAACACTGCAAGCTTTGGGCAACAACCCCATGTCCCGTCGGGACACACGTCAAGCCCTGCGCTGCCACACCTCACAACGTACTGGGTGGATCACCTTGGTGATCCACCCTAAACGATGCATCCTTCTGCACTACACCACGTGTCCTATCAAGTGGATCACCAAGGTGATCCACCCAACACCATCTGCCCTTTCAGCCAACACGCTTTGTCCCGTCAACCAACACCATCTGCCCTTCCGCCCGACACGCTCTATACCGTCAGCCAACACCATCTGCCCTTCCGCCCGACACGCTCTATACCGTCAGCCTACACCATCCACCCTTCCGCCCGATGGTAGTACACCTGTCCTTATTCGCTGAGGACTGCGCTCTTGTTTTTCTTGCTCTTGCGGGGCTTCTCGGTGATGCCCTTCGTGCGGATGATGTCGAAGAGGTAGCCGGCTTTGATAATGATGGCGCCGTTGGCGGAACGTCCGAAGGGATCCTTCTTGCTGTTGTTGAAGATGTCGGAGAGGCCGTAGAAGTAGCGGCCTTCGAGCAGGAAACGGCCGGCATGGCGCGTGCCGATCTCGAAGGAGAGACCGCCCGTGAGACCGTATTCGAAGCGGCGCTCGACGGCTTTTCCGTATTGTGCAGTGACATTGTTGGGTCGTGGCTTGCCTGCCCACGGGTCGCTGTAGTGCTCCGTCTCGCTGAAGCAGTAGCCCAGCTGCGGACCGATCATGAAACCGAAGAGGAAGCCTTTGCGCTCGCGGCCCCAGCTGAGGCGCGCGAAGATGGGCACCTGGATGTAGCGCATATCGCGGTAGTAGGTGTCGGTGCTGTACTCCGGGTCGATGTCCTCCTTCCATCCCATGTTGGCGTAGTTCACCTCAGCCTGTATGGCGCAGATGGCCGAGAAGTATTTTTCGCAGGTGTAGCGCACGGTCACGCCAAACGTCTCACCACCCTTATAGACTTTCTTGATGGTAGGGTTGAACGAGGTGCGGTTCAAGAGATAACCACCCGTGACGCCGACCGTCAGGTCGTTGCGGTGCTCGCCCACTTGTGCGCGCACGTGCGCGTTCCTTATTAATAATGCGAGCGTGAGCAGGCAGAAAAGGCGGAGGGGCTTCATCAGCGGTTACGGGTGATGAGTTCGATGGATTGCTGGGGCGTGTAGTGGATGAGCTCCACGAAGGTGTTCACGTAGCCATTGCCGTCGCCCGACTGCTCGAAGTGGAACGGATGCTGATAGGGGCGTGCCGGCACCTGCGTGATGGCGTCTGTCAGACGGTCCCGACCGTAGATGGCGAGACCGCGCAGGAAGAAGTAACCCAGGTCGAAGCCCATGAGCGCATAGCGCGGAAAGGTGTTGCTCATCGGCGTATGGAACCAGTTCATGAACTGGCGGTCGAAGGCTTCGTTGCGCTGCGACAGCGGGTTACGGTAGAAGGTGGTGTAGGCGTAGGTGTTGAGCTGGTAGAAATCCGGGAGAAGCTGCTGCGTGTAGGTCTGCCAGGCCGGATAGCCGAAGAGCGCCAGCTCATACTCGCTGTGTGCACGCTGGAAATCCTTCAGCTTTGATGTCAAGTTGTTGAGGGCTTTCAGCGAGGGGGAGTTGGGGATGATGAGGTTCTTGCGCTGCGGGTTGAAGGCTTGCAGGAAGGCGAGGTCGTCGGCTTCGAGGTTGAGTTGCCGCACGTAGATGCCCTTCTGGCTCATGGCCGCCCGCAGGCGTTCACCGAAGGCGGTGCCCTCCTCGTTGGACTCGTTGGTCTCCACGAGGATGATGTTGTAGTCGCTGAACTGATCCTGGATGTACCAGACAGCCTCGTCCTGGATGCGGTTGCGGGGCGCCGTCACGAGGTAGTGGCGGGGATGCCCGATGAGCTGGGTCGCCAGGCTGGTGAAGGGCACGACGAGGTGTATGTCGTGGAGATAGCAGTAGTCGGCGAGCGCCGGCAGCTGTGCGGCATCCAGGGGTCCGAAAACGACATCACAATCCTTCAGCGCATGGGATGCCAGCATCTGATCCATCTCCGATGCCGACGATCCCGCGTGCAGCGCCTGTACATCTACGGAGACGCCGTCGCGCTTGAGGCTATCAACGGCCATGAGGAGACCTCGGTAGAACTCCACCATCTTCGTACCGCGTGCGGTCCTCTCCTTGAGCGGGAGCAGAACGCCCATGCGCACCGATTTCTTCCCCGCGGCATCCTGTGCGGCGAGGCGGGGGCTGACGAGCAGCAGACAGAAGAGGAACGTGAGGATTTGTCGGATCATGGGAGAGAGGATGTAGGGTTACGTCAGCGCAGGCGGTCCAGCGAGCGCACCAGCATCTCGTCCTTCAGGATGGCACGGAACGCCAGATAGGCGAGGATGCCGGCGAGGGCGGGGAAGGCAGCCCACGGCGTCAGATGGAACTGCGCGTCGGTGTCACGCGGAATCAGATAGGCGAAAGCGGCATAGAGCACATACCACCCTACAATCAGGATGCTGCCGAGCAACGCCAGCCGCGACTGCACCAGTCGCTGACGATAGAGGAAGATGTCAAGAATCAGCCCCGTGGCCGTGAGCACGAGGAGCGCGAACAACGCCCACGGCGTGAAGACGTGCTCTCCGGCAGCGTCGGCCGCCAGCACGGGAGCACCGTCGCTGAGGGTCGTCAGCGTGGAGCCTACGGGTGCCGGGATGTGGAGCCAGAGGTTATACATCGTCGCACACGGCTCGTCGGCGGCATCGGTGAACGTGCCGATGGGCAGACAGAGGCACGCGATGCAGAGCAGGGCTGCCAGTGCCAGATAAACCGTTTGGATGCGCTGGATCATAGTTCGTCCTCGTCGGCTTCCTTGGCGGGATTGCGGTAGTAAATCTTGCCCTCGCGGAACTCCTGCGTGGCGATGAGGCTGGGCTTCGGGAGTTTCTCGTAGTAGCGGCTGATCTCAATCTGCTCGCGGTTCTCAAACACCTCGTCGAGGTTGTCGCTGGAGGAGGCGAACTCCTGCAGCTTCTTGGACAGCTCCGTCTTCAGGTCGGCGCTGATCTGGTTGGCGCGCTTGGCGATGATGGCTACGCTCTCGTAGATGTTCTCCGTGTCCTCGCAGAGATCCAGGATGTTCTGCGTCACGGTGTTCGTGGGTGCATTGGTCTTCTTGTAATCCATATCTTTATTTGACGATTTAACGATTTTACGATTCTATCATATACAACTGTCAACTCTCAACTATCAACTTTCAACTGTCAACTTTCAACTGTCAACTCTCAACTCCTCAATCCTCCTCCAGCGCCTGTCCCTTGAGCGCACGCTTGCTCTTGTTGAAATAGCCCTCGGCCTCCTTCAAGTACTGCGACTCGGGGAACTCGTTGACGAAGCCGTAGTACTCGTCGATGGTCTGGCGGAAGCGGTCGAGACGCTTCTCCTCGACGCTCTGGCGGGCCAGATAGTAGCGGGAGCGCAGGATGAGGAGCATGAACTGCTCGCGGCGCATCGCCGAGGCATAGGGGTAGTCGCGCAGGGCGTTCTCCGCGGTCACGATGCAAGCCTCGTAGTTGGAGCCGCCGCTGGTGGCGTTGCCGATGTAGCCTCCCAAGTCGTAGTAGAGCTTTGCCGAGCGATACTCCTTCTCGACCAAATGGTCCTGAAGCTGTGCGATGCGCTCCTGCGTCTGCTCCTTCAGCCGCGTGTAGGGATAGTAGTCGAGGAAGCTCTGCAGCTCCGCGATGGCCTGGTACGTCGTTGTCTGATCGAGCCGCGGGTCGGCGACGTTCTCGTAGAGCGAGAGTCCGCTGTAGTAGCGCGCCTCCTCCACATAGAGGCCGCGCGGATAGCTCTGGTAGTACTTCTTGAACGTGCTGGAGGCGATGTCGTAGTCGCGTCCCTTGAAGGCGCTCATGCCCATCAGGTAGAGACATTCCTCGCCGTAGGAGGAGCCCTTGAAGCTGGTCACGACGCTATTCAGCAGGTCGTGCGCCTGCGTATATTTCCCGCGGGCGTACTGAGCCTTGGCCAGCTCATATTTATATTCGGGGTCACCATACTTGACAACCTTGTTGTACTCGCCACAACCGGCAAGGAGGAACAAGGAGCATAGCAGGAGAGAAAGAATTCTTTTCATGAAAAGCGCTTAAACGGCTGCAAAGTTACGGGTTTCTGTTGATTTGGCCAAAAGAGAAAAGACTTTTTAATAAAAAAGGTGCTAAGATAGTGCTCGGTTCAGCTGTTTTTCGTACCTTCGCGGCGGAAACGCAGCTATCTGTCATGAAACATTTCCCCCGAATCCCCCTTTTGCTGCTGGGCGCACTGACGCTTCTCGCGGCATGTGAGGCCGCCGATGAGCCCATCGAGGAGGCGCAGCGCCAGGCATCATCCTTCATGTTCAGCGCCGACGCCCTGCTGCCGGACACCCTCGCGCTGGACTCCCTCTCGTTAGAGGGCGTGAACCTGCCGGAGGCGCCCGACTACAACCGGGCAGATATGTGGTACATCCAGCCGGCTCTCTTAGGCGATGCGCAGGTGGATGTCTTCTACACCTGCCCCACGGTCATCATCACGGACTACATCCTGAACTGGCGCACCTGCGGCCACATGAACGTCTATGACGAGAACCAGCGCAAGGAGCAGGCCAAGGAGCTGGAGGCTGCTGCCGCGGCCTACGGCGTCACGGCCAACTTCTACTCCTACTACTACCGCCAGATGTCATTGCAGTCGTTCGCCAGCGAGGAGACGGTGGCCAAGCGCTTCCCCTACGCCTTCCAGGACATCAAGCGCGCGTTCAACTACTATTTGGAACACTACAACCACGGGCGTCCCTTCATCATCGCTGGCTTCAGTCAGGGTGGCAAGGCAGCTGTGGAGCTCGTGAAGGCGCTGCCCGCGTCGCTGCTGAGCCGCATGGTCGCGGCCTACGTGATGGGCTACAAGGTGACGGCCGCCGACCTGGAAGAGTCGCCGAACCTCGTGCCAGCCACGGGTGCCACGGACGTGGGCGTCACGTGCTGCTTCTCGTCGGTCGGCGACGAGGCTTCGATGTGGCCCATCATCCAGGGCAACGTGGCCTGTGGCATCAACCCCATCAACTGGCGCACCGATGACACGCCCGCCGTCATCCCGTGGGTGACGGGTGAGAATGTGGAGCAGCCTGTCACCGTCTATAAGCACCCCGTGCACAACATCCTATTCGTGGAGAACTTCGGCGTCAACGACTTCGGCTTCGGCCCCGTGACATGGATCATGGGCAAGTACAACTACCACCCCCTGGAGTACCAGCTCTACACGCCCGCTCTCGTGCAGAACGTCGCCGACCGCACGGCCGCCTATATGTCCATCGCCACGGGCATCCGCGATGTCCGGTGGTGACCGGTGCGCGCACAGCCTCCATCCCCTACCCTAAGCAGCCCATGCCACAATACCAGCTCACCTCCAAATACAAGCCCACCGGCGACCAGCCCGAAGCCATCGAGCAGCTCACGCAGGGCGTCCTCGACGGCGTACCGGCGCAGACGCTCCTCGGCGTGACGGGTTCCGGCAAGACGTTCACCATCGCCAACGTGATCCAGAACGTCGGCAAGCCCACCCTCATCCTCTCCCACAACAAGACCCTCGCGGCACAGCTCTACGGCGAGATGAAGGCGTTCTTCCCCGACAACGCCGTGGAATACTACGTCAGCTACTACGACTACTACCAGCCCGAGGCCTACATCCCCTCCACCGACACCTATATCGAGAAGGACCTGGCCATCAACGACGAGATCGACAAGCTGCGCCTCGCCGCCACCTCCGCCCTGCTCTCGGGGCGCCGCGACGTCATCGTCGTGAGCTCGGTATCCTGCATCTACGGCATGGGCAACCCCGCCGCCTTCTACAACAATGTCATCGAGCTCGCCAAGGGGCAGATTCTGGACCGCAACGCCTTCCTGCGCCGCCTCAACGACTCGCTCTACACGCGCAACGACGTTAGCCTCTCGCGCGGCGAGTACCGCGTGAAGGGCGACACCGTCGATGTCTATCTCGCCTACTCCGACAACCTGTTGCGCGTCACCTTCTGGGACGACGAGATCGACAGCATCGAGGAAGTCGATCCCATCGCGATGTCACGTGTAGGGACCTTCCAGGACTACAAGATCTACCCCGCCAACCTGTTCATGACCACCAAGGAGCAGACGCAGGCGGCCATTCATCAGATCGAGGACGACCTCGCCGCGCGCGTCAAGTTCTTCGAGGAGATTGGCAAGCCGCTCGAAGCCAAGCGTCTCTACGAGCGCGTCACCTACGACATGGAGATGATCCGCGAGCTCGGGCACTGCTCCGGCATCGAGAACTACAGCCGCTACTTCGACGGCCGCGCCGCCGGCACACGTCCCTACTGCCTGCTGGACTTCTTCCCCGAGGACTTCCTGCTCGTCATCGACGAGAGCCATGTCAGCGTCCCGCAGATCTCGGCCATGTACGGCGGCGACCGTGCCCGCAAGACGAACCTCGTGGAGTACGGTTTCCGGCTGCCCGCAGCCATGGACAACCGCCCGCTGAAGTTCGAGGAGTTCGAGGCCCTCACCCATCAGGTCATCTACGTCAGCGCCACGCCCGCCGACTACGAGCTGGCGCAGTCCGAGGGCATCATCGTGGAACAAGTCATCCGCCCCACCGGCCTCCTCGATCCCATCATCGAGGTGCGCCCCACCGCCAACCAGGTCGATGACCTCATGGAGGAAATCCAGCAGCGCATCGAGCAGGACGAGCGCACGCTCGTCACCACCCTCACCAAGCGCATGGCCGAGGAGCTCACGGAATACCTACTGAACAACGGCGTCCAGGCCCGCTACATCCACAGCGACGTAGATACGCTGGAGCGCGTGCAGATCATGGACGATCTGCGCTCCGGGAAGTTCGATGTCCTCGTGGGTGTCAACCTCCTGCGCGAGGGCCTCGACCTGCCCGAGGTGTCGCTCGTGGCCATCCTCGATGCCGACAAGGAAGGCTTCCTCCGCAGCCACCGCTCACTCACGCAGACCGTAGGGCGCGCCGCCCGCAATGTCCACGGCAAGGCTATCATGTACGGCGACACCATCACCGGCTCCATGCAGCAGACCATCGACGAGACGAACCGCCGCCGCGAGAAACAGCTCCGCTACAACGAAGAGCACGGCATCACCCCCACCCAGATCCGCAAGGACCGCACCATGACCGACCTCGTGGCTGCCCATCAGGATGCTTCCGCTGAGCGCGACCGCCGTGCCTACGTGGAGCCCGAGAAGCCCGTCGGCGTCAACGTGCGCCTGCTTCCCGAAGATGCCGCCACCCCTACCCTCTCCACAGCCGCCGAACCCGTCGCCGAGTACCTCACCCGCGACCAGATGCGCAAGCGCATGGAGCAGCTGCGCCGCCAGATGCAGGACGCCGCCAAGAAGCTCGACTTCATCACCGCTGCCCAGCTCCGCGACCAGATGCTCACGCTCATGGCGCAACTGGACGAGGTGCCGGGCAAGGGATGAAGTGCCTGTAAGGAAAGAGGGTTATTTCTTGAATTTATTGATACAGTCGATGTAGGCTTCCACGGAAGCGGTGACGATGTCGGTGTTGGCGCCGAAGCCGTAGTAGAGGTGGCCGTCGTACTCGACCTGCATGTGGACCTTACCCACGTCGTCACTGCCCTTCGAGATGGCTTGGATGGTGAACTCCTTGAGGGTCATCTGCCGACGGATGATGGCCTTGAGGGCCTTGATGGCAGCATCGACGGGGCCGTTGCCAGAGGCGGAGGCCTCGAACTTCTCGCCGCTGATATTCAGCCCGATGGCCGCCACGCTGCGCACGCCCATGCCAGTGGTCACCTGGAGGTAGTCGAGCTTGATGGCGTGGGAAGCCGTTCGGTCGGCGCCGGCGAGCATCAGGATGTCGTCGTCGGTGATCTCCTTCTTCTGGTCGGCCAGCTTCAGGAACGCCTCGTAGGTCTTGTCGAGCGCCTCGTCGCTCATCTCGATGCCCAGCACCTGCAGGCGGTGCTTCAGGGCGGCATGGCCGCTGCGGGCGGTGAGGACGATGCTGTTATCGTCGATGCCTACGTCCTTGGGATCCATAATTTCGTAGGTCTGCACGTTCTTCAGCACGCCATCCTGATGGATACCGCTGCTGTGGGCAAAGGCGTTGCGCCCCACGATGGCTTTGTTGGGTTGCACGGGCATGTTCATGAGCGACGAGACGAGGCGCGACGTCGGGTAGATCTTCTGCGTGTTGATGTTCGTGTCGATGCCGATGCCGCGGTGGCATTTCAGGATCATCGCGATCTCCTCGAGCGAGGTGTTGCCGGCGCGCTCACCGATGCCGTTGATGGTCACCTCGGCCTGCCGTGCTCCGGCAAGGATGCCCGCCATCGTGTTGGCCGTGGCCATGCCGAGGTCGTTGTGGCAGTGGGTGGAGAGGATGGCCTTGCCGGCGCTGAGGCCATCGACGTGCTCCATGAGGTACTTGATCTTCTCGCCGAACTCTGCAGGCAGGCAGTAGCCCGTGGTGTCGGGGATGTTGCAGACGGTGGCACCCGCTTTCACGACAGCTTCGATGACGCGGGCGAGGTATTCGTTGTCGGTGCGGCCAGCGTCCTCGGCGTAGAACTCCACGTCCTCGACGAAGCGCTTGGCGTACTTCACGGCAGCCACGGCACGCTCGATGATCTCCTCGCGCGTGCTGTTGAACTTATATTTAATGTGGGACTCGCTGGTGCCGATGCCGGTGTGGATGCGCTTGTGCTTGGCATACTGCAACGCCTCCACGGCCACGTCGATGTCCTTCTGCACGGCACGTGTCAGCGCACAGATGGTGGGCCATGTGACGGCCTTGGAGATCTCGATGACGCTGTTAAAGTCGCCGGGCGACGAGATGGGGAAGCCCGCCTCGATGACATCGACGCCGAGGGCTTCGAGTTGTTTTGCTACCTGAATCTTCTCAATCGTGTTCAGTTGACAGCCGGGCACCTGCTCGCCGTCGCGTAGTGTTGTGTCGAAAATAAAAAGCCTGTCGCTCATGATGGTAAGGAATTAAAAAAAGCCTCTCATGCACTTCGGAAGTGTGAAAGGCTCGTAACTTATTTGTTGTTCAATATTAACCTTCGTGTCAAGCACTGACCACACTTCCGATTGCAGTACGCAGTCGAATATCCAGCAGGGCCAGAAGGATGACGTTCATGTGTTGCATTTTGCTATGCTTTTGTTGGAATCGGGGGCAAAAGTACTGCTTTCTGCTGATTCCACCAAACAAATCTCCATCTTTTCCTCCTCCGTGCTTAAAAATCGCCACCGCCCATGTTGCGGCGGCCGCCGAAGACGTGGAAGCGGTAGGTGAAGGAGAGCATCACGTAGGACACGACGCGCTCGCTGTCGGAGTCGGTACGCGAGGTGGCAGTGATGGAGCGGTTGACCATGTCGCGCTGCCGCAGGATGTCGTTCCAGCGCAGGCTCACCGTGGCCTGGCGCTGCCGGAGGAATGAGTAGGACGCCTGTGCGTTCCAGATCCACTGGTTGGTGTTCATCGCCTCGTCGGCATAGCCGCGACGGCTGCTTTGGCTGATGTCGGAGGACAGGTTCAGCCCGAACCAGAAGTTCATCACGGCGCTCAGGCCGTAGGAATAGGTGTAGGTGTCCAGGTTGCTGGCCGAGGTGGCCGTGGAGCGTGCGCGATGGTAGGCGAAGGAGCCCCGGGCGTTCACCTCGAAGGTGTTCTCGTTCTCGTACGTCTCGCGGTAGGTGAGGCGCAGGCTCTGGCTGGCGTTGTCGGAGTTGGTGGTGTTCTTGACGGTCTCCTTGCTGGCCGATTGATAGACGTAACCGTTGCTGACGGTGTGGTTATAGGAAGTGTTTGTGTTGATGCGGAAGCGCTGGTCGCGGAAGGCGGTGTTGAAGTTGAAGTTGGCGCGGCCGTTCCAGTTGCCGTTGATGTTCACGGGCATCGTCACGCGTCCGCCCGTCTCGTCGTTGTACTCGGTGCGGCTGGCGGTGGCGTTCTGCGTGGCGCGCCCTTCAATGTTGAAGTTGTAGGTGCGCTGGTAGTCGGGCTGCGACAGGCGCCACTCGGCGCGCAGAGTGTGGGTGAACGAGGGCTTCAGCCCGGGGTTACCCAGGCGGATGTTCAGCGGGTTGGCGTTGGAGAGCGTGTCGGGGATGAGGTCGGTGATGGAGGGCTGCCCGCTCTGTCCGCCGTAGCGGGCCTCCACTTGGTGCTGGCGCGTGAAGCGATAGCGGAAGTTCACCGTCGGCGACCAGTTCACGACGGTGCGCGAGAGGTCGTAGTGCTTCCAGCCTTTGTTGTAATCCACGCGGTTGACCTGCGGCTGCACGTTGAAGCCCGCGTTCAGGCGCAGCTTGGAGTTGACGATGCGGTACTGCACGCGTGCGTCATGGTTCTGGTAGTAGTTCTCCGTGTAGTTGCACTGCGCGGTGTCGGGCGTGGCCCATTCCATGTGACCGTCGTAGTTGTCTATGCCCAGGAAGTAGCGCTCCACCATCGGGTCGAAGATGCTGGCCACCGAGCGGTCGCGGTCGTTGTAGCGCCATGAGTAGTTATACGAGAACTGCAGGAACTGCCCCGTGGCGATCGGCTCGGTGTAGGAGAGGCGCACCGACCAGTTCTTGCTCACGTTGCGCGAATCATCGTACTGTATCTTATGATAGACGCTGTCACCGCCCGTGAGCGCCAGCAGCTGGTAGTAGTCGATTTGCGAGTAGCTGTTGCTGTTGCCGTCGCTTTGGTTGAGACCTCCGTTGAGGTTGAGGGTGATGTTGCGTCCCTTCTTCTTCAGGCGACGGTTCACCTGCACGGACAGCGAGCCGCTGACGTTGTCGTTGTCGTTGCGGTTGGCGTTCACGTTGTGGTTCACGCCGATAGCGCGCAGCTGCTCCAGCTGCCGCAGCGGGTCGGCGACCCTGTCATAGGGATTGTCCTTGAAGGTGGCGCTCTCGCTGGTGCTCTCGCTGGCGCTGCCGTTGATGTTGAAATGGGGTCGCACGATGATATTCGTCATCGTGTCGGGTTTCCATTCCACCTTCCAGCGCGTCTCGAAGGCGTTGCTGTGACTGCTGTTACGGCTGCTGCGGTTGCTGTAGGCGGCATTGCGGTTCTCGAAGTTCTGCGAGTTGCTCCACGAGCTGCCCGCCGACTGGTTGAAGCGCCCTGTCACGCCGCCGTTCAGCTCTATCTTGTCCCATTCCAGGTTCAGGCTCGCCGCCACGTCCTGGTTGTCCCTCATTCCGTTGCCCTGCGTGTTGTTGGCATTGCCTACGACGCTGGCCTTCTGCTTGTCCAGGAAGCGGTTCACGTTCAGGCGGCCCTGGTAGCGCTTCTCCGTTCCGTAGCCGCCCATGACCTGCCCGAACCATCCGCGGTTCTTGTCCTTCTTGATTTCCAGGTCGAGCACCGTCTGCTCCTCGCCGTCGTCGATGCCCGTGATGCGTGCCAGGTCGCTCTGCTTGTCGTAGGCCTTCACCTTGTCGATGATTTCAGCGGGCAGGTTCTTCAGCACCAGCTCACGGTCGTTGTTGAAGAACTCCTTGCCATCGACCAGAATCTGCTTCACCTCCTTGCCGTTGTGGGTGATCTTGCCGTTCTCGTCGATGACGATGCCCGGCAGCTTCTTGATGAGCTCCTCCGCCATTGCCCCCGGCGGCAGCGAGAAAGCAGCGGCGTTGTACATGACCGTGTCATCGACCACCGTCATCTCCGGCAGCTTCCCCTCGACGACCGCCTCTGCCAGCAGTGTGGCGTCCTCCTTCAGCAACACGTCCTGCACCTTCTTGTTGCCGCCCTTTCCCTTCAGCGTGAGGGCGAAGGACTGCGTCTTGAAGCCGATGTAGGACACCTTCACCGTGTAGTTACCCGCCGGCACGCCTGGCACCATGAACTGTCCGTTGTTCTGACTCTGCCTGCCCGCCACCATCCGGCCCGTGGAGTCGTTCACCTGCACGTTGGCACCCGGCAAAGGCTGCAGCGTGGAACTCTCATACACCGTTCCACGTACGTTAAACCACTGGGCCATAACTGCCTCGGGATAAAACATGACGGCGATGAGCACTATGCCCACCGCCGTCCATTTTCTCAAATTCATGTGTCAATCAAAAACCGGTTGGCAATGGTATGACACACAGGCCGCCCAATGGTTTAATCCTTTTCTTCTTTTTTTATTTATGTCCGCGCCCCCATGCGTGCATCCACGACATTGATGATGTAGTCGCCGAGCTTCTCGCACTCGTTCATCAGGTCGATGTAGAGCGTGCCGAGGGCATAGGTGTAGTGGTGGGCATCCACGTCGAGGATGTTCTGGGTTTTCATGCGCAGGCGGAAGTTGTTGATTTCCTGCTCGATGTTCTGTGCCTTGTGGAGCTGCACCTGCTCACGCGGTCCCCGGATGACGACGTTCATCTGCACGAGACCGTCGCTGACGAGGCGGAACATCCAGTGGATATTCTCCAGCTGTTGCTCGGTGAACGCCTCGCCGCTGCCCATGCGGCGGTTGAGGATACGCGCCAGGTTGTAGCATCCGTCGCCGATGCTCTCCAGCTCACTGATCTCGCGCATCATGGCGCGGATCTTCGCCTTGGTGTCGTCGGAGAGGTGGGCGTCGCTGACCTGCTCCAGGTACTGCGCAATCTCCAGCTCGATGCTGTCGCAGATCTGCTCGTACTTCTCAATGCGCGAGTAGAGTTTCACGAAGGCCGAGTCGTCCTCTTCCTCCAGCAATTGGGAAACCATGCCGAACATACGCTGCGTGCGCTCGCCGAAGCTGACGATTTCGCGCTGCGCCTCCAGGACGGCGATCTCCGGGGTCTTCACGATACCCGCCTCGACGTAGTGGAGGTGTGTCACCGCCGCTTCCTCGTCGGCAGCGCCCACCTCGCTCTTGTCCTTGATGACCCAGCAGACGAAGCGCTCAATCTGCGGGATGAACCAGATGAGGATGAACGTGTTGGCCACGTTGAAGCAGGTGTGGAACGTCGCCAGCACGAAGCTCAGCTTCTCCACGCCACCACCCACCAGCGCGCAGACACCATCCACGAACGGATGGAACACCAGCAGCATCCATGCCACGCCGAACAGATTAAAGAACATGTGTGCGAAGGCAGCACGGCGCGCCTGCGTGGAAGCCGTGAGGGCGGTGAGGTTGGAGGTGACGGTGGTGCCTATGTTCTCGCCCATGACAAGCGCGATTCCCTGGTAGATGGGCAGTGCGCCGCTGGAACAGAGGATCATCGTGATGGCCATCACGGCGGCCGACGACTGCACACACATCGTGAGCACACCGCCGATGAGCAGGAAGAGCAGCGTCGTCGTGAAGCTCTGCGGGTCGAAGCGCGAGAAGAACGACAGCAGTGCCTCGTTCTCCCCAAGGTTCATCTCCACGCCCGTCTGCCGCAGCGTGCCCAGCCCCAGGAACATGAACGAGATGCCGAAGAGGAAGTCGCCCAGCGTGGAGTGTTTCTTCTTGTAGATGAGGAACATCGCCACGATGAACGTAGGCCACACGAAGTCGGTGATGTTGAACGAGAAGCCGGCCGACATGATCCACGCCGTCAGCGTCGTGCCGATGTTGGCGCCCATGATGACGGAGATGGCCTGCGCCAGGGTCAGCAGGCCGGCGTTGACGAACGAGACGGTCATCACCGTCGTGGCCGTGGAGGACTGCACGGCAGCCGTCACGAAGACACCCGTGAGCATCCCCGTGAAGCGGTTGGTGGTCATGCGCCCCAGCACGTGGCGCAGCTGCGGGCCCGCTATCTTCTGCAGCGTCTCGCTCATCAGCTTCATGCCGAAGATGAGTAGCGCCAGCGAGCCAAGGATCTTGAACAAATAGACAAGCATAGTTTATGGTTGTATGAAATGTTTTTCTGCGGCAAAAGTAGGGCGAAAGGGGGAAAGTGGCAAGAGTGTAACAGAATTGTAACACCTTTGTGATGGTCATGTGACAAAAAGCGCGTACCTTTGCGCCATGAATCAGGCAGAAAGCTATAGCATACTGGTCGTCGATGACGAGCCCGACCTCTGCGAGATCCTCCGCTTCAACCTGGAGATGGAGGGCTACGCCGCCGACGTGGCCCAGAGTGCCGAGGAAGCGCTGGAGATGATTCCCGCCGGAGGCTACGACCTGCTGCTGCTCGACGTGATGATGTCCGGCATGTCCGGCTTCGCGCTGGCGCGACAGCTGAAGAACGATGTCGCCACGCGCGAGCTGCCCGTCATCTTCCTGACGGCGCGCGACACCGAGAACGATGTCATCACGGGCCTCAATCTGGGCGCCGACGACTACATCCACAAGCCTTTCTCGCTGCGCGAGCTCCTTGCCCGCGTGCGGGCCGTCCTCCGCCGCACGACAGCCCGCGCGGCCACGTCGTCCGTCATCGCCGCCGAGGGCCTTGCCGTGGATGATGCGCGGAAACTCGTCACCATCGACGGCACCGATGCACAGTTCACCCGCACCGAGTTCGACCTGCTGCGACTGTTGCTCAGCGAGCGCGGGCGCGTGTTCTCGCGGCAGGAACTGCTGGCACAGGTGTGGCCGCAGGACGTCGTCGTGACCCTCCGCTCCGTCGATGTCTGCGTCACACGGCTCCGCAAGAAGCTCGGCCGCTACGCTGCCCGCCTCATCACCAAACCCGGCTTCGGATATGCGTATGAAGAAACTGACTGAGGGCCGCAAGATGTTCGTCACGGTGATGGCCACGTTCGCCGTCTATGCCGCCACGTTCATCCTCTTCGATGACTTCGACCGCCAGCGCTTCCAGCTGCTCGACGAAGCCAGCGACTGGCATCTGCTGGTGTTCTCGCTCGTCGTGATGGGCATCCTCGCCGTCGTCCTCCACCACTACACCCGGCGCATGGACGAGCGCATCAGCCGCGAGCAGGCCGAGCAGCAGGCCGCCACGCGCCGACAGCTCACGCAGAACATCGCCCACGAGCTGAAGACCCCCGTGGCCAGCATCCAAGGCTATCTCGAAACGCTCCTCGCGCACCCCGACATCAGCAACGAACAGCGCCGCCAGTTCCTGGACCGCAGCCTGGCACAGACCACGCGCCTCGCAGCCCTCCTGCGCGACATCACCACGCTGCAGCGCATGGACGACGCCCCCGACGTGCACGCCTTCGAGGCCCTCGACGTGGCCGCCATCGTGGCCAACGTCATGAAAGAAACGGCCCTCCAGCTCACCACCCGCCACATGACCTTTGCCAACCGGCTGCCCGCCACCGTACCCCTCCAGGGCAACCCCACGCTCCTCTACGGTGTCTTCCGCAACCTCACCGACAACGCCATCGCCTACGCCGGCGAGGGCACCACCATCACCCTCACCGCCACCGAGACCCTCCACCACTGGCACTTCACCTTCCGCGACAACGGCGTAGGCATCGCCCCCGAGCACCTGCCCCGCCTCTTCGAGCGCTTCTACCGTGTCGATAAAGGCCGCAGCCGCAAGCTCGGCGGCACCGGCCTGGGGCTGGCCATCGTCAAGAACACCGTCCTCCTGCACGGCGGCACCATCACCGTCTCCGCCGA
The DNA here is from genome assembly GCA_017470425.1 of Bacteroidaceae bacterium. GTDB lineage: Bacteria > Bacteroidota > Bacteroidia > Bacteroidales > Bacteroidaceae > Physcousia. Next base: position 77,627 of record JAFUYT010000011.1, on the reverse strand, counting down.
CCACGGCCTCCGCTTCGACTTCTCCCTTCACAAATAAACAGTAAGAGGCTATGCCTTTTATTTTGACATAGCCTCTTGATTCGTTGTGGGAGGTGAGGGGAATCAATCTTCCTCGCCCTTCGTCTCAGCCTTCTTGGCACGGCTGCGGCGCTTGGGCTTCTCCTCGACGGGCTTCTGCACCTGCACGCCGGCGAGTTCGGGGTCAATCATGATGCGGCCGCAGTACTCGCAGACGATGATCTTCTTGCGCATACGGATGTCGAGCTGGCGCTGGGGCGGGATCTTGTTGAAGCAGCCGCCGCAGGCATCGCGCTGGACATAGACGACACCGAGACCGTTGCGGGAGTTCTTGCGGATGCGCTTGAAGGCGCTGAGCAGACGGGGCTCGATGGTGAGCTCCAGGTTTTTGCTCTTCTCGCGAAGCTTCTCCTCCTCGGCGCGCGTCTCGGAGATGATCTCGTCGAGCTCGCTCTTCTTGATGTCGAGGTCGGTGCGGCGCTCGGTGACGGTGTCGGAGCAGCGACGGATCTCCTCCTGCTTCGATTCCACGGTGGCGGCAGCCTCGCGGATCTTCTTCTCGTTGAGCTGGTTGTCGAGCTGCAGGTATTCGATTTCCTTCGTCAGGTTCTCGTACTCACGGTTGTTGCGGACGTTGTCGAGCTGGCTGGTGTAGCGCTCGATGTTGGCGTTGTTGTCCTGCATCCCTACGCGACGGCGCGCCACTTCGTCCTGCAGGCCAGCGATCTCAGCCTGTATCTTCTCGATGCGGGTGGTGAGGCCTTCGATCTCGTCCTCGAGGTCCTGCACTTCCAGAGGAAGCTCGCCGCGGAGGGTCTTGATTTTGTCGATCTCCGAGAGCATGGTCTGGAGCTGGTAGAGGTTCTTCAGCTTGTCTTCAATGCTGAGATCCTGGGGGTCTTTCTTAGATGCCATAGTCTTTATTTGAAATAGTTATAGGATTTGTATGGGGTTGGTGACGACCTCGGTGTCATAGACAGGCAGCTGAGGTGCCACGCGCTCGATGATGTCGCGGAAGATCTCGCGGGTGTATTGCTCGCTCTCGTAGTGACCGAGGACGGCAATCTGGATGTCCTGCTCGTGGCCGAACCAGGTGTGGTAGTGCATCTCGCCGGTGAGGAACGCGTCGGCCTCGGCGCGCAGGGCATCGTCGAGCATGAAGTCCCCGGCGCCACCGCAGAGCGCCACGCTCTGCACGGGTCGCTCCAGGAGGGGGTTGTGCTGCAGCGCCTCGACGCCGAAGGCCTGCTTCACGCGCTGCAGGAAGGCCAGGGAGTCCTCGGCCTGCGGCAGGTAGCCGATGACGCCGCTGCCGCCGCGCACCTGTGCGCCGCCCACCACGACGGTCTTCGGCACGAGGAACTGCACGTCGATGAGTCCGAGCTTCTCGGCCATCTTGAAGTTCACGCCGTCCTCGGCATTGTCGAGGTTGGTGTGGGCGCTGTAGATGCAGAGATCATTCTGGATCGCCATGCGGATACAGCGCTGCACCTGCGTGGCGTCGGCCACCTGCTTCAGCCCGTGGAAGAGCACGGGGTGGTGGCTCACGATGAGGTTACAGCCCAGGTCGATGGCCTCGGCGAGCACCGCCTCGGTCACGTCCAGACACAATAATGCCCCTGAAACCTCCGTCTCTGTCAATCCACATTGCAGGCCAGCATTGTCGTAGCTTTCCTGCAAGGGCAGAGGCGCGAATCGTTCAAGGGCTGCAATGATTTCCTTGATTTTCACGTCTGACACGCTTTTTTCGGGCGCAAAGGTATGAAATTATGGACAATGAACAATGGACAATGGACAATTATTTCTCCCGCCGACACATTTTTTAGGGATTTCTGCCCCATATATATAAAATAATGTGTACTTTTGCCCCACATTATCCATTGTACATTGTACATTATCCATTAACCCATGCTCACCCGCTCCATCCTGCGTGCCCTGTGCGCGCTCCTCGTCGGCATCCTGCTCGTCAGCAACCCCACGGAGATGACCGTGCTGCTGGTGCAGATCATCGGTGGTCTGTTCGCCCTCTCGGGCATCATCACCTTCATCGGCTACTTCACTGAGAAAGCCCGCACGTCCGGCTTCCGCCCCATGTTCCCCGTCGTGGGCGCAGGCTGTCTGGCCTTCGGCGTCTGCCTGCTCGTGTGGCCGACGATGTTCGTGAACATCCTGATGTACGTCCTCGGCGTGCTGCTCTGCCTCATCGGCATCGGGCAGATCCTCGCGCTGGTGAAGAACCGCTACTTCGCGCCCTTAGGCTGGCAGCTCTTCCTGCTGCCCGTGCTCCTCATCGCCGCAGGCGTCTTCATCGTGGTGCGTCCGCTGGAGGCGGCATCGGTGCCGTTCATCGTCCTCGGCGTGTCCTATATCCTCTACGGCGCCGGCGAGTTCCTGCTCGGCATCCGCTTCTGGCGCTGCCGTCGCCGCTACGAGGCCGAGCTCAGCACCCTCCCCGACATCACCGATGCCGAGGCCATTGACATCACAGAATCCGAAAACTTCAACGAGATATGAGACGACTCGCCCTCTTCGCCGCAGCCCTCTGCTGCATCCTCGCCGCCACGGCACAGACCAAGAAGTTCACCGTCGCTGCCATGAACGTCGATGGGATGCCCAAGTCCATCAAGGTTCTGGGACTTTTTGACATCTCCCTGAACCCCGACGCCAAGGAGGAAGCCGGCGCCACCGCCATCGGCAAGAAGCTGGCCGAGAAGGAGTACGACATCGTGGGCGTCAGCGAGGACTTCAACTACAACGACCAGATCCTCGCCGAGATCAGCAGCATCTACTCTGCCGGCACACACCGCGGGAGAATCAAGGCCACCGCCTCGGCCTACGCCAATTACGTCGTCAAGAATCCCCTCTTCGACACCGACGGCCTCAACATCTTCTGGCGCAGCAACGTCGTAGGGCTGAGGAGCGAGTCGTGGACGAAATGGAACGACCACTACGGCTACGACAAGGACGGTGCCGACGGCCTCATCAAGAAGGGCTTCCGCTACTACCTCGCCGACTTCGGCGACGGCGTGCTCGTGGACATCTACATCCTCCACATGGACGCCGAGACCGCCGACGGCGACATCGCCGCCCGCGAGTCGCAGATGCGGCAGCTGGTAGATGACATCCTGCGCATCAACCCCAGCCAGCGACCCAAGATCGTCATGGGCGACACCAACTGCCGCTACACGCGCGACCACGTGAAGACACTCTTCATCGACGCCATCAACGCCGACCCGCGCTACACCATCCAGGACGGCTGGATCGAGAAGTGCAAGAGCGGCACCTATCCCGCCTACGGCAGCAACGCCCTCATGGTCGATGCCCTCGGCTACGAGCAGGGCGAGATCGTGGATAAGCTCTTCTACATCAACCCGAAGTACGGGATGCAGCTGCAACTCACCAAGTTCCTCATCGACACCGACTTCAACGGCGAGGACGGCGAGCCGCTGGCCGACCACTACCCCGTCGTGGGCTCCTTCTCCACCAAAGGCACGCTCTACGACCCCGCCTCCTATTGGGATGGCAGCTACGACAGCCCCGAATACCGCGCCTACGCCCGCGCCTACAACAGCCTCCTGCCCCTGACCGTGCCCACGCTCCGCGAGCCACTGAAGAGCCAGATGGCGGCGCTCCTCACCGAGCACGTAGCCCACGGCAGCGACATCGTGAGCCGCATCGATGCCTTCCGCGCCGACCTGAAGGCGAACATGGCCGAGCGCTACACCGAGGAGGACTACACCCAGAAGATTGCCAACCCCTCCTTCGAGGAGGGCGCGCGCCTCGCCACTGGCAACGTGCAGGGCTGGGATGTGCCCGCCGACGTCACCGAAGCCTTCATCTCCGGCGTCATCGACAACGACGAGGGCGCTGCCATCCGCAACTTCGAGCCCCACGACGGCAACTACGTCTTCAACACCTGGGGCGGCTATCCCGCCGGCGGCTTCTACTGCCGGCAGACCCTCAAGAACCTCGCGAGAGGATGGTACCGCCTCGAAGCGGTCCTCGCCACCGACGCCGGCGGTGAAGTGTGCCTCCGCTTCGACGACACCCGCATCACCACCGGCATCCAGAACGACCGCACGCGCGGCCAGCGCATCGAGGCCATCGTCTATCACCCCGGCGGCAACGCCACGATCGGCGCCGAGTCCGAGGGCTGGTTCGAAGCCGACGACTTCCGCCTCTACCACTTCAAGAGCATCCCCAACGGCATCGATGACATCCCCGTGGAAGAGCCCACCTCTCAATTTTCAACTCTCAACTCTCAACCCTCAACTCTCTACTCCCCCGACGGCCGCCGCCTCGCCGCACCCCGGCGCGGCATCAACATCGTCCGCCGCGCCGACGGGACGACGCAGAAAGTGCTGGTGAGATAAAATCACCTGCCCCAGTGAAGGATGCATTCCTACAGACGGAAGGAAGCGTCCTTACAGGCTCAAAGAAACGTCCTTACAGGTTGAAGGATGCATCCTTACGAACAGAGGGATGCATCCTTTTTGCCGCCGGACAAGAGGGATAAGGAGTTAGGCTGCAAAATTGCAAAATTGCAAATTGCATGCAACTTTTTGAAAAAGCGAGGAAGATGAGAAAGATGATAATATATTGTAATATATTATATATTAATAAGTTATATATAATATTATATATAATTTAACACTTTCTTCCACCCCCTCAAAAAAACGAATGCAATTTGCAATTTTGCAGCCTAATATTGATTATCAATCAGTTAGGACATTTCCGCCGCTTCCGAAGCCCGATATTTAGCGATTTTGAGGCTATTTTTGCATCTCTTCCAGCGCTTCGCAGGCACTTTTTACGCTGTCGATGCCGCGAATGAGCATGGAACGGCGGCCGTAAAAAGAAAAAAAGGAGCGGATGCTGAGTTTTCCAGGAAATAATTTGGCAGAATGGCATGTGAGTTTTATCTTTGTGGCGCAAATAATCATTGTAACGGAAAGCTATCTACTCATCATAACAACATCATTATGGAAGACATCATGAAGAAGTTTAACAACCTCAAGGGTAAATTTTTCCTACTCGTTGCGCTATCGGCTGCAATGAGCCTCGGTTTTCAATCCTGCGGCGACGATGAAGAAGAGACGGCTCCGTCGAAGGAGGTGAGCAATGGCGGCTCGGACAGCAATCTCAACAGTGAGACACGTTTCTTCGTGGGCAACTGGGCGATAGCAGCGAACGCCAACACCTACTACTGGACTTTCTACGAGAATGGTGAGTGCGACTTTGTGTATATGACGACGCAGGAGCACGGACAGTGGTCATATTCCACGGGTATGCTCTCCACGACCGTCGGTTTCTGGTCCTTCTACATTGATGCCACCTTCAACGGGGCATGGACAGGAACGAGCAAGAGCGGCTACAACGTCAAAGCCACCAAACTCGCCGACGATGACGTAGCCACGAACCACTTGCAGCAGCCTAGCCCCACGCCCCAGAAAGAATGGGTAACCTGCCCAACATGCGAAGGGTCAACGAAGTGCTATAGCTGTGAAGGCTCGAGGAAGTGCTATATGTGCAACGGCGAAGGGACCTACTGGGGTGGGCGCCAATGTCCCGTCTGCATAGGAAAAGGCAGTTGCATCACATGTTCAGGTAGTGGCAACTGTCCCAAATGCAAAGGAGCTGGCGGGTACTATAAGTAGTCCTCTCTTTCCCTTGTAAATGAACAAAAAGGAGCGCGATGCGCTCCTTTTGCCATTTTATGATAATTATTTTTTGGCAATATCGTAGAAAAAACGTACTTTTGCACCGAAAAACAACCTCTTAGCCTCATGCAGAATCCTTTTGTCACCAACGGCTATGCCGGCCCAGAGTATTTCTGTGACCGCGAACGGGAAACGGCGTTGCTCACCGATTTCCTCACAAACGAGAACAACGTGGCGCTCATCTCGCCGCGCCGAATCGGAAAGACGGAGCTGTTGCACCACTGTTTCCAACAGCCCTTGATCAAGGAGCATTACCACACGTTTATCATTGACATCTACGCCACGACCTCTGTCCGTGATTTCGTCAATGTCTGCGGCAAGGCCATCATCGATGAGCTACGCCCCAAGGGGCGCTCCGTCTGGGAACGCTTCCTGCATGTCTTGCAATCACTGCGCTCGGAGATTTCATTCGACATCAATGGTATGCCCGTGTGGGGACTCGGATTGGGCACTATTCAGAACCCCATAGTCACGCTGGATGAGATATTCTGCTACCTCAATGATGCTGACAAGCCCTGCATCGTGGCCATCGACGAGTTCCAGCAAATCAGTCGCTACGGTGATGCCCCCAACATGGAGGCCTCCCTGCGTACTTATATTCAGCGGACGACCAACGCTCATTTCGTGTTCTCGGGGTCGCAACGCCATCTGATGGGAGCGATGTTCACGTCGCCCTCACGGCCATTCTATCAATCGGTGACCATCATGAACCTGCCTTTGATTCCGCTTGAGAAATATTTGCTGTTTGCTCAGGGGCATTTCGCAGAACACGGGAAATCGTTGGATGATCAAGTCGTGAAGGTACTCTACAAGCGGTTTGACGGCATCACGTCATACCTCCAGCGCATCATGAACCTGCTTTTCCTTCAGACGGGAAAGGGCGATGTTTGCCGCGCCGACATGATTGATCCAGCCATCAACACCTTGCTGGACATTTCCAACGACACCTACCTCGCACTGGTCTATCAGATGCCCGAAAAGCAGCGCAACGTGCTTTGGGCCATTGCACGCGAGGGAGTGGCCACGGGCATCACCGGGGCTAAGTTCTTGCGAAAGCACCATTTGCCCTCTGCCAGCAGTGTGCGCTCTGCCATCAACGGTTTGCTGGAGAAAGATTTTATCACGAATGATGCTGGCGTGTACTGCGTTTACGACAAGTTCTTGGAACTCTGGATCGCGCGTCAACTGAACTGACGGCAAGCGAACGGTTTTTCTACGCCTGTTGTCCCCGCATCTCTTCCAGCGCTTCGCAGGCGCTTTTTACGCTATTAATGCCGCGAATGAGCATGGAGCGGCGGCCCTTGACCTCGTCGAGCTGGCAGTCGGCGGCGTGGAGGGAGAAGTAGGAGATGCACTGCCCAAAGGCGGGAGACTGGAAGAATGGGGAGTCGTCGTCCTTGACGAAGTACAACCGCAGGCGCCCGTTCTTCAGCATCACACGCTCCGCACCGAAGTACTTGCCGAGGCGGCGCAGGCGCACCACGCGGATGAGCTCCTCGCCTTCCTCGGGGATGGGGCCGAAGCGGTCGATGAGCCGACGGCGGAACGCCTCCACGGCCTCGTCGGTCTCCAGACCGTCGAGCTCACGGTAGAGGAGCATCCGCTCCGTGGAGCCGGGGACGTAGGTGTCGGGGAAGGACATCTGCATGTCGCTCTCCAGCTGACATTCATCCACGAAAGCCTCGCCGGAGGTCACTTCGCCGGAGGCCACCTGCTGGGCGTAGAGCTCCTTGAACTCGTCGTTCTTCAGTTCCTTCACGGCCTCGGAGAGGATCTTCTGGTAGGTTTCGTAACCGAGGTCGGCGATGAAGCCGCTCTGCTCGGCACCGAGGAGGTTGCCCGCGCCGCGGATGTCGAGGTCCTGCATGGCGATGTGGATGCCGCTGCCGAGGTCGGAGAAGTTCTCGATGGCCTGCAGGCGGCGACGGCTCTCCGTAGGCAGCGCCCCGAGGGGCGGCGCCAGCAGGTAGCAGAAGGCTTTCTTGTTGGAGCGTCCCACGCGGCCACGCATCTGGTGGAGATCGCTGAGGCCGAAGTTATGGGCGCCGCAGATGATGATGGTGTTGGCGTTGGGGATGTCGAGGCCGCTCTCGATGATGGTCGTGGAGATGAGCACGTCGTAGTCGTAGGCCGCGAAGTCCATCATCACCTTCTCCAGATCTTCGGGGTGCATCTGGCCGTGCCCCACGGCCACGCGCGCGTCGGGTACATATTTATGTACGATCTCCTCCAGCTCAGGCAGTCCCGATATGCGGTTGTTGACGATGAAGACCTGCCCGTTGCGGCTCATCTCGAAGCCGATGGCCTCGGCGATGATCTCGGGCGAGAAGGTGTGGATCTCCGTCTGGATGGGATAGCGGTTGGGCGGCGGTGTCTGGATGACGCTGAGGTCGCGGGCGCCCATGAGCGAGAACTGCAGCGTGCGGGGGATGGGGGTGGCGGTGAGCGTGAGCGTATCGACATTGACCTTCATCTGGCGCAGCCGTTCCTTGGTGGCGACGCCGAACTTCTGCTCCTCGTCGATGATGAGAAGGCCGAGGTCCTTGAACTTCACGCTCTTGCCGATGAGCTTGTGCGTGCCCACGAGGATGTCGATCTTGCCCGCCTCGAGGTCGGCCAGGATCTCCTTCGTCTGCTTGGCAGTGCGGGCGCGGGTGAGGTAATCCACGCGCACGGGTAGGTCGCGGAGGCGGTCGGAGAAGGTGTGGTAGTGCTGATAGGCCAGCACCGTCGTGGGCACCATGACGGCCACCTGTTTGCCATCGACGGCCGCCTTGAAGGCCGCGCGCACGGCCACCTCCGTCTTGCCGAAGCCCACATCGCCACAGACGAGGCGGTCCATGGGGCGGCCGCGCTCCATGTCGGCCTTCACGTCGTTGGTGGCCTTGAGCTGGTCGGGGGTGTCCTCGTAGAGGAAGCTCGCTTCGAGCTCGTGCTGCATATAGGTGTCGGGTGAGAACTTGAAGCCTTTCTCCTCGCGCCGGCGGCTGTAGAGCTGGATGAGGTCACGGGCGATGTCCTTGATCTTGGCCTTCGTGCGCTCCTTCATGCGCTCCCAGGCACCCGTGCCGAGGCGACTGATGCGGGGTGGCTCGCCCTCCTTGCCCTTGTACTTGCTGACCTTGTGCAGGGCGTGGATGGAGACATAGACGGTGTCGTCGTGCTCGTAGGTGATCTTGATCATCTCCTGCATGTGGCCGTCGGCCTGCGGCACGCGCACCAAGCCGCCGAAGCGCCCGATGCCGTGGTCGGTGTGGACAACATAGTCGCCGATCTCGAACTCCTGCAGTTCCTTCAGTGACAGCGCCACCTTGCCGCCACGAGCACGCTCGCTGCGGAGGTTGTACTTGTGGAAGCGGTCGAAGATCTGATGGTCCGTGAACAGACACACCTTCAGGTCGTTGTCGGCGAAGCCGGCGTGGAGGGTTTTGGAGACGGGGTTGAAGGAGATAACAGACTCTCCCCCCGCCCTCCCTAAAAGGGAGGGAGTGGAATGTGATGGAGAAGGAAGGTCGGGAGAGGACTCCTCAAATATAGCCTTCAGGCGGTCAATCTGCTTTTGCGAATCAGCTAATATATAGAGGGTGTAGCCCTGGGCAAGGTAGTCTTCGAGCGTCTGGGTGAGCAGCTCGAAGTTCTTGTGGAAGAGGGGTTGAGGAGTTGTGGAGAAAGAAAGAAGACCCACCCCCAAGCCCCTCCCGTCAGGGAGGGGAGTGGGCTGCGCGGAGTGAGCGGGAGATAGCTCGATGCGGCGGAAGGGCGCGAAGCCACGCTCAAAAGTTTGAGCATCGATGAGAACACTTTGTCGGTCGAGTGCAGAGGTGACCACTCCCTCCCTTATAGGGTGCCAGGAAGAAAGAACTGAGTGTTCTTTCTGGACGGGCTCGGGGGGAGAGTCTGAGTGGGTCTTTTCTTCCACTAACGCCTGCCTGCTGAACCCCTCCTCCCAGATCTGACCGATGCGCTCGGCCACGTAGGTGATGTCCTTGCATACCACGACGGTGTCCTCAGGCAGGAGCGTGGCCAGCGGCACCCGCTCCTCGGCCTGTTCGCTCAGGTCGGGCACCAGCGAGATCATCTCCTGCTGGCCGCGCGAGAGCTGGCTCTCCACCTCGAAGGTGCGGATGCTATCCACCTCGTTGCCAAAGAAGTCGATGCGGAAGGGGTACTCCGAGCTAAACGAGAAGACATCGACCAGCGAGCCGCGCACCGCGAACTGCCCGGGTTCATAGACATAGTCCGTGCGCTGGAAGCCGAACTCCAGCAACGTCTGCGCCACGAAATCGACATCAACCTCCTCGCCCACGCGGATCTGCAGCGTCCGGTCGTCCAGCATCTTTTTCGACACCACCCGCTCGGCAATGGCTTCGGGGTAGCTTACGACCATTGGCGCGGATGCGCCAATGGTCGTAAGCTTGGCCAGCACCTCCGTCCGCAGGATCTCACTGGCCGCATCGCGCTGTCCGAACTTCACGGCGCGGCGGAACGATGAGGGGAAGAACAGCACCTGCTGCTCGCCCAGCACCTGCACGAGGTCGTGGTAGAAGTAGCCGGCTTCCTCCATGTCGTCGAGCACGAACAGGAACGGGTGCGCCGTCCGCTGCGACGCAGGCAACGACGCAAAGGCGAGCGCCGCCGAACTTGCCTGCAAGCCCGACACCGTCACCACTCGCGTCTTCTCGCTGCCCAGCGCGTGCGCCAGCGCCTTCACCTTCGGATGGCGTGCGTAGAGCGCCTGTAATTCCGTTATCTCCACGTGGATTTCTGTCGTTTGGTGCGCAAAGGTACGACAAAAAATGCAAACAATGGGCTCCACATGAAAAAATCTTGGATGCAAAGCGCACTTCTTTCAACGAAAAGCATTACTTTTGCCGACAAATACCGCCGAAAGGCGCTCATACAGTGCCCTAAAACCGCTCATGAAATCGCTCCACGAACTCTTCCGCATCGGCATCGGACCCTCATCGTCGCACACGATGGGTCCGCAGGCCGCCGCCACGCTCTACCTGCAACGCCACCCCGAGGCCCGCGCCTTCGAGGTCACCCTCTATGGCAGCCTTGCCGCCACGGGAAAAGGCCACATGACCGATGTCGCCATCGAGCGCGTCCTGCAAGAGGCGGCGCCGGTGACCATCCTGTGGGAGCCGCAGACGTTCCTGCCCTTCCACCCCAACGGCATGAAGTTCACCCACATCGACGAGGCGGGGCAGCCCGCCGACCCCTGGACGGTCTATAGCATCGGCGGCGGCGCACTCTCCGAGGGCGAAGGCACCGAGACTGCAGGCGTAGATTTATACCCGCTCAACACGATGGAGGAGATCATCCACTGGTGCCAGGAGAGCGGTCACACGTTCTGGGAATACGTGGAGCAGTGCGAGGGCCCGGAGATCTGGGACTTCCTGCACGAGGTGTGGACGGTGATGTGCGAAGCCGTCGAGCGCGGCATCGACCACGAGGGGGTGCTGCCCGGGCCGCTCGGCCTGCAGCGCAAGGCGCCTGTCTATTACACGAAGGCGAAGGGCTACAAGGCGAATCTGCAGAGCTCCGGCCTCGTCTATGCCTACGCGCTGGCCGTCAGCGAGGAGAATGCCTCGGGCGGACGCATCGTCACGGCTCCCACTTGCGGCTCCTGCGGCGTCCTGCCCGCCGTGCTCTACCACCTCGGCCACAACCACACATTCTCCGAGCAGCACATCCTCCACGCCCTGGCCACGGCAGGTCTCATCGGCAATCTGGTGAAGCACAACGCCAGCATCTCGGGCGCCGACGTGGGCTGTCAGGGCGAGGTCGGCGTGGCCTGCGCGATGGCCTCGGCAGCGGCCTGCCAGCTCTTCGGTGGCTCGGTGGCACAGATTGAATATGCTGCCGAGATGGGACTGGAGCACCACCTCGGCATGACGTGCGACCCCGTCTGCGGCCTCGTGCAGATCCCCTGCATCGAGCGCAACGCCTTCGCTGCCGCCCGCGCCCTCGACGCCAACTTCTACGCCTCGCTCTCCGACGGCCAGCACCGCGTGAGCTTCGACCGCATCGTGCGCGTCATGAAACAGACCGGCCACGACCTGCCCTCGCTCTACAAAGAGACCTCTGAAGGCGGACTCGCCAAGATACAGAAATAAACCTGTCAACTATCAACTGTCAACTATCAACTTAACCATGCAAGCAGACAGCATCGTCATCATCCCCACCTACAACGAGAAAGAGAACATCGAAGCCATCATCCGAGCCGTGACCTCGCGCCCGGAGCACACCTTCAACATCCTCGTCATCGACGACGGCTCGCCCGACGGCACCGCCGACATCGTGAAGCACCTCATGGCCGATGAGTTCCGCGACCGTCTCTTCCTCGTGGAGCGATCCGGCAAGCTGGGACTGGGCACCGCGTACATCGCAGGCTTCAAATGGGCCATCGCCCACGGCTACGACTATATCTTCGAGATGGACGCCGACTTCAGCCACGCGCCCGCCGACCTGCCGCGCCTGCTGGCCGCCTGCTGCGACGAGGGCTACGACATGAGCATCGGCTCGCGCTACATCACGGGCGTGAACGTGGTGAACTGGCCGATGGGACGCGTGCTGATGAGCTACTTCGCCTCGAAATATGTACGCATGATCACGGGTCTCAACATCCACGACACCACAGCCGGCTTCGTCTGCTACCGCCGCGAGGTCCTGGAGACCATCGACCTCGACGCCGTCCGCTTCAAGGGCTACGCCTTCCAGATCGAGATGAAGTTCACCGCCGCGCAATGCGGCTTCCGCATCAAGGAGGTCCCCGTCATCTTCGTGAACCGCGAGCTGGGCACCAGCAAGATGTCCGGCGGCATCTTCTCCGAAGCCGTCTTCGGCGTCATGCGCCTGCGCTGGGACGGCTGGTTCAAGAAATACCCCAAGAAGCAGTAATCGCCTTCTAAGCCAAGAAGCCCTAGAAACCCTAGAAGCCCTAGAGACCCTAGAAGCCCTCCCCCCTCCCCATGCCCCAGCGCACCATCTTCCACGACACCCTCTATGTCACCGACGGCAAAATCCGCCGGGCAGACATCGTTGTAGAAGGCGAGTACATCGCCCGCATCACCGACAAGGAAGAAATCCCCTGCAAGCAGCCAACCACCACGAAACCCAGCGACAGCATCCATCCAGCCACCACGGAATCCAGCAACAGCAGCCATCCAGCCAGCGCGAGAACCAGCAACAGCAGCCAGCCTGCCAGCGCGAGAACCAGCAACAGCAGCCAACCTGCCAGCGCGGCGTGTTCGGTGCTCGGCGACTGTGTCGCCGAGTTGCTCCTCCCCGGCATCATCGACGAGCATGTCCACAGCCGCGAGCCCGGCCTCACCCACAAAGGCGACCTCTCGACCGAGAGCCACGCCGCCGCCGCCGGCGGCGTCACCTCCATCATGGACATGCCCAACGTGGTGCCACAAACCACCACCCTCGAAGCCCTCGCGGAGCGCCAGGCCCTCGGCGCCGCCCACGCCTTCGTGAACTACAGCTTCTACTTCGGCGCCACGAACACCAACGCCGCCCTCCTACCCCACCTCGACCCCGCCACCGTGCCGGCCGTGAAGCTCTTCATGGGCAGCAGCACCGGCGGGATGCTCGTGGATCACGGCGACGCCCTCCACGCCGTCTTCGAGCAGTCGCCACTCCCCATCATGGCCCACTGCGAGGACACCGACGTCATCAACCGCAACATGCAATGGGCACGCGAGCACTACGGCGACGACCCCGCCATCATCCACCACGCCGAGATCCGCAGCCGCGGAGCCTGCACACGCTCCTCGCGCCTCGCCGCCGAGCTCGCCCGCAAATACGAGAAGCACCTCCACATCGCCCACGTCACCACGGCCGAAGAGCTCAGCCTCGCCCTGCTCCCCCATAGGGGGGAGAGCCTCACTTCGCTTGAGAGCTGTGCGCAGCCACTCCCCTCCCTTACGGGAGGGGGCGGGGGTGGGTCTATCACCCTCGAAGCCTGCATCCCCCACCTCCTCTTCACCGACGAGGACTACGCCACGCTCGGCACCCGCATCAAATGCAACCCCTCCGTGAAGACACGTGCCGACCGCGATGCCCTCCGCGCCGCGCTCACCGACGGGCGCATCACCGCCATCGCCACCGACCACGCCCCACACCTGCTCTCCGAGAAGGAGGGCGGTTGCCGCCGCGCCGCCTCGGGGATGCCGATGGTGCAGTTCTCGCTCCCCGCCATGCTCGGCCTCGTCGAAGAGGGCGTCCTCAGCATCACCCGCCTCGTGGAACTGATGTGCCACAACCCCGCCCGCCTCTTTGGCATCGAAGGCCGCGGCTTCATCCGCGAAGGCATGAAGGCCGACCTCGTCCTCGTGCGTCGCCAGCCCTGGACGCTCACCGCCGCCGACGTTGTCAGCCGCTGCGGCTGGAGCCCCCTCGAAGGTCGCACCTTCCCCTGGCAGGTCGAAGCCACCTACTGCAATGGCCGCTGCATCTACGATCACGGCCGCTTCGCCACCGACAACCACCACGCCCAATCCCTCCGCTTCAACCGATAACACCCCTCCCCCGCCAGAACACTCTACACTCTCCCACACTCACTTGCCGATAACACCCTCCCTGCTGACAACACCCGATAACACCCCTTCCCCTGCGGATAATACCCGCCCCGCCGCCGATGACGCAAACCCTCCGATACCGCATCCATGAAGTCGCCGATTACATCAATTGGCTCTACTTCTTCCATGCCTGGGGCTTCCAGCCCCGCTTCGCCGAGATTGCGGGCATCCACGGCTGTGATGCCTGCCGCGCGATGTGGCTCGCCCGCTTCCCCGAAGCCGACCGCCAGAAAGCCGTCGAGGCGATGCAGCTCCACAAGGAGGCCGTCAGAATGTTGAACCGCCTGGATCCGTTCTACCACGTCGTCGTCCGCTTCGCCCTCTTCCCCTGCAACAGCGACGGCGATGACCTCGTCATCGCCGCCACCCTCCCCTCATCCAAGAATCCCCCATTCGCCACCGCCGCCCCTTCCCCCTCATCCAACAATCCCCCATTCGCCACCGCCGCCCCTTCCCCCTCATCAAAGAATCCCCCGTCCGGCACCGTCGCCCCTTCCCCCTCATCAAAGGATCCCCTGCTTGCAGCCACCGTGCCCGACGGTTCCCCGTCGGGCTGCTACCGCCTCCCCCTCCTCCGCCAGCAGCGCGCTGAGGGCGAGTGCCTCTGCCTGGCCGATTTCCTCCGCCCGCAGAACGACGCCGGACAGCACGACCGCATCGGCATCTTCGCCGCCTGCGCCGACGAGCGCATCGAGCACCTCTACGAGCCCGGCACCGAGGATGCCGACGACTACCGCCACCTGCTCTGCCAGACCCTCGCCGACCGCCTGGCAGAGGCCGCCGTGGAACGCGCCCACGAGGAGATCCGCAAGCGCCACTGGGGCTACGCCCCCGACGAGCAGCTCTCCATCGCCGAGCTCCACGCCGAACGCTTCCAGGGCATCCGCCCTGCCGTCGGCTACCCCAGCCTCCCCGACCAGAGCATCAACTTCGACCTCGACCGTCTCATCGACTTCTCGGCCATCGGCATCCGCCTGACCGAGAACGGCGCGATGCAGCCCCACGCCGCCGTGAGCGGCCTGATGATCGCGCACCCCGCCGCCCGCTACTTCGCCGTAGGCCGCATCGGCGAGGACCAGCTCGTGGACTACGCCCGACGCAAAGGGCGCACCCCCGAAGAGATGCGCCCGTTTCTGGCTGGGAATCTTGGTTAGCTCTTCCCCTTCATAGCTCTCACCTTCACTCCTCCATCTTTTCCATATTCTCCCGGGCCAACCGCAGGTACTCCTTCACGTAAGGATCATTCAGGAAGCGCGGGGAGCCCAGAGCCACCAGCTCCTCAATCTGCGGATTCAGCACGGGGTATGGCAGGCTGGACGTGACAATCATGAAGACGCCCGGCGCCAGCACATTATCCATATTGTCCTTGATGAAGCGCGTCACCAGCTCATCCTCCTGGGCGTGCAAGATGGCCGCCTGCTGGTTCAGCAATCGGAGGATGTCGTCGTGGTCGTAGCCGTCGAGGATCATCTGGCTCTCGCGGCGCGGCAGCTCCGCGAGCTGTTCGTCGAGCACCGCCTTACGCTTGACGAACTCGAAGAGCGAGTCGTTCAGCGCAGAGCCCTCCACGCGTCGCATGTTCTCGCTGAGGGTAATCTTCAGCGGGCAGTCCTCCACCACGACAGGCAGGATGCTGAGGTCATCCAGGAAGAGGATGGCCATCAGCGTGGAGTCTGGGGCAGCGCCCGTGAAATGGAACTTTCCGTGAACAATCGAGGCGGAGTCCTTCACTTGCAGGTCATCCTCCTCGAAGACCCGCAGGTAGAGCGTCTTGCCTTCCAGTTCCGGCAGCGATGTCTCGCCCTGAATGTCCAAATGCGGACGGCAGCCAGCCAAGGCCAGGGTCATGAGCAGGGCCAGGGTATAAAGTGTCTGTTTCATATTCAGTCGTTAGGGTTGTAGGTGCCTTCCGCCGGTGCATGGGGCACGGTCGTCAGGCGGCTGGCGATGATTTCGTAGGCTTCCTGCATCGTCTGGCGCTCCCGCGCGCCATCAACCACTTCATCCCCCGACTTCTCGCTCGGCAGGATGGCAGGATGGATGGTCAGCGTCAGAGGATGCCAATGAACGAAGTTCACGTAGCCGCGTGTGCGCGGCAGCGCCTCGAAGGAACCATTGATGGTGATGGGCAACAGCGGCAGCTGCAACTCATCGGCGAGCTGGAAGGCACCCCGCTTGAAGCGCCGCAGGCGACCGTCCCACGTGCGGGCACCTTCGGGGAAGACGACCAGCGAGACACCATCCTGCAACACGGCACGGGCGCGCTTGTGGGTCTCCAGCATCTTACGAGGGCCGCCTTTCTGATCCACGAAGATGAAACCCGCGCTGTCACAGGCCTTCCCGATGAACGGCATCTTGCGCAACTCCTCCTTCATCATCCACTTGAACGGACGGTTCAGGAAGCCATAGATGAGGAAGATGTCAAACGTGCCCTGATGGTTGGGGATGATGACATAGCTCTGACCCGCATCCATGTGCTCACGCCCCTCAATGTGCACTGGCAATAGCAGCAGGCGCACCATCGCCCGCGACCACAGCCGCCCGGGGTAGTAGCTCCACCAGGACGCATCCAGCAGCGAGCAACCGATGATGGTCGCCAAGGCCGTCAGAATCGTCAGCACCAGCAGCACTGGCGATATCAGCAGTTGGTATAGTCTATACAGCAGTTTCAATTCTTCATTTTCAATTCTTCATTCCTCCTTCTTCAGTTCCGCAGGAATACGGAAGGCGGTGTAGAGCTCCAGCACACAGCCGATGACCACGCACACCACCCATTCATTGCGACGGGCAAAGCCGAAGCGCCCCACCTGCATCACCATGCAACACGCGCCGCACAGGAAAGCAATCAGCCCCAACAGCTGTTGGCGGCGAAGGCGGCGGAGGGTGAAGTTAGGACCCTCGTAGCGTTGCAGCATCTGCAGCGGGCAGAACAGCAGTGCCCCCACCGTGTAGAGGACGGTGCCCACCACGGGCCGCCACAGGAAGAGTGCGGCACCCACCAGCATGAGCACAGCGCCCAGCTGCTGAAGCACGACGAGTCTGCGATCGAGTTCTTTCATTCCGCGACGTTCTGAGTGCCCGCGAGCGTGGCGTCTTCCGTCATGAAGACGAAGACATCTTCGTTGGGGCGTTTCATGAGATAGCGCTCACGAGCCATCCGCTCCACAGCCTTCGGGTCGTTCTCCAACGCCTGTAGCTGTGCACGTTCGGCATCGTACTGCGCCTGGTATTTATCAATCTCGCGATGGAGATTCCCGATCTCCACGCGACGCTGGTAGCGTATGTAGAGACTGTTTTCATCAATAAGGCCCACGAGGAGCGCAAAGAGAAGCAACGCCACGCCATACTTGTAGCGCCGCACATAGTTCCACCAAGTCAAAAGTCTATCCATAATTTCCTTCTTTTCTACTTTTCTGGGGGCGAAGGTACGAAATAATGGAGAATGGACAATGGACAAAGAACAATTATTTCATTCCCTCATGCATTTTTTTCATTCTCTGCATCCCGTTTACAAAATAATTTGTACTTTTGTAACGCATTATCCATTGTCCATTATCCATTAAGACATGTCAGAATACATTGTTTCCGCGCGTAAGTACCGCCCCATGACATTCGACTCCGTTGTGGGGCAAGGTGCCATCGCCACGACCCTGAAGAACGCCATCACGGCGCATAAGCTGGCCCACGCCTACCTCTTCTGCGGCCCGCGCGGCGTCGGCAAGACCACCTGCGCCCGCATCTTCGCCAAGACCATCAACTGCCTACAGCCGCGCGAGGACGGCGAGGCGTGCAACGAATGTGAGTCCTGCCAGGCCTTCAATGAAGGGCGCTCGCTGAACATCCATGAGCTCGACGCCGCCAGTAACAACTCCGTCGATGACATCCGCAATCTCATCGACCAGGTACGCATCCCGCCGCAGATCGGGCAGTACAAGGTCTTCATCATCGATGAGGTCCACATGCTCTCCACCGCCGCCTTCAACGCCTTCCTGAAGACCCTCGAGGAGCCTCCCGCCCATGCCATCTTCATCCTCGCCACCACCGAGAAGCACAAGATCCTGCCCACCATCCTCTCCCGCTGCCAGATCTACGATTTCCAGCGCATGAACGTGGAGAACACGATGAAGCATCTCGCCTACGTGGCTGAGAAGGAAGGCTACACCGTGGAGCCCGCAGCCCTGAACGTCATCGCCCAGAAGGCCGACGGCGGTATGCGCGACGCCCTCAGCATCTTCGACCAGGTCGTCAGCTTCACGGGTGGCAACATCACCTACCAGGCAGTCATCGAGAACCTCAATGTCCTCGACTACGATTACTACTTCCGCCTCGTCGATCTGATGCTCCAGCAGAAGATCAGCGACTGCCTGCTACTCTACAACGAGATCCTCGGCAAGGGCTTCGACGGCGCGCCGTTCATCAGCGGCTTCGCCAGCCACCTGCGCGATGTCCTCGTCTGCCACGACCCGCAGACGGCTGCGCTCTTAGAGGTCAGCGATGACATCCGCCAACGCTATGTCGAGCAGGCACAACGCTGCAAGGCGCAGTGGCTCTACCGCGCCATCCGCCTCTGCAACGACTGCGACCAGGCCTACCGCACCAGTCGCAACAAACGCCTGCAGGTGGAGCTCACGCTCATCGAGTGTGCACAGGCCGTGGGTGATGACGATGCCAGTGCGGGGCGCCGCCCTGTACGTATCTTAAAACCCATCTTCAGTCTCCTGGCAGCAGCTGCCAAGGAGGCTGCCCCTGCCGCCACCACGCAGCAGGCTTCTACCCCCGCGACTACCTCCTCAACGCCCTCTGCATCCACTGCGTCCTCATCGCCCTCAACGCCCTCAACGGCTACCTCTTCTATCCCTACAGGGATGCCGGCGGGAATGCCATCGGCCACACCGACACCCCCCAAGCGTCCCACCATCAGCCTCGGTGCGCTGAGTCCCTCCATCCGTCGGCCGTCAGCCGAGAACAAGCCTACGCCTACCACACCAAAGCCCGCCGCAGAGACCACACCCACAGCCGGCCATAACGATCTCCCCGTCCGCCCCGAAGCGTTCGTGATGCAGTGGCACGCCTTCATCCAGACAATGCCACAGACCGAGACCGCACTGGCGCAGCGCATGAAGATCATGGAACCTGCCTACGCCGGCGAGGATAACAGCCAGATCTGCATCAGCGTGGAAAACGAAGAGATCCAAGGGATGATGCAAGCGCTCGTTCCGCGCCTGCACGCGTTCCTCCAGGAGCGACTACAGAATAGCCACCTCGCCATCACCTTCAAGGTGCCCGAGAAGACGGTCATCACACGGGCCTCCTTCAACAAACGCGATCAGCTGAAGCGGATGTGTAACCTCAACCCCGTCTTCATCACCCTCGGGAAGACCTTCCAACTGGAATTAACTTGATTAAAACGGGCTTGGCGCCTCGAAGCGGAGGCGTTCATGCGTGATGGGATGCGTGAACTCGATGGCCTCGGCATGGAGATAGAGGCGGTCGGCGACGTGCCCATAGAGTCTGTCTCCTACGATGGGAACATTCAGGCCTTCCGGCGACGAGGCATGAACGCGCAACTGATGTGTCCGCCCGGTCTGCGGATAGAACGCGATGCGGGTGGAGCCGACGACTTCATAGCGGGTGACGGCCTCCTTGCCGTGTTCCCAATCGACCCGCTGCCGCGGCATATTCTCCAAGTCGGGGCCGAGGGGCAGAGAGAGCATACCGGTGGGCGGTGCCTGTGGCACACGTTCCAACAGCGCCACATACTTCTTCTTCACTTCCCGCAGTTCGAACTGACGGCTGAGTGCACGGTGCACCTGCGGGTTCTTCGCCAGAACCATCACGCCCGACGTGTCCATGTCCAGACGGTGCACGACCACGCTGCCGCTGATGCCGGGCCACAGGCGCTGTGCCTCGTCGAAGAGGTTGGCCTGGTCGGAACGCCCGGGGATGCTGCACCACCCCTCGGGCTTCACGATGACCGCGAGGCTCTCGTCCTCCCACAGCACACGGATGGGCTTCAAGGCTTGCTCGTAGTGTTCGGCGGGATCCGGCTCCACGTTCAGTCCTTGCAGCATGTGGCCTAAGATGGGGCGGCACTTGCTATGACAGGCCGGGAAGAACGCACCGGGCTCACGGTAGTGACCGGGCTGCGAAGGCCCCCACCAGAACTCGGCCATCGACACGGGTTCCAGTCCTAATCGGTATGCCGTCTGCAACAGCTTCGGCGCACAGCACTCGCCAGCACCGGAGGGGATAGAAGACCCCTCTAAATCTCCCCGTAAGGAGAGACTTGCTAAGCCATTTGACGTCTCTGCGCCAGCCTCCCCTCCATTACGGGAGGGGTGCCCGAAGGGCGGGGTGGGTCTTCTTCCAAATATCTCCTTCAATCCCTTCTTCTCCCCGCGACCATTCAAAAACACGAACTGCTCGAAGAGCCACTGCTGCAATGCCTCGCTGCGCCGCTTGCGCTCCTCATAGAGGTCACGCGCCCGGACATTCAGCGCCGCCAGCCGCCCCTCCAGCTCAGCAATCTCCTCCTTGTGCAGTACTTTCGCCCGATGGATGTTCGCTTTCTGGAACTGGCGCAGGCGGATATATTCAGCAGATGTGTCAGTGGGTCTTTTCCCGTCCTCATACACCCGCTTCGCCTCCGTCACCGCAGCCTCCCGCTCTTCCTTCAGCGTCGCCAGCTGCCGCAGCCATTCTTTCCTGTCCTCATCGTCCCTCACCGCCTCCAGACGTTTGCTGATTTTCATGATTTCCGCCTGTTCCCGCTGGAAATAGCTGTCGGGATTGAGGTAATCTACCACCGGCGGCACAAACCACTCTCCCTCATCAGCCCCTGACAACTGTCCCGAGTAGGCCGCAAGAAATGAAAGACCTGCTCCCCCCTTCTCTTTCACCACCAGCACCCCGTACATCTTCCCCTCCGCGACGCGCATCTCGCGCAACTTCTCCTGCACAAGGAGAGCTGCCTTCCGACACAACGGATGGGGCGTATAGCGAAAGGGAAACGTAAACTGGGCGGGCAACGGCTCGCCACTGGATGGCAGGAGATGGAGGTAAGGAATGGGTTCGTTCTGCATGTTCGTGATGGGGGAAAGCAGTGGGGGCACTGCCAGAGCGGCAGGCCCCCACCTTTCGATATGATGGTATTCTATTGCGTTACTTACGCAGCACCTTCTCGGTCTTCACGCGACCGTCGGCATCGGTGTACTGCTTGATGAACAGTCCCTTGCGAGCACCGCTGACTACGCGACCCTGGAGGTCATAGTAGGTAGCGGGCACCTGAGCAGCGGTGTTCACCTGAGCAATACCCACGGGCAGAGCCCATGCGATGTTCGACTTGTGGACTTCGTCACCACCGTAGTAGATGCTCTGCACGCCAATCTTGGTCCAAGTGGCGATCTCATCAGCGCCCTGGTTCAGATAGACGCGTGCACCACCCTTGTAGATATCATAATCGTCATCCAGCGTGTAGGGAATCTCGGTGATATCCTCCTCGAGAGCGTCATAGAGCGAAGCCTCCAGCGTCAGCGGCTGCTCCTGACCATCCTTCTCAATGTAGATGGTGTAGAAGAGCTTGGACTCGAGCAGAGCCTCACCATTCACGCCTACGGCCGGGACATTGAGCTGCACATTGGGATAGCTGCCCGTGTTGTTGAAGGAAACCACCTCCGGGTCTGCGGGCGTTGCAGCCACCTCCACGAACTTGCTGAACTCAGCACCGGCAAAGGTGATGTAGGGGTACAGCGAATTCTTGGAACCGTTCAGCACCAGCACCTGGTCGGTGGTCAGCGTGCCCGTCTCGGCATCGAGCGTCAGCACGACATCGGTCAGCTCTTCAGTCTCGGCGTCCACCGCAGTGAAGAAGTAGTCAAAGACCCAATAGCCCCAACCACCGACATCGTATGTTCCCATATACTGGTTGGCAGGGATGACATACTTGCCGTCTTCATTCTTGGTGGCCTTCACCCAGAATTCGGGAACATCTTGTGCGAGGCCCTGGATGTAAAGGTCATCGCCGTCAAAGCCCAGCAGCACCTGTGACTCATAGGGTTCGAAGGTCGGCTCTACGGGCTCGCCATCCTCGTCCTCTTCGTACTCAGCAGCCTGGCTCTTGAAGACATAAGTCTCGGTCACGAGATCCTCCGGAGCCACGACGGGATCCAGAACAACGGGCTCGCCAACGTAAAGCTGGACACTTGACCAGTAACCATAGAAGGATAACTCGGTCTTCGAGTCGCCGTTCTCGAGGATGTAGTTCTGGAGAGTGAGCGTCTGTGCATCGGCATCGTAGGTGAAATAGATATCGTCGATGGTTTGGCCGTCAGAAGTGCCAAGGAGATATTCCTTGCCATATTCATCCTCACCCACAAATTGTCCGCTGGGGAAGGTGGCAACGCCGTCGGCGATAGTACCCTTGATCCAAGCTTCGGGGAAGTAGTAGGCCAGGCCCTTCACATAGATGTTGTTGCCATCGAAAGCCACTTCTGTAGCCTCTTGCACATTATCAGCACCCTGATTGGTGTTGAATGAGCCCTCTATCGTCCAGACCTCAGCCTCTACGCCCTCGGGCAGCACAACGAGTTCATCCTGCTGTTCTTCAATGGTCACCTCGATGCTGTTCAGCTGGGTGTTGGCACCGATGGTGAAGACAACCTGCTGTGCCTTGCCAGTCCAGGTGGCTTTCCTATCGCTGGTATTCACCTCGATGTCACCGCTGTCGGCGGTCACGTTACCGGCATTGCGATTGCCACCCCAGTAAGTACCGTTGTAGTTGAATACGATCTGGGTGAGGTTGAAGCCTTCGGGCGCCTGGAGGGTCAGCGTACCGCTGTACAGACGCAGCTGCGGGCCATCAGTGGTACCCCAGAAGCGGTTGTTGTTATTTCCAGAGGTCTTCGGGGAAATGATCAGGACGACACCCTCACTCGTGCTGAGCTGATAGTCCTCCGTGATATCACCATCCGTAGCGCTGTTCGACGATGTGGGAACGTTCAAGGCGTTAAAGTCAAACGTATTGCCTGCATTTGCAGCCTTGAATTCAGCCTCGGCAGCCTTCAGAGCCTCTGTAGCGGCGTTCAGTTCCTCAACGGTGGATTCTGCATTGTCCAGAACAGCCTGTGCAGCAGCGATGGCTCCCTGCAACTCTTCACGACCCTCCTCTTTGCTCTCATCGCCCAGAAGAGCGGTTGCAGCAGTGATCTCAGCCTGCAACGCATCCAAAGCCTGTTCAATAGCATACTTCTTGATCGTGTACCACTGGATCTCGGTCTCATGAGTCTCGTCGCCACCCGTGTAGATGGACTTGATACCAATCTTGTTCCAATCAGCAGAATACAGCTCGTTCAGATAAATCTGACCACTATAGAAATCATAGTTCTCAGAAAAGCCAAATGGGATGACGGTCAACTCCTCTGTCAACTCTGTATGAGTCGATGGGGTGAATGTGAGCGGCTGGATGTCCTGCTCTATATCGGTGAAAATCTCATAGAAGAGTTTCGATGCCACGAGCGGCTCACCATTAACATCTTGATTAGGCACATTGAAGTTAATATACCAGCCGTAATTGCCATTCGTGAGAGCTGTAATCGCAGGATTGGCAGGGGTTGCAGCCTTCTCTACTACACCTTTCAGCACAGGATTGAAGTAGTTGGCATCATAATACTGACCACCCAGTACTGAATACACATGGTCTGTAGAGGAATAGGTGTCCGTTGCCTCATCATAAGTAAAGGTGGCTGCAACATACAGATAACTCTCGTAACCTGCATAGCTTCCCAGATACTGGTTCGCAGGGAAGGTGATGGTGTTACCTTCCTTGGTACCTTTTATCAAAGCATCAGGGAGGTACGAACTGAAGCCTTGGAAATACACGTCGTTGCCATCAACAGCCACAGCAGCGACTCCACTTCCAGCGGCGCCAGTACTTGTCTGATAACTCAGCGCATACTCTACGAGTTCTACGCCTGCAGGCAACACAACGAGTTCAGGACCGGCAGGCTCTTCTTTGGAGAACACGGGGGAATTCCAATAGCAATAGGGAGAGAGAGACTCGGCAGAACCACTTTCCACGATGAGCGCAGTAGTCGCAGTCAGAACGCCCTCCGTAGCATCAAAGGCAAAAACGATGTTTTCCGATACCGTCGCTCCATCCTCGCTACCGACAAGGTACTCGGGACCATATTCATCTTCTCCCACCAACTGACCGCTGGGGAATGTAGCAGTGGTGCCATCAAGGGAGCCCTTGATCCATCCTTCCAGGAACCAATAGGCAAGGCCCTGTACATAGATGTCGGAACCAACGACAGCGACATTGACGGACTTCATGTCCGCTGTTGCATCTTCCCATCCAGTTGATGTACCAGCATAGAAGGTACCAGAAGTCGTGTAATAGACTTCGGGAGTTGCGCCCTCAGGGAGCGTTACGAGCTCGGTACCAGCCACGACCTTTGCCACGCGGTTTTTCTTGGCGGCAGTCGAACCGGATAAAGTCTTTTGAACAGCCGTCTTGACCAGCGTACGCTCAAAGCGTTGAGCCTGCGGCAGTACACGCTGCTTCTGTGCAAATGTTACCACGGACAACAAAGCCGCAATAACGAAGAGAGTAAATTTTCTCATAAGCGTTTGTGTTTAGTGAAACAATAAATAAATGTGTATTTGTGTATTAGTGTATTTTATTTCGTGCGTCCATTATCCCACCAACCACTTCCCCACACGGGGAACACGTTGGAGCGGGACACAGACGAGAGTTGTGATACAAAAAGTAGCAAGAGCCGTCAGGATAATCTCCACAGGCGTTGTCCAGATGCCCAGCAGGCCCTCTGCGCCCGTACCTAACCAGCTGCGCAGTGCCGCAGAGGCTGTGGCCAGCACAAACATATGACAGAGATACATCCCATAGCTGGCGCGAGAGACGGCAGCAACAGCAGGGACATTCTTCGGACGGCAGTCCTTCTTCTGGCGGAACGACAGCAGCCAACTGACGGCCATGAGCGCCACGCCCAACGTATCGTTGAACAGCGGCAGCTCCCACGCTACGGCATACTCCAGCGGCGCATCGAAGGGGAAGCTATCAACGCTTGCCCACACACGAGCGAGGAATCCGCCGAAGCAGATGAAGAAGCCGATGAGCCACAGGGGAAGGCCAATCGCCAGCGTGCGACGCCACGTGAGCGCCGGGACAAAACGACGGAAGTACAACCCCAGCAGCAGATAGCCTATGAAGCCACTGACGTAGTAGAACGTGCCGTAGCCATTCCAACTCGCCTCGCCCCACAAGGGATAGGTGGCAGGATTAGGAATACCCGTGGGACCTTCTATGATCAGCATCTCACCACCCGAGGCCCATTCGCGCACGAAGGGGATGAGCAGCGTCAAGCACCACACGGCCAGATAGCCCTCCAGCTCACGGCGCCCCACACGCGATGCCCACGGCGACAGCAGTGGCATCAGCAGATAGAGACCGACCAGCATATAGACGAACCAAAGGTGACCGGCGGCGTAGTTGAAGTTCAACAGCAACGACCGCAGGTTCTCAACGGGCTCGCCCCACGCCAACGCGTAGGCTAGCGACCAGATGACAAACGGCACCAATAGTCGGGACGCACGACGGCGG
Organism: Bacteroidaceae bacterium; assembly: GCA_017470425.1. Lineage (GTDB taxonomy): Bacteria > Bacteroidota > Bacteroidia > Bacteroidales > Bacteroidaceae > Physcousia. The sequence continues at coordinate 51,684 of JAFUYT010000011.1, read as the reverse complement.
AAGAACGCACCCGTGGAGGACGTCAGAGGGAAGAGCAGGTAGCTCGACGTGATAACAAATAAAGGTACGCACGCGCGCACGAGGGAGTCAAAGAACGACACCCATACAGCATCCGACGCCATCAGGATGTGAGAGCCCTCGCCACCGAGATAGAAGGGTTCGGTGGCGTGGACAGTCATCACCATCAGACAGGCGCAGACACGCAGCCAGTCTAACCAGACGATGCGATCGGATGCTTCGGGCATAGTTCTCGTAGGTTACGGAGCAGGGACTCCTTAGTTATTCTCCGGACGCAGCTGACGCACGACAGCAGCGGTGCGCCACATCTCGCTCTCGCGCAGGGCTGCAAGTTCCTTCTCCAAGCCCTCGCGGTAACCGGGCTTCGAGTTGCTGTCAATGCTGATCTGAGCCTCGTTGCCGCACTTCACGCTGGCATAGAGCTTTTCGACCACGGGCTTGATGGCGTCGTGGAACGGACCCATCCAGTCGAGGGCACCGCGCTGTGCAGTGGTGGAGCAGTTAGCGTACATCCAGTCCATACCCTTTTGTGCGAACAGGGGCATCAGCGACTGCGTCAGCTCCTCGACGGTCTCATTGAAGGCCTCGGAGGGAGTATGTCCGTTCTCGCGCAGCACCTCATACTGAGCCAGGAGCAGACCCTGGATGGCACCCATCAGCGAGCCGCGCTCACCGGTGAGGTCTGAGGTGGCCTCGCGCTGGAAAGTCGTCTCAAAGAGATAACCGCTGCCGATACCGATACCAAAGGCCAGCACCTTCTCCAGTGCCTTGCCGCTGGCATCCTGATAGATGGCATAGCTCGAGTTCAAGCCACGGCCTTCGAGGAACATCGTGCGAAGGCTGGTGCCGCTGCCCTTGGGCGCTACCATGATGACGTCGATGTCTGCGGGAGGCACCACACCCGTGCGGTCGTTCCAAGTGATGGCAAAGCCATGGGAGAAGTAGAGGGTCTTGCCTGCTGTCAGGTGAGGCTTGATGGTGGGCCAGAGCTGCATCTGTGCAGCATCGGAGAGCAACAGGCATACAATCGTACCGCGCTCAGCAGCCTCTTCCAGCGAGAACAGCGTCTCACCGGGCACCCAGCCGTCGGCGACAGCCTTGTCGTATGTTTTACCCTCGCGCTGACCAACGATGACATTGAAGCCATTGTCGCGCAGATTACAAGCCTGACCAGGGCCCTGCACGCCGTAGCCGAGCACGGCGATGGTCTCGTTCTTCAGCACCTCACGTGCCTTCTCCAGGGGGAACTCTTCGCGGGTCATCACTTCCTCGATGACACCGCCGAAATTCATTTTTGCCATGTTTATTTATAAAGTTAAAAAGTGTAGTCGGGGGCAAAGGTAGCCATTTTCATGCAGAAAACGCCCTATTCACTACACTTTTTTCAGCAATTCGCCACTTTTTGTTGATTTTTGTCATGTGACGCACCTCAGGCATATCTCATCAGCAGCGGAAGGAAGAGGTAAAGGGAGAGCTCGCAGAGGAGGAAAAGGGCGCCGCAACAGTCACCGGTGTAGCCCCCGATGCGACGACGCATCCAAGCAGCCATGAGCATCTCCACGATGAAAGGAATCGGCAGCAGGCAGAGGACGACGGGGATATAAACAAAGCCAAGAGCTATGGCAGGCATCCCTGCGAACACACAGAGGACGACAGGCAGTGCGAGCGCGATGGTGCAGCGCACGACATGAGCCAGCAGTCCGCGCCACGAGCGCTGCCGATAGACAACGCCCACCTTCGCGTTCTCCTCGGAGCGGGCATAAGGCAGCTGACTGGTGACGAAGGAGGCCGCGACCTTACCAAGGACGTCGAAGAAGAGAATGACAGCAGCCCCTTCCCAGTTCATCAGCACAGAATAATCTATATCCGCATGAGAAGCAGCCAGCAGGGTGATGAGTTGTTGCTCCAGACGGGTGTCTGCCATGTTGGTCAGGCTCGCCCACAGGAGTCCTATATAAAGGATGAGACCGATGACACCATAGGTACCTATGTGGGAGTCCTTCATGATGGCGAGGGCGCGCTCGCGCGTCGTGCCGCCTCCAAAGCCGTCACAGAAGTCGGCAAGGCCATCCTCGTGCAGGGCACCCGTGAGCAGCAGACGCACGGCAATGGCCATGAGAGCCGCCAAAGCCGGACTGAAGCCCAGCCATAGCGCGAGGCTGAAAGCGGCAGCCATCACTCCGCCCGTGACCCAGCCCACGAAAGGCCAGTAGTCCGTCACGCGCTCGTACGCCTCCTTGGGCAATTCGCGCAAGCGCCACCAGGGGAGGCGGGTGCAGAGCGTCAGCGAAGCGAGCACTCCGTCAAAAATATTTCGTAATCTCATTATCATCGAAATTTCCCATTTCGTTGAGCATTCTCACAGCGGAGTCAATCAGAGGATATGCGCAGAGGGCACCCGTGCCTTCACCGAGCCGCAGCCCCAGATGGAGGAGCGGTTTGGCTCCCATGCGGTCGAGCATCAGCTGATGTCCGCTCTCATCGCCGCTGTGACAGAAGATGGCGAAATCCATGAACGACGGCATCAGGCGCGAGGCCATCAGGGCACACGCCGACATGATGAAACCATCGACGAGGACAACCATCCGCCATTCAGCGGCATGTATCATTGCCCCCACAGCTGCCACCATCTCGAAGCCGCCGAAGTAACGGAGGAGGAAGCGAAGCCTCTCTCCCGGCTCCCCCGATGAGGAGAGAGCGGCTTGTTTCTGAGCGAGCGCCACACTCTCCTGCAGGATACGGAGCTTATGCTGAATACCTTCGCTATTGAGACCGGCTCCAGCTCCTACGCACCGCTCCAGGGGAAGGTCGAGCAGCAGGCTCATCCAGATGCTGGAGGGGGAGGTATTGGCAATCCCCATCTCGCCGATGCTGATGATCCTGCATCCTGCGGCAGCGGCGGCATCCACCTGTTCGCGTCCCACGGCAAGAGCGCGCTCCATCTCTTCCTCGGTCATCGCAGGTTCATAGCGGAAGTTGGCGGTGCCATGAGGGGTGATCTTACGGTTAAGGATCTGCGGGTAGGCACTGAGGTCATAATCGACGCCGACATCGATGAGGCGCAGGTCAAAGCCATGCTGACGGCAGAACATATTCACGCCGCCGCCACCCCGCGTGAAGTTCACCATCTGCTGCCACGTGATGCAACGGGGCGACACGCTGACCCCTTCCCGCTCGATGCCGTGGTCGGCACCGAAGAGGAGGTGCACGGGATGAGACAACGTGGGCGACAGCGTCTGCTGAATCATGCCGATCTGAAAGGCCAGCTCCTCCAGGCGCCCCAACGAGCCCTTGGGTTTATTGAGGTTGTCGATTTTCTCCTGTAAAGCTTGACGTAATTCCATATTTCATCCTACGACCTATCACTCTTCAATTTTCACTTTTAATTTTCACTGCGATTCCACTCACCATCAACACCACCTCGTCGGCCTTCGATGCCACATACTGGTTCAGCCAACCAAGCAGGTCGGTGAAGCGGCGCTGGACATCATTGACGGGCGTGCCGCCCGAGCCAATCTCGTTGGTGACGAAGATGAAGGTGGCGGGCTGCGCCGTGAAGCGGTCAAACTCTGCCTTAAGGGCTTCGAGGGCTGTATCTACATCGGCCTCGATGCCATCGGCGAAGAAGTAGTTCGTGGCCCAGAGGGTGAGGCAATCCACCAGAACGACACGCCCGCTTACGTCGTGCGCACTCAGCGTGCGCTCTTCCTCTATATTCGTCCACTCTGCGCCACGACGCTCCTGATGCCGGTGCACCCGCTCGCGAAACTCCTCGTCCCAGACATGGGCCGTAGCCATATAGACTGGATTCGGAGATAGCGAGAGAGCAAGGCGCTCTGCATACTGGCTCTTGCCCGAGCGTTGGCCGCCAGTGATGAGACGAATGGACATATTATATTATCGGATGAATTGATGAACAACTTCAGCGGGTGTGGCGGCGAAGCAGGATGCGCCATGTTCCTCCAGGAAATGGCGGTCACGGAAGCCCCAGAGGACGCTGATGCAAGGGAGGCCGCTGTTGCGGGCGGTGGCGAGATCCACGTCGGAGTCGCCGACATAGACGGCCTCCTCCTTCGGGACGCCCAGCTCGCGCAGTGCCAGCTCTACCATGTCGGGGGCAGGCTTGCGCCGCACCTCGGGACGTTCGCCGATGGCCACCTCCACGGTGTCGCGGAAATAGCGCTCATAGAGTTCATCGACGCCCGCCTGCAACTTATTGCTGACGATAGCCAGTCGGAAGCCCTGGGCCTTCAGGGCGCACAGCATCTCTGGGATGCCATCGTAGAGGCGGGTCTTATCCTGGCAATGGACGACATAATAGCGTTTGAAATCCTCAAAGGTCTGCTCAAACAACGGATTCTGCTCTCCATCGGGCACAGCACGCTCTATCAGCTTGCGCACGCCGTTGCCCACGAAGTACCGCACCTCCTCCAGGGCGCGCTCCGACATTCCGTTCTTACGCAACGCCCAGTTGGTGGCATCGGCCAAGTCCTCTAACGTATTGAGGAGTGTGCCGTCGAGATCAAAAACAACCGCCTTCACCTGTCAACTGTCAACTATCAACTCTCAACTCTCAACTTCACTTCACTCCCAACTGTGCCTTCACCTGCGGGATGCTCTTCTTGAGCTCGCTGATGCGCGTGGTACTGCTGGGGTGCGTGCTCATGAACTCCGCCGTGGTACTGGTGCTGGCAGCACTCATCTTCTCCCACAGCGTGATGGAAGCATTGGCCTCGTAGCCCGCCAGAATTGCCAGGACGACACCGATGTAGTCAGCCTCCAGCTCCTGCTTGCGCGAGAAAGGCAGCAGCGCCCCGTACTGGGTACCCAGACCGTAGGCCATCGCCACCGCCTGCTGCGTCGCCTCGCTCTTCTGCGACACCGCAGCGCCCAGAAGTGAACCGCCCAAGTTGGCCAGCACCTGCTGGCTGGCACGTTCGTTGCCGTGCTTGGCAATGGCGTGACCCACCTCATGACCGATGACGGCGGCCAGCATATCATCGCGGTCGCTGCCGTTGCCGATGAGGTTCAGCATACCTGTATAGACCACAATCTTTCCGCCCGGCATACAGAAAGCATTCAGCTGGCTGTCATTCACCAGGTTAAATTCCCATGCGTAGTTGGCGATGTCCGCCTCCTGCCCTGCGGTCTTGAGATAGGCCTCGGCGGCAGCGGCGATGCGCTGTGCCACGTTCTTCACCACTGCCGTTGCTGTGGCATCCGTAGAAATCTTCGCCGTCTTCATGTAGGACTGGTATTCCGTCAGGCTGGCCGACAGGATCTCCGACTCCGAGACGAGGTTCAGCTGCTTCCGACCCGTCATACTCACCGTGCTGCACGCCGCCAGACAGAGCGACAGGGCAAGGCACACATACATTTTTGCTTTCATATTCGAATCTGTTTTTGGATTTGCGCGGCAAAAGTACTGCAACTTCTTCGGAACTGCAAGAAAACGGGGAACTTTCGGGCATCGAAAGGACATCTTTCCACGAAATCTGCGACACAGATGCAAGAAAATCGCCACGCTCCGGAGCATCGTGGATGCCGACGAGAGCCAGGAGGCGGCGGATGAAGTGAAGCAGATTCGCCCCTAAGCGCGTTCATCAAAGGATCGATGGCTTACAGCTGCGGCCATCCCTCGGCACTCCAGCGGATGGGGCGTTGAATGAGGATGGCTGCGCCGCCATGCGCCACGCTGTAGCCATGACAGATGAAGATGTCCTCGCCGTCGAAGGTGTAGGCTGCACAGTGACCCGCAGCCTCGAACTCCCGTTTGTCGCCCTCGAGGACGAGGGTGCCACCGCCTTCCAGCATATCACGCCCCTCGGCATCGAGGTAGGGACCGCTGATCTCCCGGCTGCGCCCCACGGCGACACGATAGTTGCTCCTGGCACCGCGACAGCAATAGTCCCACGACACGAAGAGATAGTAGTAGCCGTCGTGCCAGAAGATGAACGGCGCTTCGATGGCGTTGCGCCCGGCGAACTTCGATGTCGGGTTCTCGGCAGCCGACGGATCTCCGGGGCGGTGGCGGCGGGCGATGGTACGCGGCTGTGCACCCGCGGCGACGTGCATCGTAGAGTCCAGGCGCACCAATTGGATGCCGTCCCAGAAGGAGCCCCAGACCATCCAGGGCGTGTCAGTGGCCACGTCGATGACGAAGTTCGGATCGATGGCGTTCCAGTTGTCGCGCTTCTCACGCGATGTCACGATGCAACCCTCGTCCTTCCACAGGTTCGCACGCAGCGAGCGGCTGCTCAGCAGCCCGATGGCCGAGCCATTCTTCCCGAAGGTGGAACAGCTGTAGGCCATCCACCAGCGGTCGTGCCAACGGATGACATCCGGAGCCCACACATGGCTGCCGAAGCCCGGCACGGAGTCGGTCGTCCAGCCGGGAATGACGGTCATCACGGGCTGTGGCAACACCGTCCACGTCCGCCTGTCGCGCGAGGTCATCTGCTGGATGCCCTGCCCCGTAGAGAATATATAATAGGTGTCACCCTCCCGTGCCATCACCGGATCGTGAACCATGGGCGTGTCCGTCTGGAAAGCCTCACGCGGGAAGCGCGGCCGCCGCTGGCCGCCATTTGCTGTCTGTGCCATGAGGGTCACTGTAGAGACCATCAGCATGACCCACAAGGCAGCCGTCGTCAATAGATTCTTCTTCATGTTTGTGCCTCGGATTACGTTTTCTGCGCGCAAAGGTACATAAATCTCTACAGCCCGCTTGCACGAAATGCCGAAAATCTGTCCTTTCCTACATAAAAAAGTGCGCCGCCAAGACAACAGAACCGCACCCTCAAACGTTATTTAACCAGATACTCACCAAAAACGCACCTGCAATGATACCTGAACCCTACCTGGCAGCCCCCACTCGCTATGATGCGACGGGGATGCAATACAAGCGCTGCGGCCGCAGCGGCGTACTCCTGCCCGAGGTGAGCCTCGGCTTCTGGCATAACTTCGGCAGTGTAGATCCTTACGAGCGAAGCCGCGAGATCACACGCTTCGCCTTCGACCACGGCATCACCCACTTCGACCTGGCCAACAACTACGGTCCCGTCTATGGCAGTGCCGAGGAGACGATGGGACGTCTGATGGACGACACCTTCCGTGCCTACCGCGACGAACTCTTCATCGCCACGAAAGCGGGCTATGACATGTGGCCCGGCCCCTACGGCAACTGGGGTTCTCGCAAGTCTCTGATGGCCTCCCTCGACCAGAGCCTGCGCCGTATGCACCTCGACTACGTCGATCTCTTCTACAGCCACCGCTACGATCCCGCCACGCCCTTGGAGGAGACGCTGCAGGCACTCGTGGATATCGTGCGGCAGGGCAAGGCGCTCTACGTCGGCATCTCGCGATGGCCCTTGGAGGCGTTGCAAGTTGCCGAGGCCTACCTGCGGCAGCACGACGTGCCCCTGCTCATCTATCAGGGGCGCCTCAACCTACTCGACCGCGAGCCACAACAGCAAGGCATCCTGGACTTCTGCGCCGAGCACGGCATCGGCTTCATCTCTTTCTCGCCCCTTGCCCAGGGCTTGCTCACCGACCGCTATCTCAACGGCATACCCGAAGACAGCCGTATGTCGAAAGGCAAGTTCCTGAAACAGGAGGTGCTGACGCCGGAACTGCTCAGCTACCTGCGCGGTCTCAATGCCGTGGCTGCGGAGCGGGGTGAGACACTGGCCGAGATGGCACTCTCCTGGATCCTGCATCAGCGGGGCGTCACCTCCGTCCTCGTCGGAGCCAGCAGCACGGCACAATTAGAGAAGAACCTGCGCTCGGTGGGCGCTCCCGCCTTCGATCAAGAAATCCCGCCCTTCATCCCGGCAGCCTCCGGGAAAGGCTAAATGCAATGATGATGGCGGCGGTCGATGACACGTCACACTGCCGCAAGATGGGCGAATGCCCCCCCGCCGTGCCGCCGCTCTCTGCCGCGCCCAGCAGAACGGACGACTACGTCAATCTCCAGGAATCATTCATGTAAACCATCTATGAGCCTTTACCTAAGTAAATCATGAACAAAATAACCATCAAACCGTCACCTTTTTGCGAAACACGCTTATAACAAGCGTATTACGAGGTGACGGTTTGGGTGACGGCAGGTGATGGCAGGTGATGGCAGGTGACGGTTTCAGGGCAAAAAACGTCCCTAAAAAGTCCTAAGACAACAAGGTGAAGGCCACAAGGCAAGGCCAACAAAACCTCCGTTTTTTGCCAGCAGCCCCTACGTCGCAAACAGGAAATACACGATTTCTGGAATTGTCTCACCCGTGAGACAGTTGTGTCTCACCCGTGAGACAGCTTTGTCTCACCAGTGAGACCGTTCACCGAAATAGTTTAGTTGTATCATGTTAGTAAGTTAGTTCGTTTCTCTGGGGGCTGCGCTGCGACAGCACAGCTCCTCGTTTTTCAAAAAAAGACACGGGAAACGACCGTTAACCGAAGAAAATAACTTATCTTTGCCCCATCAAACTATATATCCTCATGAAAAAGCTATCCCTCGCGCTCCTCTGCGCGGTCTTTCAACTATCAACTCTTACCTGTCAACTCTCAACTGTCTCTGCGCAGTCCTTCGACCACTACGTGACCACGGAGCAGCAGCCGTGGCAGACGGCCAAGCGCGTTTCGCTCTCGGCGAAGGGTGCCGCCGCCCCCGTGCTGACGCTCACCGGGCAGGATCAGGGCCATGTTTTTAAGGCGTGGGGCACCTGCTTCAATGAGCTCGACCTCGACGCCCTGGAGCTGCTGAAGCCCGAAGAACAGGAGGAGGTGATGCGCCGTCTGTTTGCGCCCGACGGCGACCTGCGCTTCACCCGTGGACGCCTGACGATGAACGCCAACGACTACAGCCGCGCGTGGTATTCGTGTGATACGGTGGCAGGTGACTTCCAGCTGAAATACTTCAACATCGAGCACGACAAGCAGAACGTCATCCGTCTCATCAGGAAGGCACAGAAGTACCAGCCGCAGATGACCTTCTGGATGTCGCCCTGGTCGCCTCCGGCATGGATGAAGATCAATCAGGACTACCCCGTCTGCAGCTCGGAGTGGAACACACAAGCCAAGGAAAAGGACTATCTGTTGTTTAGCCCCCTCCCGACCTCCCCCAAGGGGGAGGAGAGTGGACAGGAAGGGGAGGCTGTTGTTGACCCTGATGAAATGAAATTCATCGATGGCAATCGCGGACGGCTGTTCCCGAAGCGGCTCGCCACCCAGGATTACTTCATCCAAGACCCGCGCTACCTGCAAGCCTATGCCAACATGTTCTGCAAGTTCATTGACCTGTATGCCGAGGAGAACATACCCATCAACATGGTAATGTATCAGAGCTACTTCGACGAACCGAACTGCCCCATGAAGCGCACCAACTTCACCGAACAGAAACACGGTGCCGTGGTGCAGGTGACGAAGCGCGAACTGAAGCGACTCATCAAGTACTGGAAGCAATAACCTCATAACCTGACAACCTGATAACCTGATAACCTCATAACCTCCAAGCACTCATGAAATCTCCATCTCTTGCAGTCCTGCTGCTGACAGCCTGCGCTGCCTCGCTGAAGGCACAGACCATCGAGTTCTTTACCCCACGCACGGTGCGCATCGTGCGCACGGACGACGGTTCCAACAAGCGAGCCGACAAATCACTGTCGGTAGTGGCTACGCCCGAAGCCGTGAAAGTGAGCCGTCAGCAGAAGAACGGCACGACCGTCTATCGCTCGTCGGCACTCACCGTGACCGTAGGCCGGGACGGACGCATCACCTTCGCCGACCGCAGCGGTAACATCATCATGCAGGAAGGCGACCACGCCTTCACGCCCATCACCGACGGTGCCGACAAGGGCGCATGGAAAGTACGGCAGGCTTTTGCCATCGGTGCCCAAGAGGGGCTGTACGGCGTCGGCCTGCTGCAGAACGGCAAGCTGAGCCAGCGCGGCGAGAACCGCCGCATGATCCAGAGTAATCTGGAGGACTATGCCAACGTGTTCCAGAGCAGCCGCGGCTACGGCATCTTCTGGGACAACTACTCACCTACGCAGCTGACGACACCCGCCGAGGGCGAGGCTGGCGAGTGGATCTTGGAGAGCGAGGTAGGGCGATGCGCCGACTACTACTTCGTCTATGGCGGCAACGCCGACGGTGTCATCCGCGAGCTGCGCCACCTGACAGGCGAGGCTCCCATGCTGCCGCGCTGGACCTACGGTTTCCATCAGAGTCGCGAGCGCTACAAGTCGTCGGCAGAGTTGCTCGAAGTCGTACACCGCTACCGCGACCTGCACATCCCCTTCGACGGCATCATCCAGGACTGGCAGTACTGGGGCAGTAACTACACATGGAACGCGATGGAGTTCCTGAGCCCCGACTTCTCCAACGCCCAGCAGATGATCGACGAGGTACACCGCCAGCACGCCCACATGTCCATCTCCATCTGGTCCTCGTTCGGTCCAATGACGAAGGCGTTCCGTGAGATGCAGGAGAAGAACCACCTGCTCTCGTTCATCACCTGGCCCCAGAGCGGCATCGATGCCTGGCCGCCGCGCAAGGACTACCCGAGCGGCGTGCGCTGCTACGACCCCTTCTCCGCCGAGGCACGCGACATCTACTGGAACCACCTCTCACGCCTGCACAAGATGGGCATCGATGCCTGGTGGATGGACTCTACCGACCCTGACCACCACGACTACCAGGAGAGCGACCTCGACGAGCAGACGGCGATGGGCACCTACCGCAGTGTGCGCAATGCCTTCCCGCTGATGGCCGTAGGTGGCGTACACGACCACCAACGCGCCGTCGATAGCAGCAAGCGCGTCTTCATCCTCACCCGCAGCTATTTCGCCGGGCAGCAGCGCTACGGAGCCCAGACGTGGAGCGGCGACATCGGCTCGTCGTGGGACAGCTTCCGCAAGCAGATACCCATCTGCCTCAACTACACCCTGACAGCCAACCCCTTCGTCAACACCGACATCGGCGGTTTCTTCGCCGGAGCCTACAACACGCAGGGAGCCCGTTCCGCCACGCGCAACCCGCAGTACCAGGAGCTCTACGTGCGCTGGATGCAGTTCGGAGCCTTCTGCCCCATGATGCGCAGCCACGGCACAGACGTTCCCCGCGAACTATATTACTATGGTAAGGCAGGCGAGCCCGTCTATAATGCCCTCGTCGATGCTGTGCGCCTGCGCTATCGCTTCCTTCCCTACACCTACAGCCTCTCGTGGCAGGTGAGCCACGATGGCGACTCCTTCATGCGCGCCCTCTTCATGGACTTCCCCGGGGATGAGGCGGCGTGGAACTGCGCCACGGAATATATGTACGGCCACAACATCCTCGTCTGTCCCGTGCTGCGACCGCAATACACCGAGGAGCGCATCATCCGCACCAACGAGATGTCCGGTTGGGACAAGAACGAGGTGACGGGCGACCGCTACAAGACGGTCGATTGGACTGCAGAGAAGCCTTGCGAGGTCTATCTGCCCAAGGGCGCTCAGTGGTACGACTACTGGACCGGTAAGAGCTACGACGGCGGCCAGGAGCTCACCCTCGCCACTACCCTCGCCCACTCGCCCCTCTTCATCAAAGCCGGCAGCATCATCCCCGCTGGACCCGATGTGCAGTACAACGACGAACAGCCAACCAATGCCCCCCACCAGAGGGCCACGGGGGGCCTCACCATCGACATCTACCCCGGAGCCGATGCCACCTTCACCCTCTACGAGGACGAGGGCGACAACTACAACTACGAGCAGGGCCGTTACTCCACCATCACCCTCACCTGGAACGACCGCAGCCGCACGCTGACCATCGGCCAGCGGCAAGGCTCGTTCGAGGGCATGACCCAAACCCGCGACTTCAAGGTCAACGTCATCAGCGGCGCCCAGCGCACCGTCAGCTATGCAGGTAAGAAAACAAACGTCAAGCTATAATTCATCTTTTATCATCCGTCACTCATGAAGCGTTTAATCCTCGCGCTCCTCTGCGCAGCCTTTCAATTTTCATCTTTCATTTGTCAATTCTCACCAGCTGTTGCCCAGCCGAAGCCCTTCGCCGGCTATCTCTTCGCCTACTTCGAGGGCGGAGGCGACAAGAACCTGCAGGAACAACTGCGCTTCGCCGTCAGCGAGGACGCCGTGAACTGGTATGCGCTGAACGACAACCGCCCCATCGTGGCCAGCGACAGCATCAGCGAGAGCGGCGGCATACGCGACCCGCACATCCTGCGCGGCGAGGACGGCGACTACTACATCGTAGCCACGGACATGATGGTGGCCAAGAACGGGTGGAACGAGAACCCGGGCATCGTGCTGATGAAGTCCCACGACCTGGTCAACTGGACGCACGCTAAGATCAATCTGGGCCGCGACTGGCCGGCCTTCGCCGATGCCTATTGGGTGTGGGCTCCGCAGACCATCTACGACCGCCGCGCCAAGAAGTACATGATCTACTTCACGCTCCAGCGCACCAGCGACGGCCGCAAAAGTCTCATCACCTACTACGCCTACGCCAATCGCGACTTCACCGCCTTCGAGAGCGAACCCAAACAGCTCTTCGCGGCCAAGTACGGCAGCATCGACAACGATATCATCGAGGACGAGAAAGGCACCTACCACCTCTTCTACAAAGGTAACACGAAGGGCGCCGACGGCAAGGAGGTTAAGAACGGCATCCAGCGCGCCACTGCCAAGCGGCTGACAGGGCCGTGGAAAGAGGACTTCCAGTATCTCGATGCCTACGCCGGCACGAAGACGCATGTGGAGGGAAGCAGTGTGTTTAAGACCCAAGTGGCCCCCCATTCGGCCCCCGAAGGGGCTACGGCACATTTGTCCACAGCCAGTAAAGCAAAAGAAGCCCCCTCGGGGGCTGTAGGGGGGGCCTGCACCTGGGTCTTGATGTACGACCTCTACAGCAGTGGCCGTTATGAATACCAGACCTCCAAGGACCTGAAGACCTGGACGAAGGAACCGCTGTCGTTCCGCAAGAACTTCTTCCCCCGCCACGGCTCGGTCATCTCCGTGACGCAGGAGGAGCTGGAGCGCGTGCAGCAGAAGTGGGGCTGGGTGCTGACGCACGAGTTCGAGAGCAACGGCAACCCCATCATCCGCGACAAGCACACCGCCGACCCCGCCGTGCTCGTGGAGGGTGACACGCTGTGGCTCTTCGCCGGGCACGACGCTGCGGGCAACCAAAGCAAATATATCATGAAGGACTGGCTGCTCTACTCCACCACGGACATGAAGCACTGGACAGAGTACCCCTCGCCCCTCCACATCGACGACTTCAAGTGGGCCAGCAGCCATCAGGCTTACGCCGGACATGTGGCCAAGGGCAAGGACGGCCGCTACTACTGGTATGTCTCCACCAACTGGTGCGGCATCGGCGTGGCCGTGAGCGACAAGATCACCGGTCCCTACAAGGACGCGCTGGGCAAGCCGCTGCTCACCAAGGAGGACTGCTTCGCCTCCAAGCACAGCTGGGCGGTCATTGACCCCGCCATCCTCATCGACGACGACGGCACACCTTATATTATATGGGGCAACGGCCAGTGCTACTACGCGAAGCTGAAGGACAACATGATCGAGATCGACGGTCCTATCCATCAGATTGCTCTTGAATCCCCCTCCCTTGGGGAGGGGTCAGGGGTGGGCCACCCCTTCACCGAGGCACCCTGGGTGCACAAATACAATGGGAAATACTACCTCACCTACGCCAGCGAGTGGCCCGAGAAGATTGCCTACGCCATCGCCGATCATATCGGAGGTCCCTACACACCCATGGGCATCATCAGCGAGATTGCCGGCAACTCGAACACCACCCATCCCGCCATCGTGCAGTTCCGTGACCAGTGGATTTTCTTCTCCCACAACGGCGGTCTGCCCGACGGCACAGGCTACAGCCGCAGCGTCATCGCTGAGCCCCTGCACTACAATGCCGACGGTAGCATCCGTCGCATCCCCGCCACCGCCGAAGGTGTGGATATGACGATTTCATCTTTGCGCTGACGTTTTTTGTGATAAATCCTTGGCGTGATAGAGAATTAAACATATCTTTGTCCCCACAAACCAACTCAAACGCATGAAACGCCTTATCCTCTCCCTCGCGCTGCTCTGCGCAGCCTCATTGTCCATTTGCCTTTGTCCATTTTCCTTGATGCCACTCATGGCGCAGACCGACCGTGGCTTTGTCCATCCTGGTGGACTGCACACGCAGGCTGACTTCGACCGCGTGAAAGCGCAGATCGCTGCCGGCAACGCCACCGTCAAGGCGGCCTACCAGAAGCTCACCAGCGCAGCTTACGCGCAGTCATCCGTGCAGACCTACCCCGTGGAGACCATCGTGCGTGGCGGCGGCAACGGCGAGAACTACATCAACGCCTGCCGAGGGGCGACGATGGCGTACCAGAACGCGCTGCGCTGGAAGATTGGCGGCACGAAGGCGAATGCCGATGCCGCCGTGCGCATCCTCATGGCGTGGGCCAACACGACAAAGGCCATCGGCGGCGACTCGAACTATGCGCTGGCCGCAGGTCTCTACGGCTACCAGTTCGCGCAGGCCGCCGAACTGATGCGCGACTACGAAGGCTGGAGCCGCGAGGACTTCACAGCGTTCCAGCGCTGGATGCTCAACGTGTGGTATCCCTCCAGCATCGGCTTCCTCCGCGGCCGCAACGGCACATGGGAGAACAGCGGCAAGTGGTGGCAGGCACCAGGGCACTACTGGAGCAACTGGGGCCTGTGCAATGCACTATGCGTGAGTATGATCGGCATCCTATGCGACGATGTCTTTATCTACAACCAAGGTATGTCCTACTTCAAGTACGACCAATGCGGCACGTTCACCGAGGTGCGCTCCGACGTACCCATCAAGAACGACGGCCTCACGGAGTTCCTGGGCAACCTCGTGGTGACGACCTACGGGAGTGATCTGGAGACGGGAGCCTACGGTCTGTTAGGGCAGATGAACGAGAGCGGACGCGACACGGGACACTCCGCGATGGCACTCGGTCTGGCGGTCGATCTCGCCAAGGTCGGTTGGAATCAGGGCGATGACCTCTTCGCCTACATGAGCCACCGTCTGGCGGCCGGCATCGAGTACGTGGCCGCGCAGACACAGAGCGTGGCGGGGCTGCCGTGGGTGAACTATCAATATGGACAGAGCGGCTACTACTACACCGATTCGAGGGCTTACGTGATGACGGAGCCCGCCCTCGGCGCGCAGATGCGCCCCTACTGGGGTACGGTCATCGGCATCTACGAGGGTGTGAAGGGCGTGCGGATGCCATTCTCGGAAGTGTCCTACAAGAACATGGGCATCGACGAGGGCGGACAGGGCAGCACCAGCGGTGGCTACGACCACCTGGGCTACAGCGTGCTGATGAACACCCGCGACGAGCAACTCTGTCCCGAGGAGAAAGTGCCGACGGAGCTCACGCCGAAGATGGAGTACAGCGGCACGCTCAGCACGAACCTCATACCCAGCCTGACACAAGAGCGCTCCCGCGGCCTCGTCAGCGGGAAGGTCATCAGCCACAACGAGCTGGGCGGCCTCGTGAACACCTTCACCGCCAACAACAATACCACCGTGCCCACAGGGCAGACGCTCACGCTGATGCCGCAACTGCCGGACGGCGAGGAGGACACTGGCCTCTGGCAATGGGATACGGGTGAGACGACGCGCGACATCACCATCCAGACAGACCAGAGCCATATCTACCGCGTCACCTACACCAACGCCCGCGGCATCGAGAGCCAGCTATCGTTCGCCATCGCCGTCAAAGGCGACTGCACCCCCGACCGACTCGTGCCCTCCGTGACCTACAACGGCGAAAGCGTGCCCGTCGTGACCTACAGCGCCAGCGTGCCCGGCGGTCCGTCCGACGGGGAAACATCCCCCATCGACATCCTCTACGGCAAGACCGCCTCCCTCAGCGTGACGCCATCCGCAGGATGGGGTACCTATAAATGGAGCACGGGCGCCACCACACAGACCATTACCACGCCCGCCATCAAGAAGGACCAGGACATCAGCGTCACCTTCACCAACCAGGGCGGCGCCACCACGACGATGGTCTTCCATCTCCACGTCCTCACGGCCATCCCCTACGTGACCATCGGCGAGACCACCACGGAGACCGACGAGGTGGTCGTGGAAGAGGGCGGCAGCGTGACGCTGGGTCTGACCACGCCCACCACCGTCGCCGCCTCGAAGGTCACCTGGAGCGACGGCACCACGGGCAGCAAGACGCTGACGCTGGAAGACCTGCACACTAGCGGCGACTACACCGCTACCTTCCCCCTCAGCGGCGAGGATCAGACGTTCACCTTTCATGTCTTCGTGAAGGCCACGGAGACTGCCACCGTCGAGCCCGGCGACTACCTCATCCAGCACGTCGGCAGCGGCCGTCTGCTCACGGCTCACGGCAAGAACCAGCTGGTGACCTTCGACGAGGGCGACACAGCCGAGCCCGGCGAAGGGCAGACATGGTACATCACCACCAACGGCACGCGCTACGCCCTCATCAGCCTCCCCGACAGCCTCAGCCTCTCCACCACCGTCAAGACCATCACCACCCAAAGCAACCTCTTCTTCTTTGACCGCCCCATCGGCGCTGACCGCTATGCCCTGCACACGGGCTCTACCACCAGCACCACCAGATACTGGGCGGTGGATGCCGACGGCACCGTGCTCACCACCGACAAAACGCTGACGGCCTACCCCTACCGCCTCATCCCCGTCAAGCCGGTCGGCATCGGCCGCGTGGCGAGCGACCTCCCCTCCCCTACTCACTACTACACCCTTGACGGCCTGCGCCACGACCGTCCCCGCCGAGGCGTCAACATCAT
Organism: Bacteroidaceae bacterium; assembly: GCA_017470425.1. Classification (GTDB taxonomy): domain Bacteria; phylum Bacteroidota; class Bacteroidia; order Bacteroidales; family Bacteroidaceae; genus Physcousia. The sequence goes on along the minus strand of JAFUYT010000011.1, from coordinate 34,828 downwards.
CCAGCAGACGCGCGAGGACGGAACACAGCACAGCCGGAAGATTATCCTCCACTGAAAAGCGATGGCCACGTTATGAAGCACGGGCCATCGCTTTATTTATAGCAGGAGAGACAACTCCTTAAGAGGGACGGCTATTTCAGATGGTCCTTGAACCAACGCGTGATGCTGCCGTAGAGGTGCTGGCGGGTGTTGCCGCCCATGATGAAGTGGTTGCGGTTGGTATAGACAAGCTGCATGAAGGGCTTGTCGGCCTGCACGAAAGCCTCGGTGAGCTCGGCCGTGTTGCGGTAGTGGACGTTATCGTCGGCAGTGCCGTGGCAGATGAGGAGGTCGCCGTGTAGCTTGGAGGCGCGGGAGATGGGATTCTCGCCGTAGCCTGAGGGGTTCTCCTTGGGCGTGCGCATGTAGCGCTCGGTATAAACGCTGTCATAGAAGCGGTAGTTGGTGACGGGTGCCACGGCGACACCTGCGGCGAAGACGCCGCGACCCTCGGTCATGGACATCAGCGTCATGAAGCCGCCGTAGGACCATCCCCAGATGCCGATGCGGTCCTTATCCACGTAGGACAGCGAGGCGAGATAGAGGGCGGTCTCGACCTGGTCCTTGGCCTCGAGGTAGCCGAGGTGCTGGTAGGTCTGCTTCTCGAAGGCGGCACCGCGACCGCCTGTGCCACGGCCATCCACGCAGACACAGATGAAGCCCTCCTGCGCCAGATAGTGCTCGAAGAGACAGCCACCCATATTGCCGGCATACCAAGAGTCGATGACCTGCTGCGAGCCGGGGCCGCTGTACTGGTACATCACGACCGAGTAACGGCGCGAGGCGCTGAAGTCGGCAGGCTTGACCATATAGCCGTTAAGCTCCACGCCCTCGGAGGTTTTGAAGGTGAAGAACTCGGGCTTGCCCAACTTTAAACCTTCCACTTTCGACTTCAAACTCCCATTGTCCTCCAGCGTCGTGAGCACCTTCCCGCGGGCATCGCAGAGGGTGGTCACGGGAGGCGTGGTGATGTTGGAATAGACGTTCAGGAAGTACTTGAAGGTCTTGGAGAAGATGGCAGTGTTGGTGCCCTGCTGCTGGCTGAGGCGGGTGATATTGCCCTTGGCGTCGGCACGATAGACGGCCTGGTAGGGGGCGCCTTCCTGGTTGCCGGCGAAGTAGCAGTCGCCTGTCTGCGGGTTGTAGCCGTAGAACGCCTTCACGACGAAGTTGCCGCTGGTGAGGGGGCGCTTGAGGGAGCCGTTGAGGTCATAGAGATAGAGGTGGTTGTAGCCGGAGCGCTCGCTCGCAAGCACGAAGCCGCCGGGGAAGAGCTGCAGGTTCTTGTAGGGTTCCTCGGTGATGTACTTCTCCACCTGGTCGCGCACGATGAGCTTGCACTCCGTAGAACGCGGGTTGGCGGCGTAGATGTCGAGGCAGTCCTGATGGCGGTTCTGGGTGAGGACGAGCAGACGCTCGGGGTCGCTGGTGAACTGGATGCGGGGCACATAGCCGTCGGCGGCGAGAGGCAGCTTCATCTGACGGGTGACATGGCTCTTGATGTCGTAGCTGTGGACGCTGATGGTGGCGTTCTGCTCGCCCGCCATCGGGTACTTATAGGAATAGGAGCCGGGATAGGTGGCGTAGGCATCCAGTGCGGGTGCGGCGCCCTTGTAGAGGGGGAAGGAGTATTCGGGCACGGCGCTCTCGTCATAGCGGATCCAGGCGAGCATGGTGCCGTCGGCGTTGAAGTCGAAGGCGCGCGCGAAGCTGAACTCCTCCTCGTTGACCCAGTCGGGTTTGCCATTGATGACGCGGTTGTACTCGCCGTCCTTGGTCACCTGGCTCTCGCTGTTGCCGAAGAGCAGCTTCACGAGGAACAGGTTGTTATCGCGCACGAAGGCCACCATCGTGCCGTCGGGCGAGAAGGCGGGCACCTCCTGCGGGCCGCCGTCGGAAAGGCGTTCGAGGGTGCGGTTGCGCACGGTGTAGATGTACCACACGGCCGTGGCGGAATGGCGGTAGATGGCCTTGCGCTGGGTCTGGATGAGGATGGTCTTCTCGTCGGGGCTCAGAATGTAGCCATCGATGCTCTGCAGGCGCACGTCGCCCTTCGTCGTGGCCACGTCGAAGAGCACATCGGTCTGCTCACCCGTCTTGAAAGAGCGGGCAATGATCTGGCGGGCGTCACGGGAGAGCTGGCTGTAGCGCTCGCCGTCGTTCATAGGCCGCACGCCATAGATGCCCCGGGCGGCATAGACGCCGGAGGTCAGGTCGGAGAGCGTGAGCCCGCCTGCTTGAACTGTCAGCACGGCCAGCACTGCGGCCACCATGCTCAGAAGGATTCTTTTCATATTGCGTAGGGGATTTGATGATGTTACGGGTTTCTACTGCGCCACGCCCTTCATCGTCAAGGAGATGCGGGAGCGGCGACGATCGACTTCAGCGACGCGCACGCGGACGTGCTGGTGTAGCTTGACGACGTCGGCGGGGTGGCTGACGTACTTGCTGGCGAGCTGCGAGATGTGGACGAGGCCGTCCTGGTGGACGCCGATATCGACGAAGGCGCCGAAGTTGGTGATGTTGGTGACGATGCCGGGGAGTTCCATTCCCTCGACGAGGTCATCAATGGCGGTGACACGGTTGTCGAACTCAAACTCCTCGAGCGCCTCGCGCGGGTCGCGGCCGGGTTTCTCCAGCTCGCGCATGATGTCGGTGAGGGTGGGCAGTCCCACGTCAGCGGTCACATACCTATTTATATTTACGCGTGCGCGTAGGTCCTTGTCTGCAATGAGGTCGGCGACGTGGCAGCCCTGGTCCTTGGCCATCTGCTCCACGAGGGCGTAGCGCTCGGGGTGGACGGCGCTGTTGTCGAGCGGGTTCCGGGCATCGGTGATGCGCAGGAAGCCGGCGCACTGCTCGAAGGCGGCGGCGCCGAGGCGCGGCACCTTCTTCAGTTGGGCGCGGGAGGTGAAGGCGCCGTTCTCGCGACGGTATTCGACGATGTTCTTAGCCAGGGCGGGACCGAGACCGCTGACGTAGGTGAGCAGGTGCACGGAGGCGGTGTTGAGGTTGACGCCGACGCTGTTGACACAGCTCTCGACGGTCTGGTCGAGTGAGCGCTTGAGTTTGCTCTGATCGACATCGTGCTGGTACTGCCCCACGCCGATGCTCTTGGGGTCAATCTTCACGAGCTCCGCGAGCGGATCCATCAGGCGGCGGCCGATGCTGACGGCGCCGCGCACGGTGACGTCCTCGTCGGGGAACTCCTCGCGGGCGACCTTCGAGGCCGAATAGACGGAGGCACCGTCCTCAGAAACCACATAAACCGCAGGCATCGTTGTGCCCCGCCCGTCAGAGCGACCAGCCGTTGTGCCCCGCTCGTCAGAGCGACCAGCCGTTGTGCCCCGCTCGTCAGAGCGGGTTCCACTCCCCCGCTCGTTCTGCAGCACCATCTCCACGAAGCCCTTCGTCTCGCGGCTGGCGGTGCCGTTGCCGATGGCGATGGCCTCGATGCGGTACTTCCGGATCATGTCGGAGAGCGATGCAGCAGCCTCGGCCGGCTGGCGCACGGGCGGATGCGGGAAGATGGCCTCGTGGTGGAGCAGGTTGCCCTGCGCGTCGAGGCAAACAACCTTACAACCGGTGCGGAAGCCCGGGTCGATGCCCATGACACGCTTCTGTCCGAGCGGTGCCCCGAGGAGAAGCTGCCGCAGGTTCTCCACGAAGACGCGGATGGCCTCGTCGTCGGCCTGTTCCTTGCTGAGGGCCGCAAACTCGTTCTCGATGGACGGACAGAGGAGGCGCTTGTAGCCGTCGACGACGGCTTCGCCGACGAGCACCGCACAACCACGGGAGGCCTGCGGCCGCACCCACTGCCGCTGCAGGCGCTCCACGCACTCGTCGTCCTCGACGGTGATGCCGACGCGCAGAATGCCCTCGGCTTCGCCGCGGCGCATGGCGAGAAGGCGATGGGAGGAGCAGCGGCGCAGCGGCTCACTCCAGTCGAAGTAGGAGGCGAACTTCTGCGCCTCGTCGGTGTCGGCCTTCGCCTTAACGACCTTGGAGGTGATGGTGGCTGTGCGGCGGAAGGTGCCGCGGACGGTCTGTCGCGAACGCTCGTCCTCGCTCACCATCTCGGCGATGATGTCCTGTGCACCCTGCAAGGCGTCCTCGGCCGTGGCGACATCGTCGGTGACAAAGCGCTGGGCGGCCTGCTCGGGGTGCGCCTCGCGCTGTATGAGAAGGAGCGTGGCGAGCGGTTCGAGGCCGCGCTCACGAGCGACCTGTGCCCGCGTGCGGCGCTTGGGCTTATAGGGGAGATAGAGATCCTCGAGCTCCGTGGCATCCCAGCAGTCGGCGATGCGCGCGGCGAGCTCCGGCGTGAGCTTCTCCTGCTCGGCGATGGTCTTGGTGATGGTCTCCTTGCGCTTCTGGATATCCTTGAGGCGGTCGTTCTGCTCGGCAATGGCCGCTATCTGGACCTCGTCGAGGGCGCCGGTGCGCTCCTTGCGGTAGCGGGCGATGAAGGGGATGGTGGCTCCGTCGTTGAGGAGCGCCAGCGTGCCCTCCACCTGTCGCTCGCGCAGGCCGAGGCGCTCGGCGATCAATCGTGTGAAAATCGTGGGTTCCATAGATAAAATATCATCTTTTCGCCGCAAAGATAAGGAAAAGTCGCTGTTATTTGTGCATGAGAGGGCAGAAACTTTCGACTTTCGACGCGAAACTCTGAACTTTTTCTTACCTTTGCGGCCAAATTCAAAAAAGAACAGCTATGCAAATAGGTGAGAAAGTAAGATTCCTGAACGAAGTCGGCGGTGGCGTCATCACGGGCTTCCAGGGAAAGGATATCGTCCTGGTGCAGGACGAGGACGGCTTCGACATCCCCATGTTGCGCTCGCAGGTGGTGGTCATCGAGACCAACGCCCACAATTTCCAGGTCAAGAAGAAGCCGGAGGCGGCACCGAAGGTGCGCATCCTGGACGACGATGCCGAGGACGACCCCTCGCAGCGACCCGTTGCCTACCAGCCCAAGCCGCAGGAGCGGCGGGGCGGCGACCTGCTGAACGTGTGCCTGGCCTTCGTGCCCGAGAACTCGCGCGAGCTGACGGATACACGCTTCGAGGCGTATCTCATCAATGACTCCAACTACTACGTCCACGCCATCGTATCCAACAACGAGGGCACTGCCTGGCAGCTACGCTGGCAGGGTGTCATCGAACCCAACACCAAACAGTTGCTGGAGACCTTCGACCGCTCGATGCTCAACGACCTGGAACGCCTCTGCGTGCAGTTCGTAGCATGGAAGCAAGACAAGCCCTTCCTACTGAAGCCCGCGGTGGATGTGGCGCTGCGTCTGGACATGGTGAAGTTCTACAAGCTGCACGTCTTCCGTCCGTCGCCCTTCTTCCGGGAGCCGGCACTGGTCTATGACATCGTGCGCGACGACCGCCCCATCAAGCAGGTCTTCGTGGATGCCGAAGAGGTGCTGGATGCCATGCGCGGCAACGAGCCGGAGAGCGCAGAAGCGGTCAGACCCGAACCCGTGGAGGTGCGACCCGCACGGGAACAGGCGGACACACAGGTTCTCCCTCCAGAGGAGGTCGAGGAGGCCGTCACATCCCGCACGCGCGACGAAGAGCGTGAAACCCTGAAGGCCGCCAAGCGGGCCTTGAAGGCGGAGCAGCGGGCACAGCGCGAGAAGGAGAAGGCCAAGCAGCGCGAGAAGGAGCAGCAACGACGCGAAGAGGGCGAGATCCTGGAGATAGACCTGCACATCAACGCCTTGCTGGACCACACGGAAGGGCTCTCACCGAACGTACTTCTGAACACCCAGCTCACGGAGTTCCGCATCATCATGGAGCGCAACATCCGCAAGCGCGGACAGCGCATCGTTTTCATCCACGGCAAGGGCAACGGCGTTCTCCGCGATGCTATCATCAAGGAACTGCGCTACCGCTACCGCACCTGCACCTACTCGGATGCGTCGTTCCAGAAGTACGGGTATGGTGCCACGATGGTAACGATTGGGTGAGGGGAGAGTTGAAAATTGAAAGTTGACAGTTGAGAGTTGACAGTTGAGAGTTGATAGTTGACAGTTGACAGTTGAAAGTTATACATTGAAAGATCCGAGAGACATACAGATTGCGGACTTCGCCTACGAGCTGCCGGACGAACGCATCGCCAAGTACCCGTTGGCGGAGCGCGACGCGTCGAAGCTGCTCGTCTATGACCACGGCGCCATCAGCCACCGCCACTTCGCAGACCTGCCCGAGCTGCTGCCTGCGGGGTCGCTGCTGGTGATGAACAACACGCGCGTCATCCAGGCACGCTTGCACTTCCGCAAAGAGACGGGAGCGCTCATTGAGGTGTTCTGCCTGGAACCCGCTGAGCCCCATGACTATGTGCTCATGTTCCAGCAGACGCGCTCGTGCACGTGGCACTGCCTCGTCGGCAATGCCAAGAAATGGAAGGAGGGGACGCTCAACCGCCGCATCACCGTGGAGGGGCGCGACATCACCCTGACCTGCGAGCGTCTCATCGCTGCCGCCACACTGGCCGCCGCGCCGACGGGCGGCGAGTTCCTCGTCCGCTTCTCGTGGGACGACGACGAGACGACCTGGGCACAGGTGCTGGACGCCTGCGGCGAGTTGCCCATCCCGCCGTACCTCAACCGCAAGACCGAGGCCAGCGACCTGCATACCTACCAGACCGTCTATTCCAAGGTGAAGGGCAGCGTGGCAGCACCTACAGCGGGTTTACACTTCACGCCCCGTGTGCTGGAGGCCATCGGGCAGCGGGGCATCGAGCGTGCCGAGCTGACCTTACACGTGGGCGCCGGCACCTTCAAGCCCGTGAAGAGCGAGCGCATCGAGGGCCACGAGATGCACTCGGAGTGGATCTATGTGCCACGTGCCGCCGTCGAGGCACTCCTCCGCCACGGCGGGGAATGTACTGCCGTGGGCACTACGAGCGTGCGCACGCTCGAATCCTTATATTATATAGGCTGCAAGATCCTCCGCAACCCCGACGCCACCGAGGAAGAACTGAAGGTCAAGCAATGGGAACCGTACGGGAAAGACGAAAGAGAAATGACGAATGACGAATGTCCCCCCTCCGGTAGTGTGCACAGCGATTCCCTCGCCGTGGTCTCCCCCGTGACAGCCCTCCGCGCCATCCTCGACTGGATGGACCGCCACCACACCGACGCCCTGCACACCTCCACACAGATCATCATCGCCCCCGGCTACCACTACCATATCGTGCGCCGCATGGTGACCAACTTCCATCAGCCACAATCAACGCTGCTGTTGCTGGTCTCCGCCTTCGTGGGCGGCGAGCACTGGAAGGACATCTACCGCTATGCCCTCGACCACGATTTCCGCTTCCTCAGCTACGGCGACAGCTCCCTCCTGATTCCCTGAAATTCCCCTTTTTACGTCCTGAAATAAGAAAAAACGTTAACTTTTATGGCGGTTCGGAACTTTTTGAGTACCTTTGCCGCCAAATCGTGTAGTATGTACACGCGTAAACTCGTTAACGAACAGATTTCTTACTATATGGAAACAACACTCGTCCTGCTCAAACCCAGCTGTGTGCAACGTCAGCTGATCGGTGAAATCGTACACCGCTTTGAGCGCCGAGGTCTGCGCATCGCAGGCATGAAAATGATGCAACTGGACGAAGCCATCCTTCGTGACCACTATGCACATCTTGTCGATCGCCCCTTCTTCCCGGCTCTGGCTGCCTCGATGATGGCTTCCCCCATCGTGGCGATGGCCATCAGCGGCGTGGAGGCTGTGCAGGTAGTGCGCGCCATGACGGGCTTCACCAACGGTCGTGCTGCCGATCCCGGCACCATCCGTGGCGACTACGCCATGAGCAACCAGCAGAACATCGTCCATGCCTCCGACTCCGTCGAGAACGCCGCCATCGAACTGGCGCGCTTCTTCCGTCCCGAAGAGATTTTCGACTACCGCAGCGGCGTGCAGGACTACCTCTACGCTCCCAACGAGTGCTAATCTTCCATTTCCAAAGACTTACCTTACAATATGCTGAATCTCTTCATACAACGCACCGCTGCCGCACTTGCCTTTGTGGCGTGTCTCACTCCGGCCATGGGGCAGGATCTGATTGCACGTCAGGCACCCGTCGATAAGAAGATGCGCGCCGTGGATAGCGTGGAAATCCAACGACTTTTCGAACAAGAGAACCTCACCAACCCCGGCGAGGACCTATATCCCAGTTGGGAGGACTCGTACATCAACATGTACGGCAATGTGCCCCTTCCCAGCGAGTTCAAGATTGACCTCCGCAACTTCTGTATGCCCACGACGAACCGCATCGTCACCTCCCGCTACGGCTACCGTCCGCGCTTCCGCCGCCAGCATAAGGGCCTCGACATCAATGCCTACAAGGGTGACACCATCCGTGCCGCCTTCGACGGCAAGGTGCGCGTGGTGACCTTCCAGCGAGGCGGCTACGGCAACGTCGTTGTCATCCGTCACGCCAACGGGCTGGAGACGGTCTATGGCCATCTGTCCAAGCACCTGACGAAGCCCGACAAGATCGTCAAGGCTGGCGATCCCATCGGTCTGGCAGGCAGCACCGGGCGCAGCACCGGCACACACCTCCACTTCGAGACCCGTCTGTTGGGCGAGTACATCGACCCCTCGAAGCTCTTCGACTTCGAGCACCAGGATGTGACGGGCGACTACTATGTCTTCAAGGGTCGCGGCCGCGGCGTCCTCCTGGGCAAGCATGACGCGAACCACGCTACCGCCGAAGGCGATGTGGCACAGGCCGAGGAGGCTGTGACCTACCAGTCCTCGGAGACGGCACAGAGCAGCCGCAACAGCCGCGCAGCCCGCAACACGCGCATCCACAAGGTGCGCAGCGGCGAGACGCTCTCCAGCATCGCCCGCAAGCGCCACACCACGGTGGCCAAGCTCTGCCGCGCCAACGGCATCACGACCAAGACGAAGCTGCGCATCGGGCAGATCCTGAGGTACTCCTGACCTTGAGGACACGGAAGAACTACATCGCATAGACTTTTCACAGCATTGGCAATGACAACAGAGGAGCAGTTCCGGGCGGTGATGAAGGAGTGCCGCGAGATGTACGTCAAGAAGCTGCACGACTACGGTGCCGCATGGCGTATCCTGCGCATCCCCTCGCTGACCGACCAGCTCTACATCAAAGCCAACCGCATCCGCTCGCTGGAGATGAAAGGCGAGTCGAAGGTGGGCGAAGGCATCCGCCCGGAGTTCATCGCCATCGTCAACTACTCCATCATCGGCCTCATCCAGCTACAGCACGGCATCGCAGAGAAACCCGACGACATGACAGCCGAGGTGGCCATCGCCGAGTACGACCGCCTGGCCGAGGAGTCCCTACAGCTGATGCTCCGCAAGAACCATGACTACGACGAGGCATGGCGCGGGATGCGCGTGAGCAGCTACACCGACATCATTCTGCAGAAGATCTTCCGCACCAAGCAAATCGAGGAGCTGGGCGGCGCCACCCTCGTCAGCGAAGGCATCGACGCCAACTACATGGACATGATGAACTACGCCGTCTTCGGCCTCATCAAACTGACCTTCGACGAATGAACAGCAAGCTACAATGGATGGTGGTGAACACTTGCCGGTTGGTCGTGTCCGCCACCTTTGTTTTTTCCGGTTTGGTCAAGCTCATCGACCCGCAGGGCACAGCCTACAAGATCCATGACTATCTGGTAGCCCTGCACCTGAGCGATGCCTTCTCCTTCCAGTACCTCCCCTTAACGCTCTCCGTGGCGCTGGGCACGACGGAGTTCTGCCTGGGCATCGCCCTGTCCTTCAGCATCCGCCGGCGCCTCACCCTCGGGCTGATGCTGGCGCTCACCGCCTTCTACACCCCCCTGACCCTGTGGCTGGCCATCACCGATGCCGTCTCGGACTGCGGTTGCTTCGGCGATGCGCTGCACCTCACGAACTGGCAGACGTTCGGCAAGAACGTGGTGCTGCTGTTGCTACTGGCCTACCTCTGGCTGCGCCGCGACCGCCTGACGCGCCTCGTCTCCGAGGGCGCGCAGTGGCTGGTCTCCCTGTTCAACATCCTCTATGCGCTGTTCTTGGCGGGCATCTGCCTCTACGGCGAACCCATCATCGACTTCCGCCCCTACCACATCGGGCAGCACATCCCCACCGCGATGGAGTGGCCCGAGGACCCGGCGCAGCTGCCCGAGATCCTGGACTTCGACTTCGAGGGCTATGCCCACGAGGGCGACAGCATCATCCCCTTGACAGCTGAGACGGTGCTCGCCGACACCTCCTACACCTTCCTGCTGACAGCGCCTCATCTGGAGCAAGCCGACGACAGCAACATGGAACGCATCAACGCCCTCTACGACTATGCCCACAGCCACGGCTACCGCTTCCTCTGCCTCACGGCCTCTGGCGACAGCGCCATTCACCGCTGGCAGGATCTCACGGGTGCCGAGTACCCCTTTGCCTTCATGGATGAGCTGGCGCTGAAGACAATGGCCCGCAGCAACCCCGGCGTTCTCCTCCTGCACGACGGCGTCATCACCGCGAAGTGGAGCCACAACCTACTGCCGGGCGAGGAGGAACTCACCACCTCCCTCGACGCGGCGCCGTGGGCACACCCCAGGATCGAGACCTATCGCCACATGCTGCTCCTGCTCCTTCTGTGGTATCTCCTCCCCCTCGGACTGCTCATCGTGATGGACAGAACCTATGCCAGCATCCGCTGGTGGCGCCGCAAGAAAGCCATGCAGACAGCCTCCAGCTCGTAAAAATCACTAAAAGCAAAGAAAAACTCATACTCTTTGCACCACCACGTGCAAAAAAAGCACTACCTTTGCAGCCGCAAAGCTCCACATAGAGCCCAGAAAGCACCATTTAACCAAAAAACATCATAAAGATTATGAGAAAGAAAATCGTAGCAGGCAACTGGAAAATGAACCTGAACCTGCAGGAAGGCCTCGCACTGGCCAACGAACTGAAGGCAGCCCTCGCTGCTGACAAGCCCAACTGCGACGTTGTCATCTGCACGCCGTTCATCCACCTGGCCAAGGTGGCCGACGTCGTGGAAGGCACCGTCATCGGCCTCGGCGCAGAGAACTGTGCCGACAAGGAGAAGGGCGCCTACACGGGTGAGGTCAGCGCCGCTCAGGTCAAGAGCACGGGTGCTCAGTATGTCATCCTCGGCCACAGCGAGCGTCGCGCCTACTACGGCGAGACCGCAGAAATCCTGAAGGAGAAAGTCAACCTCGCACTGGCCAATGGCCTGAAGGTCATCTTCTGCATCGGCGAAGTGCTGGAGGAGCGCGAAGCCGGCAAGCAGAACGAGGTCGTGGGCGCCCAGCTCGCCGACAGCCTCTTCGACCTCACCGAGGAGCAGCTCTCCAACATCATCCTCGCCTATGAGCCCGTGTGGGCCATCGGCACCGGCAAGACCGCTACCGCCGAGCAGGCTGAGGACATGCACGCCTTCATCCGCGGCTGCATCGCAGGTCGCTTCGGCGAGGCTGCTGCCGAGAACATCAGCATCCTCTACGGCGGCAGCTGCAAGCCCAGCAACGCCAAGGAGATCTTCTCGAAGCCCGACGTCGATGGCGGCCTCATCGGTGGTGCTGCCCTCAAGTGCGCAGACTTCAAGGGCATCATCGACGCTTGGAAATAAGCACACACTTCCATTTAAATAAGAAATGATAAATAAGAAATAAGAGATAATAAATGATAAATAAGAAGTTCTTGAAGGCAGACGCCCAGATGTCGGGATGGAGGCGCTTCCGCGAGGGAGGCCGCAATGCCCAGTTATCATTTATCATTTCTTATTTCTTATTTCTCATTTCATCTTTATTCCTTCCCTCTGGCGTTTACGCTCAGCAGACATTCACCGAGCACCTCACCCGCCGCGTGGCGGGCGAGGGCACGGTGACGCTTCATCAGGATGCCGAGATCGACGCCCTGGTCAACACCTCCACGAGTGCTGCCGCCAGCCACAGACCTTCGCTCACCACCGCCAACCCGAGCGCCGATAGCGTCTCCGTGGCAGCCAGCGAGCAGCTGACGACGGGACGGCGCACGCAGGCCGTAGGCTACCGCATTCAGGTCTATGCCGGCGGCAACAATCGCCAGTCTAAGAACGAGGCGCACTACATGGCGGGCCTTGTCCGCTCGAACTTCAGCGAGCTCCCCGTCTATACCGGCTTCATCTCACCCCGTTGGGTGTGCCGCGTCGGCGATTTCAAGACCCGCGAGGAAGCCACGGAGCAGCTCCGCAAGATGCGCGCCACGCAGAAGTTCGGCGAGGCCAGCATCGTCAAGAGCAAGATCTTTGTCTATTACTAAACCTGCGTCGCACCACCTCCATGAAAGAAGCATCCGCCACACCACGACAAGAGCAACAGGAAGCCCTGGCAACACACTATGCCGACATCCTGCGCCTGTTGGGCGAGGACCCGGCACGTGAAGGACTGGTGAAGACACCGGTACGCGTGGCGCGGGCATGGCAGGAGCTCACCCGCGGCTACGACGAGGATCCCATTGCCATCCTGCGTTCTGCCCTGTTCAAGGAGAGCTACCACAACATGGTGGTCGTCCGCGACATTGAATTCTACTCCCTCTGCGAGCACCACCTGCTTCCTTTCTTCGGCAAGGTTCACATCGCCTACATCCCCAATGGCGAGATCACGGGTCTGTCCAAGCTCGCCCGCATCGTTGACACTTTCAGCCACCGCCTGCAAGTGCAGGAGCGCATGACACAGGAAATAGCCCATTGCATCCAGGAAGCCCTGAATCCCATGGGCGTGATGGTCGTTGTGGAGGCACGCCACCTTTGTATGCAGATGAGAGGCGTCGCCAAGCAGAACGCCTACACCACGACCATGCACCATATCGGCGCCTTCGAACACGCCGAGACCCGTCAGGAATTTCTCGCCCAGTTGTATCGCGACTGAAATACCTCCCACACAAAAGAAAGTTTGCCCGAAATTTCCCTCACTCTCTCATACGCCTTGACAATCATACGGTTATGGTGAGAGAACGCGTGAGAGGGTGAGAGAAATCGCGTGTTTCAGCTCACTAACCGCCGTGCTTCAGCTCATCAGCTGGCATGTTTCAGCCCACAAGCAAGCGACCCTACCCCAATAAGGACGCGTCCTTACCCCAATAAGCACGCGAGGTTAAACCGATAAGCACGCGAGCTTAAGCCGACAAGCACGCGAGGTTAAGCACTGAGGTTCGGGAACTTCCGTCGAGTTCCACGCGTGGAACTCGTCCGCACGACCCGTCGCACAACCCCACAGCCCGTGTCGTGAAGCAAAAAAATATTGCACGAGAAACGCAAAAAGTAGCGCAAAGATGATGCTTAGAATAAAAAAAAGATATACCTTTGCGCTCGGAAATTTGCTCCAAAACGGAAAACTTTTTTGAGACGGCAAAAGAAAAAGTTGTCCAAAACGGAGAACTTTCCTCACTTACAGGCGATTCACTAAAAAGGAAAACATACACACCAAATGGAAATCAAAAACTTCACCATTACCAAGCGTGATGGCTCCAAGGACAGCTTCTCCCTGGACAAGATCATGAATGCCATCGTGAAGGCATTCGAGAGCGTCGGCGAGCCCTCCGACTTATCTACTATCTCAAAGATTATCAGTCGCTTGAATATCCACGACGACATCACCGTCGAGGAGATTCAGAACCAGGTCGAGGAGGCGCTCATGCTCGAAGGTCACTACAAGGTGGCTAAGTCATTTATCCTCTATCGCCAGGAGCACAGCGAGGACCGCGAGACGCTGGCAAAGCTGCAGTTCCTTTCCGATTATATGGAATCGGCCAACGCCGCAACTGCCTCAAAGTTTGACGCCAACGCCAACGTGGAGCATAAAAACATTGCAACATTGATCGGCGAATTGCCCAAGTCGAACTTCATCCGCCTGAACCGCCGTCTGCTCACCGAACGCATCAAGAAGATGTATGGCAAGGAGCTGGCCGATGAGTACATCGACAAGCTGACACACCACTTTATATATAAGAACGACGAGACTTCGCTGGCCAACTACTGTGCCTCCATCACCATGTACCCCTGGCTGATCGGCGGCACCACCAGCATCGGCGGCAACTCCACGGCTCCCACGAACCTGAAGTCATTTGCCGGAGGCTTCATCAACATGGTCTTCATGGTCAGCTCCATGCTGGCCGGTGCATGTGCGACACCGGAGTTCCTGATGTACATGAACTACTTTATCGGTAATGAGTACGGCAAGGACTACTGGAAGCGCGCCGACGAGCAAGCCGACCTCAGCCTGAAGAAGCGCACCATCGACAAGGTCATCACCGACTACTTCGAGCAGATCGTCTATTCTCTGAACCAGCCCACAGGCGCCCGCAACTACCAGGCCGTGTTCTGGAACGTGGCCTACTACGACCGCTACTACTTCGAGAGCATCTTCGGCGACTTCTACTTCCCCGACGGCTCCAAGCCCGACTGGGACGGCCTCTCCTGGCTGCAGAAGCGCTTCATGAAGTGGTTCAACCAGGAGCGCACCAAGACGCTGCTGACCTTCCCCGTGGAGACGATGGCGCTGCTCGTGGATGAGAACGGCGAGCCGAAGGATGCCGAATGGGGCGAGTTCACGGCCGAGATGTACGCCGAGGGCCATTCCTTCTTCACCTACATGAGCGACAACGCCGACTCGCTCTCCAGCTGCTGCCGCCTGCGTAACGAGATCACCGACAACGGCTTCAGCTACACACTGGGTGCCGGCGGCGTTTCGACAGGCTCCAAGAGCGTGCTCACCATCAACCTGAACCGCTGCATCCAGTACGCCGTGAACCACAAGAAGGACTATCTGGAGTACCTCTCCGAAGTCATCGACCTCTGCCACAAGGTGCAGCTGGCCTACAACGAGAACCTCAAGGACCTGCAGGCCCACGGTATGCTGCCGCTCTTCGACGCCGGCTACATCAACATCAGCCGCCAGTACCTGACCATCGGCATCAACGGCCTCGTGGAGGCCGCCGAGTTCATGGGTCTGAAGATCACGCCCAATGACGATTATATGCACTTCGTGCAGGGCATCCTCGGCCTCATCGAAAAGTACAACAAGCAGTACCGCACCAAGGAGGTGATGTTCAACTGCGAGATGATTCCCGCCGAGAACGTCGGCGTGAAGCACGCCAAGTGGGACCGCGAGGACGGCTACTTCGTGCCGCGCGACTGCTACAATTCCTACTTCTATGTCGTCGAGGACGACTCCCTCACCATCATCGACAAGTTCAAGCTGCATGGCGCGCCCTATATCGAGCATCTCACCGGCGGCTCCGCCCTCCACATGAACCTGGAGGAGCACCTGTCGAAGCAGCAGTACCTGCAGCTCCTGAAGGTGGCGGCCAAGGAAGGTTGCAACTACTTCACGTTCAACATCCCCAACACCGTCTGCAACGACTGCGGCCACATCGACAAGCGCTACCTGAAGGAGTGCCCCCACTGCCACTCGAAGAACATCGATTACATGACCCGCATCATCGGCTACCTCAAGCGCGTCAGCAACTTCTCACAGCCGCGTCAGGAAGAAGCCGCACGACGCTACTACGCAACGGCGTGACAGGGATATGCTGAAGTACGTCAACACAGGAGTCGTCTTTCAGGAGATCCCCGACGAGGTGACACTGGCTATCAACATCTCGGGCTGCCCCTGCCGCTGCCCGGGATGTCATAGCCATTACCTCTGGGAGGACATCGGCCTGCCGCTGGACACCGATTCCATCGATGCCTTCGTCCGGAAGTACGGCAACGACATCACTTGCATCGCCATGATGGGCGGCGACAACGACCCGGCGAGCGTCAACCTGCTGGCGCAGTACATCCACGCGAACCATCCTCAGTACCATGTCGCATGGTACAGCGGCCGCCTGCGCATCCCCTCCACCATCTGCAAGACCGACTTCGATTATATCAAGGTAGGTCCCTTCATCCGCCATCTGGGACCGCTCAACCAGCCGACCACCAACCAGCGCCTCTATCGCCAGGCCTCCGACGGCTCCTTCGAGGACATCACCCGTCGCTTCTGGCGAACGGCCACGGCCTGACGGCCGACGGCTGCCGCGCATCACACCAACCACCACTACGATGAAATTCATTTCATGGAACGTCAACGGGCTCCGCGCCTGCGACGGCAAGGGCTTCCGGGAAGCGTTTGCCGCTCTGGATGCCGACTTCTTCTGCCTGCAGGAGACGAAGATGCAGGAGGGACAGCTCGACATCGCCTTCGAGGGCTATGAGAGCTATTGGAACTATGCCGAGAAGAAGGGCTACTCCGGCACGGCTATCTTCACGCGGCACACACCACAGAGCGTGACCTACGGGCTCGGCATCGAGGAGCACGACCATGAGGGCCGTGTCATCACGCTGGAGTACCCCGCCTTCTATGTCGTCACCGTCTATACGCCCAACTCTCAAGACGGCCTCCGGCGCCTGGACTACCGCATGACATGGGACGACGCTTTCCGCGCCCATCTCATGGCGCTGGACGAGCGGAAGCCGGTACTCGTCTGCGGCGACATGAACGTGGCGCATGAGGAGATCGACCTGAAGAATCCCAAGTCGAACCGCATGAACGCCGGCTTCACCGACGAAGAGCGCGCCAAGTTCTCCGTGCTCTTAGGGGCAGGCTTCACCGACACGTGGCGGGCACGGAACCCCGAGGTGCGCGACGTCTATTCCTGGTGGAGCTACCGTTTCCAGGCACGCCAGAAGAACGCGGGGTGGCGCATCGACTACTGGCTGGTGTCGAACCGCCTGTTCCCACGAGTCACCGACGCCCGCATCCACACCGACATCCTCGGCAGCGACCACTGCCCCGTAGAGGTCGATGTAGAAGACCTGTTATAACGCACAAAGCCCGCCAAATGGCGGGCTTTGTGCGTAATGACAGGTGCGTGGTGTTTACTTGGTGTAGAGGGCTACGATGGCCTCGTACTTCTCCTGCTTGCCGGACGTCTGTTTGGGCTCTTCGACCTTCTTGCCGTACTCGTAGAGCTGTTCGAGCGTGAGCTTGCCGTACTCGAAGTCCTTGCCGATGCCCTTGTCGAAGCTGGCGTAGCGCTCTGCCTTCATCTTCGGCAGCTCGCTCTGCTCCAGGATGGCAGCGGCGTTGAGGAGGGCGCGAGCCATGGCATCCATTCCGCTGATGTGCGCGATGAAGAGATCCTCGAGGTCTGTCGAGTTGCGACGGATCTTGGCGTCGAAGTTGGTGCCGCCAGTGCCGAGGCCGCCGTTGCGGATGATCTCCAGCATCGCCTGCGTGAGCTCGAAGTTGTCGATGGGGAACTGGTCGGTGTCCCAGCCGTTCTGCACGTCGCCACGGTTGGCATCGATGCTGCCCAGCATCCCTGCGTCAACGGCGCAAGCCAGCTCATGCTCAAAGGTGTGGCCAGCCAGCGTGGCGTGGTTCACCTCGATGTTCACCTTGAAGTCCTTGTCCAGACCATGTGCACGCAGGAAGCCGATGACAGTCTCCGTATCGACGTCGTACTGGTGCTTGGTCGGCTCCATGGGCTTGGGCTCTACGAGGAACGTGCCCTTGAAGCCTTTGGCGCGGGCGTAGTCACGGGCGGCGGTGAGCATCTGTGCCAGGTGTTCCTTCTCGCGCTTCTGGTCGGTGTTGAGGAGGCTCATGTAGCCCTCGCGGCCGCCCCAGAAGACGTAGTTCTGACCGCCCAGCTTGATGGTGGCATCGATGGCATTCTTGATCTGTACGCTGGCGCGCGCCACGACGTCGAAGTCCGGATTGGTCGCTGCGCCGTTCATGTAGCGCTTGTGGCCGAAGACGTTGGCCGTACCCCAGAGGAGCTTGATGTGGGGGTACTGCTGCATCTTCTCCAAGGCGTAGTCGGTGATGGCCTTCATGCGTGCCTCGTACTCGGCAATGTCTGCACCCTCTTCGACGAGATCGACATCATGAAAGCAGAAGAAACCGATGCCCAGCTTGTCCATGAACTCGAAGCCGGCATCCATCTTGTCCTTGGCACGCTGGATGGGATCAGCAGCCTTGTCCCACTCATAGCTGCGGGTCTGGCCGCCGAAGGGGTCTGCGCTGGCCTGACCGAGGGTGTGCCACCACGCCATAGCGAAGCGCAGCCAGTCTTTCATCTTCTTCCCTGCCACCACGCGCTCGGGCTCGTAGTAGTGGAAAGCCATCACGTTCTTGCTCTCTGCCCCTTCAAAGGGGACCTTACCTGTAAAAGGAAAATACTCTTTCATCTTGGATTGAATTGATATAATAATTGATTGAAGTTAGTTACCCGACAATATGTTTTGAAAAGATGGTCAATAGGATTATCGTGGATGGACGACTGACTGCAGCACCTCTTTCCACCGTGCGTATGCATCTGCGGAGGCCGCTGCAGAGGACGGATCGGGTTCTACGACGGCGAGCTGCTGCAGCGTGGCGAAGGCTTCTGCGCCGTCCTTGTAGATGCCGCAGCCCAAGCCGGCACCCTTGGCTGCGCCCGCCGCGCCGTCGGTCTCGAGGAGCCGGATGACGGCACCGCTGGTGTTGGCCAGCGTCTGGCGGAAAATAGGCGAGAGGAACATATTGGCGTGTCCGGCGTGAATCGTCCGGATGTCCATGCCCATCCCCTGCATGATCTCCATGCCATAACAGAAGGAGAAGACGATGCCCTCCTGCGCGGCGCGCAGGAGATGTGCCTTGGAATGGCGGTTGAAGTTGATACCGTGGACGCTGCAGCCCGTCTCCCGGTTCTCCAGCACGCGCTCTGCGCCATTGCCGAAGGGGATGATGCTGACGCCCTGGCTGCCGATGGGCACCTGTTCCATCATCGCATTCATCTCTGCGTAGGAGATGCCCTCCGGCGCCACCGTCCGGCGCATCCAGGCGTTGAGGATGCCCGTCCCGTTGATGCACAGCAACACGCCTAAGCGCGTCTGCTCACGGGTGTAGTTCACATGAGCGAAGGTGTTGACGCGACTCTGCGGGTCGTAATTCACATCGCCCAGCACGCCATAGACCACGCCGCTGGTGCCTGCCGTGGCGGCAATCTCGCCGGGGTTGAGTACGCCCAGCGACAAGGCGTTGTTCGGTTGGTCACCGCCGCGATAGGCGATGGGCGTGCCCGCCTTGAGCCCCAGCTCTGCGGCTGCGACAGCCGAGAGCTGCGACTGTATGCCAAACGTAGGTACGATATCCGGCAGGAGCGATTCGCTGAAACCGTAGTAATCCATCAGGAAACGGGCGGGACGCTTCTCGCTGAAGTCCCATAGCATCCCCTCGGAGAGTCCGCCGATGGTGGTGTTGGGCGTACCACTCATGCGCGTTGCGATGTAGTCGCCGGGCAGCATGATTTTATAGATACGCTCATAGACCTCCGGCTCGTTCTCCTTCACCCACGCCAGCTTGGCCGCCGTGAAGTTGCCGGGGGAGTTGAGCAGATGGGCGAGACAGTGCTCCCGGCCCAGTTCCGCGAAGGCGCGTTCGCCGTACGGCACCGCACGCGAGTCGCACCAGATGATGGCCGGGCGCAGCGGCTGAAGGTCTCGGTCCACGCAGACGAGGCCGTGCATCTGATAGGAGATGCCGATGGCGGCCACATCATCGGCCGTAGCACCGGCTGACGTCATGGCATCGGCCAGCGCCAACTTCATATTGTCCCACCACATCTGGGGATCCTGCTCCGCCCACCCCGCGCGCACAGCGAGGATGGGTGCTTCTGTCTTCGGATAAAACGCCGAAGCTGCACAGGCGCCGCTCCCGATATCGACGAGCGATGCCTTGACGGAAGAGCTCCCGACATCCAGTCCTACAAGATATTTCTGCTTCATTTCCTATAGTTAGTTAAGTTTTACGGCGCAAAGATAGCGATATTCATCTGAATAAGACGTTCATTTTGTTGCGAAAAAGGGGCACATTTGTTGCATTTAGTCCTTTCCACGGCTTCTTGCCCCCCCAAAAAACGGCAGCGGCCGTGTCGATAGGACACAGCCGCTGCAATAATGGATGATGTAGTTGGTTGCTTATGCGATGTCGATGTGGCGCGAGACCTTGACCTCTTCCTTCTTCACCTTCGGGAGGACGATGGTGAGGACGCCGTCCTCAACCTTGGCAGAGATGCCGTTCTTATCGACATCCTCAGGCAGTGTGTAGGCCTGCTGGTAGTTGGTGTAAGAGAACTCGCGACGGAGGTAGTGCTCTTTCTTGTCCTCTTCCTTGTGCTCGAACTTGTTCTCGATGGCGATGTTCAGGTTGCCTTCGTCGTTGATGCTGATGCGGCAGAACTCCTTCTTCAGGCCCGGAGCAGCCACCTCCATAGTGTAAGCTTTCTCATCGACTTTAACGTTGACGGCAGGTGCCGTGCGCGGTGTGTTAGCAACGATATCGGTGTTGAAGAAATCATCGAATACGGTGGGGAACCAACTGTTCTTAAACATTACTGGTAACATAGTTTTAATCTCCTATCTTTAATGGGTTAAACTTAATTTCTTTTGCTCGGCCTGAGGCGTCTGCCCTTCGGCGTTACACCCTCTATTGGGCAACAAGCGTGCCAAAGACAGAAAGGGTCATAAAAAGAAGTTCTTGCAGAAGATAAGAGGCTCATTATCAAGACAAATTGTCGCAATTGTGGACAATTTGTCGCCTTCGCGTGGACTTTCTGGCACTCACGCTTGGACTTTCTGGCACCTACGCGTAGAAGTCGGGGTAGTCAACGGGCGCAAAATGGCGCTCGATGCTGAGGCGAGAGAGGGGGATGGCGGCGCACCACGTCGCCATATCACGGACGCTGATGGCCAGGGGGCTCCCCGTGCGGAGGCTGTCGATGAGGTGGCGGTTCATGGTCTGCGTCATCGCCTCGTGGGAGGCGTGGCCGGTGTCGCAGAGGCGGATGCTGCCCTGCGTGCCGATGAAGAGGAGCTCGCGCTGGTAGGGCTGCGCCGTGAGGACGTCGTGCTTCAAGAGGATGGTACGGCCGCGTGCCGTGCGGATGAGCGTGGTGGTGTGGTCGCCGTTCTGGAAGTCGGGGGCTTCCTCGCGCGCGTGATCCTTATATATAACAGGTCCCGTGAGGGCAGCAGTGTCCATGCTCACGAGTGTCTGCAGACGATCGCTGCGCCCGATGTCCATCGCCATACAAATGGGTCCCAGCTCGTGCGTGGGATAGAGGTCGCCACGCAGGCGGCGGTTGATCTCCAGGCGCCAGGGATTCCAGCGGTCACCCAGATGGTGGTAGTAGCATCCCTCGGCGTGCACCAGCTCGCCGATGTCGCCCCGACGGATGGCGTCGATGGCGTCGATGACCTGTTGCTCAAAGCAGACGTTCTCGAGCATGAAACAGCGACGGCCGGTCTCCTCCGACACAGCCACGAGTGCGCGAATGTCCTCCAACGTCATGGCAGCGGGCACCTCCACAGCCACGTCCTTGCCGCTGCGCATGGCCTCCAGGGCGATGCGTGCGTGGGAATCCCAGTCGCTGCAGAGATAGACGAGATCCACGCCGGAGGCGTGGCAGAGGTCGAGATAGGCATCGGCACCGTCGAAGCACCGCGGCGCGAAGAAAGCCCCGAGGGATGCACGGGCCGCCTCCACGTGGTCGGCGGAGAGGTCGCAGAGGGCTGCCACGGCAACGCCCTCGATGTCGAGCATCAGGCGCAACGCCTTCTGTCCTCGTTCGCCCAGACCGATAAAGGCGACGCGTATGTTCCGGGAATGGTCATCGATGCTATGGCTGTGCATATTCTGTAGGAGGGGAAAAGGATGTACAATGAAAAACTAACGGTAGTAGCCCCGGGCCTGGATCTCCGTCCACACACGGGGAGGGAGTCCCCAGCCGTCGTAGGCGGCATCCTGACAGATGGCCTCGCGGATCTGGGTGGAGGAGATGTCGTGGAGGGGCGTCTCCACGAGGCGGACACCCTCGGGGAGGGCAGCTGCGTCAATGGGGAAACCGGGGCGGGGGTAGATGAGGATGCGGTGGTGACGCAGGATGTCAGCGGACCGGTACCACTGCGGAAAGCGATGCCAGTTGTCAGCACCGATCACGAGGACGAAGTCACGCTCGGGATAGGCGGCGCGCAGGGCCTCGAGGGTGTGCACCATATAGGAAGGCCGGGGCAGGTGGAACTCGAAGTCGGAGACGCGGAGCCCCCGGGAGCGCCCCACCGCCTTCCGCGCCAGCAGCAGGCGTGCCTCGTCGGCGAGAAGCCCTTCCGCAGGTTTCAGCGGGTTCTGCGGCGACACCAGAAACCAGAGTTCTTCGACCTCGCGGTGACGAACCAGCCATCGGCCCAGAGAGAGGTGGCCGAGGTGAATGGGGTTGAAGCTGCCGCCGTAGATGCCGGTGGTCATTGGAGTTGACAGTTGATAGTTGAAAGTTGAAAGGGCTAATAAGGACAATAGCCCATAGGACTTATGAGAGGAATTCTTGGATGGCCTTGTAGGCCTCCTGCTTGGCCGTTTCCAGGTCATCGTTCACGACGATGCGGTCGAAGCGCGGCGCGAAGGAGAGCTCATACTCGGCACGGTCGAGACGCTGCCGGATGACCTCGGGGGCATCGGTGGCGCGACCCTCCAAGCGCTGTCGCAGGGCATCAATGCTGGGAGGCTGGATGAAGAGACTGAGGGCACGATCGCCGAAGTACTCCTTCAAGCGCATACCGCCGTGTACATCCACATCGAAGACCACGTTCTGACCCGCCGCCAACTGTTTCTCTACCTGCGACTTGAGGGTCCCATAGAAGCGGTCGGCATAGACCTCCTCATACTCGATGAAGTCGTCGGCGACGATGTGCGCACGGAACTGCTCGGGCGAGAGAAAGAGGTACTCCACTCCATCACGCTCTTGGCCGCGCGGCGGACGGGTGGTGGCCGAGACGGAGAAAGCGAGGTTCAGCTCCTCGCGCGGCATCAAACTGCCGATGATTGTGCTCTTGCCGCTACCGCTGGGAGCACAGAAGATGATGACCTTACTCATCCTTACATTACATTTAAGACCTGTTCCTTAATCTGTTCCAGCTCATCCTTCATCTTGACGACGATGTTCTGCATCTCAGCGATGTTGGACTTGCTGCCGGTCGTGTTAATCTCACGCCCCATCTCCTGGGCGATGAAGCCGAGTTTCTTGCCCTGTCCGTGGCCGCTCTCCATCGTCTCAGTGAAGTAGCGCAGATGGTTGGCCAGACGCTGCTTCTCCTCGTTGATGTCCAACTTCTCGATGTAGTAGATCATCTCCTGCTCCAGGCGGTTGCGATCCACCTGCACCTCGGGGATGCTGTTGAGACCCTCGGCGATGCGGCTCCGTATCTTCTCCACGCGCGCCTGTTCGAAGGGCTCGATCTGCGAAAGGAGCGCCGTGATGTTGGCAATCTTCTCCTCGAACTTGACCTGCAGGGCAGCGCCCTCCTGGCGGCGAAATTCCATGAGCGCGTCGATGGCCTGCTGCGCAACGTAGCGGGCGACGCTCCACTCCTCGTCGGTCAGTTCCACGGCCTCTGTCCGTGAGAGCACGTCGGGGAGGCGCAGGAGCGTCGGGAACCACTGCGTCTCGGGTTCCACGAGATCCATCTCCCGGGCGATGTCACGGATCTGATCGACATAGGACTTCAGGATGGAACGGTTGATGGGCGTGGCGGCGTTGGCATCGTCGCGCTCGATGTAAAGACTGAAATCGACCTTGCCACGCTCGAGCGCCGTGGAGATCATCGCGCGGAGCTCCATTTCCTTCTCGCGGTAGATAGGGGCGATGCGCGTCTGAAGGTCCAGCGCCTTACTGTTCACGGACTTAATCTCTGCGGTAATTTTCTTGCCACGGAACTCGGCCGACGCCTTGCCGTAGCCTGTCATTGAGAGTATCATAATGCTTAATTCTTGCTATTTGGCTGCAAAATTATATAAAAATTATGATGAAAGCGCAAGAAGGCCAAGAAAATGTTGTACCTTTGTGCGCTAATTATGAAATTATGGCTTGCATTCTACATATAGAGACCAGTACGAAAGTATGTTCCGTCGCCGTGAGCGAGGATGCTCACGTGATTTTCGAGCAGGCTGATCTGGAGGGGCCGAACCACGCCACCCGCTGTGGTGTCTTCGTGGAGGAAGCGCTGAGCTTCGCCGAGAGCCACGCCATCCCGCTGGACGCCGTGGCGGTCAGCCAGGGACCCGGCAGCTACACGGGACTGCGCATCGGTGTGTCGATGGCCAAGGGCGTGGCCTACGGCCGCGGCGTGCCCCTCGTGGCGGTGCCGACACTGGAGCTGCTCTGCGTGCCGATCCTGCTCTACCGCGACGATATCCCCGACGACGCCCTCTTCGTGCCGATGATCGACGCACGCCGCATGGAGGTCTATGCCGCCGTCTATGACCGCGCACTGAAAGCGCTGCGGCCCGTGCAGGCCGACATCGTCGATGCCGACACGTACCGCGAGTGGCTGAACCGTGCACCCGTCTATTTCTTCGGCGACGGCGCGGCCAAGTGCAAGGACGTCATCACGCACCCCAACGCCCATTTCATCGACGACATACACCCGCTGGCCAAGCACATGTACCCGCTGGCAGCCCGCGCCCTGGCCAAGGACGAGACGGTCGATGTGGCCTACTTCGAACCCTTCTACCTCAAGGACTTCGTGGCCACCAAGCCCAAGAATCTGTTAAACCCTCAACTATGACATACAACACCCAACGCGAGAAACTCATCCTGCCCGAGTACGGCCGCGCCATCCAGGAGATGGTGGATATCTGCCTACAGATTGAAGACCGACAGGAACGGCAGCGTTGCGCCGAGACCATCATCGACATCATGGCCACCATGAATCCCAACGTGACCCAGCAGCCCGACTACGAGCATAAACTGTGGGACCAGCTGGCCATTCTCTCCAACTACCAGCTCGATATCGACTACCCCTACGAGGTCGTCAGGGCCGAGGAGATCACCGCACGCCCCAAGCCTCTGAAATACCCCATGCAGCGCATCCGCTACCGCCACTACGGGCACCTCACCGAGAACTTCATGAAAGTGCTCAAGAACATGCCCGAAGGCGAGGAGCGCGAACGGCTGACCAGCATGATGGCGAACTTCATGAAGCGAAGCCTCTACAACTGGAACCGCGACGCGATGGACGAGCGCAAGGTACGCGCCGACGTGGAGAGCTACACCGACGGACAGGTGACCATCGCCGACGACTTCCGCTACGCCTCCGTCAGCAACGGGCACCTGCCCGGCAGCAACGCCAGCAAGAAGAAGCGCAGGAAGTAACCGTCCTTTGACACGCAGAACATCATGAGCTCTTTCAAGATAGAAGGCGGCCATCGCCTCAGCGGACAGATCACGCCACAAGGTGCCAAGAACGAAGCCTTGCAGGTGCTCTGTGCCACGCTGCTCACCGACGAGCCCGTGCGCATCCAGAACGTCCCTGACATCGCCGACGTGAACAACCAGATCCAGCTGCTGCGCGACATCGGCGTCAAGGTGACTGAGAACGCCAAGGGCGACTTCACCTTCCAGGCGGACAACGTCGATCTCTCATTTCTCGGGAGCGACGAGTTCCTGGAGCGGTCGTCGCGCCTGCGCGGCAGCATCATGCTCGTAGGTCCCCTGCTGGCCCGCTACCATCGCGCCCTCGTCTCGAAGCCCGGCGGCGACAAGATCGGGCGCCGCCGCGTGGATACCCACTTCCTCGGCATGGAGAAGCTGGGAGCCCACTTCCGCTACGACGCCGAAGAGAGCATCTTCGAGATCACCGCAGACCACCTCACAGGCACCTATATGCTACTCGACGAGGCCTCTGTCACGGGTACCGCCAATATCATCCTGGCGGCCGTCCTGGCCAAGGGCACGACGACCATCTACAATGCTGCCTGCGAGCCCTATATCCAGCAGCTCTGTCGGATGCTGAACCAGATGGGAGCCCACATCGAGGGCATCGCCTCGAACTTGCTCACCATCCACGGCGTCGCAGCCCTCCACGGAGCCACACACCACATCCTGCCCGACATGATCGAGGTGGGGTCGTTCATCGGCATGGCAGCCATGTGCGGCGACGGCATCCTCATCAAGGACGTCAGCTACGACGACCTCGGCATCATCCCCTACACCTTCCGCCGCCTCGGCATCAGCGTACAACGCAAGGGCGATGACATCTACGTCCCCTGCCACGACCACTACGAGATCGAGTCGTTCATCGACGGCTCCTTCATGACCTTCAGCGATGCCCCGTGGCCGGGTCTGACGCCCGACCTGCTGAGTGTGCTGCTGGTGGTGGCCACGCAGGCCAAGGGCTCGGTGCTCATCCACCAGAAGATGTTCGAGAGCCGCCTGTTCTTCGTCGATAAGCTGATCGACATGGGCGCACAGATCATCCTCTGTGACCCCCACCGCGCCGTTGTCGTGGGCCACGACAACCAGCTGCGGCTGCGCGCTGGACGCATGACCTCGCCCGACATCCGCGCGGGCATCGCCCTCCTCATCGCCGCCATGAGCGCCGAGGGCACCAGCGAGATCAGCAACATCCAGCAGATTGACCGCGGCTACGAGCGCATCGATCAGCGCCTGAACGCCCTCGGTGCCCAAATCACCAGAATCCCCTAATCACCCTGTCACCCTCATAGCCTTAGAAGCGTCCAAGAACTCCAGCCACATGATCCAAGAATCCTCCCTATATAAAATAGGTACGCTCACGCGCACGCACGGAGTGCGCGGCGAGGTGGCCTTCCAGTTCACCGACGATGTCTGGGATCGTGTGGAAGCAGACTACGTCTTTCTGCGCCTCGACGGCCTCATGGTGCCGTTCTTCTTCGAGGAATGGCGCTTCCGGTCGGACAGCGTGGCCCTCGTGAAGTTCGAGGACATCGACACCGCCGATGCAGCCGCCGCCCTGGTGGGCGCCGAGGTGTTCTTCCCGAAGGAGCTCACCCCCGACGACGTGGATGAGGAAGACCTCACGTGGCAGCACTTCACAGGCTTCGACGTCATCCTTGCTGCCGCAGCAGGCAAGGCTCTCCCCCCTACGGGGGAGCGGGAAGAGAGGTGCCTCGGCACGGTCAGCGCCGTCTATGACCAGACCGCCAACATCCTCTTGGAAGTGACAACCCCCGAAGGCCGCGAGATCCTCATCCCCGCCCACGAGGACTTCATCCTGCGCGCCGACCACCGCGAGCGCCGCCTCTACGTCAGCATCCCCGATGAGCTCTTAACCCTGAACACCTAACCGTTCCAACATCATCTCCCTCTCCTGAACACCTAATGTTCCGCAACAACATCTAACCGTCCCGTTCCTTCCGTCGCCATTGTATGGCGACCTCCTCAATATGAACCAAGAACCAAGAAAGAAACAAATCGCCATCCTCGGCTCCACAGGCAGCATCGGCACTCAGGCGCTGCAAGTCATCGCCGCCCACGCCGACCGCTTCGAGGCACGCATCCTCACGGCCAACAACCATTGGGAACTGCTGGCGGAGCAGGCGCGCAGCTTCCGCCCGGCCGCAGTGGTCATCGCTAATGAGGCCCACTACCCTGCCCTGCGCGACGCGCTGGCTGACCTGCCCATCGCCGTCTATGCCGGTGCCGACGCCCTCTGCCAGGTTGTGGAGAGCGCGGAGGTGGATATGGTACTGACCGCGATGGTCGGCTTCGCAGGCCTGCCGCCCACCATCGCCGCCATCAAATCCGGCAAGCCCATCGCGCTGGCCAACAAGGAGACGATGGTCGTGGCGGGCGAGCTCATCAATGGGCTCTGCCGCCAACATCAGGTGCCCATCCTGCCCGTAGATAGCGAGCACTCTGCCATCTTCCAGAGCATCATGGGCGAGGTGTCGCCCATCGAGAAGATCATCCTCACCGCCTCCGGAGGCCCCTTCCGCACATTCACCCGTAAGCTGCTGGAGACCGTCACCCCCGCGATGGCGCTGAAGCATCCCAACTGGGACATGGGTGCCAAGATCACCATCGACTCCGCCACGATGATGAACAAAGGCTTCGAAGTCATCGAGGCCAAATGGCTCTTCGGCGTGGAGGCCGACCGCATCCAAGTCGTCGTGCACCCGCAGAGCGTCGTGCACTCCGCCGTGCAGTTTGCCGACGGTGCCGTGAAGGCGCAGCTCGGCGTGCCCGACATGCGCGTGCCCATCCAGCTGGCCTTCTCGTTCCCCGAGCGCCTGCACAGCGACTTCGACCGTCTCGACTGGTTTGCGATGCACTCGCTGACCTTCGAGCGCCCCGACACGGAACGCTTCCGCTGCCTGGCGCTCGCCTATGAAGCCCTGCACCAGGGAGGTAACATGCCCTGCATCGTCAACGCCGCCAATGAGATCGTCAACCGCGCCTTCCTCGAAGGCCGCTGCTCCTTCCTCGCCATGCCCGACATCATCGCGCAGACCATGCAGCGCGCCACCTTCATCCAGCAGCCCACCTACGAGGACTACCTTGAAACGGATAAGGAGGCAAGGCGGATGGCGGCGGAGCGCCTGCGGATAGAAAGTATTTCTTATACAATTTGATAATAGTAAAAACATTAAGTATGACCATTTAAGCCCTCCAAGCGCGAGCAACTCCCCTCCCTGACGGGAGGGGTGAGGGGGTGGGTCTTCAATGATTATGAGCGTATTTTGGATTAAAGCCTTCCAGTTGATTCTATGCTTCGCCATCCTCATCGTGTTGCACGAGGGCGGCCACTTCTTCTTCTCCAAGCTCTTCGGAGTGCGTGTGGAGAAGTTCTTCATGTTCTTCGACTACAAGTTCCATCTCTTCTCCACCAAGGACAAGTGGTTCACTCGCCTCTTCCCGAAGATGAAGGACAACGAGACCGAATACGGCATCGGGTGGATTCCCCTCGGCGGCTACGTGAAGATCGCCGGCATGATCGACGAGAGCCTCGACACCGAGCAGATGCAGCAACCCGTGCAGCCCGATGAGTTCCGCGCCAAGCCCGTGTGGCAGCGCTTCCTCATCATGGTCGGCGGCGTGCTCGTCAACTTCCTCCTCGCCCTGTTCATCTATGCCATGATCCTCTTTGTCTGGGGCAGCAACACGCTCCCCATGCAGAACATCCACGATGGCTTCGCCTACAACGAGATGGCCGAGGCCATAGGCTTCCGCGACGGCGACATCCCGGTGAAGATCGACGGCAAGGCCATCGAGGGATGGGACGGTAGCGTCTATCGCGCCATCTCCGAGGCGAAGACCGTCACCGTCCTGCGCGAAGGCCATGAGATCAGCATCACGATGCCCGAGGAAGGCGTGAACCTGCTGGATATGATCGAGCAGGATCCGCGTTTCCTCAGCGTCCGCGTGCCCTCGCGCGTTGAGAGCGTCATGCCCGAATCTCCCGCCGCCCTCGTCGGCATGAAGAGCGGCGCCCGCATCCTGGCCGTTGAGGGCCAGGACGTAGCGTGGTGGGGTGACTTCGAACAGATCATGGGCCGCAAGGCAGACATCCTCGCCACGGGTTGCAGTCATGCAGACAGCTTACGCCTCCGCGCCCTCCCCATCGTCTTCATCAACGAGGGCAGCGCCACAGCAGATACCGCCGTCATCACCCTCACCGAGGGCTACCAGCTCGGCATCACGAAGTTATACTATACTCAGTACTACTGCGATGCCGTGGTTCACCACGACTACGGCTTCTGGGAGAGCATCCCCGCCGGCATCACCTACGGCTGGGAGACCCTCAAGGGTTACGTCAGCGACCTGAAATATATCTTCACGAAGAAGGGCGCCAAGAGCGTAGGCTCCTTCGGCACCATCGGCAACCTATTCCCTGCCACATGGAACTGGGAAGCCTTCTGGAACATCACCGCCTTCATCAGCATCATTCTGGCTGTGATGAACATCCTGCCCATCCCCGGCCTCGACGGTGGCCACATCTTCTTCCTCCTGGTGGAAGCCATCACGCGCCGTCCGCCCTCTGACAAGTTCATGGAACGCGCCCAGTATGTCGGCATGGCCATCCTCTTCGCCCTCATGGCTCTCGCCCTCTTCAACGACGCCGTGAAGTTCCTGTTCTAAGACACTGACAGCACCTGTCGCAGACATCCATGCGGACACTGACCTATCTCCTCATCTTCCTGTTCGTCAGCCTGATGCTGGCGGTGATCCCCAAGGCGGGTGGCTACGTCTGGGATCCCCGCATCATCGTCCCCGCCACCGCTGCGATGTTCACGCTGTTGGTGTGGCTGGTGGCACGCTTCATCGGCACCGACCGCACGCCTGTGGAGCTGGTCATCACCGCCGCCTTCATCCTGCTCTTCGCCCCCGGCTCGACGCTGTTCTTCTCGCGCGACGAGGATGCCATCATTGAGTTGGGGTCGCAGTGTATCGTGCCCTTCTTCCTGACACAATACACACGCATCAGCCGCAAGAACTTCAAGAGCGCCTATGCGCTGATGCTGTTGATGGGCATCTTCTGTAGCTTTACGCACGATGGCATCACGCTGCCGCTGTGCCTGGCGTTCCTGCTCCTGGCGTGGCAGCGCCGCGACGAGTTCTTCCGTCTCGCCTGCTGGCCGATGGTGGCGGGGTGGTTGGTGGGCACTGTCCTTCAGTTCCTGACGCGCGACCACCTGCCCGACCTGACGCCCGACATTGAGACGCTGACCAGCCGCACAGCGATGGTGCTGACACTGCTGTGGGACACGAAGGTCTTCATGCTCGCCGTGGGACTCACCGTGTGGTTCACCACGACCAGCTGGGGACGGCGTGAACTGCGCTTCGCCTTCCGCCGCAACCGGCTCATCACCTATAGTCTGTTATTCGCCCTGTCGTGTGTGCCGTTTGCACCCTTAGGCATCGACAACGCGGTCACGGGCGTCTGCTTCTTTGCGATGCTGTGGGCGATGCTGTTGTGCAAGGGGCTGGAGCACCATTTCTTCGGTGCTGCCAGAGTTCGAAGGAGTTGAGGATATTCTGCCAGAGGACATAACAGCCGGCGCCGATGGAGGCGACGGGCGTGAGGTACATGTAGGCCACCCAGATGGCAAGGGCCGTATTCTTCTGGAACATGGCCTGCCCCGCACAGATGGGCTCGCCGAAGCGGTGCCCGGCGAAACGGCCCGTGCGGAACTGCCAGAGCGCTGTCAGCAGCGAGAGGATGGCGATGGCCAGAAGCAGACCGACGGAAGCGCGACTGTGGACGATGTTCTTCACAGTGATGCCGGCGGTGATGGCCAGCGAGAAGCACCAGCAATAGAAGCCAAGGTCGGGCGTGCGCACAATCCATTCATACAAGGGTTTCACCCAATGCCGCACAATGGCACCGAGCATGAGCGGCAACAACAGCACGACAGCCACTTTCCGGAGGATGACGAGGAAAGCGGACAGGAATGTCGCGCCCTGATGGGGCTCGATGACGGGGAACACGGCGGGGATGAGCAGCGCCGTTACGAAGGACGAAAGCAGCACGAAGGAGGTCATCTGCGTGAGGTCGCCGCCGAGCTTCGCTGTCACTACGGGCGAGGCGGAGGCACAGGGAGCGATGACACAGGTGAGGACGGCTTCGAGGACAAAGATGACATCGCGAAGCGAAAAAGCATCGAAGAGAATGACGAGCTCGGGGGTGTCCGTCAGATGCTGGCTTTCATAGATGAGCCAGGTCATGAGCGCGATATACACCAGTTGGGCCAGCAGCACGGCACCGTGCCAACGCCGCAGACGCATCAGATGGAAATCGACCTTGGAGAAAGTGACGAACAGCGTCGCAAAGACAGAGACGGGGAAGATGGTCTCGCACACTGGCCCCAGCACCGCAGCGGCGCTGTCCAGGGCAGGGACGTAGGCAAAGAGGAGGTAGAGGACTGCGCCCACCGCAATGGCCACGGGGAGCGTCCAGTTTTTTAGGAAACGGAGCATTTGGAAAGCGTGATGACCTGTGAGCAGTGCTGCACGACGGCCGGACGATGAGTGATAAAGATAAGGGTGGGTCGCACAGCGAGGCGCTGGTGGTGCTCCATGAGGTTGTCGATCAACCGCTTCTCGGTCTGTTGGTCGAGGGCGCTGGTGGCCTCATCGAGGAGCAGGACGGAACCTTGGCGCAGCAGGGCGCGGGCGATGGCGATGCGCTGTGCCTGTCCTTCGGAGAGCCCGGCGCTACCTTCCCCGATGCGGGTGTCGAGGCCGTCAGGCAGGGTACTCACAAAGTCGGCACAAGCGATGCGCAGGACATCGTACATCTCGGAGTCAGTGGCATCAGGCTTGCCCATCTGCAGGTTCCAGCGCAGCGTGCCGCTGAAGAGCGAGTTGCCCTGCGGAACATAGACAAGATTGCAGCGCGTCCGCGCCGACACCACCACCTCTCGCCCGGTTCCATACATCACGACCTCCCCGCTATCGGGCTTCAGCAATGCCAGGATGAGGCGGATAAGAGTGGTCTTTCCCGCCCCCGTCTCGCCGAGGATGGCGGTGGCGGTGCCCGGCGGGAAGTCGAAAGAGGCATGACGGAGGATCTTGCGACTATGGGTATCGTAGGCGAAGGTGACGTCCGTGACGCGGATGCCGGCCCCCTCCGTGAAACGGATGGGCTCGCCGTCCTCCTCCAGGGGTGTCTCCTCCAGCTCCTGCAGACGCTCAGCAGCGGTGAAGCTGCTGATGATGGTCGGGATGAAGCGCGTCAGTTCGCGGAAAGGGCCCTGGATCTGGCCGCAGAGCTGGATGAAGGCGGTCATCATGCCGAAGGTGATGGTGCCCTCGGCCAGACGGTTCACACTCCAGAGGAACGTGAAGAGATAGGCGGCGCCGAAGCCGACGTTCAGCACCAGATTGGACGTGGAGGAGAAGAGCGTGCGCTGCCTCACCTGCCGCCGCAGCGTAGCCTGCAAGCCCCCCAGCGCCTCGGCCATCAGCGGGATGCGCTCCAGCGTCTTCAGCACCAAACGATGCTGGATGCTCTCCTGTAGCGTGGCCTGGATGCGGCTGTCGGTGTTCCGCACCTCCCGCGTGATGGCTCTCATGCGATGGATGTAGAGACGGCTCAAAAGGATGAAGACAGGCAGGATGACCGTCACGCCCACAGCCAGCATCGCATCCATCGAATAGAGGAAGAAGAAGGCACAGAGCAGGCGTACCAGCACGGCCAGGGCCTGCGGCAGGGTGTCGGTGACGACAGAGACGACGGTCTGGCTGTCGGTGACGAGACGGTTCAGGACGTCGCCGCTGTGGCGCAGCTCCTTGCCGTGCCACTCACTGCGCAGGAGATGTTCGAAGATGTGGCGCTGCATACGGTTCTGGGCCTCGACGCCCAGCAACGCTGCTATCCAGCGACCGAGGTAGCCCAGCGACATCTGCAAGGCCATGAGAACGACGAGGAGGACACCCGCCGAGAGCAGCGTCGTGGGCAGGAAGGGGAGATGCAGACCGAGGAGCGTCGCCTGCGCATGGGGCGTACCCGTGGCGATGTCGATGGCCTGCTTCGTGGCCCAGATGAAGGCGAAGTCCAGCCCCACACGGATGATGCCGCTCGTCGCATTGATGAACGATTGCAGCTTCACCTGCCGGAAGATGCGCCAGAACCAGCTCAACATCCGCCGCGTACTATATTTGGTATCGGACTTCAGCCCCACCATCCCTTATCAATTTTCAATTCTCAACTTTCAACTTTCAATTCTCAACTCTCACCCCTCCCTCACATCCGTGCCCCACATCAGCTTCGTGCGCAGCGTCCGGAAGAAACTCTGGCCGGAGCGCTTCAGCACCTGGATGGTATAGGGTGCCCGCCGGATGGTGAGCCGCACATCCTCGCTGCATTTCTCGCTGCGACCGTCGAGGGCGACCAGAAAGCGGTGGTTGCGGGAGGAGACGGTGAGCGTCACGACAGCATCGTCCGTGACCGTGATGGGGCGCACCGTCAGCGAGTGCGGAGCCACAGGGACAATGCCGAGCGTGTGGCTGCCGGGCTGCATGATAGGTCCGCCCACGGAGAGGGCATAGCCTGTGGAACCGGTCGGTGTGTTGATGATGAGGCCGTCGGCCTGATAGGTCGTCAGGTACTCCCCGTTGATATCTATCCGGATAGAGATCATCGACGAGACATCGCGCTTGAGCACCGCCACCTCATTCAAGGCGTAGGGATAGCCCTCGGGCGTGCCCTTGTCATACTCCAGATGCAGCAGGCAGCGCTCCTCGACGCTGTACTGTCCCTCGTAGATCTGGCTGACGATGGTCTCGATGTCCTCGGGCGACACATCGGCCAGGAAACCCAGACGTCCCATGTTGATACCGAGGATGGGGATCTGCTTCCCCCCCAGACGGCGCGCCGCCTCCAGGAAGGTACCGTCGCCGCCCATCGAGATGAGCACGTCGGCATCGAAGGCATCGTCGGCGATGATGTGCGCCGCCGACGGCACGGCAATCTGCAAGTCATGGGTCAGAAAACGATGGAAGTCCGCGTCAATCTGCAACGTTGCCTGCCGCTCCTCCAACAGGCAAAGCAACTTCTGTACGGAAGCCGACTTCTTGGCTTGGAAGGGATTCCCAAAGAGGGCGAACGTGAGTTTCTTCATAAGTGGAGACAACGGGAATCGAACCCGCGACCTCGGCGTTGCGAACGCCGCGCTCTAGCCAGCTGAGCTATGTCCCCATCGCAACGGGAAACCCTTTTCGGGTGCAAAAGTACGAAAAAGTTTAAAGTTAGACGGCCAAAGTATAAAGTTTTTGCATTTCTCGTGCTTTTTTTCTCACTTTTTCCCGCTTTCCAAGCTTTTTCCGCTATCTTTCCTCTATAAATGGGAAACAAATTGCCCCGCCAAAGTAATTAAATCGTGGATTTACTTGAATTAGGCACATAAGCATCTCCACACGGCCATCTTACGATTTCCGTGTTTTTGGGTAATACTTTCCTCTACGAG
>JAFUYT010000010.1 GCA_017470425.1 Bacteroidaceae bacterium | reverse complement strand
CGGGGCGGGCAGCGGCGGGGCGGGGGGCTGTCTGTGGGCGGTGTGTGTCGGGTGCTGTGCAGCTGTGCTGCGCAGAGAGTAACCTTCTCATTGCTCACCTCCTTTCTTCTTATCCAGCCCGAACCACTTCCGCGGGATGAGCCATACGATGGAGACCTTGAGCTGCGTGGGGCCCACGTAGAAGAGGTCGTCGAAGCTCTTCCAGATGAGGTGGGTGTCGCTGAACTCGCCGTGGTAGTGGCGCTGGGGGCCGAAGAGGACGCCGAGGGAGCCGGAGACCTCCAGGTTCAGACACTTGCGCAGCAGCCAGCTGTAGCCCGCGGAAGCGCCGAAGCTGAGGTATTCGCCCTGGTCGCCGATGGAGTTCCATTCGATGTCGTACTTGCCGACAGCGGCATAGAGCCCCACGAAGCCGCCCGTCAGCACGGGACGGCAGTCGGGGCACTTGCCCAACCAGCGGCGCAGCTCGAGACCCACGTTCAGGATCTCGTAGGCACGGGAGTTGTGGTGCCAGACATACCAGGGGCTACCCCACTCCGCCATCAAGCTCCACTGGGCATTCTTGCCGAAGGGCACCTCCACCTCTACATTCGGCCACGCGATGGCATCGAGCAGCAGGTTGGTTTTCACGGCAAACAGGGGTGGCAGGGGCGGTATCGTGTGGAAGGGCGTATCGGGCACCAGCACATCCTCCTCTATGCGGGGCACGATGCGGCCGGGGATGCGCTCCTCGCGCGTGCCGTCGGTGGTGTAGAGGATGGTGTAGTCGGTGTGGCGCAGGAAGGGGAGGCTGTTGTCGAAGATGTCGGCGAAGTCCTCCACGTAGGTGCGGCGGATATAGCGCAGCCGCACGTCGGGGTCGGGACGCCTGACGGTGTCGTCGATGACGGCCAGGATCTCCGCGCGGTGCGGCAGCGACGAGGCCTCGACATAGCGGCGCAGGCCTACCCAGTCCTCCGGCGTGTATTGCTGGCTGACGATGGCTGGGTCGAGGCGGTGCTTCTCGATGATGTAGTCGGCCAGCGCCTTCACACGGTTCTTGGCCAGCCATACGTTGTGGCGATAAGGACCTTCCGGCGAGGCGTAGCCGTGGAAGGTGACGGAGTCGATATGGATACGGG
This sequence comes from Bacteroidaceae bacterium, assembly GCA_017470425.1. Classification (GTDB taxonomy): domain Bacteria; phylum Bacteroidota; class Bacteroidia; order Bacteroidales; family Bacteroidaceae; genus Physcousia. The sequence continues at coordinate 50,311 of JAFUYT010000010.1, read as the reverse complement.
GATCGGCCTGCAGGGAGTCGAGCAGGCGGCTGATCTTGCCGAGCTCATGGCGGTTGTCGTGGTAGGCGGGATCGATCCAGATGCTGTCAAGCACGAAATCCACGTGGGCCGTACCGTGGGCCTCCTTTGTGAAGCGGCGATAGACGATGCTGTCCGGCAGCTGCACCAAACGCGTCTCCAGCACGCGCCACGAACGGGAGTCCATCACGTCGCCGCAGCAGGCGATATGGGTGAGGAAGAGCTTCACCTCCGCGCCCTCGAGCCACGCGCGATGACGCAGTGTACGCGCGTAAGAAAAAGCGGCGCCCTTGCGGCCGCGGACTTCCTTGGCGCGTAGCATGATATCGCACTCGTCCTGATAGAGGTGCAAACCGGACCGCACAGCATAATAATAAGGTATGCGACCGTAGATGCCCACGGAGGGCATCTCGATGCTGTCGGCGCCGTTGACGAGGCGGGGTACAAGTAACCACACATCACGTTTGCCTACGGTCAAATCCGAGAGGCGGAGGGTCATCCGCAACTGGACACTGTCCGAGGCATGTACTAATCTCACGTTGTCCACAGACACCGAATCCTCTGCAGAAGAGGCTGCAGAGAAGATTAGCAAAAGGGTTAAAATCAAAGTTCTAACGTGATTCACATCAGTTCACTTGCACTTTTCGACTGCAAAGATAAGAAGAAAATCGTTTTCAGCGGTTCATTAAGAGCGTTAAAAGATGTGAAAGAAGCAAGATTGTAACAACCTTGTTCTCACCAGCACAAACGAAACATCCCCCTGCAAGGTATTGCAGGGGATGCTCTCGTTGGGTGCCTAGTCGGACTCGAACCGACGACATTCAGAACCACAATCTGACGCTCTAACCAACTGAACTATAGGCACCATGTTGGAAAGATGCTCTGGCCTTATCGGCTTTTGCGGGTGCAAAGGTAGTGGTTTCCGACGAAACCACCAAACTTTTACAAGATTATTTTCATTTGCGCCCTATAATCGACTATGAATTATGAATTATGACTTATGATTTATGAATTGTGAATTATGAATTGTGAATTATGAATTATGAATTGTGAATTATGAATTGTGAATTATGAATTGTGAATTATGAATTAATCATAGTATTCCTTCTTGCCCGCCGCAAGCGTGTTCTGCATCAGCATACAGATGGTCATGGGCCCTACCCCACCGGGCACGGGCGTGATCTTGGAAGCGAGAGGCGCGACGGAATCGAAATCGACATCGCCCTGGAGGCGGAAGCCGCTCTTGCGCGAGGCATCGGGCACGCGGGTGGTGCCCACGTCGATGACCACCACGCCGGGCTTCACCATATCGCCTTTCAGGAAGGCGGGCTGTCCGATGGCAGCGATGATGATGTCGGCCTGCAGGCACTCCTCCTTCAAGGTCTTCGAGCGGGAGTGGCAGACGGTGACGGTGGCATCGACGCCCTTCTGCATCATCAGCTGCGACATGGGCTTGCCTACGATGTTGGAGCGGCCCAGGATGACGCACTTCTTGCCGCTGGTCTCCACGCCGTAGCGGCGCAGGAGCTCCAGGATGCCCTTGGGCGTGGCACTGACGAAGGCGGGCAGGCCGATGGCCATGCGCCCGACATTGATGGGATGGAAGCCATCGACATCCTTGCGGTAGTCAATGGCCTCGATGACCTTCTGCTCGTCGATGTGACGCGGCAGGGGCAGCTGCACGATGAAGCCATCGACGCTGTCGTCGCGATTCAACCGCGACACACAGGACAGGAGCTCCTCCTCGGTGATGTCGTCCTCGAAGCGGATGAGTGTGCTCTGGAAGCCACACTCCTCGCACGCGCGTACCTTATTACTTACATAGGTCTCGGAGCCACCGTCGTGGCCCACGAGGATGGCGGCGAGATGAGGCCGCTTGCCGCCTGCCGCTACAATCTTCTTCACTTCCTCGGCAATCTCAGCCTTGATAGCCGCCGCCGTCGCTTTTCCGTCGATAAAAGACCCACCCCCGGCCCCTCCCGTGAGGGAGGGGAGAGGCTGGCGCGTAGTATCACTATTTGTACTCATAAAAGATGGAGTTTTATGGTTTCTATTACTTGTTCTATTGAATTACATACTTCCTCATTGGAAATTCGGATCACTTTGAAGCCAAGACTCTTCAAACGAGTAGAACGCCCTTCACCATTCTCTTTTTGCTCAAGTTCAGAATGATAAGCACCATCTACTTCGATGATCAACATATATTCCAGAGAGACAAAATCAACGATGTAGTCAGCTATGATATATTGTCGAAAGAACTTCGTTCCCAATGCCCGATCTCTTAGTTGCCGCCACAACAACAGCTCTGCATCCGTTGGATTCATCCTGTTCTTGCGAGCATAATCCTTTAATAAAGGATATCGATCGCTAGCGGCCCACTTCAGTTCGTCGTTCATTCTATTAATCTATCAATTTCCACACATCGCGCCAGCCCCTCCCCTCCCTCACGGGAGGGGTCGGGGGTGGGTCTTTATCTCCTCGGCATCTTTGCCATCATGGCGGCCATCTTGGGGTCGGTGACCATCTTCATCATCTTGCGGGTCTGGTCGAACTGCTTGATGAGGCGGTTGACGGCGGCGATGTCGGTGCCGGAGCCGACGGCGATGCGACGGCGGCGGCTGGTGTTGAGACATTCGGGGTGGGTGCGCTCCTTGGGAGTCATGGAGAGGATGATGGCCTCGATGCTCTTGAAGGCGTTGTCGTCGATATCAACATCCTTCAGGGCCTTGCCCACACCGGGAATCATCGAGGCGAGGTCCTTGATGTTACCCATCTTCTTGATCTGCTGGATCTGGGCGTAGAAGTCGTTGAAGTCGAACTGGTTCTTGCGGATCTTCTTCTCCAGGCGACGTGCCTCCTCCTCATCGTACTGCTCCTGGGCACGCTCTACGAGGCTGACGATGTCGCCCATGCCGAGGATGCGGTCGGCCATACGTGCGGGGTGGAACGGGTCGATGGCTTCCATCTTCTCGCCTGTGCCCACGAACTTGATGGGCTTATCCACGACGGTGCGGATGGAGAGGGCGGCACCACCACGGGTGTCACCGTCGAGCTTGGTGAGTACGACGCCCGTGTAGTCGAGGCGGTCGTTGAACTCCTTGGCGGTGTTCACGGCATCCTGACCCGTCATGGCATCGACCACGAAGAGCGTCTCGTCGGGGTTGATGGCAGCCTTGATGGCCGCAATCTCCTGCATCAGCTTCTCGTCGATGGCCAGACGACCGGCGGTATCGACGATGACGGTGTCGTAGCCCTTCGAGCGCGCCTCGATGATGGCGTTCTGCGCGATCTTCACGGGATCCTGGTTGTCCAGTTCCATATACACGGGCACACCGATCTGCTCGCCGAGCACACGGAGCTGCTCGACAGCAGCCGGACGATAGACGTCGCAGGCAGCGAGTAAGGGGTTACGGCTCCGCTTGCTCTTGAGCATATTGGCGAGCTTGCCAGCGAAGGTGGTCTTACCCGCACCATTGAGACCTGCCATGAGGATGACGGCGGGATGGCTCTTCAGGTTGAGCTCCGCCGTCTCGCCGCCCATGAGGAGGGCGAGTTCGTCGTGGACGATCTTCACCATCATCTGCTGCGGCTTCACGGCTGTAAGGACGTTCTGCCCGAGGGCTTTCTGCTTGACCGTGTCGGTGAACGACTTGGCCACCTTATAGTTCACGTCGGCATCGAGGAGTGCGCGGCGCACATCCTTCAGTGTCTCGGCGACATTGATTTCTGTGATTTTGCCTTCGCCCTTCAGGATCTTGAAGGAGCGTTCCAGGCGTTCAGATAGATTTTCGAACATTTTCTTATTGAGTTGGCGTTATTTCGTTGTTTCGATTTACTTCCTGACAATCACCTCATCAATGACCACACCGTCGTCGAGGGCGGTGATGACGAGGGAATGTTCACCAGTGGGCTTGAAGACCTGCGGCCGTGCCATGACGACGGCATAGCCGCGGAGCACGTTCTGCTTCCACTCCTCGCTGCGTCCCTCGGTGTTGTAGGTGTAGGTGAGGGGCGCGGAGCCGTCGAGGGAGACGGTGAAGCGCTGCTGCGCATCGATGGGATGCGTGGGCAGCAAGTGGATCTCTATCACGGAGAAGCGCTGGCGAAGGAAGTTATGCTTGAAGTTGTACGTCAGGCTGTGCCCCTGCGGCAGGGGGATGGCACGGATGCTGGCGCCGAGGCCCAGGACAGGTGCCAGGATCTCCCCACCGGCGAAGGTGGCGGCATCGTAGCTGGCGCCGTAGAAGGTGGCCACAGCAGGCTCCTCGACGGGCAGCGGTTCGGTGTGCTGCTCATGGGGCACGGGCTGGAAGACCGGCAGGTTGCGCGGGTTGGAACTCATGATGCCACGCCACTTGCCGTCGCGCTGCTCGTTGTAGCGGACGGTGAGCTCCTGCACGCGGTTATGAGCCATGTCGCTGCGCATCCACGTGGAATCCACGTTGTCACGCGAGAGATAGGTGAGGCCGTGGCGGGCGAGCTGCGCACAGAGATACTTCTCGTTCTGCGCGGCGGCCGCCAGGATAGGGTATTCGACGAGCTGGTAGAAGGCATCGTAGCGGCGGGGATGCGTGCGGCGCACGGAGTCGGCAATCCAGCGCACATTGCGCTGCAGCTTGTCGTAGCGCCCGAGGCGGTGGCGGATCTTCTGCTCGCTCCACGGGAGGTCGCGCACATGCGACCAGTCTATATCACCTCCCTTGGGCTCCTCCACACGCGTGCCAGCGAGGTGCTCGGGCTTGCACTGGAAGGCGAGGTGGTAGTGTTCCTTCAGGTAGATGGACGAGAGGCGGGCCACGTCGCGCCCGATGTTCTCGGCGCAGAACTCCTCGAGGTGGGTGGCGACGGTCGTCTGCCGCACACGCTCCACATCCCACGCCATATCCATGAAGAGGGCAATCTGGTATTCGAGCGGCTTGATGTCGCCGACGTTGAGCACCCACAGGCGCGAGGCACCGTGGTAGTAGGCTTCATAGAGCTGCTGGAACATCAGGAAGGGGCTCGCCGTGCCCAGCCATAGGTAGTCGTGGGGACGGCCCCAGTAGGAGGCGTGGTAGTAGATGCCGTTGCCGCCACTGCGGCGCTGCTCGGCGTCGGTGGGGAAATGGCGGATGTAGCCGTAGTTGTCGTCGCACCAGACGAGGGTGACATCATCGGGCACCTGCAAGCCGGCATCGTAGGCCTCCTGCACTTCCTTGTAGGGGATGAAGACCTGCGGCAGACGGGTGACCTGCGGCGTGACGTACTTTGCCAGGAGGTCGCGCTGCGCCTGGAAGATCTCGGTGAGCGCCTTCTTGTGGGCGTCGAGGGTGTGGATGCCCTGCATGGCGCCGTCGTGGAGTCCCCGCATCCCGAGCGTGTAGATCTGCGGCACGCGGGCAGCCTCCTTCACACGCTGCTCCCAGAAGCGGAGCACCTCCGTGCGGTTGGTGTCCCAGTTGTAGTCGCCCTTGCCGCGGACGCCCCACTCACCGGCGGCGTTGCAGCCCATCGGCTCGCAGTGGCTGGTGCCGATGAAGATACCGTACTTCGCAGCCAGCTCCGCGCAGCCCTCGGTGAGGAAGAAGGGATGGGTGCACTCGTGCATGGGTGGCCAGTAGAGGTTGGCGCGCAGGCGGAGCAGGAGCTCGAAGATACGCTGTGTGGTCTTGGGGCCCACCTGCCCGCGGGAGGCGGGTTCATAGTTGGTGGCCGACCACGGCATCAGTCCCCAGTCCTCATCGTTGACGAAGATACCGCGGAAGGCGACGCCGGGTGCCTGGCGGGTGACGTAGTCGTCGGCGAGGCGGAACTCGCTCCGCGCCTCGGGCTCGGCATCGGCCCACCACTCCCACGGCGAGACGCCGAGCTGTCGCGAGAGCTCCATGACGCCGTAGGCGGTGCCATAGACGTCGCTGCCCGCGATGACGAGGCGCCCGTCGGGTGTCACCTGAAGGATGAACGCCTGCGCCTGGTCCTCGAGCCACGAGAAGTCGAGCCCCGTGGCGGCCAGGAGCTGACGTCCCTCGCCGCGCCACGTGCCCACGATGATCTGCGCCTTGGAGGGCGTGTGCTTCACCTCCGCGGCGAGAACCCGCTGGAGGTCTCCCTGCAGGATGCCCACGGCCGTGTGCACGACCGCCTTCTCCTTGTCGGCGACCGACAGGGTGACCGGCCGCTGTGCCGGTAAAACGAAAGCGCTGGCCTGCGAGGTCAGCGCTATCATGGCCAAGACAAATGTCAAGGCAGTTCTGCGGATACTGCTGAGCATGATGCGCTATTACTGAGCGGGAGCCTCAGCAGGAGCCTCAGCAGCAGGTGCTTCCTGCACGTCGGTGGCAGGGATGCCGGGCAGGTTGGTGGGAGCCGTAGCCTGCTGCTCGATGGCGATGCCCTCCATCACAGAGCTGTCGGCAGCTGCAGAGGGGATGAAATAGACAGATGCCACGCTGAAGACAACCATTGCGGCAGCAAGTCCCCAGGTGAGTTTCTCGATGACATCGGTGGTCTTGCGCACACCCATCATCTGGTTGCCGCTGGCGAAGCCGCTGGCGAGACCGCCGCCCTTGGACTCCTGGATGAGCACAATGAGGGACATGAAGATGGACGCGATGACCACAAGAATTACAAGTAGTGTGTACATGATTTTGAGTATTTATTTTTGTTGATTTTCGTTGTTTGAGGCCCGTTCGTTGAGGATTAATTTCTCGAGGAATCGGATTTGGTCTGCAAAGTAACGGTTTTTTTCTGGAACATTCAAACTTAAACGCCGAATAATTTCAATTGCCTTGCTATATTTGCCCTGTTTGATGTAAATATGGGCCAAAGTTTCGGTAAAATAGAGGTCATTGGTGTTATTTTTGACGTCCGCAGGTTGCACCGCAGGCTGTGCGGGTGTCTCGGTGAGCAGTGTCTCCTCATCGTCGAAGAAGTCATCGTCGTCCTCGTCGGTGAGCTCCTCCTCGGGTTCTGCATCGGGGAGGCCCTCGGGGAGGGCATCGGGCTGCTGCATGAGGTAGGCCATGTAATCAACGCTGGCATCGACGGGATGGGGCTTGCGCGAGGCCATCGGGTCGGGCTGCTGCTCCAGGAAGGACTCGATGAGGGACTGCGTGCGGTCAGCGGCATGGGAGATGTGCTGGGGTTCGGCGGCAGGCACGGCAGCGGTCACGGGCGACATCCTCTCCTCCTCGAAGAGGCGGAAGAGCGTCGTGCGGTCGGGGACGAGGAGGGCGGCCTTGCGCAGCTCTGCGCCGAAGCGGGCGTCCTGCAGCTCATAGAGTCCCCGCAGGTAGAGGATGCGCGCCACCTGGAACGAGGGATTGCGCTCCACCATGTCCGCCAACTCCTCGACGACGTCGGCAGTCAGCAGCTCAGGGGATTTGATGTATGTGGTAAGCGATTCCATGAAATAGCTGTTTTCTCTTTACCAGTTCGCCACGGTGGCGTTAAAGATCTGATCGGTGATATCCTTGGTCATCTGCGTGACGAGTTCTTCCTGGACGTTGATGAGCTGCTGCGTGGCGTCGTACTCTGTCGTCGCCGAGAACTGCCGCTCGAAATCCTCGGTGTGGTTCTTGTTGTTGGTGAAGCGCACGTTGACGGTCATCTTCAGCTGCACCTGCGCGCTGTAGCCGTCGCTACCCACACCTTTATTATATTGATCGAAGCCCACGATCTCACCCGCCAGCACCAGGTCGCCGCCGCGGCGCACCTGCCGCAGCTTGGTCTGCTGGGCGAAGATGTCGGTGAGGCGGTTGTTGAAGATGGACTGCATGGGAGCCCATACGTAGGCCGAGCGGATGGGGAACGGGTCGATCTGGATGGTCTTCGTAACCGCATAGTCGATGCTGGCGCCATTGAACTTGTAGCTGATGGCGCAACTTGCCATTGCCATCGTGACCACGACGGCAACGACCAGCTTTCTACAGTTCGTCCAGACCATACTCCTTGATCTTACGGTACAGGGTACGCTCGCTGATGTGCAGCTCCTCGGCAGCCTTCTTGCGGCGTCCGCGATACTTCTCCAGTGCCTTGACGATGAGGCGCTTCTCCTGCTCGTCGATGGAGAGGGACTCTTCGACATATTCCTCGGCATAGGGGGCTTCTCCCCCCGTCCGACCCATCGGGCCGCTCGCCCCATCGAGAACCTCTCTCCCAGAGAGAGGGGAGTAAACGCTTTTGTTATTGACAGGATAGCCATCCACCACAGTAACCACTCCCCTCTCTCTGGGAGAGGGGTCGGGGGTGAGGCCGCCAGGGGTGATCGTTTTCCCGGCCACCTGCTGCTTCAGCTCGCTGACCTCACGGTGGAGGGCGTTGATCATCTGGAAGAGCATCTCGCGCTCGGCCTGATAGCTATGCGCGTCGGCAGCGCCCTGCCCCACCCTGACGAGGCCTCCTTGCTCTTCGATGGTGGGCCATATCTCGTAGTCGGAGAGGACGTCGGGGGTGACGACGCGCGTGTCGCGCATCAGGATGGACATCTGCTCGGTGACGTTCTTCAGCTGGCGGATGTTACCCGGCCATTTATAGCGCTTCATCACCTCCTCGGCATCGGGCGAGAGGGTGATGCGCTCCGGCATCTGGTATTTGGCGGCAATCTCCATCGCGAACTTCTTGAACAGCAGGAGGATGTCCTCGCCACGCTCGCGCAGGGGCGGCATCTTGATGGGGATGGTGTTCAGGCGGTAGAACAGGTCCTCGCGGAACTTGCCGTCGCGGATGGCATGCTGGATGTTGACGTTGGTGGCGGCGACGATGCGGACGTTCGTCTTGCGCACCTCGCTGCTGCCCACGCGGATGTACTCGCCCGTCTCCAGGACACGCAGCAGACGAGCCTGTGTGCTCAGCGGGAGCTCGCCCACCTCATCGAGGAAGAGCGTGCCGCCATCGGCAGCGCCGAAGTAGCCTTCATGCTCGCCGATAGCACCCGTGAAGGCACCTTTCTCATGGCCGAAGAGCTCGCTGTCAATGGTACCCTCGGGGATGCTGCCGCAGTTGATGGCGAAGTACTTGCGGGTGCGGCGCAGGCTGTTGTCGTGGATGAGGCGGGGGATGATCTCCTTGCCGACGCCGCTCTCGCCCGTGATGAGCACCGAGAGGTCGGTCTTCGCCACCTGCAGGGCCGTGTCCAGCGCGTGGTTCAGCGCCTCGCAGTTGCCGACGATGCCGTAGCGCTGCTTGATGGGTTGTAGTTCTTTAGCGTCCATAGGAGTTAGCCGCGTTCCGCACGGTCGCGCTTATCTATATAAAGCTTCGGGAGCGGATTCTGTCGCGCCTCGTCCCATGCCTGACGGTTGCGGAAGATGTCGGTGGCGGCGAAGATGGCCTGACGGAGAGAATTCTCGTTGGCCACGCCCTTGCCGGCGATGTCATAGGCGGTGCCGTGGTCGGGGCTGGTGCGCACGATGTCGAGGCCTGCCGTGTAGTTGACGCCGTCGTCCATCGCCAGGAGCTTGAAGGGCGCGAGACCTTGGTCGTGGTACATGGCCAGCACGGCATCGAAGCTCTCGTAGGCGCGGGTGCCGAAGAAGCCGTCGGCGGCGAAGGGACCATAGAGGTTCATCCCCTCCTCCTCAGCCTGCTGCATGGCGGGCCGGATGATCTCCTCCTCCTCCTTGCCCAACAGGCCGTCGTCGCCCGCGTGGGGGTTCAGCGCCAGGACAGCGATGCGGGGTGTGCTGACGCTGAAGTCGCGCTGCAGGGAGTGGTTCAGGATGCGCAGCTTCTGGAGGATGCCCTCCTGGGTGATGGCCTTGGCTATTTCGCTGACGGGCACGTGGGTGGTCGCCAGGGCGATGCGGATGCGGTCGTTCATCAGGATCATCAGCGCCTGCTGTCCCTCACCGCCCACGCGGTCCTGGATGTACTCCGTGTGGCCGGGGAAGTGGAAGGTCTCGCTCTGAATGGCGTGCTTGTTGATGGGCGCTGTCACGAGGACATCGATGAGGCCCTCGCGCCAGTCCTTCAGCGCACGCTCGAGGGCGGCCAGTGCCGCGGCACCGCTCTCCGCCGTGCCCTGTCCCAGCTCCACCTTGACCTCGTCGGCCGTGCAGTGCAGGATGTTGAGGGCGTTCTCATTCGCTTCCGTGGCGGAGTCGATGGATGTGAAGTTGGTCGTCAGCTCCATGCCCTTGCGGTGGTAGCTGGCCACCTTGGGCGAGCCATAGACGATGGGCGTGCAGAGCTCCAGCATCGCGGGATCCTCGAACGCCTTGAAGATGATCTCATAGCCGACGCCGTTGGTGTCGCCATGTGTGATTCCTACTCTTATTTTCATAGTTTAAGAAAGCCCCCAGCAGACCCACCCCCAACCCCTCCCGTAAGGGAGGGGAGCGGCTGGCGCTTAGAAGTTATTGCGGGGACATTGCTATAGGTTATTTCTTATCTAACATTTCTTAAATTGTTTACCGCCTCCTTTCTCTCATCCGATATGCCCACATCCCGCAGGCACTCCCCTCCCTCACGGGAGGGGTTCTCGAAGGGTCGAGCGTCCCGTTGGGCCGAGCGGGGAGTGGGTCTTTTCTCGCATTTCCCTCCTGTCCTCCGCCGTGACGGCCACCTCCTCCATCGTGGTCACGATGGGCGATGTCTGCTCGTCGGGCAGGTTGAGGGTGTAGAGGGAGCCTTCGAGGCGGCGCATGAGGCCGCGCTTCATCTTCTCCGGCGCGAAGACGAAGCCCTCGACGACGATGACGAGGTTGCGGGTCGTATCCACGCGGGAGTGGCTGACGAAGGGACCGCCCATGCCGTCGTTCTCCATGTACCAGAGGCCGCGCGCCTCGAGGGCGTACTGGTTGTGGACGACGATGGGCTTGACCGAGGTGCAGAGCGTATCGGTGGCCATGTGCATCGAGGGCAGCGTGCCGGGGATGTTCACGGCCATCACGCTGTCGCGCTTGGCCAGGACGTATTGCTTGTTGAAGGTCTGGGGACCTTCGTAGGGGTAGCTGTACATGCAGATGTTCACCAGCGCCGAGGCGCCGTTGGAACTTGTCCAGAAGAAGTTCTCGCCCCGCTTGTAGCTCTTGATCTCGTCGGGGGCGTGGAGCTCGCAGTCGAAGATCTCCTTGGCCAGCTCGGCGGTCTTCTTGGAGTACTTGTCCTTGAGTTCCTTGATGAGACGGTTCATCTCCATCTTCGTGAGGAAGTCGATGATGTCCTGCCCGTGGTCGAAGCAGAAGTCGGCAAACTCATTGGCCGAGGGGCTCTGGATGGTCAGCACGATCTGGTCGATGGCGTACTTGTCGCGCGTGAACTTCATCGACGTCTTCGTGTAGATTTGCGAGTTGATATCTACGATGATGATGTTGCGGAAGATGTTCAGGATCTGGTCGAAGCGCTTCGGATCGACCTGCGAGATATGGAACGAGCGCTCGGGCTGCGGCAGACCGGGGATGTCGGTGTCGAGGACCGTGAACAGCGCGCGGCCCTCCTTGGCCTGCCATGCCTGGTCGCTCATCACCACCATCACCTCATAGGGACGTCCGCTGGCGCGGGGAATGACCATTTCCTTCTTGCAAGAGGAAAGAAAGAAAAGAGCAACAAGAAAAAGAACAGACTCTCCCCCCGCCCTCCCTATAAGGGAGGGAGTGGTCACCTTTGCGAGGCAGATTCTATATAATGATTTGAGTGATTGCATATGACGTTCTTCGTTTACCTATCTTGTAAAGTATATACTCCCTTCCCCACGGGAGGGGTTCTCGAAGGGTCGAGCGTCCCGTTGGGCCGAGCGGGGGGTCTTTGTATTCAGCAACCCGCACGCCGCATCAATATCCTGTCCGCGGGACGCACGGATGGTGCAGCGGATGCCGCGGTGCGTGAGGTAGTCGCGGAAGGCGGCCATGCGCGTCTCATTCGCCTCATGGAAGGACAAGCCCCCCTCTAAATCCCCCCGAGGGGGGACTTGCGTTTCCTCTTGCCTACCGCTCGCCCCATCTCCTCCCATCGGGGAGGCCGGGAGGGGGGCTATCCTATGCCACCGTATCATATTCACGCGGCACTCGAGCCCCTGCAACAGCCGCACCAGCTCGCGGGCGTGGCGGTTGGAGTCGTTCAAGCCTCCGAAGACGGTGTATTCGAAGGAGAGGCGGCGCTGGCCTGTCCAATCGTATTGGCGCAGGAGGTCGAGCATCTCTGTGAGGCTGTAGCTGCGCTCGGCAGGGATGATGGCCGCGCGCTCCTCGGGGAAGGGGTTGTGGAGGCTGATGGCGAGGTGGCAGGGGCTCTCGTCGAGGAAGCGCTTCAGACCCTTGCGCAGCCCCACGGTGGAGACGGTGATGCGCCGCGGGCTCCACGCCCAGCCGTAGTCGGCCATCAGGAGCTGCGTGGTGCGCAGCACGGCGTCGAGGTTGTCCATCGGCTCGCCCTGACCCATGAACACGATGTTCGTCAGTCGGTCGCGCTCGGGGAGGCTGTAGATCTGGTTGAGGATGTCTGCGGTGGAGAGCTGGCCCTGGAAGCCCTGCTGACCGGTGGCGCAGAAGCGGCACGCCATCTTGCAGCCCACCTGACAGCTGACGCAGATGGTGCCGCGGTCATCGTCGGGGATGAAGACGGTCTCCACTCTCCCACCCTCGCGCGTCGGGAACAGGTACTTGGCGGTGCCGTCCTTGCTGTGCTGCTCGGCCAGCGGCGCCATCCGCCCGATCTCGTAGCGCTCGGAGAGTCGTTCGCGGGCCGGCTTGCTCAGGTTCGTCATCTCGTCGATGCTCGCGACGCCCTTCTGATAGAGCCACTGCGCCATCTGCTTGGCAGCATACGCGGGCATCCCCACCTCTGCGGCCACGCCCTTCAGTTCCTCGGGCGTCATGCCGAGGAGGGGTGTCTTCTGCGCTGCAGCCTGCGGAACGGCCTGCGGTGCTGTCTGTGGTTCTATCTGTGGCTCTGTCTGAATCATGATGGGTCTTCGCGCGCGAACATTATTATATCGCCTACTATATGAGAAGGCGACTTTGCGCCGCGAAGGTACGCAAAGCCGCCCATATAAGCAAGCATTTAAGCTTTTTTATGCCAAAATGTCAGTATTTTCCTAATCTCTGCTGCGCCCGAAGAGGCGGAGGAGGTAGAGGAAGAGGTTGATGAAGTCGAGATAGAGGGTGAGAGCTCCGATGATGGCGATGCGGCGGGGTGCTGCGGCATCGGTGTAGCCCATCTGGGAACCGGTCTCTACGGCGGCGGCCAAATTCTTGATCTGCTGCGTGTCGTAGGCGGTGAGACCGACGAAGATGAAGACGCCGATGTAGGTGATGATGGCATCCATCACGCTGTTGCCCCAGAAGATGTTGACGACAGAGGCGATGATGAGGCCGATGAGTCCCATGATGAGGATGCCACCGAGACCGCTGAGATCACGCTTGGTCGTGTAGCCCACGAGGCTCATGGCACCAAAGGTGAGAGCCGAGGCGGCGAAGGCCTGGTAGATGGTGCCGAGCTCATAGGCGAAGAAGATGACGGAGAGCGTCAGGCCGTTCACCACGGAGTAGAGCAGGAAGAGCGCCGTAGCGGCCGTGGGCGACAGGCGGTTGATGCCTGCGGTGACGCCCATGACGAGGCCGAGCTCCAGGATGAAGAGCCCCCAGACGGCGATGCTGTTGCCGAAGATGAGCTGCAGGAGGGCGGGCGAGGAGGCGGTGACGTAGGCCGTGCCGGCGGTGAGCAGCAGGGCTGCGGACATCCAGAGATAGACGCGCGACATGATGCCGGAGAAGGCGGTGGCGACGCTGCCTGCCGTAGAACTGACGTAAGCTCCGCGGTCATAGCTGTCCTGAATTTCGATGTAGTCGTTGTTGTTCATTGTTGTCAAGTTTATGAAATGAATAGATGCTTCAATGGGCGTTCACGTTAGGTTTTGCAAAGGTAATGCCAAAATACGGACGACGCCTCATCTTCACATCGAAATTCGTTTCACTTTCACGAACCTTAACACATCCGCCACACGCCCCTATTTCACGATGACCTTCTGCGTGGTGCCGTCGGCCTTGCGGAGGATGTTCACGCCGCGGCGAGGCTGCGGGAGCTGGCGACCGCTGGGATCATAGACCCCGACATTGTCCTTTGTCAATTGTCCATCGGCAATTCCTCCGATGCCATCCACGATACCTGCATAATCTTTCCATTCCCACAAGTCTGTGTCGAAGTACTGTACCGTCCAGCCTTTGGCCTTGGCCACTGCTACCAAAGCAGGCGTCATCGAGTTCTTGTCGCTCGAGCCCATGGTAAATTGGATGATGCCGTCGGTCACGGTGGGCAGGTCTCTCACGAAGGCATAGGCGCCCTCACTGTTGATTCGGTTATCATAGCACTCCAGCTTCGTCAGCGCCGTGTTCTTCGACAGATCGAGCGTGCTCAAGAGATTATTGTAACAGATGAGCTCCGTCAGAGCGGTGAAGTACTCGATGCCATTCAGATCTTGGAAGTAACGGTTGGACACGTTCATTCGCGTGACTTTCGAGATTTCCCTTTCCGTCAGCTGGCCATCAGCGCCGCACTCCAGAGTCCACACCCAACCCCAGAATCCGAGATTGCCAACTTGTTCCCGGGTTACGACCACGGGGGTATTGTCAACCGGTTCGCTGCCAATGTAGGCATTCCAGGAGCCGTTCCGCTGCATCTTGCGGGGCGTCCAGCCCTTGGCCTTGGCGGCTGCCACCTGGTCGGTGTCGATGACGTTCTCCTCCGTGGACAGATTCATGACGTTCAGATTGCCGACGCTGACGACGGGCAGGCACTCGACGAGCTCCGTCATGTTCGCCCCACTGATCTGGTTGTTGTAGCAATAGATGGTGGTCACAGCGGTGAAGTGCTCGATACCCTTCAGGCGCTGGATGCCCAATCCGTTCACCTGCAGATAGGTGATCTTCTTGGCTTCCTCGGCGGTCAGGATGCCGTCGGCGCCGTAGGTCTGGGCGAGGAGGAAGTTACGGAAGGCCTCGTCGGGGAAGTTCACCTCGTTGATGTCCACATCCACGGCTGCGGGGCTACTGCCTTCGTACTCCTCCATTCCATTGTAGCCATGCGCATAGACAATCCAGCCCTTGGTCTTGGCGGCAGCCACCTGGACGGTGGTCACCACGTTCTGCTCGCCCACGGACCAGATGGCAAACAAGCTGCCTCTCGCCACAGTGGGCAGGCCTGCGATGAGCGCATCCATCGCTGCGCCCTTGATGCGGTTCAGGTAAATGGTCAGCGCGGTGAGCTGCTTGTTCTGCGACACGTCGAGCGCGGTCAGCTGGTTTTGGTTACATTCTATGGCTGTCAGCGCTGCGCAGTCCGCCACGTCGAGGGTAGTGAGCTGATTGTCATAGCATACGAGCGTCGCCAGATGCGCCAGCCCCTTCACGTTGAGGGACGCGATCTGACAGTTCTGACAGTTTATCTTCGTGAGCTTCAAGTTCTTCGAGGCGTCGATCTCCGTCAGAGGGTTGTGGCTACAGTAGAGGTTCCTCAGCTCCGGGAAGAACTCGATTCCCTGCACCGAAGCGATTTCCTTCTCCGAGATGTAGAAATCGAGGATGCGCCCGATCTCGAAATCCGTCAGGTACCCGTCGGCGCCATACTCCTGACCAAGCAGGTAGCTGCGGAAGTTCTCGTCGGGGAAGTGGGCTGCATCGATGGCGATGCCCTCGGGGGCGGGTTCGCTGCCGCCATACTCCTGCCAGCTGCCGCCATTGTTGATGAGCGGTGTCCAGCCCTTGGCCTTGGCGGCGGCAGCCTGAGCGGTCGTCATCACATTCTGGTCGTCGGTCCCATTGATGACCCTCAGCCGGCCATTGCTGACAGTGGGCAGGAAACTGACGAGGGATTCCATCGACGAGCGGTCGAGCTGGTTGCGGGAGCAGTCGAGGTCGGTCAGCGACGTGAAGTATTCGACACCGTCCAGGCGCTTGATGCCGCGGCCAGACACGTTCAGGCTGAGGACATGGGCACGCTCCTCGGCCGTCCATGAACCGTCGGTGACGAGGTTGACGTAGGTCTGGTAGATGGCATCGTAGAACGCCTCGTCGGCAAAATACAGGTGGTCGAAGGGCACGGGATCAGGATCTTGGCCTAAGTACTCCACGAACCCGATTTCTATCGTCGGCATATTTCCCACGAAGACAAATTCCTCGTGGTAGATGCGCGGCTTCCAGCCTTTCGCCTTTGCGACGGCAGCCTGCTGCGTGTTGATGGTGTTATCGTCGGTCTTCCAGATGAGGTAGAACCACCCCACCTCGGTCTCCGGCAGCTCGGGCAGCGACTGCACGAGCACGTTCAGGCCGGCGCCCTTGAAGTGATTCTTGAAACATGACAGCCGCCTGAGGTCAAGCTGCTTGGACACGTCGAGCGCGGTCAGTTCATTGCTGTCGCAGCGCAGCTCTTTCAGATAATAGTTCTTGGACACATCCAGCTCCTGGAGCTTGTTGTCGGCGCAGTTGAGCACTTCCAGAAAGGAGAAATGCTCAAGGCCCTTCAGGCTGCTGATGCCTTTCTTAAAGACATTCATGCTCGTGACATCCAAGACCTCGGCATCCGTCAGCACGCCGTCGGCGCCGAAGTCCTGACTGAGTGCCCAGGCGCGGAAGTTCGCATCGGGGAAGTTCGTCTCGTTGATGAGCACGTCGCCAGCCCATGCGACGCTGGTCGCGAGGGCCATGAGGAAAAGAAAATGTAAACGTTTCATAGTATTTCAAGTATAGTTTAGATGGATTCCGTTGCACGGGTTTTGCTGGCAAAGGTAGCGGTTTTATCGTCTTGAACAACCTGTTTCACCTGCCCGAGATGAGTCATTCCGACAAAATGATGCGTCAAAGCGTAAAATTTTACGCTTTGACACCTCCCGCACTGCACGCGATTCCCATAAAACCTGTATCTTTGCCAGCGCAATGGAAAGCTATCTCAACATCTCCACCTTCCTCATCGGGGTCTCCACGGCCTTCTTCACCATCTTCGCCCTCCACATCCTGTTCTGGCGCAAGGCGCGCACGCGCTTTCAGACGGTGCTGGGCTGCATCATGGCCGTCTGGGCCGTATGGAACGCAAAAGACCTCGTGACGACCTTCCCGGGTATGTACCGCCCAGAGGTGCTCCGCTGGATTATGGTGATTGACAGTTGGTCGGCACTGACGTACCTGGTGTTCGTGGCCGAGACAGTCCGTCCCGGCTGGGTCAGTAGGAAGCGCCTCCTGCTCCTTTCGCTGCCCTTCGCCGCCTTCACCGTGGCATACGCGGTGTGGCCTACGGAGTGGGTCATCTATGCCTACGTGGGCTTCCTCTGGTGCTTTGCCTGGACGGTGGTCATCGTGGGCTATGTCGAGGTTAGGCGGCATCTTGCGTACGTGCGCGCGAACTACTCTAATATAGACCAGATCGATGTCTCGTGGCTGAAGCCGGTGTTCCTCTTCGCCATCGTCAGCCAGCTGGCGTGGCTCTTCACCTCGCTCTCGGCCACGATCAGCGCCGATATCATCTACTACATCTCCGTGATGGGGCTCTGGCTGATGGTGCTCTACTACAGCTGGGACTTCCGCCCCATCACGATGACCAAGGACGACGAGCAGACCGATGAGCAGACCGACGAGCAAGCCGACGCTCCCAAGACATCCCCTGCGCCCCCGCATATTTCCGAGGGACAGCTCGAAGCGCTCGTCGAAGGGCAGCAACTGTATCTGAACAAGGACCTGACGCTCACCGACCTCGCGCAGGCACTGCACACCAACCGAACCTACGTGAGCAACTACCTGAGCCAGGTGCGCGGCCAGACGTTCTACGACTACATCAACCAGTTGCGCATCGAGCGCAAGAGTCTGCCCCTGATGCGTGAGCATCCGGAATACAAGTTGGAATACGTCGCACGGGAAAGCGGCTTCGCCTCCGTCTCCACCTTCCGCCGCGCCTTCATCAAGCTCACCGGCCAGACGCCCAGCCAGTTCGGGGAATGACGCGGGAGAGAAAGAGCGGAAGGACACGGGAAGAAAGACCGAAAGACACGGGAGGAGAAGCCGAAGGACGCGGGAGGAAAGGCTGAAGGACGCGAGAGAAAAGGCTGAAGGACGCGAGAGGAAGAGCATCACGTCATAGCAAGAAGGAGCGAAGGCTACGAGGTGCAGAGTGGATCACCTTGGTGATCCACCCGAAAGGACGCAAGGTTCCGGGCTGAAGGACGCAACGTTTAGGGTGGATCACCAAGGTGATCCACCTCACACGATGCAGGGCGACGGCCGACACGTCCCGGAGTGATAGCAGACACCACGCGTAGTAATGGCAAACACGACGCGAGGTGAAAGCAAACACGTCCCGGAGTGATGGAAGACAAGATGCGTAGTGATGGAAGACAAGACACAGGATGGTGGTGGCAACGACGCAGGGTGATGATTAGAAACCTTCGCAATGTTCGTATAGTTTTTCACAAAAGTTTTTTGAAACACAACCGACCATGCATCTGTTTGATGTCCTTTTCCCGTATAGACCATAAAAAAAGCTTCTCCGAGGGTTCGGAGAAGCTGTAGATGAGACGGGAATCGTCCAAGGATTACTTCTTGGCCTTCTTGGCAGCTTCCTTGGCCATCTTGGCGCAGGCCTTCGTGTAGTCGGCAGTGGCCTTCTTCACGTCCTTCTCGGCAGTAGCCTTGCGCATGGCGTCGTACTTTGCCCAGAGCTGGTACTTCTCGCAGAGCTGCTTCTGCTGTTCCGTGCTGGCCTGTGCGGCAGCCTCGGTAGCGGCCTCTGCCTCGGGCTTGGCCCATGCGAACTGGAAGCCCTGGATCTTGTTCCAGGCACCGCGCGTGAAGTCGGGGAAGGCTACGCTGGCGCAGTTGTTGTCCATCGAGAGGGCACCGAGCTCAGCGAGGCAGCACCACTCGGCGAGGTCATAGACGTCCATGTCGAGGGGCAGACCGTTCTGCAGGCAATAGACGAGGCGGGCGTCCATGAAGAAGTCCATACCGCCGTGGCCACCGACCTTCTGTGCCATCTCGCCGTACTTCTTGATGATGGGGTGCGTGTATTTGGCAACGAGGGCATCGTGCTCGGCCTGGGGCAGGAAGCCGTGGGCGCTGAGGTCATCGACCTTGGGGGCGACGCCGCTGGCGCTGAGCTGGCTCTTGTCGAGGGCGAAGTGCTGTTCGGGGTACTTCGTGGCGTAGCCCTTGGTGCCGGTGAGCTTGAACAGGCGGTTGTAGGGCTGCGGGTTCATGACGTTGTGCTGGATCTCCACGACCTTACCTTCGGCGGTGCGCATGAGGGTGGTTGTCTGGTCGCCGTTGCGGAAGTTGGGACAGTCCTTGCCAGTCTTCTTCTCCACCCATTCGCGACCGTGGGCGCTCTTGGTGTCCATCGCCACGAGCGTGGTGAAGCGGTCGCCGCGGTGGATGTTCATGGCAAGTGCCACGGGGCCGAGGCCGTGGGTGGCATAGACGTCGCCGCGGTTGTCACGGTTGTACTTCATGCGCCATCCGAGCTGTGCCTGGTCGGGATCGGCGGGGTTCTTCCAGTAGTAGTCCCAGAAGTCGTCGAGGTTGTGGATGTAGGCTCCTTCGCCGCGCAGCACCTCGCCGAAGACGCCGTGCTGTGCCATGTTCAGCGCATTGAGCTCATACCAGTCGTAGCAGCAGTTCTCGAGGATCATGCAGTGCTTGCGGGTGCGCTCGCTGAGCTCGATGAGCTCCCAGCACTGTGCGAGGTTCATGGCCGAGGGCACTTCGATGGCGGTGTGCTTGCCGTTCTCGAGGGCGCACTTGGCGACGGGGAAGTGGTGATCCCAGTCCGTGGCGACATAGACGAGGTCAATGTCTGCGCGCTTGCAGAGCTCCTCATAGCCTTTCTCGCCGCTGTAGATGGCGGCAGGGGGAAGGCCGGCCTTGCGAAGGGCTTCCTGCATACGCTCAGCGCGCGACTCCACGTAGTCGCAGAGAGCCACGATCTGCACGCCGGGAATGTAGGTGAAGCGCTCCACGGCACCGGGGCCGCGCATACCGAGACCTACGAAGGCCACGCGGACGGTCTCCAGCTTCGGAGCGGTCAGCTGCAGGACATCTGTCTGTCCAGCAGGGCGCGCAGGGGTGTTCACAACGATGGTTCCTTTCTCCCAGTGCCAATCCTTGTCGGTCACGGAGAGAGACTGTGCGCCGGCTGCCATCGAGAGGCAGGCCAGGGCAACGAGGGTGAGTAGTTTTTTCATGTAAATAGTAGTTAGTTGAAAAAGATTGATGATTTTCGGCACAAAGATAACACCAAAAGCTGAAATTTGCGTATCTTTGTCGCAGATTTTTTAGAAAACTGCACGAAAAATGCCCAAAATCTGTTGTTTCCTGCCCCTAATTGACACTCAAAACGGGGTTCACACGCTCGAAATCCTCCGCCACGACGAAAATATCAGCAGCGTGCACGGTATCGAGAATCCATTCCAGACGAGTTCGCTGCGACAAATGGCTGCCGAGGCCGACGCACCCTATATCCTGCTCTACACCAAGCAGTTTGAACTGCAGCTGGGGTACTACGCCCTCACGCGCCTCGTGACCATCGCCGAGGACACGGGCGCCACAATGGTCTATGCCGACCACCGCATCCAGCTGCCCGACGGCACCGTAGAGGCGCACCCGCTGATTGATTACCAGCTGGGTAGCGTGCGCGATGACTTCGCCTTCGGCTCGCTGACGCTGATGCGGACGGCCGACGTGAAGGAGTATTTCGCTCAGGAGCGCGTGCGCGAATATGAGTTTGCCGGGCTGTATGACCTCCGCCTGTTCCTCTCACGCCGACAGCTGCCCGTGCACGTCTCCGAAACGCTCTACACGGAGATCGAGACGGACACCCGCCTCTCGGGACAGAAGCAGTTCGACTATGTCGATCCGCGCAACCGGCGCCGACAGATAGAAATGGAACGCGCGTGTACGCGACATCTGAAAGCCATCGGCGCGCTGCTGGCTCCCGACGAGTTCGACGAGATCAAGTTCGACGACGAGGAGTTCCCCGTCGAGGCAACGGTCGTAATCCCCGTCCGCAACCGCGTCCGCACCATCGAGGATGCCATCCGCAGCGTACTACGCCAGAAGACGACGTTCCCGTTCAACCTCATCGTGGTGGATAACCACAGCACGGACGGGACTACGGCCGTCATAGACGGCTTAATTCACAATTCACAATTCATAATTCATAATGAAGCTGGCGCAGAGCCTGATAATAAACACCAAAGCACAGCCAATTGTGAATTATGCATTATGAATTGTGAATTGATTCACCTCATGCCCTCCCGCGACGACCTGGGCATCGGCGGCTGCTGGAACCTGGCTGTGCATCATCCGCAGTGCGGCCGCTTCGTGGTGCAGCTCGACTCCGACGACCTCTACAGCGGCGAGGACACGCTGCAGCGCATCGTGGATGCCTTCCGCGAACAGAAGGCTGCGATGGTGATTGGTTCTTACCGCATGACGGATTTCCAGCTGAATACCCTGCCGCCGGGACTCATCGACCACCGCGAATGGACGCCCCAGAACGGGCGTAACAACGCGCTGCGCATCAACGGATTGGGCGCCCCAAGAGCCTTCTATACGCCTGTGCTGCGCAAGATACAGATTCCCAACACCAGCTACGGCGAGGACTACGCCCTGGGCCTGATGATCGGGCGCCGCTACCGCATCGGGCGCATCTTCGACGAGCTCTATCTCTGCCGGCGATGGGAGGGCAACAGCGACGCTGCGCTCTCTGTGGAGAAGGTCAACAAGAACAACCTCTACAAGGACCAGCTGCGCACGACGGAGATCCGGGCACGCCAGGCGCTGAACGCCACATGGCGCCAGGAGGCAAGCGAGGAAGATGTCCTGCGCTTCTTCGACAAGGAGCTGGCACAGTGGGAGTTGGCACAGCGCAACTACGACGCACTCGAGGCCAATGTGCAGCAACGCGAGCTGGCAGCCGACTGGGAGGGGACGCTGACCGTGCAGTGGAACCCGGCGCGCATCGTCTCGACCGCTGCGAAGATTGACAAGGCGAGCATCGAGGCACGCCCCTGCTTCCTCTGCGACGAAAACCGCCCACCAGAACAGCACGCGCTGATGATCCGCCATCATTACCAGGTGCTGGTCAATCCCTACCCTATCCTGCCGCGCCACTTCACGATTCCTACGCGCCGCCACAAGCCGCAGAGCATCTGGGAGCACTTCACGACGCTGCGCCAGTTGGCATGGTCGATGCCCAGCCACATCGTGTTCTATAACGGCCCCATGTGCGGAGCCTCCTGCCCCGACCACATGCACCTACAGGCTGGCTCACGCGGCATTGTGCCCATCGAGCGCGACTGGAAGATGTACGAGACGCAGCTCCAGAAGCTCTATCCACTGACCGAGAACGAGACACAGCAGATGGAGGACGCGGGCAACGACAGCGCACGCTGCGGACTGTTCCTGCTGAAGAACTACGTCTGCCCCGTCTTCGTCATCCGTTCACTGCCCGAGGAGACGGACAGCCTGCTCTGCCAGCGCCTCTACCGCGCCCTGCCCATCCACGGCGACGAGGCCGAGCCGCGCATGAATATCATCTGCTGGCGCGAGGCTGGCGACGAGAGCCGTAGCGATGAAATCATCACCCTGATCTTCCCGAGGAAGAAGCACCGGCCCGATTGCTATAAGCCCCTCTCTAACTCCCCCCGTGGGGGGGAGGACTCCCTTTCCTCTGGAAGAAAAGATGACATCGGCTTGGCGGCTCTCCCCCCCACGGGGGGAGCGGGGAGAGGGGCTCTCATGGTCTCCCCTGGCGCGCTCGACATGGGCGGCCTCATCATCACACCCCGCGAGGAGGACTACCTGAAACTGACACCCGAATGGGCGGCAGAGATCCTACAGGAGGTGACGATGACGGAAGAGGAGCTGAAGGAGGTCATTGAGAAAGTGACGGACTCTCCCCCCGCCCTCCCTACAAGGGAGGGAGCAGATACCTCTGAGAAAGAGAATCGTGGCAAGTCTGGAAAAGTGACCACTCCCTCCCTTATAGGGAGGGCGGGGGGAGAGTCTTCATTATCCGTCGGCCTCCTCTCCGCTACGGCCATCCGCTTCACCCTCAACAGCCACTACACAGCCAAAGGCTCCACGCTGACGGGGCCGCAGGAGGTGTCGCTGAGCGATGGTGGACTGCTCTGGAACGGACAGGTATATCGACAGCTGACCTTCACCCCGGAGACCGACGAGGCGAGCTTCACACTCGAGGACATCACCATCGGCAAGAACTTCCACTGGGAGCGCAACGAGGCACAGACCTTCCGCGGCACGCTACGGCTGATGGTGGAGGAGGATCAGATCCTGTGCATCAACGAGCTCCCCGTCGAAGACTATCTCTGCAGCGTCATCAGCAGCGAGATGAGCCCCAACTGCTCGATGGAGTTCCTGAAAGCATCGGCCGTCATCAGCCGCAGCTGGCTCTACGCACAGATGCAGCGGCGCCAGGCACGGGCACAGGGCAGCCACGACTTCTTTGCCTTCACCAAGACCGACACGGAGCTCATCCGATGGACCGACCGCGAGGCCCACACGACCTTCGACGTCTGCGCCGACGACCACTGCCAACGCTATCAAGGTATCACACGCCAGACGAACCCGCAGGTGGAAGCTGCCGTGAAAGCCACCGCAGGGCAGGTGCTCGTGAGCGGGGGCGAGGTGTGCGATGCCCGCTTCTCAAAGTGCTGCGGCGGCCACACGGAGAACTTCGAGAGCTGCTGGGAGGACAAGCACCACCCCTATCTCGAGAGCATCGAAGACCCCTTCTGCAACACCAGCGACCCCAAGGTCATCAGACAGGTCCTCAACGACTACGACCTGGAGACCACCGACTTCTACCGCTGGACCGTCACGCTCACACAAGCCGAGGCGCAGCGCTACATCTCTGCACACCTGAAGATGGACGACCTGGGCGACATCATCGACCTCATCCCCATAGAGCGCGGCCCCAGTGAGCGCATCATCAAGCTGCAGATTGTGGGTAGCCAGCGCTCCTTCACCATCGGCAAGGAGCTGGAGATCCGCCGTGCCCTCAGCGCCACACACCTGAAGAGCTCCGCCTTCACCGTGGAGCGCAAGGACATCGACGCCCACGGCGTCCCCGCCCGTTTCATCCTCCACGGCAAGGGCTGGGGCCACGGCGTAGGCCTCTGCCAGATCGGCGCCGCCGTCATGGGCGAGCAAGGCTACACCTACGACCAGATCCTCAAGCATTACTATCATCACGTCGAAATCCAAAGCCTCTATTGATATGAGAATACTATTCCTGTCCCTCTTCCTGTTACCAGCCACTTTGATGGCGCAAGATTTGACCCAATACGTCGATCCCCGCATCGGCACCGGCGACCACGGCCACGTCTTCGTAGGTGCCAACGTGCCCTTCGGCATGGTCAATGCCGGCCCCACGCAGCTCGAAACAGGCTGGGACTGGTGCTCCGGCTACCACGAAAGCGGCACTAAGATCGTAGGCTTCGCGCAAACACACCTCAGCGGCACCGGCTGCTCCGACCTCGGCGATATCGCGATTATGCCTTTTGCAGACGGCAGACACTCCCTCTCCCGCAACAGCCTCGCCACCCCCTACTGCCACGACAATGAGATCGTGCGCCCTGGCTACTACAGCGTGCTCCTGGGCACCGATAAGAAAGTCCCCTCGCTCACCGCCTCACCCGCCCCTTCACTCGCCCCTTCGCCCGCCTCTTCACCCGCCTCTTCACTCGCCCCTTCGCCCGCCTCTTCGCCCGCCTCCGGCGGTTTGCCCGCCGGAACCACCCTCGTTGAGATCACCGCGAACCCGCGCAATGCCATGTACCGCATCACCTTCCCCAAGGGCGCACAATCCAACAGCCTCGTCGTTGACTTGGAGAATGGCGTAGGCGACCGCGTGCAACACTCCAGCATCGTCTTCACCAGCCGCAAGGAAGTCGTGGGCTACCGCATCAGCCACGGCTGGGCCAACGAGCAGCACTGCTACTTCGCCATGCGCTTCTCGCGCGAATTTACTGACTTCGATGACTCGCAACAGCACTATCAGGAGTTCTCTTTCGAACCGAGCGACGAGCCCCTTATCGTGACCATCTCGCTCAGTCCCGTCTCGGAGTTCAATGCACAAATGAATATGGTAGATGACGGAGTGACCTTCGATGAGATGCGCCGCGAAGCCGATGCCGCATGGAACCGCGAGCTCGGCCGCATCAATGCCACCTTCCAGAACGACCGCGACCGCCGTATCTTCTACACCGCCATGTATCACTTCATGGTCGCACCCCAGATCTGGGATGATGCCAACGGCGATTGGCGCGGCGCAGACAACCGCGTGAAGCGTGCTGGAGGCGGCTGGCCGCAAGACAACCAATACATCCATTTCCATCGCCCCTCCACCCCCCTTCCCATCCACGCTGTCCCCTCCACCGTTGCCCTATCTCCCACAGGCAGTGTGCTCGGCGGTTTCCCCGCCGAGGCTCCCCTCCACTACCTGACCACCCTCTCCCTCTGGGACACCTACCGCGCTGCCGCCCCCCTCTCGACCATCATCCTGCCCGAGATGATGCCCTCTGTCGCCGAGACCTACCTGCGCATCTTCCGCGAACAGGGAAAGCTGCCCGTGTGGCACCTGATGTCGCAGGAGACCAACTGCATGGTGGGCTGCCCAGCTGTGCCCGTGCTCTCCGACCTGCTGTTGAAAGGCTATGTCCGCGACACCACCCTCGCCTGGCAGGCCATGACCTCCTCCCTCCTTATGGACGAGCGCGGCCTCGATGACATGAAGCGCCTCGGCTACGTCGCCAACGACCACCACGGCGGTTCCCTATCTATGTCCCTCGAATACATGCTTGCCGACTGGGCTGCCGCACAAGCCGGCAAGGCCATCCTCGCAGCCAAAGCCACCGCTGTAGTTCCCTCGGCATCAGCCGAGGGCCTATCTGCCGAGGTCCGCCGCGCCACCGACTACCTCGACCACCGTTCCCGCGGCTACAAGGCGCTCTACGACCCACGCGTGGGCTACCTCCGCTCCAAGAACTCCCACGGCGAATTCAATAGCATCGAAGGCTTCAACCCCGCCCATCAGACCAGCGACTACACCGAGGGCAACCCCTGGCAGTACCTCTGGCTCGTGCCGCACGACGTCGAAGGCCTCACCCAGCTCCTCGGCGGCCGCGAGCGCGCCCTGCAACGCCTCGACAGCCTCTTCGCCGCCGACAGCCAGCTCAACGCCGATGCCAACCCCGACATCAGCGGCCTCATCGGGCAGTATGCCCACGGCAATGAGCCCAGCCACCACATCGCCTACCTCTACGCCCTCATGGGACAACCCCGTAAGACTGCGGCCCTCGTCCACCAGATCCAGCGCGAACTCTACACCGACCAGCCCGCAGGCCTCTGCGGCAACGAGGACGTCGGCCAGATGTCGGCCTGGTACATCCTCTCCGCCCTCGGTTTCTATCAGGTGGAACCCTGCGGCGGCCGCTACGTCATCGGCTCGCCCCTCGCCAAGGAAGCCACCCTCCACGTAGGAGGCGGCAAGACCTTCACCATCCGCACCCACGGCCTCTCAGAGCAGGCCATCTACGTCAAGCGCGTGCTCCTCAACGGACAACCCCTACAAAGAAAGCCCCTTGCCCACCCACGCCGGGGTGAGGAAGGAGCCTTCATCCTCAATCATGCAGACATCATGTGCGGAGGCACCCTCGACATCTACATGACAAAATAAGAAAGCCAGTCCATTACACTTTCCGCACTGGATCACATGTCAGCCCGCACCCAAGCTTCTTGAAAATCTTGCGGTCAACCTCGCTGAGCATCACGGTAGCGTGCACCTGACAACCATCCAGGAGCGGCAGTGTGTCGAGCGCACGGCGACAATTCTCATCATGCTGCGAGAGTACTGCCAGCGCCACGAGCACCTCGTCGGTGTGCAGGCGCGGGTTATTGCCATGAAGCATCGAGGTCTTCATGCGCTGAATGGGTACAATCATGTCCTGCGGAATCAGCTTCAGCGCGTGGTCGATGCCCGCCAGATACTTGGTGGCGTTGAGCAGCAGTGCCGCGCAGGGGCCCAAGAGATCGCTGGTATCGGCGGTGATGATGGTGCCGTCCTCCAGCTCGATGGCCGCCGACGGATTGCCGCTCTGCAGCCGCCGCTCGTAGGCCGCCACGGTCGTCGGACGGTTGGCCGTGGTGAGCTTCATCTGCTTCATCAGCAGCGCAATCTTGTTCACTTCTTCGTTGCCCTTGCGGCCATCCACCATCTCGCCCAGGGCGGTGTAGTAACGACGAATAATCTCCTGCTTCGATGCCTCCGAGCACACCTCATCGTCCGAGATGCAGAAACCTGCCATGTTTACGCCCATGTCTGTAGGCGACTTATAGGGACTTTCGCCGTAAATCGACTCGAAAATGGCGTTCAGAACGGGGAATATCTCGATGTCGCGATTGTAGTTGACCGTCGTCTTGCCGTAGGCTTCGAGGTGGAAGTGGTCGATCATGTTCACATCGTTGAGGTCGGCCGTGGCAGCCTCGTAAGCCACATTCACGGGATGCTTCAAGGGTATCGACCAGATGGGGAAGGTCTCGAACTTGGCATAGCCAGCCTTCACTCCTCGGCGGTTCTCTCCCCAGAGCTGCGAGAGGCACACCGCCATCTTGCCGCTGCCAGGACCCGGTGCCGTCACGACCACCAGCGGTCGCGAGGTCTCCACGAAGTCGTTCTTGCCGAAGCCCTCTTCGGAGTCGATCAGCTCCACATTCGTGGGGTACCCCTCAATCAGATAATGGTAATACACGCGCACGCCACCGAGGCGCTCCAGTCGCTCGCGGAAAGCCTTCGCGGAAGCCTGGCCGTTGTAGTGAGTAATAACGACGGAACTCACCAGCAATCCGCGCTGCGTGAAGACATCACGCAAGCGCAGCACATCCTGATCGTAGGTGATGCCGATGTCACCGCGCACCTTGTTGCGCTCAATGTCCTCGGCCGAGATGACAATGATGATCTCCGCGTCGTCCTTCAGCTGCATCAGCATCCGCAGCTTCGAGTCGGGCTGGAAGCCTGGCAGGACACGTGAAGCGTGGTAGTCATCGTAGAGTTTTCCGCCGAACTCCATATAGAGCTTATCACCAAACTGCGCGATGCGCTCCTTGATATGCTCCGATTGTATGCGGAGATATTTATCGTTGTCGAAACCGATTTTCATAGTTGTGCGTTGTAATGTGAAGAATCGTGACTGTCAAAAATTTCGCTGCAAAGGTACATCTTTTCAGCGAAAAAGCAAAAAGAAATGGGTGCGAATGTGCAAAAAACATACAACAAGAGGGACAACAAAAGGGCCGCTTCGCAGCGACCCTATTGCTTCAGTCTTTAGGTATTAGTCCGTTTAAGGTAAAAAGATTGTTTTCAGGATAACGGCAGCAAAGATAGCGGGAAACGGAATCCGTTGTGCTTCGAAAGTTATGCTATGCAACATAAATTCAAACAAATTTGCCATTTCGCAAAGGTTTCTTGCCTGCAAGCGACAGCACAAAACAACCGTTTTGCCATCTCCGCTTTGCAAAAGGCATCACTCCGCAGCTGGCAAATCGATGTGATAGCTGCAAATCCGCTCGATGGGTGAGCGTTCGACAATGCCGAATATAAATCGCTCGCGCTCAGCCGCTTCCTTCAGTATTTTCTCGAAAGCGCCAGCCACGCCTCCTACGAAATTCACGGGAAGGTCAGGACGCTTATAGCCAGCCACGTTACGCTTGAAGAAACTGCGGAACTCGCGAAGGAGGAACTTGCGCACATCGTGGTCGTCCTGCACATTCGCGATGAACGGCACGAACGAAGCCAGGAAGCGGTTAGCCTGCGGCTGACGATAGACGCGCTCGATAATCTCCTCCAGCGTCAAACGGTGGTATTTCAGGAAGCTACGGCACAGCGCAGGGTGAAACTGCCGCTTCAGGACATTCCCCACGAACAAACGGCCCAGCACTGCCCCACTGCCCTCGTCGCCCAGGATCCACCCCAACGGCGAGACATTCTCCACGATTCGTTCGCCGTCATAGAGGCACGAATTGGACCCCGTGCCCAGAATACAGGCGATGCCCTCCTCCCGACCGCACAGTGCGCGCGCAGCACCCAGCAGATCACTCTCCACCGAGACCTTCGCCTGCGGGAAAGCATCTGACAGGCAGCACCACACCGACTCCGAATAAGGTGCGATGCAACCCGCACCATAGAAAAACACCTCATCCACGGCAGCCGTCGAAAAGGGCGCACCGGAAGGCAGCAAGAGGTCGCTCTCGAAGCCACGGGCTACCAATCCGACGACGCGCTGGATGCTCGCCAAGTCGTCGCGAACGGGATTGATACCCACCGTCTCCACATCGTGGAAACGCGTACCGCCCAGCCACAAGCGCCAGGCTGTCTTCGTAGAACCGCTATCGACAATGAGTTTCATCCTTTCAAGTTTTTATGACGCCCCAAAAGTACACAAAATAATCCAATCCGCCACTACGAAAAGACAAGAAACTACACCTTATTATATTAAAGAATGCTTTTAACCACTAAATTACTTGGCCATTCCAGACATTTTGCGTACCTTTGCCTCAAAATTATGCCCTTTATGAAAAAACATATCCTCATACTCATCCTCCTACTCACGACAACTGCCGCGTCGGCTCAAAAGAAACGACCGCGCGCCACCGCCATACATAGCAGACCTGACACCACCATCGTCACGGCCTACGCCGACTCCCTGGCCCGCCTCGCACAGCGCATCGGCAGCCAGCCAGCCAGCGGCACGGCACCTTCGCCCTACCTCTTCCGCCTCTTCGCCCCCGGCACCGTCTATACCAGTGCTCTCCTGCAGAACATGGGCACATCCGATGACGATGCACCCACATGGCCCAACCTGCCCTCCCTCGGCTCCACCGAAGACCGGCAGCTACAGCTCGATGCGGCCATCAACGACCGGCTGAACAACGCCTACGTCAGCTATCCCCAGCTCTTCGCCACTACTCAGCAGCGCCTCTCCGACGGAGGACGCATCCGCACAGACCTCGAGACACCCAAGCAGGAGCCCACGCTCATCGAGGAAGCGCCAACGGTGCTCGTGCTGCCCGACGTGGCCATTGAAGCCGCCGAGCCCGAAGTCAAGAAGCCCAACTTCTGGACATTCAAAGGCAACGGCTCTCTCCAGTTCACCCAGAGCTACTACTCACTGAACTGGTACCAAGGCGGCGAGAAGAACTACGCCATGCTCAGCCAGCTCACCGCAGAAGCCAACTACAACAACCAGCGCCGCGTGCAGTGGGACAACAAGTTCGAGGCGCAGCTCGGATTCCAGACCTCCGAGACAGATCAGTACCACAAGTTCAAAGCCACCAATAACCTGCTCCGCCTCACCTCGAACCTCGGCATCAAGGCCGTAGGCCACTGGAACTACTCCGCCCAGCTGCAGCTCGAGACGCAGCCCTACAAGAACTATAAGGCCAACTCCGACGAGATCACCGCCGCCTTCATATCACCGCTCTACGTCCGCTCCTCCATCGGTATGGACTACAACATCAAGAAGAAGCGCTTCGAGGGTAAACTACACCTCGCCCCTCTCTCCTACGTCATCACCTACGTGGATCGCGACGAGCTCATCGAGCGCTATGGCATCGATCCTGGCCACAACTCCAAGCACGAGTGGGGCCCCAACATCGAGTTCAACTTCACCTACCGCATGTGGAAGAACATCTCGTGGGCATCACGCCTCTACTGGTTCTCCAACTTCCACCTCACCCGCATCGAATGGGAGAATACCATCAACTTCACCATCAACAAGTACCTCTCCACCAAGCTCTTCCTCTATCCCCGCTTCGACGACAGCAACGACAAATACCGCGCCGGCGAAGACCACGACGGTACTTTCCTCATGTTCAAGGAATGGTTCTCCCTCGGCCTCAACTACGACTTCTAAGTCATGGATATCAAGCAAGCCACATACCTCAAGAGCAGTGCCCTCATCTCCCAATGTCCTGAGCACCACTGCCCCGAGTACGCCTTCATAGGCCGCTCCAACGTAGGCAAATCCAGCCTCATCAACATGCTCACCGGCAACAGGAAGCTCGCCAAGACCTCTGCCACCCCCGGCAAGACCCTCCTCATCAACCACTTCGAGATCAATGGAGGGAAGTGGTATCTCGTGGACCTTCCCGGCTACGGCTTCGCCAAGCGCAGCAAGACCGAGCGCACCAAGCTCGAGCAGATGATCTCCGGCTACATTCTCCAGCGCGAGACCCTGACCAACCTCTTCGTCCTCATCGACTGCCGTCATGCGCCCCAGCAGATCGACCTTGAGTTCATGCAGTGGCTCGGCGAGAGCGGCATCCCCTTCAGCATCGTCTTCACCAAAGCCGACAAGCTCAGCCGGCAGGCTCTCCAGAAATCCATTGATGCTTACCTCAACCGCCTCGCCCAGGACTGGGATCCCCTCCCTCCCCACTTCATCACCTCCGCTGAAACCCGCCAAGGGCGCGACGAACTCCTCGCATACATCGACTCCATCAATAAAGAAATATCCCAATCCTAAATCACTGCGCCGAATCATCGAAATATAGAATCATCGAATCATCGGAATATCAGAATATCGGAATAAATAATTGTAAATCGTAAAATCATAAAATCAAGATATGGACAAGAACACCATCACAGGATTCATCCTCATGGCCCTCGTGCTCATCCTCTTTTCATGGTACAGCCGCCCCAGTGAAGAACAACTCCGCGCCGCCCACGAGCGCGACTCCATCGCAGCCGTCCAGCAAGCCGAAGCACAGGCCGCAGGGCTCGCAGCACAAGCCTCCAAGGGCAGTGCGCTCAGCGGTTCACCCGCTGAGAACCAGTCCCTCCCCGACTCCACCAGCGCCCTCTTCGCCGCCAGCCAAGGCACCGAGCAGCTCATCACCCTCGAGAACGGCCTCGTGAAGCTGACGCTCAACACCCACGGTGGCATGATTGAAGAAGCCGTCATCAAAGGCCACCTCGACCAGCAGAAGCAGCCCGTCCGCCTACTCACCAAGCAGGATGCACGCCTTAGCCTCATGTTGGCCGGAAAAGCCGACAACATCATCTCCGACCAGCTTTACTTCGAAGCTGTCAACGCCACGGACTCCTCTGTCACCATGCGTGCTCCCATCGCTGAAGGAACGCTTGACATCGACTACCGTCTCCGTCCCGACGCATATATGCTCGATATGGTGGTCACAGCGCACGGCATCGCCAACCTCTTCGCTCCCTCGATGAAAGCCCTCGACATCCAGTGGAACGACCGCGCACGCCAGCTCGAGAAAGGCTTCGACTTCGAGAACCGCTATGCCTGCATCCGCTACCATCGCGCCGACGGGAAGACCAAGAACCTCAGCGAGACCTCCGACGACGAGGAAGACATCGAGGAAACTCTCGACTGGGTAGCCTTCAAGAACCAGTTCTTCTCCGCCGTCCTCATTAGCCAGCAAGAGCTCACCAACGCCCATCTCAAATCCCAGATCTTCAAGAAAGGCCAAGGCTACCTCAAGAACTACGAGGCTGCCCTCCAGACCGCCTTCGACCCCACCGGCGCGCAGCCCACGCAGCTCCAGCTCTATCTCGGTCCCAACGACTTCCACTCTCTGAAAGCCCACAACGGCCTCAGCCTCAACCCCTCCAAGGATCTCGAACTCGAAGACCTCGTCTATCTCGGATGGCCTATCGTGCGCTGGATCAACCGCTGGTTCATCATCTACCTCTTCGACTGGCTCAAGGGCTTCGGTCTCCACATGGGACTCGTCCTTCTGCTCCTGACCCTCATCGTCAAGGCGCTCGTCTATCCCGCTACCAAGAAGAGCTACCTCGCCAGCGCACGTATGCGCGTCCTCAAGCCCAAAATCGACGCTCTCAATGCCAAATACCCCAAGCCCGAGGATGCCATGAAGAAACAGCAGGAGATGATGCAGATCTACTCCCAGTACGGCGTCTCGCCCATGGGTGGCTGTCTGCCGATGCTCATCCAGATGCCTATCTGGATCGCCCTCTTCAACTTCGTGCCTAACGCCATTGAGCTCCGCGGCCAGAGCTTCCTCTGGGCCGATGACCTCTCCGCCTACGACGATGTCATCCATTGGAGCAAGGACCTCTGGCTCATCGGCGACCACATCAGCATCTTCTGCGTCCTCTTCTGCGTCATGCAGATCGCCAACACATGGATCAGCATGAAACAGCAACAGCAAGCCGCCATGTCCCCCGAGCAGGAGCAGTCCATGAAGATGATGAAGTGGATGATGTACCTCATGCCCATCATGTTCTTCTTCATGTTCAACACCTACTCTTCCGGCCTCAACTACTACTACTTCCTCTCCGGCCTCACCAGCATCCTGATCATGTGGTTCCTGCGCAAGACCACCAATGACAGCCGCCTCCTGGCCCAGCTCGAAGCCTACAAAGCCAAGAACGCCAGCAACCCCAAGAAGCAATCCGGCATGGCCGCCCGCCTCGAAGCCCTCCAGAAGCAAATGGAAGAACAACAGCGTCAACAAAAGAAATAACTATGAGAAAGCTTGCCCTCCTCTTAGTCATCGTCACCATGACTGCCTGCCAGAAAGAACAGAAGACACTCATCACCCGCAGCGACATCACCCTCGCCTCCGACACCCTCACCCCCGAAGCCCTTTGGGCTATGGGCCGCATCGGCACCTACGCCGTCTCCCCCGACGGCACCCGCGTCGCCAACCAAGTCACCTACTACAGCGTCGAGGAAAACCGCAGCAACACCCTCCTCTACGTTCAGGACCTCCCCAGCCCTGAAAGCAGTTCCGCACCCTCAGAAACCGCTGCAGGAAGTGCAAACACCAATCCCGCCCCCTCAGAAACAGTTGCAGGAAGTGTGCCCGGCGGTTTGCCCGGCGGGGCATCCCCTTCCCCCCTCGGCCTCGGAAGCTCTCCCGCCTGGCTCGGTGACGACCAGCTCGCCTTCCTCTGCGAAGGCGACATCTGGACGATGCGCCCCGACGGCAGTGCCCGCAAGCAGCTCACCAAGACCGACGGCGCCGTCGAGGACTTCCTCTTCTCGCCCGACCAGCAGAAGGTCATCCTCGTCAAGCACGTGCCCTTCCACGACATCATCCAGGAGCGCCCCGCCGACCTCCCCAAGAGCACCGGCATGGTCATCACCGACCTGATGTACCGCCACTGGGATCACTACGTCGATGCCATCCCCCATCCCTTCCTCCTCGACATCGACAGCGGCAAGGAGTTTGACATCCTCGAAGGCCAGCCCTTCGAGTGCCCGATGGAACCCTTCGGAGGCATCGAGCAGCTCGCATGGTCGCCAGATTCAAAACTCATCGCCTTCACCTGCCGCACCAAGAAAGGCCTCGCCTACAGCATCTCCACCGACTCCGACATCTTCCTCTACGATGTCGAAGCCGCCACCACGACCTCCCCACAGGAAGCCCTCGCCGCCGCCATCAACCTCTGCAAGGAAGACCTCACCTACAGCGAGCTCACCGATGGCAGCGACCTCCTCCCCATCGTCTCCCCTGCCACCTCCGCGGCCTCCCCCGCCGCAGCCACCTCCGCTGCCTCCACCTCTGCCGCTGCCGCCACCACGGCCGCCACCGCCGCCGCTACCGCCGCCGCAGCCGCCGTGCCCTCGGCGTCAGCCGAGGGTCCCTCCCCCTCTGACGCCCTCCCCCTCAACCCCACCAAGTCCCTAAAGGAGCAGCCCGTCAACGCCCCCGAGTTCCTTACCCTCTTTCCCGGCTACGACCAGAACCCCAAGTTCTCGCCTGACGGCCGCTACATTGCCTGGCTCTCGATGGCACGCGATGGCTACGAGAGCGACCGCCAGCGTCTCTGCGTCTGTGACCTCCAGTCCCCCGACCCCGAAACCGGCGCCGGTCGCCACCGTTTCTTCGTCACCGAGGACTTCGACAGCAGCGTCGATGACTTCGTCTGGGGAGCCGACAGCCGCACCTTATATTATATAGGTGTATGGCACGCCACCGTCAACCTCTACCGCACCAACCTCGAAGGTCAGGTCACACAGCTCACCGCCGACCAAGCCGACTGGGGCAACCTGCAGTTAGTGGTGCCCCCCCTGTCGTCCCCCGAGGGGGAGACGGATGTAAAGTCCTCCAATAGCGCATCAACAGAAGCCCCCTCGGGGGCCGTAGGGGGGGGCGAGGCCACCACCCTCCTCATGGAGCGCCACGACTACTTCCACCCCGCCGACCTCTACCTGGTGACAGCGCTCGGCGATTCTATCGCCGAGGTCTCCCGCCTCACCCACGAGAACGACCACATCCTCTCCCAGCTCGCCCCCGGCAGCTCCGAGCCCCGCTGGTGCAAGACCACCGACAACCAAGACCTCCTCTACTGGGTCATCAAGCCCCCGCACTTCGACCCCTCGAAGAAATACCCCACCCTCCTCTTCTGCGAGGGCGGCCCCCAGTCGCCCGTCTCGCAGTTCTGGAGTTACCGCTGGAATTTCTACATCATGGCCTCGCAGGGGTACGTCATCATCGCCCCCAACCGTCGCGGCCTTCCCGGCTTCGGTCAGGAGTGGCTTGAAGAAATCTCCGGCGACTGGACAGGCCAGTGCATGAAGGACTACCTCTCCGCCATCGACGATGCCTGCGACAACCTTCCGTTTGTCGATCGCGACCGCCTCGGCGCTGTCGGTGCCTCCTTCGGTGGCTTCAGTGTCTATTACCTCGCCGGGCACCACGACAAGCGCTTCAAATGCTTCATCGCCCACGACGGCGCCTTCAACCTCGAAGCTATGTACACCGAGACCGAGGAGAACTGGTTCTCCAACTGGGAGTACGAGGATGCCTACTGGAACCGCGACCGCAGCGCCAATGCCGACCGCACCTACAAGAACTCCCCTCATCAGTTTGTCGATCAGTGGGACACGCCCATCCTCTGCATCCACGGCGAAAAGGACTACCGCATCAATGCCACCCAGGGCATGTCCGCCTTCAACGCTGCCCGTATGCGCGGCATTCCTGCCGAACTGCTCCTCTACCCCGACGAGAACCACTGGGTGCTCAAGCCCCAGAACGGCATCCTCTGGCAGCGCACCTACTTCGACTGGCTCGCCCGCTGGCTCAAATAAAAGCATATTAGTCCTTTTGCGGAATGTCGTCATATCGAAATATCGAAATAACTTAATAACCCCAAAATAAAATCTCAATGGCAACTTCTCTTCGCGACAGCGCTGCCATGCGCTGGACCGCCTTGCTGCTCCTGGCACTCGCCATGTTCTGCAGCTACATCTTCATGGACATCCTCTCACCCATCAAGGACCTGATGCAGGAGACCCGCGGGTGGGACTCCCTTGCCTTCGGCACTATGCAAGGCAGCGAGGTCTTCCTCAACGTCTTCGCTTTCTTCCTAATCTTCGCCGGCATCATCCTCGACAAGATGGGTGTCCGCTTCACCGCCGTCCTCTCCGCAGCCGTGATGCTCGTGGGCGCCCTCATCAAGTGGTACGCCGTCAGCGACGCCTTCATCGGTAGCTCGCTGGAGACCTGGTTCACGAACAACCTCAACTACATCCCCGTCTTCGACGAGCTCGGCGTCTCGCCCTTCTACGAAGGTATGCCCGCCTCCGCCAAGTTCGCTGCCTGCGGTTTCATGATCTTCGGCTGCGGCTGTGAGATGGCCGGCATCACCGTCTCCCGCGGAATCGTCAAGTGGTTCAAGGGCCGTGAGATGGCCCTCGCCATGGGCTCCGAGATGGCCCTCGCCCGCCTGGGCGTAGCCACCGTGATGATCTTCTCTCCCTTCTTCGCCCGCCTCGGCGGCGTGGTGAGCGTCAGCCGCTCCGTAGCCTTCGGCGTCGTGCTGATGTGCATCGCCCTCATCATGACCATCGTCTATTTCTTCATGGACAAGAAACTCGACGAGCAGACCGGCGAAGCCGAAGAGAAGGACGACCCCTTCAAGATCAGCGACCTCGGCAAGATCCTCACCGACAGCGGCTTCTGGCTCGTCGCCCTGCTCTGTGTGCTCTACTACTCGGCCATCTTCCCCTTCCAGAAGTATGCCGTGAATATGCTCCAGTGCAACCTCACGCTGACACCTCCTGACGCCGACTCCTTCTGGGCCAGTGAGAGCATCACCTACGTCCAGTACATCATCATGCTCCTCGTGGCCGCCACCGGCTTCGCCAGCAACTTCCAGAAGAAAGCAGCCGCGAAGTACGGCCTCCTCGCCGTGAGCATCCTGTCACTCATCACCTACTGCTACATGGGCTTCATGCGCCAGTCGGCAGAGTCGATCTTCGCCGTCTTCCCCCTGCTGGCCGTGCTCATCACGCCCATCCTCGGTTCCTACGTAGATCACAAGGGCAAGGCCGCCACGATGCTCGTCCTGGGCTCACTGCTGCTCATCGCCTGCCACCTGACCTTCGCCTTCGTGCTGCCCGCCTTCAAGGGCAATGCCGTCGGTGGCGTCGTCATCGCCTATCTGACCATCCTCGTTCTGGGTTCCTCCTTCTCGCTCGTGCCCGCCAGCCTGTGGCCCAGCGTTCCCAAGCTCGTTGATGCCAAGGTCATCGGCTCCGCCTATGCCCTCATCTTCTGGATCCAGA
This sequence comes from Bacteroidaceae bacterium, assembly GCA_017470425.1. Taxonomy (GTDB): domain Bacteria; phylum Bacteroidota; class Bacteroidia; order Bacteroidales; family Bacteroidaceae; genus Physcousia. Next base: position 12,756 of record JAFUYT010000010.1, on the reverse strand, counting down.
ACATCGGCCTCTGGCTCTTCCCCCTGCTCATCGGCAAGGTGCTCGACAGCACCAATGAAGGTGTCACCGATCCCACCCAGCTCAACTACACCGCCCCCCTCGTCATGCTCGCCTCCTTGGGCGTCGCAGCCCTCGTGCTCGGGTTGGTGCTGAAAGTCGTTGATAAGAAGAAGGGATTAGGCCTCGAAGAGCCTAATATCAAGGAATAATCGCAGGAATTGTAAATTTAACACTACATATTGCGTTTCATTCAGAAATTAAGCGTATTTTTGCGGCGCAGGGAATGTACCCTGCGTCGCAACTCGTTTATCAACTCAACTAACTCAATATGAAACGCATTTCATTGACTGCCATCACCCTCGTCCTCACGACGGCACTGATGGCACAAGGATGGGTGGACATCACCAGCTCCACCATCACCAATCCCAGCTACGACAACGATAGCAAAGTGGGCTGGACAATTGAGAAGACCCGCAATGGCTACTCCACCACCTCTTCCCTTGACACCCGCTGCGGAGCACAGGAGTCGTGGTGGGGAGCGGCTGACATCTATCAGATTATCACTTTGCCGCAAACCGGCAGGTATCGGCTGAGTGTCAACGGCTTCTTCCGTGTCGATACGGGCACCACCGACGCCTACTATGCCTATCAGGAAGACTCCGAGGAGATGACCGCCTTCCTCTATGCCGATGACATGGAGATACCAATGGCCAGCTACTATTCTGCCACCCTCGACAAGTCAAAGCAGAGCGAATGGATGTACAATGGTAGCAATCCCTATTGGACATCCCCCGACGGCACCTACTTCTGCAACGACATGGAGAACGCCGTCTATCAGTTCGAGAACGGGAAGTACACGAACGTCCTCGAGTTCGAAGGCAACGCCGGTGACGAGATTCAGATTGGCGTACGTAACTACGAGGATGTCAGCGGCAACTGGCTCATCATCGACAACTGGAAGCTGGAGATGTGGGGCACAGAAGTCATGCCCACCAGCATCTCCCTCAACAAGACCACCCTCACCCTCAAGCAAGGGCAGTTAGCACAGCTCACTGCCACCGTAGTGCCCTCGAACGCCACCAACAAGGCCGTGAGCTGGTCGAGCAGCAACACCGCTGTCGCCACCGTCTCCAACGACGGCCGCATCTACGCCAAGGGTGTCGGCTCGGCCACCATCACCGTGCGGTCAAACGCCAAGAGCACAGTGACCAAGACCTGCCGCGTCACCGTCACCGCCAACAACATCGCCGACGGCCTCGACGAGAGCCAGTGGGCCAACGTGACTGCGACCACCATCATGAACTCCAAGTTCGACAGCAACCCGCAATGGAGTGGTGACTGGACCATAGAGACCACCTGCCAGAACAACACCTACAACTACGGTGCCCAGGAGTTCTTCAACGGTACCTCCGACATCTACCAGACATTCACTGTGCCCGCGCCCGGCCTCTACCGCGTCGGCGTGAAAGCGTTCTACCGTACAGGCGATTATTCCAATGCAGGCTGGAACGCCTACAATAATGGCACCGAGGACATCACCGCCTTCCTCTATGCGAACGACTACCAGACGCCACTGAAGAGCGCCTACTCCGAATCCCTGGATGGGGAAACATGGTCTGGCCTGAAAGCCCTCTACCTCTCCGACGGCACCCGCTACTTCCCCAACAGTATGTACTCTGCCGTCAACGCCTTCTTTGCAGAAGGGAAGTACCAGAACTACCTCATCGTGGAGGTCGGCGACGACTGTGAGCTCACCGTCGGCATCCGCAACGCGAATGCCCTCTCTGGCAACTGGATCATCATGGATGACTGGACGCTGGAACAGTACGGCGGCGAGGAGGTCATTATCGATGCAGATTACATCTATGTCTATCCCGAAGAGCTGACCCTCGAAGTCGGCAAGTACAGTTGGATTGACTACAGCGTGCAGCCCGAGAACGCCACAGACAAGGAGCTCACCATCACCGCCAGCAATCCCGACATCGTCTATTTCAGTGTCTATAGCGACTACGTCTATATCCAGGGTCTCGCAGAAGGCACCACCAACATCACCTTCGCTCTGAAGTCTAATCCCTCCATCAAGACTGTCGTTCCCGTCACTGTCACCCCGGCAGTCATCCCGGCCACCGCCATCACCCTCAACCGCACCACCGCGAGCGTGAAGGTCGGCGAGACCCTCACCCTGACTGCTTCTCTCCAACCCGAAGACAGCACCGATGACCCGGCCGTCACCTGGAAGAGCAGCAACACCAGCGTGGCCTCCGTCAGCACAGCTGGCGTCGTCACGGCCAAGGCTGCCGGCACAGCGGTCATCACCGCCACCCTCAAGGCCAACACCGAGCTCACCGCCACCTGCGAGATCTCCGTCTTCAAGCAGGATGACATCGTGCAGGAGTGGCTCGACATGACCAGCGAGTATATCGTCAACCCCAACTTCAACGGCAGTGCAGACGGCTGGGTGGTCGATTACGACGGCAGCACCGCCACCAACTACGGCTATCAGAACGCCAACTACAGCAACGGCAGCGTCCGTATCAGTCAGTTTGTGGAGACTTGGAGGAATCAGAACCGATACTACGATGCTGATCTGGGAGGCTTTGTTTGGAGCCACCTCGGCGACGGCTCCATCTACCAGGTCATTGAGGGCCTTCCCGCAGGCAAGTACCGCTTAGAGGCCGACGTCATCGCGGTCGATCAGAACGGAGGCAACAACCCCGTCACGGGCGTGAAGCTCTTCATGTCTGATGCCAGCGGCGAGAACGTCACCGCACTGGCCACCGACAATGGCGCTCCCGAGCACTTCACCGTCACCTACGACACCGACGGCAGCGCCGTCACCATCGGAGCACGCACCGTCGAGACCTTCGCCAACTGGCTCGCCTTCGACAACGTGAAGCTCTACTGGTACGGCACCGAAGTCAAGGGCACCGCCATCACCCTCAACACCACCAAGCAGACGCTCGTACAGGGCGAGACCCTCCAGCTCACGCCCACCGTCAGCCCCGCCAACACCACCTTCCCGTCCTGCACCTTCGAGAGCAGCAACACCGCCTGCGCCACCGTGGATGCCAGCGGTCTCGTCACGGCGGTGAAGCCCGGCATGAGCACCATCACCGTACGCCTCCAGGCCAACGCCGCCGTCACGGCCACCTGCATCGTCACCGTCACGGCCAACGAAGTCATGGCCGGAGCCATCCTCATCAACGAAGTCCAGCAGTCCAACGTCGATATGTTCGTGGATCCCTCCTTCAACTACGGCGGCTGGGTGGAGCTCTATAACACCACCAACACCAGCGTCAGCCTCGACGGCCTCTACATCTCCGACGATCCCGCCAACCTGAAGAAGTTCGCCCTCAACGCCGTGCGCCACGGCGCCGTGCCCGCCAAGGGCTTCGCCACCCTGTGGTTCGATCACTACTCCTGGTGGGCTCCCAAGATGATCGACTTCAAGCTCGACTGCGACGGTGGAAGCCTCTACATCTCCAACGAGGCCGGCACGATCATCACCGAGTGCGACTACGCCCCCGCCATCACCCGCACCTCCTTCGCCCGCACCACCAACGGCGGCAGCGAATGGAGCTACACTGACCAGCCCACGCCCGGCGCCAGCAACGCCACCTCGTCGTTTGCCCTGACGCGCCTGGAAGCCCCCGAAATCGACACCGAAGGACAGCTCTTCACCGGCACCCTCCTGGCACAGGTCACCAACATCCCCGCTGGCGCCACGCTGCGCTACACCCTCGACGGCAGCACGCCGACCCTCGAGAACGGCCAGACCAGCACCGACGGCCTCTTCTCCTTCGACCAGACCACCATCCTGCGCCTCCGCTACTTCCAGGATGGCTACCTCTCCAGCGCCGTCGTCACGCGTTCCTATATATATAAGGATCGCGACTACTCGCTGCCCGTCCTCTCCCTCGTCTCCGACAACGCCAACATCTATGGCGACGACCTCGGCATCTTCGTCCGCGGCAACGGCAACGGACGTCCCGGCAACGGACAGTCCTCGGCCTGCAACTGGAACATGGAATGGGATCGCCCCGCCAACATCGAGTTCTTCACTAAGGAAGGCCAGGCGGTCATCAGCCAGGAAGTAGGCATCGAAGCCTCCGGCGGCTGGAGCCGCGCATGGGCGCCCCACTCCTTCAACATCAAGGCCAACAAGATCTACGAGGGCCAGAACCGCATGGATTACCAGTTCTTCAGCAACAAACCCTACCTGCGCCACAAGGCTCTCAAGGTCCGCAACGGTGGCAACGACTACAACGGCGGGCGCATCAAGGATGCCGCCATCCAGCAGGTCGTCACCACCTCCGGCCTCTACGCCGAGACACAGAGCTACCAGCCCGTACACGTCTTCCACAACGGACAGTACATCGGCGTGGAGAACCTCCGCGAACCCAACAACAAGAACTACGGCTACGCCAACTACGGCATCGACACCGACGACCAGGATCAGTGGAAGATGTCGCCCGACAGCGGCTACGTGCAGCAGGCCGGCACCCGCGAAGCATGGGACGAGTGGTACTCCCTCGCGCAGAACGCCTCCGATGCTCTCTCCTATGAGCGCATCAAGGAACTCGTGGATATCGAGGAGTACATCAACTACATGGCCATCGAGCTCTACATCGCCGGCACCGACTGGCCCAAGAACAACATCAAGGCCTTCCGTGACCGCGTCAATGCCGAGACGTCCAACGGCCGCTTCCGCTTCGTCCTCTTCGACACCGACGGCGCCTTTGCCACCAACAATTCCTTCTCTTGGTTCGATAGCACCAACTGGTGGAACTTCGACCAGCTCTATGGCCAGCAAGTGCTGGAGAAATACGGCAACAGGATCTACGCGGAAATTGAATTTGTCACCATCTTCCGCAATATGCTCAACAATGCAGAGTTCCGGAAGCAGTTCATCGACCAGTTCTGCCTCGTCGCAGGCAGCGTCTTCGAGCCCTCGCGCTCTGCCGCCGTCATCAACGGGATGATCAGCTACGTGACCCCCGCCATGCGCCTCGAAGGAATCTCTCCCAGCTCCGCCAACAGCGTCATCAGCAACTTCGGCAGCTCGCGCCAGAGCAATTCCGTCAGCAATATGCGCTCCTATCTTGGCTTGGACACCCCCATGCAGGTGACCCTCTCCGCGAACATCGACGAGGCACGCCTCCTCGTCAATGACCTCCAGGTGCCCACGAACAAGTTCGCCGGACGCCTCTTCGCCCCCATCACCCTGAAAGCCTCCGCGCCCGCGGGCTATCAGTTCGTGGGATGGCAGACCAACCAGAGCACCAGCGCCACCACCCTCTTCGCCAAAGGCTCCGCCTGGAACTACTACGACCAAGGCTCCCTCGACGGCGAGAACTGGAAGGACGCCGCCTACAACGCCTCCTGGGACAACGGCAACGCACCCCTCGGCTACGACACCGGCAATGCCAGCAAGGCTGCGGCCTACAACACCACGCTCAGCTACGGCGGCAGCTCCAGCAACAAGTACCCCACCTACTACTTCCGCAAGCAGGTGAACCTCAGCGCTGCCCCCAAGAGCTCCGAGACATTCACCCTCGACTGGATAGCCGATGACGGCTTCGTCGTCTATGTCAACGGCACCGAGGCCGGGCGATTCCTCATGAACAACACCCCCAACCCGACCTTCAGCAGCTTCGCCGACACCTACGCCAATGCCAACCCCGAATCCGGACAGATGACCCTCGACGCCTCCCTCTTCAAGAGAGGCAACAACATCATCGCCGTGGAGCTCCACAACAACAGCGCCAACTCGACCGATGTCTATTGGGATGCCGCCCTCCTCTACACCCGCGACTCCGATGGCAACTACGCCTCCACCGAGGAGACCTTCCAGCTGCCCGTCACCACGTCGGCCGTCACCTACCGCGCCGTCTATGAGCGCCTCAATGACAATGCCGACGATGCCTGGGACGCACATCCCGTCAAGATCAACGAGGTCAGCGCCGGCAACGAGATCTACGTCAACGACCTCTTCAAGAAGAACGACTGGATCGAGCTCTACAACACCACCGACCAGCCCTACAACGTCAACGGCATGTACCTCTCCGACAACCTCGCCAAGCCCGATAAGTTCCAGATCATCGACGACGGCACCGCCTCCACCGTCATCCCCGCCCACGGGCACCTCGTCATCTGGTGCGACAAGCTCGAGGGCGTCAGCCAGCTCCACGCCAGCTTCAAGCTCTCCAACACCGACAGCTGCAGCGTGCTCCTGACGGCCGAGGATAAGTCATGGGCCGACACCCTCACCTACTGCGCCCACAACGGCTATCAGAGCGTAGGCCTCTTCCCCGACGGCGGCTCCGACCTCTACATCATGGAACGTCCCACCATCGGACAGACCAACGTCCTCACCACCACCGCCCTCGCCTACGAGGAGCCGAAGATCACGCCCACGCCGGTGGTGGCCATCGATGACATCAGCGACGACAGCGACCTCGCACTCCTCTACAAGAACCGGACGCTCACCCTCACCGGCGCACCCTACGCCCGCGTGGATATCTACAATGCGGCCGGACAGCTCGTCATGACCGCCCGTGCTAACGCCGGCGCAGCCCTCAGCCTCGCCGCACTGCCCCACGGCATCTACGTAGCAACCGCCAAGACCGACGACGACCAGACGACGCTGAAGTTCCACCTGCAATAACAGCCGATTCATCATTATTTCGAAAAAGGTGTGTGTTAAATAATATTAACACACGCCTTTTTTCATGGAAATAAAGTATCTTTGCGCCGATTAACGATGTCAAGAACCGCTGTAAGAGAAGATGAAAGCTCGTAAGCAACTTATAATAAGGAAGATAATCCTATGTTGCATTGGGCTGTTCCCTGCTGCGGGAATCTTTGGACAACAGCACGTTTCCGTCACGGAGACGCTGTGCACAGAGGGATTCGAAGACATCAGGGCCACCACGGCACGCGACACCCTCTACCTCGCTATCGAGGACAGGGCACACCGCGGAACATTCCGGGGAGCTGCCGTAGCCCTACAGCGAATCGGCGAGTACCACAACGACATACAAGCCGTCGAAATGGTGCTCACAGACTATAAGAGCCCACAGCTCATCGTCCACGCCTCCAAGCGTGAAGGCACATGGGACGTCAGCGTGGACCGCAAAATGGAACAGGCACTCCGGGAGCTACAAGGTGCGACGCCCACGGCTCCCTCGACGGGAAAAATCGACATCACAGTCTTCCCCATGGTCAGCCTCGTCAACAACAAGCTCGACCATCTCTTTGACTACTGCGTGCGCATCGCTCCCGCCTTCGCCGCCACACTCTGGAAAGGCGCACGGATCACCATCCAGCCCATCTTCCCGATTCTCCATAATCTGGACGAGGACGAATCCACGCGCTACATTCAGATCGGCAACCTCAACCTGCGACAGGAGTTTCTCTCCACAGCCCGCTGGCAGGCATCGGCCACCGCCGGTTTCTTCCACGCAGAGCGCGCAGGACTGCAGGCACAAGTGACCTTCCACGCCCTCCCCGGACTCGACCTCAGCGTCGATGCAGGCTACACCTACGGTGTCAACTACACCCGCCAGAAAGGCTTCGGCTTCATCCGGGAATCGCAACAGGTCAACTTCATGGCACGCGCCTCCTACTACGAGCCCCACACACGGCTCCAGATCCAGCTCCAGGGCGGGCGCTTCCTCTACGGCGACTACGGCGGACGACTCGACGTGACACGCCATTTCGGAGAATACGCCATCGGCCTCTACGGCATCCTCACCGCAGGAGAGCACAACGCCGGATTCCATTTCGCCATCCCCATGGGAGGCAAGCGACAGAAGCGCAGCACATTCCTGCGGCTCCGACTGCCGGAATACTTCGCAGCAGAGTACAGCATGCAATCCTTCTTCCGCTACTGGGAAGAGAAGATGGGACAAGAGTATGTCACACAACCCGACCAGAACCGTGCCGCACACCATTGGGAACCAGCCTATGTCGAAGAGTACATCCGCAAGATGCTCAACGGCACCTTTAAGTAGAATCAAACAAAGTAACAATCAATCATTATTAAAAACTTTACACACAATGAAAAAGTTTCTTCTTTCTCTCTGCGTACTTGCCGTTGCCGGCGTATGCGTTCTCATGACCTCCTGCAAGGATGACGATGAATTGGCAACACGTGTCAACACCAACATCGCAAGCGTCATCGCTGCTGCCCAGGATGCAGGCTACACCTACACCTATGTCCTCAACGGCCAGACCTACACCAGCCTCGGAGCTGTGCAAGATGCCATCAACGACCTCCCTGCAGGCACCACCAACGAGATCTACGTTGTAGCTACTCCCAACGACGGTGGCCAGCCCAAACAGGGTGAGGCCGCTACCTTCACCACTCCTCAGCCCGGCGGCAGCACAACCTTCACAGTGGATGTTCCTGGTGACACCACCAAACCCGTCACCGTTACCCTGAACACCACCCTCGAGTCTCAGCACTCCGGCGGTGCAGCCAAGGCATAAGAAGCTGAAATCCCTACAAGTTTAACCCCCGCGCCCCGCACGCTCTCTTCCTGAGCTGCGGGGCGCGAACGTGTTAAGGAGCGTGCAGGAGCAAGACATCACCGCCCTACTCCATTTTAAAAGCCATCCCTTCGGGGATGGTTTTAGCGTTCATACGCTTTCTTGAACAACGCGGCAAGAGTGCGAGTGATGCGGCGAAAATCCCCCTCAACCCACCGCGCCCCGCAGGCTCTCTTTCGGAGCTGCGGGGCGCGAACTTGTGTATAAGAAGGTTTAGCCTTAGAGACCACTACGATAGGACTCCTCGTCCTCGGGGTCTGAGAACATCGTGCGAAGGATCTCTTCCTCCTCTTCAGGAGTCAAGACCGGGTCATCATTGTTGTGCTTACTCATAGCGCAGAGCTTTATTCGTTCCAGATGTTCCAGTCGTCGTACTTCGTGTCGAGCTCGGCTGCATTTATGCTTCCACTCGTGTTGACGCCGACCACGGGGTCACTGCTGGCGATGATAGTGGCAGGCGTTGTTTTGACGACCGCCGTCTGCGGTTGTATATATATCTTTTTCATTGTTGTCGAATACATTTAAATAATTTATGATTAATTCGTGATCTAATTCATGGTTAATTCATGTAAAAATACACAGGTATTTATTGTCTCTTTCTTACATGAATTAACCATAAATTATCTCATAAATTTTTCACGAATTCTTTATTACTTCACAAGGACTTTACGGCCGTTCACGATATTCACGCCGCGCTGCATCTTATTGATACGCTGACCGGCGAGGTTGAAGATCTCGGCGGCTTGCTCGGCGCTCACGGTCTCTACCGTGCGCACGCCAGTGGCTGTGTCGTTGAACACGAAGGTGAAGGCCTTGGCACCTGCGCTTTCGTTGATCCAGTCGGCATTGAGGATGGCCTTACCGGCCTTCACGGTACCGGCGTTGGCCTTCACGAAGTTGTCGCCGCTGAGGCCGTAATACTCGCCTGCTGCCACATAGGTGGGAGCCAGCGTACCTTCAAGGAGGTTGCTACTGAGCTCATTGCTGCTGTTCTTGCTAACAATTGTCACGGTAGCACCTGCCGTACCCTTCAGCAGGACGCCCTGGCCGCCCTTGATGTCACCTGTAATCTTATCGAAAGTGATGACGTTGGCATCGCTGATGTCCGTAATCTGCCAGGATGTGTAACCCTCAGCCTCGGAGAAGTCGAGCGGATACTCGGAGCAGAAGGTGGCGTAGCCGGAGGCGTTGAGGGTGGTCGTGACAGTGCCAGCGCCGCCCTCGACGGTGATGCTCTTCACATATACACTTTTGTTGGCATCGTTGATGCTGACGACGATGTCGCCCGTGCCTGTACCCTCGAATACCACAGCATCGTTCTTCATGCCGCTGGTGAGTGTCAGACTCTTTTTGCTATCAATGGTGAATACTTCTTCGCCTACGCTGACGGCTACGGTGTTGCCTGTGCCATTGGTGCTCATGACGAGTGTCACCTTGGTTACAGCGGAGCTGTTCTCTGCGGTCAGCGTGAACTCACCCTTTGCTGCGCCGAACTGCACGCCACGGTCGTTAGAGGTATCGAAGGAGAAGGCATCAATAGAAGATTTCCAAGCCATGCCACCTTCCTCAATGTTGAGGTTCTTGTCGTTGAAGGTCGTCGTGACCTGGCCGGGCTTAGCCACTGTCTGGCCTTCGGGAGCAGTCACTGTGAGGGTGAAGGTCTCGGAGCCAGTCTTGTAGGTGTCGTCCTCAGCTGTTGCCACGGTGATGGTGGTTGTTCCGACGGCTGCGGGGGTGATAACAAGACCCTCTACGGTAGCTACGGCAGTGTTGCTGCTGCTGACAGTGATGTCGCCACCCTTAATCACGCTGTCATCAACGGTGAAAGTGGAGCCGTAGGTAACTTCGCTGTCGGTAACAACGATGATAGCATCCTCCTTCACGCCGATGACGGTCACGGTGATGGTCACTTCCTCAGCAGCCTTGTAGTCACCAGCAGCCTCGGCGTTGGCCTTGATGACGATGACACCACCCTTGTTGCCGCTCACGACCAGCAGGCCGTCCTCAAACTCATAGTTATCGGCCTCGATGGTCGTATTCTCTGTATCTACTGTGAAGGTGACGGTGGCACCGCTGTTGGCTTCGGCCACGATGGTCAGCTCTTCCTCGTTCTTCGTGCGGTCGATGGTGAACTCCGTGCCGCCAGTGACGGTGATGGTAGCAGCTTCCTTGCGGCTGAGGCTGACGAGCTCACTATTCTGGCTGAATTCATAAACAGAATTGTTGTACAACTTAATGTCACCCTTGACAACTACAACGTCACCAACCTGAATGTCATCGATGCTGGAGAAGTTTGCTCCGTCGATGCCCTTGCCGCTGTAAACCTCGAACTGATTGTCAGTAGTACCGTCCTCAGAAATCCAGTAGGTGATGGAATGATAACTGCTGCTGTAGCTGTCAACCTGTGATACGATACCAGTCACATAAACGCCCGTCACTGTGCCGCCATTGTCAATAGCGTCGATGGCCTGAGCCACAGTGTAGGGATTCTCTGCGGAGGCGCCGGGAACGTTGGGATCCTCGTCGACGACGGTGAGCTGGTATGTAGCAACATTACCCTTATAGTTCTCTTCGTCGCCAGCGTAGGTTGCTGTGAATGTCACCTCACCAGCAGCCACGAGGGTGACAGTGCCAGTGGTGGCGTCGATGGTAGCGACTTCGTCGTTGTTTCCGCTCCAGACAACGGTAGCACCTTCAATAGCATCGCCGTCCTTCACACTGACGGTAGCGGTGAGCTGTCCAGCAGCTGTGCCAATGAATACGTTGGTGTTAGTGATACCTGTAGCATCAATAGCCACTTCGGTAGCTGCGCGAGTGTCTGAAGCATCGACATACTTATAGAATTTAAAGCTCTGGTCCTTGATATTGTTGTTGATGCTCGTATAGCTACGCCAGTCACTGCTATTATAGACACCTACGTAACGGCTCTGTCCTTTATTATAGAGATAGTCATCGTTGATTGCAAAAGTCTTGTCATCTCCAGTTCCGACACGAAGACCATTGTTATTGTTGGTGCAATACAGCCAAGTCTCTGTCGTGCCGTCAGGATAGAATGTATAGCCGTCGGTGGCATTGCCGCTGAGGTTCCACTTCATATTGTCGTTCACATCGCTGGTCAGCTCATCGCCGTCAACAGTGACTGCAGATGCACTGGGGGCACTACCTGTACCATTGCTATTAGTCATGGCATAATCGCTGCCGTTGTTGCCCACGATGACAAATACATCATCGGCTGCAATGTCAGCGAGAGCGGTAGCGTACCAACCGCCCGTCTTAGGCGTGCTGTCATCAATAGTAACAGTGAAGGTGGCAGAACCTGCCTTGTAGCTGTCGTCCTTAGCCTGATTGACGGTAATCTCAACTGCACCGTTGGTTTTCTTCAAAGGAGTAACGGTGATGGTGCCATCACCAACCACAGTGCTGACATATTCGCTTGCGCTGACGGTCACTTCGCCATTGCTGCTGGTCGTGTAGTTGATGACCTGAGCCTCGGCATTGTCATAGAGGTCGAAGGTAAGAGCAACAGGAGCACCAGTGAGTGCGAAGTCGCTCTCTTCAAGCTGAGCCGGTGTCTCACCGCCAGTACTATAGTCGATAACAATCTGGGAAATACGTACCTGTACGTTTGAGCTGTTACCATTTCCTATGACAAATGACGTGCCGTTGATTTCATAAACGCCATCGGTTCCCGTTACGGCATTACCACCGACTGTTACGCTGGCATTGCTATAAGTGGAACCCGTGAAAGTGATCTTGATGGAATTAATAGTTGCACCTGTGAGAGATGAAACGGAAAGTGTATTGCTTCCACTTGCATTGTAATACAGACGGATGTCACCTGCCGAATTCAAGCCAACGTTATTGCTCGCACTGTTCTTGGCCGCTACAACAGACCATTCGTCTGCATCCAGTCCCACAGTGGCAGCTTCGTTGCCATCGCCTGTCATGTTAGTAGTCGTGGAGCCCGAGTACTTCAAGGTCACCGTGTCCGCCCACGCCGTCCCTGAGAACGCCGCGCACATAAGAGCTACGAGCATGACGGCCCGTAGCCTGAAGTTTGAAAGTAGTTGTTTTGTCATAAGAGTAAGAATTTGGTTGATATTTGAGTTTTTATGATGAAAGCGTAGAGCGCCCTGATTGAAATCGGGCGCAAAAGTACTGCATTTTGATATGAAATCAAAATTTTTTAAGGGCTTATGCTTT